>JBBQHB010000059.1:0-32108 GCA_038323575.1 Bacteroidales bacterium | reverse complement strand
GCGAAAGGAGGTAAGAAACAAAGACAAATTTTTGGGCAAAAGAATGTTGGTGCAAACCGCCAACCGGAATGGCATACCTCGAAATGAACGCAAAGCTTTAACCGTAGAAAAAAATACTATAAGCTGAATCGCTGAGTATTTTTACTCAAGAGTTGTTGTTTTCAAAAAATACACTACTTTTGCAGTCCCGATTTTATCCTAATTTGTCGTTGTACGGATCGGAAATGGTATCAACCTTAGCAAAATTTATCGGATAGTGGACTCCGGTGAACTGGTACAGGGAAGATTCGGCAGGTGAACCGACAAACATTGGATTGTATCACATTTTAAATTGAACCGAAATTGGACACTTTAAGTTACAAAACCGTTTCGCTTAACAAAGCAACGGTACAAAAAGAATGGGTAGTGGTAGATGCCACAGACCAGGTACTGGGTAGATTGTCAAGTAAGATTGCATTGGTACTCAGAGGCAAACACAAAGCAGGCTACACGCCTCACGTAGATTGCGGTGACAATGTCATTGTAATCAATGCGGAGAAAATTCGTTTGACCGGCAACAAGATGAAAGGCAAAGTTTATATCCGTCACACGGGATATCCCGGAGGCCAGCGTTTTACGACGGCTGAGGAGCTTATGGCCAAACATCCTGCCCGTATGGTTGAAAAAGCGGTCAAAGGTATGTTGCCGAAGAATAGTCTTGGAGCCAAGCTGTTCACCAATTTGCATGTATATGTTGGAGCTGAGCACGATAACATCGCACAGCAGCCAAAAGTTATTAACCTTGACAATATCAGATAAGTATCATGGAAGTTATTAACGCCCTTGGCAGAAGAAAAACTGCTGTTGCCCGTGTATATCTTACCGAAGGCAAAGGAAATATTACCATTAACAAAAGAGAACTGAACGAGTACTTCCCGGTAGGTACGCTGCAGTACGTTGTACAACAGCCACTTAACCTGTGCGAAGTAGCCGGACAATATGACATCAAAGTCAATCTTGATGGCGGAGGAATTACCGGTCAGGCCGAAGCACTTCGTCTCGGCATTTCACGTGCACTGTTAAAAATCAACGCTGATTTTCGTCCGAAATTGAAAGCTGCAGGATTTTTAACCCGTGACCCACGCGAGGTGGAACGTAAAAAACCGGGACAACCAAAAGCACGCAAGAGATTCCAATTCTCTAAACGTTAATCGATTTAAGCACATATTATTAGTAAAAACAGGTTTAGCATCTAAATTTTCCGGACTTCTGTATGGAACTACCGGGAGATTGACTGAACAGAAAGTAAACAAATTATTATGCCAAGAACAGAATTTAAGCAGCTGCTGGATGCAGGCGTCCATTTTGGTCACCTGAAACGCAAATGGAATCCAAACATGGCTCCCTACATCTTCATGGAGAAGAATGGGATTCATATCATCGACCTGCAAAAAACAATTGTAAAAATTGATGAAGCTGCCGATGCACTCAAACAAATAGCCCGTTCAGGCCGCAAGGTTATGTTCGTAGCCACCAAAAAACAGGCAAAAACAATTGTTGCAGAGAAAGTATCTGCAGTGAATATGCCTTACGTTGTTGAACGTTGGCCTGGCGGTATGCTTACCAACTTCCCTACTATCCGAAAAGCGGTAAAGAAGATGTCGACCATCGACAAGATGATCAAAGATGCAAGCTGGGATAACCTATCCAAGCGCGAAAAACTTCAGATCTCCCGTCAAAGGGCAAAACTGGAGAAGATCCTTGGTTCAATTGTCGACCTGACGCGTTTACCTGCAGCACTATTTATCATCGACGTGATGAAAGAAAAGATTGCTGTTCGTGAAGCGCAACGTTTGAGTATTCCGATTTTCGGGATGGTTGATACCAACTCTGATCCAAACGGCATTGATTTCGTTATTCCTGCCAATGATGACGCATCACAGTCTATCGATCTGATCGTAGGCATCATGTGCGAAGCCATAAAGGACGGACTCTCCGACCGTAAGGTTGAACGTGAAAAGGACGAAACAGACGAAAAACCACTCACTTCCCTCAGGAAAGGCCGCAAGGCAGTTGCCAAAATCATTGTTGAAGACGATGAAGAGGTTGAAGCCGAAGACAAAGAAGAAATCCTTGAAGAAGAGCTTGATGCAATCCTGGAGGATGACGATTTGACCGAAGAGGAAGAAGACGGGGATATCGTTGAAGAAGCAAAATAAGTTTAAGAATAATTTCAAAATATTAATTCTGAGATGGAAATTAGTACTGCAGATGTAGTCAAATTGCGCAAAGCAACCGGCGCAGGAATGATGGATTGCAAAAATGCTTTGGCAGACGCCGAAGGTAACTTTGACCGTGCGGTGGAAATCATCCGCGAAAAAGGCAAACTGGTTGCCAGCAAACGCGCCGACAGAGAATCAGCTGAAGGTGTTGTCCTGGCTAAAGTATCTGCCGACCAAAGTTTCGGGGCTGTTGTTTCACTGAATTGCGAAACTGATTTCGTGGCCAAAAACGACAACTTCATCGCTCTTACCCATAAAATTCTCGACCAGGCGCTTGCCAAAAAAAGCACCAGTCTGGAAGCAGTAAAAGCATTGATACTTGACGGCCGTACCATTGGCGAACAGGTTATGGAGCAGACCGGTATCATCGGAGAAAAGATTGAATTACCTTTCTACGAGAGTATTTCTGCTGCATTTGTTGTGCCATACATCCACCCGGGAAACAAACTGGCTACGCTGGTTGGTTTCAACAAAGTGGTTGAAGTACAGGTTGGTAAAGACATCGCCATGCAGATTGCTGCCATGAGCCCTGTCGCCATCGACAACAACGATGTTGCTCCTGAAATAGTTGAACAAGAGTTGAAGATTGCCAAAGAAAAATTCCGTTTGGAAGGCAAGCCTGAAAACATGCTTGACAAAATCGCGCAGGGCGCATTGAACAAATTTTTCAAGGAAAGTACCCTATTAAACCAGGACTTTGTGAAAGACAACAAGATGACGATCCGTCAATATCTTGGAAACATTGACAAAGACCTTAAAGTAACTGAGATCAAACGCTTCACACTGAACGTTTAATCAAAGTATTCCCCCTGATATCAAAGCCTCCTCACGGAGGCTTTTTTTGTTATTTCCCCTGCCTGAAATAAGACGGAAGGTTTGTAATCATCTATTTTTAGTATAAATTTGTAATTAAATATTTAAAACATGATAAAATACAACAGGGTTGTTTTAAAGCTCTCAGGCGAATCCCTTCTCGGCAAACTGCAACATGGCATTGATCAGGATGTTCTTGCTGATTATGCCCTTCAAATCAAAGAGATCATATCAATCGGCATTGAAGTTGGTATTGTTATTGGCGGCGGTAATATCTTCAGGGGATTGAGCGGTACCGCCAAAGGATTTGACAGGTGCAAAGGCGACCAGATGGGGATGCTGGCAACTGTTGTAAACAGCCTGGCATTGGCATCTGCTTTGGAAACTCATCAAATTAAAGCAAGGGTACTAACCGCCATAGCTATGCAGCCTATCGGTGAATTCTATACCAAAGAACTTGCTATCAAAGCACTTGAAAAGGGTGAAGTAGCCATTTTTGCTGCCGGTACTGGCAATCCCTTTTTTACAACGGATACAGCAGCTTCCCTGAGGGCCATTGAGGTCGGCGCGGATGTCATGCTAAAAGGAACCAGGGTGGACGGTATCTATAATGCTGATCCGGAAAAGAATCCTGCAGCCGAAAAATATGACAAGATCTCTTTCGATGAAGTATACTCGAAAGGCCTGCGTATCATGGATCTGACTGCAACAACACTCTGCAAGGAAAATAACCTGCCTGTTATCGTTTTTAACATGGACAAAAAAGGCAATCTTTTGAAAGTGGTCCATGGCGAACCTATTGGAACATATGTTTACAATGATTAACTAATCAATACATTAGCCGCATGAACGAGGAAATTCAAATGTTAATGGATGAAACCGCTGAAAGGATGGAGCATGCATTGGCCCATCTTGATAACGAGCTTGCCCATATCCGGGCTGGAAAAGCCTCAGCGAGAATGATCGACGGAGTAATGGTTGATTATTACGGTGCAATGACTCCTATAGCCCAGGTTGCCAACATCAGCACTCCGGATGCCAGGACAATTGCGATTCAACCCTGGGAAAAGAAGATGATTCACACGATCGAACGTGCAATAATCAATTCAAATCTCGGCTTCAATCCTGAAAACAACGGAGAGATCATTCGCATCAATGTTCCGGTTCCAACGGAAGAGCGCAGGCACAATCTGGTGAAAGATGCCCACAAAGAGAGTGAGATTGCCAAGATCAGTGTACGGTCGGCCCGGAAAGACGGCAACGATTTTCTTAAAAAACTGCTTAAGGCAAAAGAGATTTCTGAAGACGAAGAAAAAGTTTCGGCGGAAGAGATTCAGAACCTGACAGACACCTACACCAAGAAGATCGATGCCATGTTAATAGCCAAAGAGAAAGAAATTCTGACCATCTGACAATAAGGTCATTATTGTTTTTTGATCAACAACCAGACATCGCTGTAATTGGAATATTTTCCCCTCACTTCAGCAATCTTTGCACGGGCTTCACTCTCAACGGCATAACTGTTTCCGCATACCCGGTACATACCGCTTTCGTTCTGCAGGATTACCGGATGGAAATTTTCAGTTATCAACGTCTCTTTCAGGCGTTTTGCATTTTCCAATACAGAGAAACTACCCAAAATGACAAAAAACTTATTAGATCCATAATCCGCTGTTTCCCCCTGAGCTGCAGAAAAACGCTCCTCTTTTGAAGAAACAGAAACCGGTTTGGAGGTTTTGGGCGTGGTTGATGGTGCCGCCGAAGTCGCTGTCTCCTGTGCGACAGGTTGCGGTTTCGGAGCAATTTTCTGTGTTTTACATCCGACCAGGGAGACAACAATAAGAAAGAGCAGGAGATTCAGATTTTTCATCTTATAGAAATTTAATTTTAAGCGCGTGATTTTTAGACAGATCAACTAATAGTTCTTACTGATACTTAATTATATCTGTTACGGCTTTGGCGAAAATAATAATATTTTATGAACGAACCGCAGTAAAACAGGTAGAATTAGTCCCCTGTAACCTCCAAAAAAAAAACACGTAAACACAAACAACAAATTAACAGGATTTTTGTTATATTTACTAGGTCGATCATATGTTTATGATTGTCACTAAGCTCCTTGAGAATTTATCGTTGGACTTTGGCCTCAGTAACCTATTAATAACTGACCACTATGCAGAAACGAACAGACCCGTTGATTTTTATTGTAGAAGACAACCCTGTCTATAATAAGTTGGTAGTGAATTATTTGAATTCGAAAAAATTCAATAACATTGAGAGCTTTTCAAGCGGTGAAGAGTGCTTGAAAAGAATTGACCAAAAGCCTGACATTGTCATCCAGGATTATCTTCTGGAAGGAATTGATGGGATAGAGGTATTAAAAGCAACCAAAAAATTATATCCTAATACAGAATTTATCTTCCTGTCCGGTCAGGATAACATCGACGTTGCTATCAATACGATGAAACTCGGGGCATACGATTATATTGTCAAAGATCAGATGGCCCTCAAAAAGATGGTAGAAAAAATATCAAAAATTATAGCTGTTCAAAACCTGATCAGGAGCAACAAAAGATACAAAACCGGCATTATACTCTTCTTTGTTGCCTTGGGAGTAATTATACTTGTACTGATAAGCCTTTCAATTATATTTCCCGATCGTTTTAACCTTTGGGAGTAAACTGATTGATACAATCTGTTTTAAAGCCGTTATCCTGGATGATGGCTTTATTTTTTTATCTCTTTTGCAGCCGGCGCCGGTTGCAGGACTGTAAGGTATTCGCCTTTATTTGCTAGTAATGATTTGGCCCCGGCAATATCTGTATCATCCCTGAAGGAAGCGACTACGGCACCTTTCTGATAATAATAGCGGGTAACAATCTCATCAGCCAGCACACTGCTTACCTCTTTTCTGAATTTATTCAAATCAGACTCTACGTTTTTTGTCAGTTTTTTACCAAGCGCCTCAAACTCCGCTTTGGAATCATCATAAGAACGCTCCCTCCTGGCAGTTTCAATCAGGGTCTTCAGGGTCTGCTCACTCCTCGATTCGTAGGTGAACGGTTTGGAAAGGAGAAACTGGTGAAACTCGTCGAAGGTCTGATCATCGATTACAAATTGATCAGGTGGAGCAATGGTGTTGTGCCTGGAGGCAAAACCTGTGGCAAAATCAAAGATGATATTGTCCTGTATCAGCTTGTATGCAAGATCACAGAGCGTGTCCTGGTCCAACTTGACATCCGGGATAATGCCGCCGCCATCGTAGACAACCCGTCCGTTTTTGGTGGTAAATTTATGTATCAGTGAATCGGGTATATTCCCGACACTGCCGTCTTTGTTCCTGTGCGAATAATCCAGGGCCTGTATGCATCGACCGCTGGGGATATAATACTTTGCAGTTGTGACTTTTAATTTGGAATTGTAGCTCAGATCCCTGGTAGTTTGAACAAGTCCCTTACCAAAAGTCCTTTTACCCATGATAATTGCCCGGTCAAGATCCTGCAGGGCCCCTGATACAATCTCGGAGGCAGAGGCGGAACCGCGGTTCACCAGCACGACCAAAGGCATCAGTGTATCAATTGGCTGTTCTGTCGCACGGTAGGTTTTATCCCATTGGGCGACCTTTCCTCTGGTGCTGACAACCTCTTCGCCGCGTTTAACAAAAAGGTTGACCATTTTCACTGCTTCACCCAGCAATCCTCCCGGATTTGCACGTAAATCAATGACCATGGATTTTGCCCCTTTTCTATCCCTCAAATCCAGAAATGATTCTTTGATACGATCTGTACAACCATCTGTGAAACTGGAAAGGCGGATGTATCCAACTTTATCGTTCAGCATACCGGCATAAGTAACCGGATTAATTTTTATCTCCTCGCGAATTATTTCAACCTCGTAGGGTTTTTTTGAATCAGGACGCAACATTTTCAACTTGAGTGTTTTTTTTGCAGGTCCTTTCAACAAGGCTGACACCTCTTCAACGGTCGATTTATTTACGGCTTTCCCATCCAGTTCAACAAAGACATCTCCTGCCTTCAGTCCGGCCTTCTGCGCCGGAAATCCTTCATAAGGCTCCGCTACAACAACCTTGTCTCCTCTTCGGCTGATAAGCGCCCCAATACCTCCGTATTCACCGGTAGTCATGAATTTAAAGTCGTCCATTTCATCTTCCGGGATGTATGTTGTATAGGGATCCAGCGATTCCAGCATATCATCTATGCCTGTCCTGATCAGTTTCTCCGGTTTGATATCCTCTACATAAAAGAGGTTCAGTTCGCGGAAAAGTGAATAGAAAATATCGAGGTTCTTGGATATTTCAAAATTTTTCTGGTCAGTCCTGAAGCCCCAGAACGACAATCCCATAACAGCTGCTAACGACAGCGCAAGAGCAGCTTTTAAAATCCGGTTCGTCTTCATCTGTTATTCTGTTTTACTTAATTTTTGATCCTGTTGGATGCGGCAAAGGTAATAAAAGCTCTTTGATTCATTCTAAGCAATAAAAAATCAAATGATACAATTAGACGATTCAGTAATTCGGTAATGAATCAGTACATTTTGACTACTTTTGAAAACAATTTATACGCATTGGAGAAAGGATTGGTTATACGTTCAACGGGAAGCTGGTACACTGTCAGAAACGACGATGGTGATATCATCGACTGCCGCATCAAAGGTAAACTGCGCATGAAAGGGGTGCGGACGACCAACCCCGTTTCGGTAGGCGACCGGATCCGTTATGAGATCCAGGAAGATGAGACTACACCGAGTGGAAGGTGCGGGGTGATCTATGAAATTGAACCCAGAAAAAATTATATCATCCGCAAATCATCCAATTTGTCAAAAGAAAGCCAGATCATTGCCGCCAATGTGGACCAGCTTTTTCTGATTGTTACTATCAATTACCCGGTAACCCTGACAGGTTTTATCGACCGTTACCTTATCTCGGCCGAAGCCTACCGGATACCTGCCGGGATTGTCTTCAACAAGGTCGATCTGTACAATGAAGCCGACCTGGCCAGGCTGGAGGAACTGGTTTACATCTATGAGGGTATCGGTTACCCTTGCTACAGGGTGTCTGCCAAAAACAATTACAACATTGATCAGCTGATTGAAAGGCTGAAAGGTAAAATGACCCTGTTTTCAGGTCATTCGGGCGTAGGCAAATCATCATTGCTCAATTGCCTCAACCCTAAGCTCAAACTTAAGACCAATGAAATTTCAGATCACCACCAGCAGGGAAAGCACACGACCACTTTTGCCGAAATGCACCTCCTTTCGGAGGACACTTACCTGATAGATACACCAGGAATCCGTGGTTTTGGCGTGATCGACATGGAGAAAACAGAGATCTCACATTACTTTCCCGAAATCTTCAGGTTACTGGACCATTGCCGCTTTTTCAACTGCACCCACATGCACGAACCCGGTTGTGCAGTAAAAGAAGCTGTTTCCCGGGGAAGTATTTCTACTTCGCGGTACGATTCATACCAATCGCTGATGGAGGAAGATAATGCCAGGTACCGGGCCGCGTTTTAAGAATGACGGGACGACGGGACGACGGGACGACTGGATGACTGGGAGACTGGGAGACTGGGAGACTGTGGACTGTGGACTGGTGACTGAAGACTAACCCAAATTATTTGCCCTGTCAACTTTGCGCCAGGTGATATTCCGGTAGACCACGAACCGGTTCATTATGAAAATCCCTCCAATATAAAACGGGATCAAAATCAGATTGGCCAATGAAAACGCCTGAAGCAGATAGTAGTGCAGGAAACCGGCAGCTGCTGCAAGGATCATGACCCCAAATACTTTGATGAATGCTCCCCCTCCCTGGGCGGCCACATTTTCTATTGTAAACGGAAAATGACAATCATCCAGATAATAAATACATATTGTTACCAGATAGCTGGCCAGTAACACGACAATTACATCCGGGAGCACTTTTACTCCCCAGATTGAACAGATTGCAGTGCCTGCGAACAGATAAAAGGGGATAAAAAACTTCGCAAATGCCGCTTTTATAAATGCCTTGAAATAATCGGCCGGCGAATTCACAGGCAAAACCTTAAAAATCCATGCCGCATTTTTGTTGGTTCCGTTGCCCATCGCAGTAGTCAGTCCTGCGGCTAAAAAAATGGTGATATACAGGAAAATCAGGTATCTGTTAGTCAGCGCCAGCTCCTGCAAACTAACCGGTTTGTTGATAAACGGGAGAACCATAATTACAACCACATACCCGAATTGCGGAAGCAGCCTTTGTTTAAAAAGCCTTTCCCTGCCGGTCATCCTCCACATAAATTTAAAGGCTGCTTTCTCTTCTGTTTTCCATACCATCAGTGTGGAGACGAGCCTGTACCAAAGGCTTTCGCCTGCAAATTCCGTTTTCACTTTAGCCGAACGGTCTCCAAGCTCCAGATCCATTAATTTTCGGTTAAATAAGGGAGTCAGGTACTTTCCCGACAAGTAAAAAGCAAGGAAAGGAACAGTCACAGTTTCAGCGATAAACAAAAGATGCGACAAATCAAAATTTAAGGTGGAAAAGGCTTCGATAAAGCCGGAAAAGAAGGCCGGCGGAATCAGATAGGTGTACCAGTGAACCTGTAACACCATATCCGCAAGATTGGTTTTGTCAACCATCCGCATGCCTATCTGGTAGGCTGCCATAAAAAAGATGGCAATAAAAACCTGAAAATACATCAGCAGATTTTTCAATTTTTCCCCCTTGGCAAACCTCATGATAACCAGATAAAGGATGTTGGACAAAAACAAGGTAAACAGCACATTCAGGAATAGGGTAAAGAGAAAGATAACGCCCGAAATAATGCCAAACCTGAAAATGGCAAGGATCAGCGACAGCATGGAAAGGCTCAGGGCCATCATCGTCAGGTACAGGAAAATATGGGCATTCCGGGCCAGACTCATGGTATTCCCTTTGATCGGAAGCGGCTGAATAATTGAATTATCCGAAGTGTCGAACAAAATACTGGTGAATTCCGAGATAATCATCATCGCCAAAAAGGTCATAATCAGGATATGGGCAATATAGTAATAGGTAAATTGCGATTTTACCAGGATCAGCACAATCGTGAACATGGCTCCCACCAAAATCTGCATTAGAGATTGCTTTACAAGCATCGTCCCCTGCTCCCCTCCTGAATTTCTTGAGTTAGTTTTTATCCGGCGGTCATCAAGTGTCAGTTTGAGACGCAAAATCATGATAAACTGATCATAATCAGCCCCCATCTTTTCGATTAACCGCCGCATGGGGATAAAAAGGGCGAGAATTATCCTGATCATATTTTACTTCTCAAATGCGTTGATGAATGCCTCGGCCTTCTCTCCATGATCGGTATTCCCTGTCAGACGGGTAAACATCTTCTCCAGGTTTTCGTCGTTCGAGTTTTTGTTCAGCTCTTCAAACGATCCGTCGGCGATTACTCTCCCCTGATCGATAAGGATAATCCGGTCCGAAATTTTTTCTACCACATCCATCAGGTGTGAGCTGTAAAAGACTGTTTTACCTTCCCGCGCCAAGTGGGTCAGCATCTCTTTTACCATGATAACCGAATTGGCATCCAATCCGGATAGCGGTTCATCCATGAAAATAAGATCCGGATTATGGAGCAAAGCTGAACAGATGAGCACTTTCTGCCGCATCCCTTTCGAAAACGTTGATATACGTTGGTTGAGATTTGCCTTCATCTCGAAGATGTTCATCAGAGCCGCACCCTTTTCACGTGTTTGTTCACTGCCCAATCCGCGCATTTCGCCGATAAATTCCATGAATTCCATTGGGGTCAGTGATTCGTACAATACCGCATTTTCGGGAATATAACCAACCTGCTTTTTAATTTCAAGTGTTTGGGTCCTTAAATCCTTGTCAAAAATCTTGACCTCACCTTTAAAATCCTGGATTAATCCGCAAAGAATTTTCACCGTAGTGGATTTCCCGGCGCCGTTGGGTCCGATGTAACCGATGATCTGACCGGAAGTAATATCAAGATCAATCTGGTGGAGAACCTCATTTTTGCCATATTTTTTACTGAGGTTTCGGATTTCGACAATCTTTTGAGTGGTCATCTGCGTATAAGGTTAAGTTTCTCTCTGGCAAACAAATTTATTAATATTAAACCAAAGATATGTATGCAATCTGGTCTAAAAATGAAAATTCGCTAAATATTGACTACATTCAAACTTTAGATTTCACACCGCAATCCAAATGAAAATCCCCGAACCACATATCCTGGTCATCTTCGGCGCATCTGGCGACCTGACCAAAAGAAAACTGATACCTGCCCTTTACGAACTGCACCAGCAGAAACTTCTTCCGGAAAAATTTGCCGTTTTGGGTGTTTCCAGAACAGAACTTTCAGATCAGGCTTTCAGGGAAAAGATGAGCGAATTCTTGCCTTTGCTTTCTCAAAAAGGAGAGGATACCAAAAAAATTCTTGAATCTCTCTTCTACCAACCGGTGGAAACTTCCAATGCAGATGATTATCCAAAACTTAAAACCAGACTGGAAGAACTTGGGAATAAACTGTCAATACCGGCCAATTATATTTTTTACTTATCCACTCCACCGCAGCTTTATCCGGTAATTCCGAAAGTTTTGGCTGAAGCCGGGCTCAATGATTGTTCGAATGGTTTCAAACGATTGATCATTGAAAAACCTTTCGGAACAGATTTGTCCACAGCCCGTGATCTCAATAAAAAATTGCTTTCTTTTTACTCCGAAGAGCAGCTTTACCGGATTGATCACTACTTGGGAAAGGAAACCGTACAGAATATGCTGGTGACACGGTTCTCTAACGGCATTTTTGAACCCATCTGGAACCAGAATTTCATCCATCATGTCGAAATAACCTCTGCTGAAACCTTGGGGGTTGAAGAGCGCGGGGGATATTATGACCAGTCGGGTGCTTTGCGCGATATGGTGCAGAACCACCTGATGCAGCTGGTTGGCCTTGTGGCCATGGAACCGCCGGTTGTGATCGAAGCAAATGCCATCCGCAATGAGATGCTGAAGGTATTTCAATCTATACGGCCAATCAGGGAAGCAGATGTTGCCGCCCATGTTTTCCGTGGACAGTATTCCCAATCGCATATTGCAGGCGAACTCATCAACGGTTACCGGGAGGAGAAGGGTGTTGATCCCTTGTCCAGGACCGAAACATTTGTAGCCCTGAAATTTTTCATCGATAATTTCCGGTGGGCCGGCGTACCCTTCTACATCCGGACAGGTAAAAAATTGCCGACCAGGGTCACGGAAGTGGTGATCTATTTTAAAACCACACCGCATCACCTGTTCCAGTACCAGTTCGACACAGAACCGTTAAACAACCAGTTGGTCCTGCGCATACAACCCGATGAAGGAGTATTGCTCAAAATAGGGATGAAGGTCCCCGGTGCCGGATTCCGGGTTCAAAATATGAACATGGATTTTCACTACAACAAGCTCTCCGGAACCTACCTGCCGTCGGCCTACAGCCGGTTACTGCTGGATTGTATGCAGGGAGACGCCACACTCTATTCACGCAGTGATGCCGTCGAAAAAGCCTGGGAATTCGTTCAACCCATCCTGGATGCCTGGCAAAACAACCCGGATATCCCAATTTACGGCTATCCCGCCGGTACCTGGGGACCCGAGCTGGTTGACGACCTGGTCGAAAACAGTACCTGGCGAAAACCATGTAAAAATTTGGCGCATGACGGGGAGTATTGTGAATTGTGACTTCACTAACGACCAGACGACGGGACGAGGGGACGACCAGAGGACCAGAGGACGGGATGACGGGATGACGGGATGACGGGATGACGGGACGAAACGGTGAAACGGTGAAACGGTGAAACGGTGAAACGAATATTGAAAAATGAATCAAAATCTTACAATTTTTAAGGATCCGGAAACCCTCGCCGATAAGGTCAGCGATTGGTTGGTGGAGCTTATAGCAAACTCAACCGGCAACCGGTTTGATCTGGCTATCTCAGGCGGCTCCACACCCAAACTACTCTTCAGGGTTTTGGCATCAAAATATCCGGATTCGATCCTTTGGCAGAAAACCCATTTCTGGTGGGTGGATGAGCGGATGGTCCTACCCGAAGAACCGGAAAGCAATTATGGTGTTGCCCGGGAACTGCTGTTTTCAAAAATCCGGATTCCTGACAGGAATATCCACCGCATGCGCGGAGAGCAGGATCCTTGCCAGGAAGCAGAATATTATGCACAACAAATCCGGGACGAACTAGACAGCTATTCGGGTTGGCCCCGGTTCGACCTCCTTCTTTTAGGGGTTGGAGAAGATGGCCATACTGCTTCCATTTTCCCGGACCGGATGGAATTGCTGCTTTCGGGAAGTATCTGTGAAGTCGCTCACCACCCTGTAACAGGGCAGTCCAGGATCACCCTGACGGGGAGTGTGATTAACCGGGCCGCGAAAATCTGCTTCCTTGTAACAGGGGCAGGGAAGGCTGAACGTTTGTCGGAAATTTTCTTCGGAACCGAAAAGGCAAGTCTCCTGCCTGCCGCATACATCAAACCTGTCCAGGGAGAATTATCATGGTTCACAGATGAATCTGCCGCCAGGCTCCTTCCCTGAACTGACTGACAGAAATATCTCATCTTCAAAACCGTAGAGTCTTTCGACAAAAGATTTTTTTTAATGCAGGATTTAAATTTACTTTTGCAGCTTCTACGGGACGAATAACACCAGAATGGAAAGGATACAGGTTTGGAAGTTGAATACAAATAACCGCTATGCCAAAGGATAGAAAAAACGGCCATCTTATCATGATTGCGGTAACCCTTATTTTCGGGATCAATATTCCGCTTTCCAAATCGCTGCTGCCGCTGTCGATCTCTCCCGAAGGCCTCACTTTGTCACGGATTCTCTTCGGAACAACTGCCTTCTGGATCGCCTCGTTTTTTATGCCAGCCGAAAGGACACCCCTCAAAGATCACCGCTTCTTTCTTCTTGGTTCTATGTTTGGTGTAGCTTTAAACCAGGGGCTATTTATCCTGGGACTCAACATGACATCGCCCATTGATGCCTCCATCATCATTACCAGCGGTCCGCTTTTCGCGATGATTTTTGCGGCATTTTTACTGAGAGAACCCATCACCTTTTTAAAAGTAGCAGGTATATTGGTCGGAGCCTCAGGAGCAATCCTTCTGGTTTACACCAGCCATCATGCATCAGTTGGTCGTGCCAGCAGTCTGGTTGGTAACCTGATGATATTCGGCAGTGCCGTCATCTATGCCTTTTACCTGGTTTTCACCAAGCCCCTGACCCAACGCTATTCAGCGGTCACGCTGATGAAATGGATGTTTTTGTACGCCTCCGTTTTTGTAACGCCTTTCTACTACCGGCAAGTACTTTCCGCACCTGTTTACCTGCATCCTGAGAAAATAGCCGTACTTCAGATGATTTACACACTTGTCATGGCCACTTTCATCACCTATCTGCTGATCCCAATGGCCCAACAGCGGATCAGGCCTACAACGATCAGTATGTACAACAACTTTCAACCTTTGGTAGCTTCCCTTGTGGCCATTTCCGTGGGGATGGATCACTTTTCAGTGATCAAGGTGCTCTCAGCAGTTCTGATCTTTTTCGGGGTGTACCTGGTGACCCGGAGCAAGGCAAAACCCTTGGGAATCAAAGGACCTATTGATATTCTGGAGGAGGAAACACCTGTACCGGAAACGGTGATACGATGAAATGTTGGAGGAAGACCGGACGACGGAAGGACGGAGAGACGGTGAGATGGAGAGACTGGACGACTAGGACTAGGAGACTAGTTTTGGAGGAGACCGAAAGATGATGAGAATTGGTTCCGGATCATTTCGGACGGAAGGCTCAAAATGACGAAAAATGAGAAGTGATGCAGTAGAACGGAAAATCCTGAGACAAAATATTTATTTTTAAATGTTGCTTAATAATGAAAAGAATAATACTGGTTTTTATGCTTCTTGCGGCTCTGATTTCCTGCAATACAGCTCCAAAAAAACCTGCTGAAAATATTGTCTTTGCCAGCATCCTGCCGCTTCAGTATTTTACCGACCAGATCGTAGGTAACCTTTATACGACCGAGGTTGTCGTCCCTCCGGGGGTTGGCCCCGAAACATACAACCCGACGCCACGGCAAATGAGCGGAATGGCCCGCGCAGGCGCCTATTTTGCCAACGGATATCTTGGATTTGAAGAGGCATATGCAGATAAATTCCAATCCATTAACCCCAATCTGCTTTTTATTAACACCTCAAAAGGGGTGGATGTAATTCATGCCGAAGGTCACGACCACGGCGGAAAGGCGCACGAAAAAGGGGTGGATCCCCATACGTGGTCGACCCCTTCCGGGGCCAGAATCATCGCCCGGAATATCTTCGATGGTATGGTACAAATTGATCCTGCCAACAAGGCCCGCTTCCAGGCCAACCTCGACCAACTTATGGCCAAAATCGACAGCGTTGACCGTTTAGTGACATCGATTCTGACCAATATTCCATCGCGCCAATTCATGGTTTTTCACCCTGCACTTGGTTATTTTGCCCGGGATTACCACCTCGAACAACTCTCCATAGAGTTTGAAGGTAAAATCCCTACCCCTCATCATATCCAGAGGATGATAGAGGAAGCCAGGAAACAAAAAATTGCATTTATCATGATTCAGCGGGAATTTGATGTTGAAAACGTCGAGATCATCGCCAGGGAAACCGGCAGCAAAGTGATTCGGATCGACCCGCTGGCCTACGACTGGCCCAATGAAATGATTTCGCTGGCCCGCAAAATGGCCATGGAGAAACCTGACTCCATCCGATGATTATTTTGTAAATTTGTATCTGACAATATGCTGCAGAATTTTTCCTACATGGTCCCACTGATTGACATTCGCCACCTCACAGCCGGATACGATGAAAACATCGTTCTTTCTGATGTTTCCCTCACCATCCATGACAAAGATTTTATCGGCGTAATAGGTCCGAACGGCGGAGGCAAGACAACACTGCTGAAAGCCATTCTCGGTTTACTTAAACCGGTGAAGGGTGAGGTTGTATTTCACGACTGCATGACTGAAGGAAGCCACCACCGCATTGGCTACCTGCCGCAGATCAACAACATCGACCGCAAATTTCCTATTTCCGTTTCCGAAGTAGTGAGGTCGGGACTGATGTCCAGAAAACGCATCATCAAACGTTACGACAAGAAAGACCTCGAATTTTCAGGCCATCTTATGGAGGAGATGGGAATATATGAGATCCGCAACAAAGCCATCGGAGAACTTTCCGGCGGGCAGATCCAGCGGGCGCTGCTCTGCAGGGCGCTGGTCAACCAGCCCAAACTGCTGGTGCTGGACGAGCCCAACACCTATGTGGACAACCGTTTTGAAAAGGAATTGTATGAGAAATTACGCAAGCTGAACGAAAACATTGCCATTTTACTGGTGTCGCATGACTTAGGCACCATATCAACTTATGTTAAATCGATTGCATGTGTCAACTACTCACTGCATTACCATCCCGGAAACAAGATTACACCCGAACTGATGGAGGCTTATGAATGTCCGATCCAGATTATTACCCACGGTAAAATTCCGCATACCGTTTTACATACACACGAGCAATAATGGAAAACCTGATGTCTCTGCTGGCGATGAATTTCTTCCGCAATGCCCTGCTGGCATCTTTGCTTGCAAGCATCACCTGCGGCATCATCGGGACCTATATTGTTTCGCGCCGGATCGTCTTTATCAGCGGCGGCATAACACATGCCTCCTTTGGTGGTATCGGAATGGGTTATTACTTCGGGTTCGATCCGATTCTCGGGGCAGTCATGTTTGGTATATTTTCGGCGCTGGGCATTGAATTTTTTACCAGGAAAGCCGATCTCCGCGAAGATTCAGCTATCGCGATGCTCTGGGCGCTGGGCATGGCGCTGGGGATCATCTTTATTTTCCTGACGCCCGGCTATGCGCCCAACCTGATGAGCTATCTCTTCGGGAATATTCTGACGGTCTCACTGACGGATCTCATTTTCCTTACCCTTCTTACGCTGGGAATCGCTGCCTTTTTCATCCTGTTTTACCGGATGATCCTTTTTATTTCGTTCGATGAAGAGTATGCCCTCACCAACAATTCACCGGTACGGCTTTTCAACATGATATTGATCTGCTTGGTGGCCCTTACGATTGTATTGAATATTAGGGTGGTAGGAATCATATTGGTGATGTCGCTGCTCACCATCCCGCAGGCCATATCGAACCTTTTTACCCGCCATTTCCACCGGATGATCTTCTATTCCATGTTCTTTGGTTTTGTCGGATCAATGGCAGGGCTGATCTTCTCGTACATCTACGACATCCCCTCAGGCGCCGCAATTATCTTTGCTTTAGTACTAATGTATGGGATCGCCAAAATGTATTTTGTGACACGCAAAGCGCTCGCAAAGTGATTTTCGATTTTGGAATTTCGAATTTGTATTTGGATGCCGCGCAGAATCTACCACTTACACAAGATCATTCTAGCTGCTCTTTCAGGCAGATTTCAGATCCGAACAATGATGCAGCAAAAAATAGGTAATCAGCCTAAAAATTCACAAAATCGGTCAAAAGTCTTGTTAAACATCTGATCTACATCTGCCCGGATCTTTTCAACGGCCGGAAATGGTTCTTCGTGGCTGTAAGGATAAGGATAGTCATACACTTCAACGGGAATCGGAATATCCCGGTTAATGCCCTGAAGTGTATTCATCACTTCGTAAGGGGGAATCACCGTATCATGAACCAGCGCGATGGCCAAAACCCGGTGGCTCATCTTTCGGAAGAGTTCTTCGCGTTGCTCAAGCATCAGTTTGTAATTAATCATCCTCAGTAAATTTAGCCCTTCCGGATGATCTTCGCCCAGATAGTGACGCAGGCGTGCATCTTTCTTCAGGTGGCTTTCAATGTGTTCAACCACATAAGAATAAAGCGCAACATTGGCTTCGCTGTCCAGAATAAACTTCGAGACAGGCGACATCCTGTTAAAAACGGATCCGCCGCAGAAAAGTGCCAAACGGGAGTGATTAAAATATCCCTGATGGTTGGTCATCAGCAATACCTGTGCAAGGAGATTGCCTATCGAATAAGCAAAGAAATCAAAACTGACATCTTTGGGAATTAACGGATGTTCTCCACGTTTGACCTGATCTACAAACTGAATCACGTCGTAATATGCCTGAAGTCCAGACCAAAAATACCGCTGGGGTTTGGCATTCAGCCGTGTACTCATCGCAGCATTGGAGAGAGTGGATGAGATGATATCCGGATATTTAGCTTTTCGTTCTTCACTTACCCTGTACATCAGGTGCGGATCGCTCCATTCGTGCGGCGCCCTGTTCATGTGAAAAGCAACGGGAAAAAGAACAACCGTCTTTCCGGTATCCCTTGCTATTTTCTGGGCCCAGGGAAAATGTTTTGTCCAGTATTTTTCATTAAAACCATTCAGATAAATGACAACTTCCCTGATCGGGGTTGGCGTATCCGGGGTAAAAACATGGTAACGGAAATCCAGATTTTCACTTATCTGTGAATCCCGGGAATCCAGAATGGTTTCAGATCCGGAATAACCGTAGTTGAGTCCGGATATGTTTTTTGAGGCGAAATCGTGTACAGGACAATAGTAATCATCCTCTCCTGTCAGGACAAAACCATTTTCAGAATGGAAAGAAAAATTGTACATATTCATTTTCTCATCAAGCCTGATCAGGTAATCTTCGTAGTTCACGCGCTTTTTCAGGAAATGATAATTGTCAAGATAGTCCATTTCAACAATTTGTTAATATGTCCGTTTACAGGATTCGTATAGCGAAGATAGATAATCTACATTAAATGTCTACTTTTGCTAAAAATTACAATACAATGAAACTCGACAAAATTTTTAGTTTCCTGGTACCAAAAGACCGCAAATTTTTTCCGCTTTTCAATGATGCAGCCGACAACCTGGTTTTGGCTTCCGAGCTACTGATCAAACTGGTCAGGGAGCGGGATTTAACACAAAGACTGGAGTATACAAAGCAGATTAAGGATGTTGAACACATAGGAGACGACATCACCCGGAACCTGCTTAATGAACTCAACGGTACATTCATCACGCCTTTTGACCGGGAAGATATCCATGAACTGATCAACAACATGGATGACGTTGTCGATTACATTCATGCAGCATCAAAAAGGATTCACTTTTACAAGTTATCCAGTTTTCCTGAAGAGTTTATCTGGATTGCCGACCGCATCCACTCTGCCAACAAGGAAATTCAGAATGTTTTACGCAGTGTCCGTTCAGTCAATGATTTTAAGAAGCATGCTCATTGCAACGAAAAAATCAGCGAATATGAAAGCGAAGTAGATGACATTTACCAGGAATATCTTTCCAAACTTTTTGAACAGGAGGTCAATGCCATTGATCTGATCAAAAAGAGAGATATTTTAACCACCCTCGAAAAAGCCATCGACAAATGTGATGATGTCGGTAACATTTTCTCTTCCCTGATTATTAAAATGGGTTAAATCCTTCCGGCATATATCACCGATTAATCTGATTAACTGATTTAAAAATACAAGGAATGAGCTTTACCCTTCTCGTTGTTATCCTTATACTGGCGTTTTTATTCGATTTCATCAATGGGTTTCACGATGCTGCCAATTCCATCGCGACCATTGTGTCAACCAAGGTTTTGTCACCTTTTCAGGCTGTACTGTGGGCCGCATTTTTCAACTTCCTGGCTTATGCCATTTTTGAATTAAAAATTGCAGACACCATCGCGAAGGTTGTCGACACAAATGCAATCAATTTACAGGTGATACTGGCAGGAATAATCGCTGCGATCATGTGGAATCTGCTGACCTGGTACCTGGGTATTCCATCCAGTTCATCGCATACCCTGGTCGGAGGTTTTGCAGGTGCAGCTATCGCGCATGCAGGCTGGACTGTTGTAAAATCAAGTGTAATTTTAAAAATTGCCTCATTTATATTTCTGGCTCCTTTACTTGGGATGTTTATATCCTATTTTCTTTCTGTTCTCCTGCTAAATTTACTTCGAAAAGGCAATCCTCATGTGTTGGATAAATATTTCAGGAAATTTCAGCTCTTGTCTTCTGCCCTTTTTAGTTTAGGGCATGGAGGAAACGATGCACAAAAAGTAATGGGGATTATCGCTGCTACCTTGATGGTTTACTTTAACGGCGTAGATCCGGCATCCATCCCTAATTGGGCACACATCACCATGGTCAATGGTAAAATTCATGCTATTCCCCATTGGGTAGTCTTCGGTTGTTACGCTGCCATAAGTTTAGGCACTATTTCCGGAGGCTGGAAAATTGTCAAGACCATGGGAACAAAAATAACCAAACTTACCTCTTTCGAGGGAGTTACTGCAGAAACTGCCGGTGCCATACTGCTTTTTGGAACCGATGCCTTTGGTATCCCTGTCAGCACGACGCACACCATCACCGGAGCCATCATGGGAACCGGACTGACCAAGAGGGTCACCGCAGTAAAATGGGGCGTGACCATCAACTTGCTGTATGCCTGGATTTTAACCATCCCGGTATCAATGGCTCTTGCGGCTATTGTCTATTACGTATTTAAGCTTTTCGGGTTGTGATCCTATAACATGCGATTTCTCAGATCTTATACACCTGGTAAATTATCGTTGGTATCTTCTCTGATCACAACGCTTTTTGCCGCGTTGCTGCTCACCCTTAACTATTATTTCGGATACCCTCTTTTGTTGGTAGTCCTGATTCCTGTTATTTTCCTGCTCTCTTTCCAGTCGACCAGCTATATCCTGAATTACCTGATCAACGACAAGATCACACCGATCTACAAAACAATCAGCGGCGTTCCGGGTAAAGAAAAAAAGAAAAAAAAGGACCGCAACAAAGATATTCTCGCGGAGGTTGAACACGATGTGAAGATATGGGCAGACGATAAAATGGCGGAAATCGAGCGTCTCCGTGATCTTGAAAAATACCGCAAGGATTTTGTCGGCAATGTGTCGCACGAACTGAAAACCCCCATCTTCAATATCCAGGGATACATTTTAACCTTGCTGGACGGCGGACTTGAAGATCCTGAGATCAACAGGCTCTACCTCGAACGCACAGAAAAGAGCATCGACCGGATGATCAATGTGGTGGAGGATCTGGAGTCGATCACCAAACTGGAATCCGGAGAACTGAAACTGAATCCCGAGATTTTCGATATCAGCAAACTGGTGGAGGAGGTGTTCGAACTCGAACTGAGGGAGGCAACCGAAAGAGGCATTACCATGAATCTCAACCTCACCTCCGGTAAACCGTTCCTGGTAAAGGCAGACAAAAAACGTATTTTCGAAGCGATGCGCAACCTGATCGGGAATGCGATCAAATATGGCAAACGGGAAGGAAATGTTACGGTCGGCTTTTACGACATGAACAACTTGCTGTTGGTTGAAGTGAGTGATGACGGGATCGGAATCGACAAAAAAGACCTGCCGCGCATATTCGAGCGTTTCTACCGGGTAGACAAGAGCCGTTCCAGGATGCAGGGCGGTACAGGACTGGGTTTGTCGATTGTGAAGCACATCATCGAGGCACACAAACAAAAAATCCATGTGAAAAGCACAACGGAAAGCGGAACTACATTCACTTTTGCCCTAGAAAAAGGGAAGCAGCCCAAATAAAATCGGGCCAAAAAACGGTTGATTCAAAAATTAACCTAATTTTATGATGCTGTAGAGAGGCAATACATTTCGTCTCTACAAACCAAAAAACGCATATTATGACAGAAAAAGACACCACTCCACGCATTTTATTGGTGGACGACGAAGAAGATATTCTTGAATTTGTAAGCTACAACCTCGAAAGAGAGGGATTTAAAGTATACACCGCCAGAAATGGCAGGGAAGCCATCCAGATGGTCACAAAAGTTAAACCTAATCTGGTTATCCTGGATGTGATGATGCCTGAAATGGACGGAATTGCAGCCTGCGAGGAGATCCGGAAAATTCCCGGTTGCCGCGACGTTGTGATTGCATTTCTGACTGCCAGGGGTGAAGATTATTCCCAGATTGCCGGATTTGATGCCGGCGCTGATGATTACATCACCAAACCAATCCGGCCTAAAGTCCTGATAAGCAGGGTTAAAGCCTTATTAAAGAGAAGCGGCGGGGCAACTGCAGAAAGCGTCGATCAGGAGAAAGTGATTCATATCGGTAACCTTGTTGTCGATAAGGAGAAATTCACGCTGAAAGTGGATGAAAATGAAATGATGCTGCCCCGGAAAGAATTTGAACTGCTTTCCCTTTTGATTTCCAAACCCGATAAAGTCTTCCTTCGGGATGAGATTTACAAAGCTGTCTGGGGGGATAATGTCATTGTCGGCGACCGCACCATTGATGTGCACATCCGCAAACTCCGCGAAAAAATCGGCAACGACCACATCCGTACCCTCAAAGGGATCGGATACAAATTTGTGGTTTAAATCAATCTATTCTTAATTTTTGGTAATTACTCCTCTTTCCACAATGCTACGGGTTCATCTTTGGTGTTCACCATCCAGATTGAAAAGACGTTCAGGTAATTCCAGAATGACCGGATGACATCCGCTGGTAATTCAAGTTTTGAAAGCACCTCCATATAACATCCCAGCCAGATGTTACGGTCCTTCATGGTAATGGCAAACCTTGAATGGGTAGAAACCATCACAGGTTTCCCCCGGTTCTCGTTGTAAAATGGGTGACCACCGCAAATCTGGACAAAAAAATCCGCCGAGTTTTTTTTTGCAATTTCCAGCTCCGCTTTCGCGGGAGGAAACATCTTACTGATTTTGCTCTGGTGCAACAGGTCATAATGGTCGCTTACCATTTTCCGAATCCCCTCCTCCTGAAGTAATTTCAGGAATTCCGGTGAGGGTAAGGTCACAGGAGGTCTTTCCCCGAATGCATACTGGTTAATGATATACTCCATTCAGTATTTTTAACTTCTTATACTTATTATTGAGCGCACAGGTTACAGTTCTTTCCGCATCCTGGCAACAGGGATGTCCAGTTGTTCGCGGTACTTGGCTACCGTGCGGCGGGCGATGTTATAGCCCTTTTCTTTCAGTATATTAGCCAGTTCGTCGTCGGTCACGGGCTTGTGTTTGTTCTCATTACCGACACATTCCTTCAGGATAGATTTAATCTCACGGGTGGATACCTCTTCGCCGTCTTCTTTTTGCATGGACTCGGAGAAGAAATACTTCAGTGAATAGATACCGAAGTGGGTCTGGATGTATTTGCTGTTCGAAACGCGCGAAATGGTGGAAATATCCAATCCTGTCATATCTGCAATATCTTTCAGGATCATCGGTTTCAGTTTGGTCTCGTCGCCCTCCACAAAAAACTCACGCTGAAACTGAAGCAAAGCATTCATGACCAGCATCAGGGTCTCCTGGCGCTGTTTGATGGCATCAATAAACCACTTGGCCGAATCGATCTTCTGCTTGACAAAAAGCAGGGCATCCTTCTGATCGTTGGACATTCCCTTACCGTTGTCGCGAAAGGTTTTCAGCATGTTGGCGTAATAATTGCTGATATTGAGTTCCGGCACATTGCGCTGGTTCAGGCTAAGAATCATTTCGTCATTGACGATCTCAAGGATAAAATCGGGGATGATGGTCTGGTTGCCCCTGTTCAGGTTGTTGCTGTAAGAGCTGCCTGGTTTTGGATTGAGTTTAAGTATTTCATCCATTGCCTCCCGCAGGTCATCCTCTTCCAGGTTGAACTTGCGCTGTATCTTATCGTAGTGTTTTTTGGTAAATTCCTCAAACATTTCGTCAAGAATCCTGTATGCCCGCCGGATCTCTTCCCGCCCCAAATCTTTCCTGACAAGCTGAATCATAAGGCATTCCCGTAGGTCGCGTGCCCCGACACCGGCGGGATCCAGGTCCTGAATCACGCGCAATATGGCGGCGAGCCTTTTTTCGTCTGTCAGGATATTCCGGGAAAAAGCCACATCATCCACGATGGCATCCAGTTCGCGTCGCAGGTATCCGTCTTCGTCAATATTTCCGATGATCTGTTCTGCGAGGATTGCATCCTCCTCGCCGAGCATCACCATGGCGATCTGTTCCTGGAGGTATTCGTGAAATGAGGATGCTTCGGAATAGGGCATATCCACCCCTTTTTCATCCTTCGAATAGTTATTGGCTTCATAACGGTAGGAAGGATAATCTTCCTCGTTGAGGTAATCGTCAACCGAAAATTCTTCGTTGTCGCCGTCCTCTTTGGTCTTCAGATCGTTGGGCGACTCCTCCTGGTCCGGACCAAATTCACCTTCTTCCAACTCCAGCACCGGATTCTCCTCCAACTCCTTTTTGATGCGTTGCTCCAACTGAAGCATAGGCAGCTCCAACAGCTTGATTACCTGAATCTGCTGTGGTGATAGCTTTTGAAGCAGCCTTTGCTGGAGAGAGAGGTGTTGCATTGTTCAAAATTAAAACTCACAATTTTTAGGTGTCCGGGCAAAAGGAACGACATCGCGGATATTACCCATTCCGGTTACGAAAAGCATCAGCCGTTCGAAACCAAGGCCGAAACCTGCATGCGGGCAGCCTCCGAATCGCCGGGTATCGAGGTACCATTCCATATCTTCTTTCGGGATGTTCATCTCATCCATTCTTCTTTCAAGCACTTCAAGCCGCTCTTCACGCTGCGATCCGCCAATAATCTCGCCGATCTGCGGGAAAAGGACGTCCATGGCTGCAACAGTTTGTCCGTTGTCGTCCAGGCGCATATAAAATGCCTTGATCTCTTTGGGATAGTTGGTAAGGATAACCGGCTTTTTGAACTCTTTTTCAACAAGGTAACGTTCATGTTCGCTTTGAAGATCAAATCCGTATCCGCCAACCGGATATTGAAATTGTCCTTTTTTGTTCGGCTTCGAATTCCGGAGGATCTCAATCGCTTCGGTATAAGTGAGTCTGATAAAATCATTGTCCGCCACAAACTTCAGTTTCTCAATCAGTTCCATCGAACGCTGGTCGGCCGGTTTGTTTTTCTCCTCTTCCGTAAGCCGGTTGCTGAGGAAAAGCAGGTCATCCAGGCAGTGATCCAAAGCATATTTGATCAGGTATTTTAAGAACTCTTCGGCCAGATCCATGTTGTCGGTAAGATCGCAGAAGGCCACCTCGGGTTCGATCATCCAGAACTCTGCCAAGTGACGGGAGGTATTGGAGTTTTCGGCACGGAAAGTAGGGCCGAAAGTATAAATTTTTGAAAGCGCCATGGCAAAAAGCTCACCTTCCAGCTGACCGGAAACGGTAAGGTTAGCAGCTTTCCCGAAGAAATCCTGGGTAAAATCAACATTCCCTTCCTCGTTCAGCGTGGCATCGACGGCGGGCAGGGTGGTTACCCTGAACATTTCGCCTGCACCTTCCGCATCAGAACTGGTGATAATGGGGGTATGGACATTGAAAAACCCGCGTTCATTGAAGAAAGAGTGTATGGCAAAAATCATCGCATGCCGTATCCGGAAAACCGCGCTGAACGTGGCTGTTCTCGGCCGGAGATGTGCCATTTCGCGCAAAAATTCGAGACTGTGCCGTTTCGGCTGGATGGGATATTTGTCAGGATCGGATAAACCGATGAGTTCAATTTTTTCGGCTTTCAATTCAACTGACTGACCGGAACCCGCCGAAGCCTCCAATGTACCGGTTACGCCAATCGCTGCTCCGGTATTGATATTTTTGAAAAACTCCTCACCAAAACTTTCCACTTCTGCAACTACCTGAAGGTTATGGATGGTAGAGCCGTCATTCATGGCAATAAAGTTTACATTCTTACTGCCGCGACGGGTACGAACCCAACCTTTGACCGTTATCTCTGCGCCAACCTCACCTGACTTCAATATTTCTGCAATCTGAATTTTTTTCATTGTTGTATGATCCCTCCGCGTAAAACGGTGCTTATTCTTTATTAAATTGATATCAAACACAAAATTACACATTTTGACGTTTGTTCAGCACACATCAATGGTGTTTTAAAAAAATACCCTGTCCTGCATATCCGGGATCGCAGAGAAGCACTGAGTTTCACGGGGAATATGCTATTCAGGAACTAAAAACCATGCTAAAGGCAGTTTCTTTTCCCGGAACCGATCGGACCCGGAGGCTTCCGCCATGAAGCCGCATGATCTGCCTGGACAGGCTGAGTCCTATTCCTGAACCATTTTCCCGTGTAGTAAAAAAGGGTACGAAAATTTGTTCCAGAATTTCAGCCGGTATTCCTGGTCCATTGTCGATTATCCTGAATTCGGTCCGGTGGTCGGAATTGAATCCTGATAGGAGTTGAATTCTGCCATCCAGCCTATCATCTAATGCCAGCAAAGCATTTTTCAACAAATTGAGCAGTACCTGGGCAACCTGATTCTCGTCGGCATAAAGCTCCATATCCGGCGGTTTGACCGCTATATATAGTTTGACCTTTTCGCTGTTTTCGAGTGAGGAGAATAAAATCTTCAACTTTTCAAACAGATCGGCAATCCTGAAAAACTTCATCTCCGGTTTGGAAAGTCGCGTCAGTTTGCGGTACGATTCAACAAACTGCATCAGACCATTTCCTCTTTCCCGGATAACATCCAATCCCTTGATAGTGGTCTGAATCATTGCATCATCTACTTCTTCAGGAAGAACCTGACTGCCATTCGGGAAGTAATACTTGTAAAGAGTTTCGGAAAGTGAAGTGATTGGTGCGATAGAATTCATGATTTCATGCATCAATACCCTGATAAGTTTCATCCATGAATCAAGTTCTTTCTCATCCAGTTCATTCCGGATGTCCTGCACTGAAAGCAATATCAGTTCGCTTTCTTTTGTTTTGAAAGAGGTAGCTTTCAATAAGAGCTGTATTGTTCCTCTTTCTGTAGCATAAGAAACCAGTTTTTGCTCAAAAGGCTTGATATCCCTGATCGCCAGAAAGAGATTTTTGTTAATTCGCCCCAGTTGGCTGATGTGGGTGAGCACTTCAACCGCCAGCATCTTTTTGGCAGCTGAGTTGGCGTGCAGAACAAATCCATTGTTATTAAAGGTCAGTATTCCTGTACCAACATGTTCGAGTAACGTTTGAAAATACTGCTCCTGCTGCCGGTTTTCGATTCTAAGCTGCTGAATTTGTTTGTTGACTTTGTTCAGACCCACATACAGTTCACGGGTTGGTTTATCTGTGATATTAGTTGGAAACGACAGCGACGAATCTTCGTTCTGAACTGCGTCAAGAAAATAACCAAGTTTTCGGTTGGTGGAATTCAGGTAATTGATGAGGTTGATAACAATGACAGTCTCAATGATTAAGCAAATCAAAACAAACAGGAGAGAGGCATCAGCAACCAACAGCCAACTGGCAAACAAGGCCAGAATAAATATCATCAGGGTCCTGAAAATCAGCTGAAAATACAGATTTCGACTAATCATAATCCGGATTTTTTGATTTTGTTGTAAAGTGTCTGTCGTGTAATTCCAAGCTGATCGGCCGCGGCGCTCATATTTCCGCTGTTTTTTTCGATGGAAAGGCTGATCATCCTTCTTTCCATCTCTTCTAGTGTAAGTTCTGTTTTGGCTGATTTACCCGCTTGAAGCGACCGCATAAAAAAATCTTCCGGTTTCAGCACACTGCCTTCGCTAAGGATAACTGCTTTCTCGATGGTATGCTGGAGTTCACGTATATTTCCCGGCCACTGGTACCTGATCAGTTTATCCATAGCAGCCTGGTTGATCTTTGTATTGGGTTTGTTGTATTTTGAGCTGTATTTTTTAAGGAAAAAATCAGCCAGTACCAAAACATCTTCTCCGCGGTCGCGAAGCGGAGGCACTTCTATTTGAATGGTATTAATCCTGTAGAGCAGATCTTCGCGAAATAGTCCTTCCTGGACCATACTTTCCAGATTTTTGTTGGTGGCACAGATCAGCCGTATGTCGAATGGTACCATCTGGTTGGAGCCGATCCGCGAAATCTGGCGGTTCTGGATAGCTGCGAGCAGTTTGGCCTGCAGGTGAAAAGAGAGATTTCCTATCTCATCAAGGAACAAGGTGCCTTTGTCGGCAATTTCGAATTTGCCGGGTCGATTTTCCCGGGCATCGGTAAATGCACCCTTCACATGACCAAAGAGTTCACTTTCGAAAAGGGTTTCGGTAATCGCACCCATGTCTACGTTGACCATTACCTCCTGTGCGCGTTCCGATATCCTGTGGATTTCCTGCGCTATCAACTCCTTCCCGGTTCCGTTTTCACCTGTTATCAGGACATTTGCCTCCGTCTTTGCTACTTTCCGGACCAGGTTCATCATCTGAATCAGTTGGGGCGATGAGCCGACAATAAATTTGTGCTCCCGGTTGATTTCGCTCTTTAATATTTTTTCTTTTTCCTTGAGCTGATTAACCTCCTTCTTTGACCAGCTTAACTGGATGGCTGATTTTAGCGTCGCCAGTAATTTGTTGTTGTCCCATGGTTTCAGAAAGAAATCTGTGGCTCCCGACTTAAGCGCTTTAACGGTTAACTCGACGTCCCCATAGGAGGTGATCATGACCACCGAAATTTCAGGATTGATCTCTTTGATACGTGCAAGCCAGTAAATACCTTCGTTTCCAGTGTTTAGACCAGCCTTGAAATTCATATCCAGGATCACCAGGTTGTACTCTTTCTTGCGTAATTCGGTCGGAATCTGGCTTGGATCAGATAAGGTAGTGACAATCTGGAATTCGGGAGAAAGTAAAATCTCCAGTGCACTTAAGATGCTCTTGTTGTCATCGACAATCAGAATGTTTCCTTTTGCCATTTTTTCTTTAAAGTTACATTCAGGAAAATACATTATCAACAAAGTGTAAAAATAATTGACAATAATTTGTCCATTATTTTTACGGTCAGGGTATTTAGGAAAAGTTAATGTATGAGATAATCAGTGCATTTGCATTTCTGGCACTATTTTGGCACGGATATTTTCAAAATTAATCAAAATGATATTCCGAATAAGCAATTTATTGTTTCAGTTTCTGATGCTAACCTGTATGCAGTTGACCGCCCAGGAAAAGTGGACCCTGAAAGATTGCATCAATTATGCTATAAAAAACAACCTGGTTTTACATTCAGCCGGCCTGGATGAAAAGATTGCGGAGACCAATTACATTCAATCGAAATGGAATTTATTGCCCGGTATCGGAGGAAGTGCCGATGCAGGAATGAACTACGGCCGGTCTGTCGATCCGAATACCAATGGAATTGTCAACACCTCTTTCTTTAACAGTTCCTATTACCTGGGCGCATCCGTTGATTTGTTCCGCGGTTTCATGCTTCAGAACCAGATCAAATACCAGCAATACCGGAAAGAAGCAGCATTCAACAATAAAGTAAGTGAGACGGATGATTTGGCATTTTCTGTCATGAATGCTTTTTTTTATGTGCTCTATTTTGAGGAGTTGATGCGGATAGCCAATGATCAAAGATCCCTTTCGGAACTGAATGTGAAAAAGATGCAGGTTCTTGTCACAACCGGACTCAAATCGCAAACCGATTTGCTGGAGGTGAAGGCCAATTTTGAAAAGGACGAACTCTTTTGCATCCAGACCGCAAACAATATTGAATCAAACCGGATCCTTTTGAAAAAAGCAATGAATCTTCCTCCTGACCAGCAGATCAGGCTTGAATTTCGGGAAATGGAATCTGAAATTGATGCTGCGATTACAGCCAATATTACGGAACTTTTTGTGCAACATGCTGCATGGTCGCCTGTCATTCAATCGTATGAATTGGCCTGGAAGGCCAGTCAAAAAAATATAAATGTCAAAAGAGCAGGGTTTTCCCCTTCCGTCAGGCTTCAGGCAGGTTATGGTACAGGATTCTATCAGACCAACAAAAACAATAACAATGAAGTAATTGCGTACAGTGACCAGATCCGGAACAACAGCAGCCAGATGATCGGAGCAACACTTACGATCCCGGTTTTCAACAAAAATGCTGTCCGTTTCGATGTCGGACGCTCCAAACTTGACGCCGATCAGGCAAAAACAAGGCTCGAAATAGCCAGGCAAAACCTGCTTTACCAAATGGAGGGTAATTACAACGAACTTACAGCTTCATGGAAAGAGTTACAGCAATCCAAAAAACAACTACAGGCAGATACGCTGGCATACCAGGCCTCGCAGAAAAAATTCAACCAGGGTATGATCACCGCGGTAGAGCTTTACACCACCAAAAACAGAATGGCCAGTACTTCCGGCCAGGTGCTTCACGCTGAACTCACTTATGCCATGAAGAGACGCATCCTTGAGTTTTACGAGGGGAAGAGGTTTTGGGAGTAAGGGCGACCCTGTGTGGTCGTCCGGAGGCCGGAGAACGGAGAAGGGAGAAGGAAACGGAGAAACGGAGACTGTGGACTGAAGACCAGAATGGAATAGTAAAAACATAAAAAGTACCATATCATGGGAATGGATAAAATTATCGAAAAGAAAAAGGGGATTCAGAAGAAACATCTCTTCTGGGGACTCGGGATACTGGTTTTCGGATTGTTGATATTCAAAATAGTATTTGGTGATAATTCCTCTGTTTTCCGGGCCGAGAAGGATAAACTGACCATCAGCAGCGTCGTGGATGGTACTTTCAATGACTACATCACGGTAATTGGGCAGGTGGAACCGATCACCACCATTTTTCTGGATGCAGTGGAAGGCGGTACTGTCGAGGAACGTTTTATTGAAGAGGGTGCAACGGTCAAAAAGGGAGATGTGATCCTCAGGCTGGAGAACCGCCAGTTGTACCATACCATCCTGAACAGCGAAGCCGCTTTGGCCGAGAAGGAGAATTACCTGCGCAGTACCAGGATCAGTTTCGAGACTGAATTGATTCAATCCAAACGCAATATCCTGGACAGTGAATTCAAGGTTACCCGCAAAAAAAGGACTTTTAATCAGTACGAAACCTTGTTCAAAGAGGAGCTTATTTCAAAAGAGGAATATCTGCAGTCAAAAGAAGATTATGAGTACGAAGTTAATCTGCTTGTTATCAACAGGCTGAAGGCAAAGAATGATTCAGCACTCAGGGCTACTTCTATGCTTACACTCGAAAACGACCTTGGAAAAATGAGACAAATGCTTGACCTTGTTCACCAGCGCCTCGACGATCTGAAAGTAAAAGCCCCTGTTGACGGCCAGTTGGGCATGCTGGATGCCGAAATCGGGCAATCCATCAACGCAGGCCAGCGGATCGGGCAGGTCAATGTACTGGACAACTTCAAGGTCAATGCCAAAATCGACGAACATTACATCGATCGGATTATTCGCGGGCTTGCTGCTTCACTCGACCGCAACGGCACCAATTTCAACCTGATGGTGAAAAAAGTATATCCTGATGTCCGTGAGGGACAATTCAAAATAGACCTGGTTTTTGAAGGTCAGAAACCTGAAAATGTACGTACCGGCCAGACCTATCATGTCAAACTTCAGTTGGGTGAATCACAGAGGGCTCTGATGATTCCGCGCGGCGGATTCTTCCAAAGCACCGGCGGTCAGTGGGTGTTTGTCGTGAACGATGCCGGAACTGAAGCCATCAAACGTCCGATCAAAATCGGCAAGCAGAATCCTCAGTATTATGAAGTGCTGGAAGGCCTTCAGGCCGGAGAAAAGGTGATTACCTCGGGGTATGAGGTGTTCGGGACGAACGAGAGGATTGTATTCAAATAAAGGAAAAACAAAAATGCAGATTAGAAATATAAACTGTTTATTTATAATGCCCTTTGCACTGGACAATTACTATAATTTCGTTTTCAGTCTTATAAACAAGCCGATGCTCATCTGTGATCCGTCGCGACCAATAGCCAGCCAGATTGTGTTTCAAAGGTTCCGGTTTCCCGATTCCAATACTTACACCATTACGGTCAATATCTTTAATAAGTTCGGCTATTTTTTTGAAAATTGTTTTATTATCGGAAGCCCAGTTTACAAAATCACTATAAGTAGTCTCTTCAAACTGTACTGTTTTCATTTTTTCA
>JBBQHB010000058.1:0-32990 GCA_038323575.1 Bacteroidales bacterium | reverse complement strand
TCATCAGGCTGCCAGTACTCAGAATGCATTGTATTATAATGAGCGAAAAGTGAAAGAGGGTAAAGCTACTTTCTACGATAGCCGGAATACGCAATCAACAAATCCGTTTATTTATTCAACCCAGCATCGTCACCAGATTTTTAAGCGCATTGAGGATTCAAATACACGAGTCAAGAATAAAGGATTGCATATTTCCTTTAACCCGACTATAAACGATATGGTCAGATTGGGAGAAAAGGGAATCAGAACCGAGATAAACCTGCTGATGGAACATTTGGGATATGGAAGCCAGCCATACTTCGTTTATAAACATGCAGATATTGATCGAGTGCATTTTCATATTGTATCTACACGAATTGACAAGCAAACCGGCAAAAAGATTAAAGACAGCTATGAAAAAGAAAAGGTGCAAAAGTTTATCAGCGAGCTCAAACAAACTTACCAGTTGACGAATGATGAACCAAAGGAAAAAATCAATCTGAAAATCACTGCATACAGCAAGAATCTTAAGCAAAACCTTGAAAATCTATTCAAAGAACTCAACCGGATGGATTTTATCACCAGTAAACAGATGTATAATGATGCTTTAAAATTGTTCAATATTGAAATCAGGCATGTTCAGAAGGGGCATTTGGTATTTGTAACAGATGGGAATGGGAATCCGATTAGGCATCCCTTGAAAATGTCGAACTTTGAAGAAAGGCCGAGGTTTTACCAATCGCTGGAAAAATCAGAAAAGATTGGCCGGTCGGATGCCGATCTTTTAAATGGTCAAATTTTGGAGAAGACCAATCAATCAAAAGAATATGAGGGCAAGTACAGTATGCTTTTTGATTTACTTCGGTTGATTCCCAATTATTCGAAATGGAATAACTTCAGAAACAAAAAACAAATGATTAAAAGAAGGAGGAGAGGACAAAGAAGGTGGTAAGAATAAATCAGATGAAACTTTCCATCAGGTACTTCAATATAGTTTTTATTTGTTAGATTGAGAGTTAAAAAAGGTTTTTATAAATTTTTATATTTTGTTTCAGGAGCAAATCATTATACATATGAGATATCAGAAATATGTGATGGAAAATAACTTTTGCAAAATTTGGTTTTTTTTCCGTTTTACGAATGATTCAGATGGTAGAACAGCAAACTAAAAAGATAAACTTCTCGTAATAAAAACTCAAATGTGTTAATATAGGATTAAGCTTGTCAATTAATACATAATACTGGAAAGGGAAAGTGGTATGAAAAAAATATCATCTAATAAAATAAAATTGTTGATTTCACGTGATTCGGAAAAGGAAAAATTTGAAAATAAAACTTTCAGTATAATTGCTTTTATGGGTGCCATTACTTGTTTCGTCTCCTTGATTACTGACATTTTCATTAATAGTTATTTCCTGATGAACCTGATTGTTGGCTTATCTGGAGTTATATTCAGCGTTTTTTTTTATTTATCGTCTTATAGGGGAATCACCAAACCATTGATCCTTCCTTTTCAAATTATAGTTACTCTGGTCTTAACGATTTGTTGGTTCTACTTTCAGGGAATTGAAGGTTCAATACCTTTATTCTTCATTCCGGCTATGTCCATATTAATCTATGGTAATTTGGGAAAGAAATACTGGTTCATATTAATCAGCTATATATCCCTATCCATCATGTTGATAGGCATACAATATCTTTATCCTGAATGGGTTATTCTTTACGAGGATAAGAATTCCCGGATAATCGATTTATCCCTTGGTTTCATTATTTCTCTTTTTGTATTGGGATTTGCGACAATAGTTATTAAAAAAAATTTCGACCTTGAACGTTCGAATACAGAACAGAAGAATAAGGAATTGGAAATATCAGAAGTACGCTTCAAGGATATTGCGATGATCAGTGGCGACTGGATTTGGGAAGTGGATGCAAATAGCGCTTATACTTATTGTTCGGAAAAAGTAGTGGAAATTATTGGCTATACACCAAAGGAAATGATAGGAAAAACGCCTTTCAATTTCATGCCTGAAGGTGAAGTTGAAAAAATCAGGAGCGAATTCTGGCAGATCATTAATGAGATGAAATCCTTCAAAAATTTGGAAACCTGGATACTTACCAAAACAGGGCAGCGTAAATGTATTCTCACAAGCGGTGTCCCGGTTATTGATAGTCAGGGAAATCTGATTGGTTATCGGGGCACAGATACGGATATCACCATTCTTAAGGAGAGCGAAGAAGCATTACGGGAAAACGAAAAAAAATACCGCCTGATTGTTGAAAATCTCAATCAGGCCTATTATGAAGCTGATCATCGTGGTACGTTTTCATATGGTAATCCTGCCTTGATAGTACTTTCAGGATACTCCGAAGCATGTATCCCTGGAAAAAGCTCCTTTCGCTTTGTGGCTGATGAACACAGGACGCAGGTGATAAGAGCCTATGGGCAAAGCCTGAAAAACAAGGAAACCAATATGACCATGGAGTTCTTGGTACAAGTGAAGGATGGAAAGAAGTTCTGGGTTGAACAATCGACTCATTACGAATTTGATGCTAATGGAGTTTTCATCAAGGCAACCAACATTCTCAAAGATATTGATGAACGCAAGCTGGCCGAGGAAGCCTTAATAAAAAGTGAAGCCCGGCTCAAAGAACTCAATGCCACCAAAGACAAATTTTTCACCATCATTTCCCATGACCTGAAGAACCCATTCAATGCAATTTTAGGTTTAAGTAATCTTTTAGTAGAACAGGTACATGAAAAAAACTATACCGTGATTGAGGAATTTGCCGGGATCATCCAAAAATCCTCTTAGCGGGCCATGGATTTGCTTTTGAACCTGTTGGAATGGTCACGTTCACAAACCGGCCGAATGGAGTTTAATCCCAAAGCTATTGATATTGTTACATTGATCAATGATGTTATCCAATTATTGGACGACTCTGCCCAACAAAAATCAATCACTATTTCCCGGGAATTACCGAACAATATCACTGTTTTAGCCGATAAGGCTATGATGGGCACCATATTAAGGAACCTGATTTCAAATGCTGTAAAATTCACCTATCTAGGTGGAACGATCTTTGTTTCGGCCGAACAAAAACAGGACGAATTAATGATTTCCGTAAGAGATAACGGGATTGGAATAAAAAAAGATGCTATTGGCAAGTTGTTCAGAATTGAAGAAAACTACTCAACATATGGCACACAAAATGAGGAGGGAACTGGTTTGGGATTGATCCTCTGCAAGGAATTTGTGGAGAAGCACAGAGGGATAATCTGGGTTGAAAGCGAAATGGGAAAAGGAAGTACGTTTTGTTTTACCATTCCAAATAATTGACGATTCATCAATATACACTGGTGGAATAAAGTATTTTCCTGACTATCTTCGAGAAAGTCCGAAATTGAGTTTGATGGAAATCCATTCATTCGATTTGTCAAATTTTTCAATCGGTACATCAGATAATGATTTAAATTGATTAGAATTGTATTTCATTCTAATACAAGAAATACTATGCTAAATGATTCCATCATATCAGACAAACAACTTGTCTCTTCTGTCAAGAAAGATGATCATTATGCATTTGACCAATTATTCCACAAATACAGCCCATCATTATATTTATTTGTGAAAAGTGTCCTGAAAAATGAATCTGAGGCTGAAGAAGCTGTGCAGGATGTCTTTTTTAAAATATGGGAAAAAAGGAAGGATTTAGACCCCAATCTTTCATTTAAATCATATTTGTTTACAATTGCTTTAAACACGACTAAAAAATTCTACCGAAAAAAGCTGTTGGAAGAGAAATATAAACAGGAGATAGCTTTGGAGCTGAATTTCAATCAGACAAAGGAATTTAATGTTGTCGAGTATATGAATCTGCTTGATTATGTTGATTCAATTATTGAAAAGTTACCGCCTTCCCGGCGCGAAATATTTATTCTGAGCAGAAAAGATGGTTTGAAGAATCCTGAAATAGCCAAAATTTTGAATATTTCTGAACAGACTGTGAAAAACCAGTTGGTGGTTGCCCAGAAATTCTTACGTTCTGAAGCCATAAAAGATGATAATGAATTAGGACTTTTATTTTTTCTTCTTTTTTATAGACTTTAATTTTCATCTGGCATAGTACGTTTTGTGTTCTTGTGGATATAATGAGAAAGCAAAATGAGATAATGAGATTCAGTGCAGACATAGTAAGAAAGTATTTGAGCGGAAAGTTTTCCTTAAATGATAAAATTGTAGTAGATGAATTCTTCGAAAATGAACGATATTCCTCTGAATTAAATAACGTTCTAAAGGAGTATTGGGAAGAATCTTCGGTACAACAGGTTGAAGCCAATAATAATCTGGAACTGGTTTTGGATAAGATTAACCATCGGATCCTTCTAAACTCTGAAAGTAACACAAATAAACTTAGAACGCTTTGGCAGTTATATTCCCGGATTGCCGCGATATTACTGTTGCCTTTACTGATTTTCTCTCTTTATTATTATCTGAATCCTGTAGACAAACACACAAATTCTCCTTGGGTGGAGGTTCATTCACCTTTTGGCGCGAGAATCCAGTTTTCACTTCCTGATGGTTCCACCGGGTGGTTAAACAGTGGATCTATCATCAGATTTCCTGCACAGTTTGGTTCAAACCGGACTGTTTCATTAAATGGAGAAGCTTATTTTGATGTGGTTAAAAATCCGGATTCTCCATTTATTATTGATGCAAAGCCGATAAAAGTTAAAGTGCTTGGCACCTCTTTTAATGTGGTGTCTTACGATAATGATTCAATCTCAGAGGTAATTGTTGCTTCAGGCAAAGTTGAAGTTGTGGCAGAAGGACGAAATATCAGAGAGCAATTATTGCCTTCTGAGCGATTGGTAATGAACAGGGTAACGAATAGCCTTACAAAGTCAACAGTCAATATTCAGAACTTCACTTCTTGGAAAACCGGCAAATTGATCTTTTTGAATGATGACTTAAATGAGGTTGTACGGAAAATTTCAAGATTCTATAATGTTGACTTTGAAGTAAAGGCTAATGTTAACAGGAAGCAATTATTCAGGGCCATTCTGGAAGAAGAAAACCTTGAAGAGGTTCTAAGATATATGAAGCTGACTATGTCTATTGACTATGTTATTCAGGAAAGAAAACAAAGTCAGGATAGTACGATTACAAAAAGAAAAGTCATTATTACCAATGCTAAAAAAGATTAAAGTGCCTATGAAGAATCATTAAATATAAAAATCAAAAGGGGAAGTGATGCAACCACTTCCCCCAACTGATTAGCGAGTTTCCAACAATAAATTATTAACTCAACTAAAATTCAAATTTATGAAAAAAAAACGAATGAGATGGGTCTGTAATAGCTGTCTTGTCACAAAAATTCTACGAATTATGAAGTTATCTGTATTCTTATTCTTTCTGAGTTTTGCGCAGGTATTGGCAACTAATTCATACGCACAGAAAACAAAGTTATCGGTCGATCTTAAAAATACAAGTATTGAATCGGTTTTATCAGATATCGAAAGTCAATCGAATTATAAGTTCATTTATAACAAAGAAAAGGTGGATGTTGACTCTCGGGTAGATATCCAACTTCAGGAGAAATCAATTAACGAGACACTCGATGTTTTGTTTAAAGCAAGAAACGTCAATTACACCTTTTTCGGAAATAATGTAGTATTGACGAAGTCTGATTCGGAAGGTTCTTCCGTTCAGCAGAAAAAATCCGTAACCGGTAAAATTACCGACTCATCCGGATCTCCGTTGCCGGGTGTTTCAGTAGTTATAAAAGGCACCACCAGTGGAACCATTACAGATAGCAACGGTAATTTTTTACTTTCCAATATTCCTGAAAATACGACCTTGCAATTTTCGTTTATTGGAATGAAAATGCAAGAAGTGACTGTCGGAAGTAAAACAACTATTAATATTTCGCTTTCAGAAGAAATGATCGGAGTAGATGAAGTAGTTGTTGTGGGGTATGGTACTGTAAAAAAATCTGATTTAACAGGATCTGTAAGTTCCGTAAAAGCAGCGGAGTTACTCCAAATGCCAACCCAACGTGTTGACCAGGCTATACAGGGCCGTAGTGCAGGTGTAGTTGTCATTAACACTGATGGCGCACCTGGAGGCAATACGCTTATCCGCATCCGTGGTTTTAATTCCATTATGGGGGGGAGTCAGCCTTTAGTAATCATTGATGGTCTTGAAGGTAGCAATATAAACGCTATCAATCCCAATGATATAGCTTCTATGGAGATTCTTAAGGACGCCTCGGCAACAGCCATATATGGCTCACGTGGAGCCAACGGTGTGATCCTGATCACAACCAAATTAGGAGCGCAGGGAAAGCCAGTCATTGATGCAGATTTTAATACTGGTTTCTCACAACTAAGCCATAAAATGCCTTCACTTGGGGCAGCAGATTTTGCCAAATTAAATAATAAATGGCGAATGCTTCAAACAGGTTCAGGAAATGTTCCCACACCTTTTTTTACTGATGCACAGATTGCCAACTATGAGAAAAACGGTGGAACAGACTGGCAAGATGAAGTATATAAGATTGCTTTGATTAAAAATGCAAATTTAGCTATCAGCGGTGCAACGGATAAGCTTAAATATATGGTTTCATTAGGTTATGTAAATCAGGATGGGATAATAACAAATACCAATTATGACAGGATTTCATTGCGGGCCAACCTTGCTGCTGATATCACGGATTGGGTAGATTTTGGACTAAATTATGCATATACAAGGGAGCATAACAATGGAAGCGCGTTCATGGCCAGTAGAAGACAGCAGGTCATTATCGATGTCCTGACATGGTCGCCTACCGTGCCGGTGTATGATGAAGCTGGCAATTATTCAAAACACCCTTCTGGATACGGTGGAGCGGGTAGCTGGAATCCGGTTGCCTCTGCAAATGAGCCGATTATTTATAATCCGATTTACAACAACAACGCCAACCTTTTCCTGAATTTCAAAATCCTGAAAGGATTGAGTTTCAAGGTCAGTGGTGGCGCAGTGATTAGAAATAGCTATTCAAGTGAATTCTTTAATAATAAAACCATTTATGGACTCTCGAACAATGGTTTGGGAACTGTTCTACAGTCAGTTAACGAAACGTTTCAGAATACAAATATACTTACATACGATAAAACCATCGGAATACATCACCTGACGATAACAGGTGTGATGGAGCAGATCGCAAGAGAATTTAAAAGCAGTAGTATGACCGGGAAAAATTTCCTGGTTGAACAATTGAATTTTGACAATATGGGTGGCGCCAAAACGGTAACCGTCAATTCATTCCACAATAAAAGATCGTTGCTGTCATATATGGGCCGTATAAACTATAGTCTGATGGGCAAATATCTTGCAACAGTCAGTTACAGGGCGGATGCTTCTTCTGTTTTCGGAAAAGATAATAAATGGGGCTATTTCCCATCAGGCTCACTGGCATGGAGAATATCCCAGGAGGAATTTTTGAAAAACTCAATAGTGATAAGCGACTTAAAATTAAGGGCAAGCTATGGTGTAACCGGGAACCAGGGTATCAACCCTTATCAATCCTTTGCCAGACTCGGTTCATCCCCTGGGTGGGCGTATGATTATCCCTTGAATGGCCAGAGTACTACCAATATAGGCTTTGGAGTTTCAGGAATTGCCAATACATCATTGAAATGGGAATCTACTGCACAGTCGGACATTGGGGTAGATGTATCATTTCTCAAAGGGAGACTGACTTCAACTATTGATGTGTATCGAAAAGTTACGAAAGACCTGCTAATGAATCGGGCGCTACCAGGCTATGTTGGCGTAGGAAGTGTTTTGGACAATGTCGGATCCATTGAAAACAAAGGAATTGAGATACAAATCGGAGGAGATCCCCTCGTAGGAAAATTCAAGTGGAATACGTCATTTAACATCACCTTAAACAGAACCAAGGTACTTGATCTTGGACCAAAAAATCGTCTGGATGTTCATGTATCTCAAGGGTCAATCGGATTAGCTGATGATTTTATGTATCTCGAAGTGGGTCAGCCACTGGGATTGATGAGTGGTTGGAAATTCCTGGGTCTCTGGCGCTCTGACCAGGATGCCGAAGCGCGAAAATATGGTCAGCTTCCGGGAGATCCGCATTATGCTGATATTAACGGGGTAGACGCAAAAGGAAAAATAGTTCCCGGTCCTGATGGAGTAGTTAATAAATATGACAAAATGACAATTTTGCATTCGCTTCCCAAGTTTACCTATGGATGGTCCAACCAGTTTACCTACAAAGGATTTGACCTTTCGTTCCTTATTATTGGTTCACAAGGCAATCAACTCCTTCATGCCGAAAGGATTCACGGGGAAACACCCATGCAGGGTAACAGTCCTAAATTATTGGATTATTGGACCCCTGAGAATCAGAATACCGTGCAACCCGCTATGTATGATGGTAAATACAGAGAAGACCAAAAATTGGTTAATACGTATCTCTTTGGCGCTAACTATGGTGATAACTCCCGATTTGTGGAAGATGCTTCATTTATCAAATTGAAAACAACTACTATTGCTTACTCATTTGATCAGAAGCTGCTTAAATCAATCGGAATCCAGAAAGCAAGAGTTTACTTCAGCGGAGCCAATCTTTTAACAATTACCAAGTACACCGGCTATGACCCGGAAATCTCAATGTATCAAGGACAAGACGCAGGGATGGGAATTGATGGAAACGGAATTTACCCTCCGTCAAAGGTATATACATTAGGAATTAACTTTACCTTCTGATAATAATACTAAAATATAGAATGTCATGATAAAAAGAATAATAAATATATTTAATCTGGTATTATTATCGGGATTATTACTCCTGATAACAAACAGATGTGTGAAACTCGAAGAGAACCCGATGGATTTTGTAAGTCCGGATAACTTCTACCAGACCTCCTCACAGATTGAAGCTGCTTTTGCCAGTTCAATGAATAGACTTTATAGTTATTGGGGTGCTTACTCCTGGATCTACGATAAATTTGAGAACGATGATCAATATGCCGGTGGTGCGTTGGTTATGGCAGACTCTTATGCCACTGGACTATGGACCTGGCATTATCAGGCAATCGCGGATCTAAATCCTGCAATTCAGGCGCTAAATGTTGATAAACTTGGGACTTCAGCAACCCAGGAGGTGAAGGACCAGTTAATGGCAGAGGCAAAATTTTTTAGGGCATTTAATTATTTTGTTCTGGTAAGATTGTATGGTGAATTACCCTTGATAACTGAAACAACGAATGTAGTAACCGAACAGATTACACGGAATCCGATCTCGGAGGTATATGCCCTGATCGAAAGCGATCTACTGTTTGCAGTAAAAAATCTTCCAGCTTCATGGCCGTCTGAGAAAAGCGGACTCCCTGCAAAGGACGCTGCCAGAACACTTCTGGCAAAAGTCTATATTACTATGGCCACTGCTCCTTTGAATGACGTTACTAAATACGTTAAGGCAAGAGATATGGCAAAGGAGGTGATAGATGCCGGAAATTATCATCTTGTACCGGATGTTTATCAGGTGTTTACTTTGGAAAACAAATACGGTCCTGAGATTATGTTTAGTTTCAATAGTTCTCCTGACGACCCTTCCACAGAGCCTCAGATTTATTTGCCAGCAAGCATGGCCGACGGTTGGGGTGACATTCATCCTGAACCAGCATGGTGTGATTTATTCCCAGACCAGCCCCGTAAGGATGCATACCTTATACTTAAGGATTGGGATGGAAATCCAGCTTCAAGCTTTCCTTGGGGAGGACCTGCGATCAGGAAATTCGTATATGAACCTCGGGAAGATATCGAAAAATACATTAGTTTAACAAATATTCCTTTAATAAGGTATGCTGATGCATTGCTACTCTTTGCCGAAGCAGAAAATATGGTAAATAACGGACCTACCCAAGCAGCCTGCGATGCGGCGAACCAGATTATCGATCGGGCAAACGGTAATGTTGCCAATCCGGCCGATCCCCGGTTAACAACATCCATGACAAAAGCCGCATTTGATGCTGCTGTCATTGATCAAAGAGGCTGGGAATTTTGTTTTGAATTTGACCGCTGGTATGACCTGTGTCGGAAAAGGATACTAAAAGAAAAGACTCTCCCTCAGTACCAGCAAAATTTCAGTGAGAACGATTATCTGTACCCGATCCCGCAAACAGACTTACAGATCAATCCACTTTTAACTCAGAATCCGGGATATACAAGACCATAAAGTAATTAATAGAATTTTTCAATTTTATTAAATGAAAATAAAACAGCCGCAGGATTTAAATCCTGTGGCTATTTTTCTGATTTAATGTAAGAAATTAATTATCAATGAATTACTCGCACAACTTGGCCGCCTTCAAAATCCTGACCGGATATATTATATTTATTTGTCATTTTACTCTGAATACTTCAGCACAGGAAAATGTAATAAAACTTGGAAGCCATCAGGCAGGATGGCAGGCAATTATCGATAATCAAACCGGAGTCATCGTTTCATACCAGACCTGGCATGAAGGAAAATGGGATGAAATTGATTTCAGAAAAGACAAATTTGCCGGCCCAGCATGGAAAGATGTTCCTCTTACGCTAAAAGATGAAAAGAAAATCTTGTTTGAAGGGAATAAAAATGGCATAAATTATAGCCTTCAGTATCTGACAGAAGAAGGGCATCTTGTAGTACGTGCCGGAATGAAAAATGGGTCGGAACAATTCATAAGCCCATTACAGGCCAGACTGATTATTGGGATCAATTCCGAGATGAAAACATATCCGGAATGGGACAATCGTTTCTTCCCGACCCTGTTACGTTGCGAAAAGACACATTTCTGGGGATATTTTATGTCGCCAAAAAAAAGGATATTTGCTGTTGGAGTTTCCGATCCGGTAGCCTCCTACACTATAAATTACATCTACGAAGGTTTATTGGAGTGGAAGTGGGGTCACCAGATTTTCACCGCAAGCCTTGACTTGTTGCATCAGTTACCTCTCCCTGCCAGACATCCGCAGAACCAATCCTCGATGAATCCCGGCGAATATAAAAAGTGGGACATCCACATGGGTGAAGTTGACTCTTTGTCCAAAGTAAAAGTTATTCTGTCCGAATGGTTAAAAGCCCCTATGATTGAGTCAGAGCGTTATACGATCGCAAAAGGAGAAAATACAGTTCTTACAATTAACAGTTCGGGTAAAATAGCTGTTCAGCTAATACCACCTTCAGGTTCAATCAAAAAACTTTCCGTTCACAAAAAGGCGGCAAAAAGGTATACTGTGGACCTGAATTCCGATAATTTGGATGATCAGGGGCTGTATGCAATTCAGGTAACAGACCTGGTTTCCAACAAAACAGCAGAAGCCACCATCAATGTGCGTGAACCGTTTTCGTGGTACATGATCAAAGCCCGCGACAATGCTTTTACGAAGAAACCTATTATTTCCGAATCGGCTGAATCTTCATATGGCTTTTATGCCGCGTTTTTAGCCAGGAAATATTTTCCGGACAAAGAAAAAGATAGTTTTTTGGAAAACCTGTTCAACAGTAAAATAAGCCTCGCCTTCGATTTGGAGAAAGGACAACCACTTCCGGATGTATCACCACAGAGAGTTCAAAACATATCAACTGCCATCGGACTTTACACGGATTTATGGGAAGCTACGAAAGATACTGCATATATTTTATGTGCTTCAAGATTAGGTGATTATATCGCATCTCCTGTAGTTCAGAAGGAAGATGGATCGTATCGATCAGGAAAAACACATTATACAGCCGTTATTTATCCTGCTAAGTCGATGCTTGAACTGGCTGCTGCAGAAAAGGAACTTGCAACAACCAATAATTTTTGGAGGCAACGATACACCCGGCACACTGTGTCAGCCGAAAAGGCCATTACCGATTTACAGCTCAGACTTGATGACATCGAAACAGAAGGAGACATGGCTTTTGAAGATGGGATGATAACCTGTTCAGCTCTTCAGCTGGGGCTGGGAGCCCTGGTAACCGTCGACATGAAAGAAAGAGCCCTGAACACAAAAGCCGCGGCCTATATGATGGATAAGCATACGTGCCTGGAACAAAACCTGATTCCGGATGCAAGGATGCGGGGTGCCACGTTACGCTTCTGGGAGGCTCTGGATATTTATTTTGTTCCTAACCAGATTATGTGTTCACCTCATGGATGGACTGCCTGGAAAATATATGCTGACTATTACCTCTATTTGTTAACCGGCAATGAAAAATACCTGAATGACTTTATGGATACGCTTGACTCGTGTCTTCAGGTTATAGACGATAAAGGAGAACTGCGTTGGGGATTTGTTCCGGATCCGTACATAAAAGCACAGCAGTTTGTGCCGGAATCCCCCGGATCAATCAAAGGGAAGAAAATCGATACAGTAGTTGGAGAACAATATCTTCCCATGATAACCGGATGGTTCAGGCCTTATGATGAAAACAAAATTGTTGAGTTCGGCGACCAGGGCGGATCAGGAGACAACACTGTTTATGAAATATTCAAAGCGCTGGAAGCGTGTGCCCTGAATAAAGCATATGTGATTATGGAAAAAGACGGAACGCTGAAAACCTGGAATTGCTCGGCCAGAAAAGAACACGGCATTGTCGTGATCATTCCATCAGAAGAAGTTGTGTCAAAAATCCATCTAAACATGGGTATTGCCGCGAAAGTACATGTATTGTTTGCTGGTAAAGAAGTGGATGTCAACACAGAAGCTGGCCTGAGGTGGGTTTCAAAAGACGGAGTACCAGAATATTAGCTTCAGGATTACAGAAAACCAAATGCTTCTGAAAGAGCAGTTAATTCTATCATAGCAGAAAATAAAATCGGTTAAATCATGCGCAATTTCCTTATAACAGGTCTTTTATTATTTATTGCTCTCCAATTATTTTCGCGGGTTCCAATTGACGAGAATTCAACTGCGAAACTTAACATTATTAGAGATGCGGATAGTAATGTTGTAACCACAAAAAAAGTATCGCCCGATGTAGCAGGCGACACGGTGAAGTTTTCCTTCGGGGGAGGATATTTCTCAGGGGGAATGGAGCTTCAGCTTTCAACGATTGATCCCATGGATTCAATATTTTATACACTCGACGGCTCCGATCCATCCGTGAAAACTACGAGATATACCGGCCCTATTGTCATTTCAAATAACAGAGTGGTCAGGGCGATAGCTGTGAACTCGCAAAAACTTCCCGGCATAATATCAACAAACACCTATTTCAACCAACAGCATACGCTACCGGTTATTTGTCTCAGTACAGATCCCAAAAATCTTTGGGATACCAAAACGGGTATTTATATTGAAGGGCCGGACCCATCAAATGCAAATTATGATCAGGACTGGGAACGGGAAGCGAATATGGAGCTGTATGATAAAAATGGCAAAAAGAAAATAGATCAGGGAATAGGCATAAAGATAGCCGGAAATGGTAATCGTGACTTTCCTCAAAAATCATTGCATTTATTTGCCCGCAAGATTTATGGGAAAGGTTCTTTCGAGTACCAGTTTTTTAAGGATAAGCCCATTGAAAAATTTGAGGCACTGCTTCTCAGAAACGGAGGCGATGACTGGACACGGGCAATGATACGTGATATATTAACCTCAGGCCTTATAAGCGACATGGATATAGACTGCCAGGCTTTTCAATTGACAATAGTATATTTAAACGGAGAATACTGGGGAATTCAGGACCTACGTGAGAAAATAAATTCGCATTATCTTGCTGAAAATCATTTTGTAAATCCTGATAATGTTAATTTATTAGAGCTCAATGCCACTGTAGTAGAAGGTTCCAATGCATCTTACCTGCAAATCCGCAATTTTCTGAATGCAACTTCCACGCTCGTAAATGAACAGAATTACCTTCAGGTTAGTGAAAAGATAGATATTAACAGCTACATTCAGTACCAGCTTACACAAATATACATCAACAACGAAGACTGGCCCGGCAGTAATATCAAATTCTGGAATACTATTGATGCGGGAAGCCTGTGGAGGTGGATTGTCTATGATACTGATGGTTCATATTCCGCATGGAGTTATCCTGCTTACAATTATAACTCGCTTCATGCTGCCCTGGAAACCTCCGGGCCGGGATGGCCTAATCCACCATGGGCAACTTTATTATTCAGAAGAATGATGTCGAATCCGGGATTCAGTAAGGAATTTGCAACCCAATATGCTGACAGGCTAAACACAAATTTTAGTTCAGCCAATGTCAATGCGGTTATCGATTCCATTATGCAAATTTTTCTTCCCGAAATAAATGATCATCTTATCCGTTGGGGACTGAATAATAATGATCGGTTGAATGATATTTCACTAATCAGAGAATATGTGAATGCCAGGCCTGATTATGCACGGAATCATCTGCAATCACTTCTTGGGTTAGGTGAAAAACTCAACATAAAGGTTGAGACCTATCCTCCGGAAGCAGGAAGTGTTAAAGTGAATTCAGTAATACCAAAAGGATATCCATTTAACGGTGTCTATTTTAAAGGTTTGCCAATTAAACTTACTGCCATACCGGCTCCGGGATATAAGCTTTTAAGATGGGAAGGCACTGTAAACTCAACTTCAGGATCTATTGATTATGACATGTCTGCCACTGGTACTTTCAAGGCGGTTTTTGAACCCGCCGGAATCAATGATTTCAATATAGTGATCAATGAAATCAATTATAATTCCTCCAATGCAAAAGACACAAAAGACTGGATTGAATTGTATAATGCCGGAAAAACCTCCGTAAATCTCAGGAATTGGATTATAAGTGATGCCGGTGCTGCTGAAGGATATATTATTCCTGACGATATTATTCTTGCACCCGGGATGTACGTAGTTGTTTGTCGCGATATTGTCGCATTCCGTCAGGTTCAGCGAACTGTATTAAATACTACCGGAAATATAAATTTTGGTCTCAGTAGTTCAGGTGATGCTGTTAATCTTTTCGACCCTGCCGGGTTACTGATCGATTATGTAAATTTTACACCTAATCTGCCATGGCCAACCGATGCAAATGGTACGGGAGCTTCTATCGAATTGGTGAATCCACTGGCAGATAATAACGACGGAAGTAACTGGAAATCCAGTTCTGATGGCGGAACACCCGGAAAAATAAATTTCCGGACTATCCCGCTTAGTACCAATGCTGATATTTTAGCATCAGTATTCAGGCTTGATTGCTTCCCTAACCCATTTAGTGACTATATTACGGTTCGGATTGAAGTGCCTAATTCGGGAAAGTACAAACTTGAAGTATATAATAATCAGGGCAAGCTCGTAAAAATGCTGGCAGTCAGGAACATTGAATCCGGAGCACACTATATCGAATGGAATGGCACCGGTCAGAATAATGAAATGTTGCCGGATGGTGTTTATATCATCAGTCTTTCGGGAGAAAATCAATATATCAATCGAAAAGTGGTTAAATTAAAATAATTAATTTTATGAGAACATATCAGTCGTTCGGGAAATGTATTTGCAGTGGGAAAGTATTGTTTATAGTAGCCATACTGTTTCAATTTCAGGTAGTTGGATTCAGTCAGGTAAGGAATGCCTGGGTTTTGGGAGATGGAGAAAAAGTATTCCGAAACGAGGATCATCATCCTGATAAAAGCGGGAATTTCGTTTGGGATGGGAAAACAATCCGGTTAAAAGGCCTTTATAATGAAGTGCTTGCATTTCAGGTTATTGTTGAAGCTGATAAAAGCGGGGCAACCGCTTTGGAGATTTCTGTCGAAGCGCCTGTCGAAAGATTATCCAATAAGGTAATCGGTGGAAATACCTTGAAATATGGACCGCAAGGCACTATTGAAATTTTTAGCGAGCATTATCTCCATGTAAAAGATTCAACTGCACCAAACTGGTATTATGGCTCGATTGCTGCCCAGCCCCAAAAAATGACCGGTTGGATACCCGATGCTTTGATACCTGTGAATGCTTTACCCGGAATGGGCGGATTCCCGTTGGATATACCTCCCGTAAATGAAAAGGATATGCATTTCATCAAATGTTCTTTACAGAACCAGGGATTCTGGGTTGATATTCATTTACCCCGCGATCAGAAAAGCTTTCCATCCGGAATCTATTATGGCCGTGTGCAGGTATGGGAAAAGGGAAAAATCGTCAAAGAGTTCCCTTTGGAAATAACCTTGCTTCCATTTTATATGTCAGATAAAAATCAGTCGGATATATGGATGTACAGCGGCAATTTAAAACCATATTTCCCTGATATGTCCCAGGCAGAAATTGATAATATGATAAAATTTGAGGCTCACAGGCATCGCATTAACATGGAAGGAGGTTTTGAAGCAAATCGTTCCGTTTTTGACCAGAACATCATGGATAAATATAAAGCTTACCTCGACGGATCAGCCTTTACCCCTTCAAATGGCTACCATGGACCAGGGGAAGGAAAGGGTGAAAAAATCTTCCCTATTGGAATGTATGGAGCCGATGTGATGGGTAATACCAAAGACGATATTCAAAAGCAATCGGATTTATGGGTGGATTGGTTCAGGAAAAATGCAACGGACATCACTTATTTCTGGTATATCATCGACGAACCTGAAGATCACAAAGTATTTCCATGGATTAAAGAGCGGACAGGATGGGTTAAAAGTAATCCGGGTGTTGGTAAGTCGCTCCCTATTTTCACCACCTCGCATTTCCAGTCAGAATTAGCGGGCAGTATCGATATATGGGCAGCTTTTGATGGAGTTGATCTCAATAAATTACAGGCAGTAAGGAATACCGGAGGAGATTATTGGTTCTATAACGGAAATCGTCCTCGAACAGGTTCTGTAATTCTGGAGGGAACTGCCGTGGATTTCAGGATAAACAGCTGGATTCTTTATAAATATGGCATTAATGAATGGTTTATTTGGGAGAGTACACACTGGCAGCACAATCATCAGGGGCCCAAAGGAAATTTACATCAGAATATTTTCACGAATCCCCTCACATTTATGAATGAAAAATTTGAATATGGAAATGGTGATGGAATAGTGTTCTATCCCGGTAAAATGCCTTTTTATCCTGAACAGAACCGGGGACTGAATGAACTGCTTCCATCCATTCGCCTGAAAAACATTCGTCGCGGACAGCAGGATGCTGTTATTATGCAGATGGTTGAACAGAAAATTGGCAGGGAGAAAGTAATCAGCATAATTAATAAAGTATTGCCAAAGGCCATGAGCGAAATAAATATGACCGATAAAGTTCCCTGGTCGGAAAATGGCAACGACTATGAGAAAGTCAGGGACGAATTATTGAAATTATTGTAAGTAGAAAATCAAAGCTCTTTTACGAGGAAAAATAAAAAACTCAAACCGGGAAAAATCATTTGTAAAAAATAAAGTTTATTAATCGTTCAACAATTCTTGTATGTATAAAATAATCCTTCTGTTTTCTTTAATGCTGTTACATCAATTGCTTCACTCTCAGAATGCTACCATAACCGAAGAATTTATGGATTTTGTAACATATCCTTATAGCGATCCTAATCCAAATCCAATTTTATTCGAAAAGAACTTCAAAATCTATCCCTATTTTTCCTTCGACGGATTTTCGCTAAAGTCGCAAAAGCAGAAATGGAAAGTAATTAAACTCGAAAACGATTACATCGAAGTTTATATTTTACCTGAAGTTGGAGGCAAAATTTGGGGCGCTATCGAAAAATCCACCGGCAAAGAATTTATTTACCGCAATGATGTGATGAAATTCAGGAATATTGCCATGCGTGGTCCCTGGACTTCAGGCGGGATTGAATTTAATCTTGGGCTAATAGGTCATACACCGGCAACGGCCACGCCGGTAGATTATCTGACAAGAGAAAACCCGGATGGAAGTGTTAGTTGTATTGTCGGAAACATGGATTTGCCTTCGCGTACACAATGGCGGGTTGAGATCAGGCTTCCCAAGGATAAAGCTTATTTTGAAACCATTCCCTTGTGGAATAATCCCACTCCTGTGCCACAATCTTATTATTGCTTTATGACCGGGGCTGCTGTTGTTTCGGATGATCTGGAGTTTTTCTACCCCGGGAATCAGGCTCTGGAACACAATGGGGAGGTCAAATCGTGGCCTGATCAGGAGGGCCACCATAAATCAAATTATGCGGATAATGCGTATAATTCGCATACCTCGATTCATGTAGTTGGCGACTACAATAATTTTATGGGCGGATATTATCACAAATCTGAATTTGGTTTCGGCCATTGGGCTTTGTATAACGAAATGCCTGGCCGCAAACTGTGGCTTTGGGCATTGTCGGGAGAAGGCGCTATCTGGAAAGACCTTTTGACCGATACGCACGGGCAATATATGGAATTTCAGGCAGGACGTTCTTTTAACCAATATGCACAATCTGCGTTCAGAAGTCCGATCAAGGAGATGCCTTTTAATCCCGGAGTTACCGACCAATGGAAAGAAATATGGTTTCCGGTAAAAGATATTGGCGGATTGCTAGAAGTTTCACCAATGGGAATTTTAAATGTTACCAATGAAAGCGGAAATCTTCAGATTGGAATTAATGCCCTGGCATTTGTTAAGGCAAAAATAGTTGTAGAATCGAACGGGAAAATAATTTATACCGAAGACCAAAAATTTAAGCCAATGGATGTATTTAAAACTACCGTTGCGCTCGATGAAAATGCTACTTATGAAGTGAGGGTAGAAGGTATGGATCTGATGCATAATTCTATAAACAAAAATTTAATCAAACGTCCGTTTGCAACCGTCCTTCCTGCTGATCCTACAAGCGCTTCCGGTTTATTTCAGAATGGGATTCAGCTTAAAGAAAACCGAAATTATGTTCCGGCCAGAAAAAGTTTAAAGGAATGCCTGGAAAAAGATCCGTTGTTTATTGATGCAATGGTCGCTTTAATCGAATTGTATTACCGGAGCAATCAATATGATTCAGCGCTCTAGTACGCCAACCGGGCACTACAGTTAGATGCCTATCATCCGGTTGCCAATTACTACACAGGAGTAACTTACAGGGCGCAGGGAGATCTTGTTAATGCGCTCGAAACATTTGGCTGGGCTGCCCGTTCGATGGAATTTCGTTCGGAAGCATATTCTCAAATGGCCGGAATAGAACTGCAGCTTCACAATCCGGTATTGGCAAAGTACTATGCAAATCAGTCATTAGACTTTAACCGTTTCAATTTTAATACGTTGAAAATCCTGACCATTATTTACCGGCAAAACGGGGAAGTTGAATTGGCCGACAGGATGCTTGAAAACATTACTTCTCTTGATCCGCTCAACCATTTTGCAGGTTTTGAGCATTATCGCCTGCATCCTTCTCCTGAAAATCTTTCCTTATTTACCGAAGGAATACTGAATGAATTTCCATATCAGACCTTTCTGGAATTAGCGATTGGATATTATAATTTAGGACTAAAGGAGGATGCGCTTCTGGTTCTCAAAAATGCTCCGGAACATCCATTAGTTGAGTTGTGGAAGGCCTACTTGAATCATGATCCTTCGCTCCTGAACGAGGTGATTAATCAATCTTCATCGTTTGTTTTCCCTTATCGTACTGAAACCGTAGCTGCATTAACCTGGGCCGTCGCAAACAACAACAATTGGAAATTCAAGTACTATCTGGGGCTTAATTACTGGTCAATTCAACGAAAAGATGATGCCCTGAAATTGTTTATGGCATGTGGCACGGAACCTGATTTTGCGCCTTTCTATCTGTCCAGGGCAAACTTAATGAAAGCAACAGATGATCACCAGGAATTGTCTGATCTGCAAAAAGCAAAACAACTGGGTTCAAACGACTGGCGAAACTGGAAAGAATTAATTGAGTATTATGAAAACTCAACGGATTATAAAACGGCCCTGTTACTTTCGACCGAAGCTATCGAAAAATTTAAAGGAAATTTTAACCTGGAATTGCTTCATGCCAAAGAACAGTTGAACAATGATCAATATAAGGCCTGCGTTAAAACACTTGAGAATACAATTATTATCCCTTTTGAAGGATCGATACAGGGGAAGTATGTTTATGAACAAGCTTACATTCTAATAGCCATCGACTTAATGAATAGGAAAAAGTATAAGGAAGCTCTTTTAAACCTTGAAAAGTCAAAAGCATGGCCCGAAAATCTGGGGATAGGTGCGCCTTTCGAACCGGATAACAGGATGCAGGAATACCTGCAGGCAATTTGTCAGGATAAATCGGGCCAGACCAACGAAGCAGAAAAACTAAGGAATTCTATCCTGAACTTTACTAAAACTCACCACAACAATTCCGAAAACGGATTTAATAATCTTTTTACGTTATTAATTTTTCGGCAGCGTGGTGATGCAGAATCAGCCAACACCTTAATTCAGACAAAGAGTCAGATCAATTTACGAATCCAATACCGCGCTGGGTAGTGGCTTATTTTACGAATGATACGGCAACCTGCAACACTTTGGAAAAAGAGTTGGGAAAAAATCGTTATTATTCAATGGTAAAATGGGTGTTGAATAGTAATTCAAATATCACAAGATGAAAAAAGTACAAGTATTAATTGTTATCCTTGTTTTCATGGGAATACAGCAGGTATTCGCACAGGAGAAAAACGAATCTTGCAATTTGTTACTGAATTCCAATTTTGATTTTCATTCTTTTATTAATCACCGCGACGGCAAAGAAATCAGCTATTCATCCGGTAATGTTGCATTCTGGAACACCGATTCATGGGGAGACATTGAGGTAATGCGGGAATCTCATGTTTCTGACTCCATCCGGCCATCTTCAACAACGCATAACATGGTGGCAATTAAGCCAGGCAAAAAAATAGGACAATTTTTTACTCTTTCTGAAGCCGGACTCTCCCACGGAACCCACATTAATTTAGTTGTCTCCGGATATCAACCCAAAGGGAATATGCTAAAGGCTAAAATAAAGTTGATGAAATTAGATAGCGAAGATGGGGAGTGGAGTCCGAAAACATTTGGGATGGATGACGATCGTACTTTCCCAAAACACTCCCGAGGTGAGTTGGTTGTTGCTAAAGAGTACATAACTTCTGTTACAGCAAAAGGCACGGTGGAGTTGAAAATTACAAATGCCGAAATTATTGGTAAAACAAGTATTGGCAATAAATCCAGATCCTCTGACATAAATACAATTGGAATTCAAATTGAATTTGAAAATAGCGCTGCTACTGAAACTGCATGGATTTATTCACCCAAACTTACCTCATCAGGCAATGCTTCGGTTTCGGACATTGAACCCCGGACGATGATCCCTTATTACCGTTATATACCCAGAACCATACAAAAATTATGGAAGGGCGAAGCCTTACATGTTTTAGTTATGGGATCGAGTATCGACCGTGGAAGCGCCAATCCGCCAATGTACTTGTACGATGAAGACCCTTTTTCGGGTAATTTTAAACATCCGGTGGCGGAGGGCCTTTTTGACGCTGGAAAAGCAGGCCGTCCGGATATTGAAGGATATTTTGGGGAATGGAGACATTATTTCAGCTATTGTGGCCGGTTAAAACTTGAACTGATGCGTAAATTTAATCTCCCTGCGAATAAAATCTGCCTTAATTTCATGGCATGTGACGGTTCTTCAGTCGGAGAGGCACATTCGGGACTGGGAAAATATTGCAATCTTTCTATTGCACCCAATCCTGATGAAAATGGTCAGAAAAGTGGTAAACCCTGGAAGGAAATCTATCCGGAATTGTTTTCCCGTCCGGAAGGCCCCAGACCGGATCTGGTGATTTTTGGCAGTGGAGCAAATGAAAAGACAGATACACCCGATGAAATTGCCGTATATGAAGGAATGATTCGATGGATTCAACAACATTACCCGAATACCGAATTTTTATTTTGTCAGTTTCAAAATCGGGGTGGATACACCTCAGGTCCTGGTGACCTACAAGCGCTTTCTTTGCGTTATCAGATTCCATTTATTGATTTTGGCAAAACAAATGATGACGTTGGCAGGTGGTGTAATAATTACTCATTGGTTCCTATTGATGGCCATCCGCAGGCAGCGTGCCATTACCTGTGGTTCAGGCAATTGGAGAAAGCTTTTGAATGCTGGGATCCGATAATGCCCGGACAGGCACAACTTCAACTGCCCGAACGGGTGCATCAAAATTCGTATAACTGGGAGGGAGAGATGTTGACCTTTGACAGAAACAGCAAAAGAATAAAAGGCACCCGGTTTATATTTGAAGATGCAGCAATCAATTGCTGGGGGAAATCAGATAGTGTAAATCCAATTCCTTATGTGGATGGTATAAAATTTTTCGATTGTACATCAAGCCCGGAACGTGATATTCGAAACTCAATGTTTCGCTACGGTCATTGTACACTGGGCGACAGACATATATTGGAAATCACAGGGAAGAATTCGGAATTGACTTATGTTGATTCGAAAATATGTCCAAACAGGAGGTTTTATTCTGTTGATAATGCAAATTGGAATCTGTCCGGGTATAAAATTGAAGATTTTTCTTCCGATTGGGGCACTCCCTATGGATCAAAAAAAATCATGTTGGATATGGGAAAATCAATTCAAATTGATGTCGTATGTACCGACGTTTCTATTGCTTATGTCGATATGCAAATTGGCGGAAAACTTGAAATTTATGTTGACAATCAGCTTAAATCAGATCAGGCTACTGATAAGGCTTTCATTGATACAGATAAGAATCTGAATTATATGGAAAATCGGAAAGGAATTCTGAACCTGGGATTTGGATTACATACTATTCGCCTTGAAGCAAAAGAAGCTGCAGTTGCAGTTCTCGGTATCTTTACCTATGACTCAAGATCCAATCGCAATTTTGAACGGCAACTTGTTGGGCTGGCAAGAGGAGGAGAGGCATTGGAGTTTTCTCTGCCATTTAAATCCCGGCCAATGGTCATTTGTAGCGGAGGATTGGCCGTAAAATCAGAGGATATTTCTGAAAAGAATGTCAAATTTTCCGGTACCGGCGGAAGTTACCAGATCATCGGAGAATAATAGAATCCGAAAACTTATTGGAATAATCATTCAGACCTCCGAAATTCTTACGTACAGAAGCCATTAGAGATGACAATGAGATAGGATTTTTGTTTTTTCTTCTTTTTTCTTGATTTTTTTTCATCTGCCATAGTACGTTTTGTGTTCTTGTGGATATAATGAGAAAGCAAAATGAAACAATGAGATTCAGTGCAGACATAGTAAGAAAGTATTTGAGCGGAAAGTTTTCCTTAAATGATAAAATTGTAGTAGATGAATTCTTCGAAAATGAAAGATATTCCTATGAATTAAATAACGTTCTAAAAGAATATTGGGAAGAATCTTCGGTACAGCAAAATGAAGATAAAAAAAATCTGGAACCAGTTTTGGATAAGATTAACCATCGGATCCTTCTAAACTCTGCGAGCAACATAAATAAATTTAGAACGTTGTGGCAGTTATACTCCCGGGTTGCCGCCATACTACTATTGCCTTTGCTTATTTTCTCTCTATATTATTATCTAAATCCGGGCGACAAACACATAATTTCCCCCTGGGTGGAAGTTCATTCGCCTTATGGCGCAAGAACCCAATTTTCACTTCCTGATGGTTCCACAGGGTGGTTAAACAGCGGATCTGTAATCAGATTTCCTGCACAGTTTGGTTCAGACAGGACTGTTTCTTTAAGCGGAGAAGCTTATTTCGATGTTGTTAAAAATCCGGATTCCCCATTTATTATTGATGCAAAGCCGATAAAAATTAAAGTGCTTGGCACCTCTTTTAATGTGGTGTCATACGATAATGATTCAATATCTGAGGTCATTGTTGCTTCTGGAAAAGTTGAAGTTGAAGTAGCAGACCAAAATTTCATGCAGCAAATATTGCCTTCTGAACGATTGGTAATGGACAGAGTAAAGAATAGCCTTACCAAGTCAACAGTCAATATTCAAAACTTCACTTCCTGGAAAACCGGTAAATTGATCTTTTTAAATGATGACCTGAATGAGGTTGTCCGGAAAATTTCAAGATTCTATAATGTTGACTTTGAAGTAAAGGGTGATGTAAACAGAAAACAATTGTTCAGGGCCATTCTGGAAGAAGAAAGCCTGGAAGAAGTACTAAGATATGTGAAGCTAACCATGTCTATTGACTATGCTATCCAGGAAAGGAAACAAGGTCAGGATAGTACAATTTCAAAAAGAAAGATCATTATTACCAATGCTAAAAAATGAAATTGCCTATGAAAAATTATTGATAATTACAAACAAAAAGGGAAGTGATGCAACCACTTCCCCAGCTAATTAGCGAGTTTCCAACAATTAATTATTAACTCAACTAAAATTCAAATTTATGAAAAAAAAACGAATGAGATGGGTCTGTAATAGCTGTCTTGTCACAAAAATTTTACGAATTATGAAGTTATCTGTATTCTTATTCTTTCTGAGTTTTGTGCAGGTATTGGCAAATGGTACCTATGCTCAGAAAACAAAGTTATCAGTCGATCTTAAAAATACAAGTATCGAATCGGTTTTATTGGATATCGAAAGTCAATCTAATTTTAAGTTTATCTATAACAAAGGAAAGGTGGATGTTGACTCTCGTGTCGATATCCAACTTCGGGAGAAGTCAATTAACGAGACACTCGATGTCCTGTTTGAAGCAAGAAACGTCAATTATACTTTTTTCGGAAATAATATAGTATTGACAAAATCTGATTCAGAGGCCACTTCCGGGCAGCAAAAAAAATCTGTAACCGGTAAAATTACCGATTCTTCCGGATCTACGTTGCCAGGTGTTTCGGTGGTTATACTAGGCACTACCAATGGAACCATTACTGATAGTAAGGGTATTTATTCACTTTCCAATGTTCCTGAAAATGCGATCCTGCAATTTTCGTTTATTGGAATGAAGAAGCAAGAAGTGACTGTCGGAAGTAAAACAACTATTAATGTTTCTCTCGCCGAAGAAACAATCGGAGTGGATGAAGTAGTTGTTGTGGGGTATGGTACCCAGAAAAAAGTAAACCTGACCGGTTCCGTGGATGTAGTTACAAGCGAGGCTCTTGTGAACAGGTCTGCTGCAAACGTTTCCCTATTGTTGCAGGGAACTTCACCAAACCTGAATATCAGTATAACCAATGAAGGAGGGAAACCAGGATCATCACCCAATTTTAACATCAGGGGAATTGGATCTATTAATGGAAATGACTCTCCGTTAATTTTAATTGATGGGGTAGAATCAGATATCAATAGCATAGATCCTGAAACTATTGAAAGCGTTTCAATTTTGAAAGATGCCTCAGCTTCAGCTATTTATGGTTCACGTGCTCCTTTTGGGGTAGTTTTAATAACAACCAAAAGAGGAAAAATAAATCAGCCTGTTCAAATACAATTTAATAACAACATTTCCTTCGGTTCACCTATCGGAGTTCCCCATTTTGTTGATGCTTTAACTTGGGTTACTGCCTATAATCAAATCAGTGATAATGCTGGTATAGCACATATTTACCCTGACGAACAGGTTGAAAGAGTCAGGGGCTATATTGCAGGAACATATAAAACAGAATACGATCCGGCAAAACCACCTTATTCTATTTTTAGAGGGAGGTGGATGGGTAATGCAAATAATGATTGGCCGGATTTATATTTTAAGAAAAATGCTCTTTCAGAGAAACATAACATAAATGTGGAAGGTGGTAATGAGAAAACACAATTTTTTATTTCTGCCGGATATTTTAACCAAGGTTCGTTATATAGTTGGGGCAATGATGGATACAAGAGATATAATGTTATGGCAAATGTTTCCACAAAGGTTGCTGACTGGCTTCGTTTTGATTACAGTTCAAAATATTCAAAGAGCGAAACCAATATGCCCCTTGGGATATTAGGGCAACCCAATACTTACATTTATCGGTCAATGCTTTCGTTTTCTCCAATGACCCCGATGTACAATATTGATGGAAGTATTGGGAATCCATTAGTGAGGGCGTTACAGAGCAATGGCAGGGAACTGACAGTTCGTAATGATTTTCAGATAAACCTTGGTACTGAAATTGAACCAATCAAAGGCTGGAAAACCAATATATCATATAATTATAACGATGGCGGATCCACCTATACCGAAAATCCTCACCCAGTTCCTGTACAGGTTCCAAATGGTACATTAGGAAATGTCGGTTCGGCATTAAGTGGCTATATTGAGAATCTGAATACTTCTGACTATACATTGTTTAACTTGCGTACTTCTTATGAAAAAACCATCGGCGACCATTTTTTCATGGCTATGATTGGTTATGAACAAGAAACGTCATTTTACAGAGGCTTATTTGGCTCAAAAATGGAATTGATAACAGAAACAGTGCCTTCAATCAGTACCGCGCTTGGCACAGCAACTGTTGGAGATGAAATGGGACATTGGTCAACACAAGGCGTTTTCGGCCGTTTAAATTATAATTACAAAGAAAAATACCTTGTTGAATTTAGTGCAAGGCAAAATGGTTCTTCAAGATTCGCCAAGGGATCAAGATGGGGATTTTTTCCATCATTTTCAGCTGGGTATAATATCGCGAAAGAAAATTTTTGGACACCAATCGAACCTTATGTCAATACGTTAAAAATAAGGGGATCTTATGGATCATTGGGTAATCAGAATGTTAATAACTATTTATACCTGTCCTCCATACCTGTCAATACTGAGCTGAATCATATTATTGGTGATGAACGGCCAATCTATGCAGGAATACCTGGTATTATTAGTAGTAATTTGACATGGGAAACGATAACAACAACAGATGTTGGTCTTGATGCTGGATTTCTGAAAAACCGTTTAACCATGACATCTGATTGGTATAACCGGGTTACCAGTAAAATGTTTGGCCCAGCAGAGGACCTTCCTGCAGTTTTAGGTACGAGCGTGCCATTCAGTAACAATGCTAAATTATCGACCAAAGGTTGGGAATTAACATTGGCATGGAATGACCGGATTTCATCAGATCTTTCCTATAATCTGAAAGTTGCGATTGGAGATAGTAAATCAACCATATTAAAATACAAAAATGATGTTAAGGCTATCAACAACTGGAATGAGGGAAGGCAAATTGGTGAGATATGGGGATTCACGTCTGATGGTTTAATCCAAACAGAAGGTGAAAAAATGCCTGACCAATCTAAATATTATGGAACTTGGGGACCCGGTGACATGAAATACAAAGACCTGGATGGAAATGATACTATAAATGATGGATCGAGAACATTGGATGATCATGGTGACTTGTCGGTGATTGGAAACCTATCTCCACGTTATAATATTGGGATAACTGCAGGAATTAACTGGAAAGGAGTTGATGTAAGTATGTTCTGGCAAGGTATTGGCAAACGTGATTATTTACCGGGCGAAAATTCAAATGTGTTTTTCGGAATTGTTCCTAATGGATCTCCTGGTTCTGAATCAGGTTTATATAAAAATGGCCCCGGGTTAGATTACTGGAGGCCGGCAAACGACGCAACTATTTTAGGACCCAATACAAATGCTTATTTTGCAAAAGATTACATGTCAACAGAAAACGCGAAAAATCGGTTACCTCAAAGCAGGTATGTGCTCAGTGCTGCTTATCTGCGCCTGAAAAATTTTCAGATAGGATATACTGTTCCGCAACAACTTACTAAAAAGATATTTATTAATAAGGCAAGAATCTACTTTTCCGGAGAAAACCTGTTAACATTTACAAAACTGCCAAAAGTACTTGATCCTGAAACAGCGCCTGCTTCAGATCCCAGTATCGGGGGACGTGAGGTTACCGGTGGAGTATATCCAATCTCCAGAAATCTATCTTTTGGTATTAATCTAACATTTTAATTTACTAGCTATGAAGCACTATAAAATAATAATAGGTGGATTTATTGCTTTATCGGCAATATTCAGTTCCTGTCAAAAAGATCTATTGGAGAAATACCCTTTGGACCAGGTTTCATCTGCGGATTTTTTCAAGCAACCCAATGATATGAAGGTTTATTTGAATCAATTTTACAATGGTGGCTTGCTCCCATGTGAATATTCGGAACTTCTTGGTGGTTCTTATCGGGGTGGAGGCGACGATTTGAACAGTGATAATGAATTTGATGTCATCCATCCTAATGAACGTCTGGCTGGAACAAGGACTGTTAATAATGCCGGCAGCCCTGTGAATTGGGGTTTTGATGAGGTCAGGAGCATCAACTATTTCTTTGATAATTACAAAAAATGTACAGCTCCTTTAAAAGATTATCAACAATATTTAGGCGAAGCACATTTTTTCAGAGCATTGATATATTTTCAACTTTTGCAAACCTACGGAGATGTCCCCTGGCTTTCAACAGTTCCTGGCACGGATTCTCCTGTACTTTTTGCACCCAGGACCCCAAGAAACATTGTAGCTGATAATATGATCGCTGATCTTGATTCAGCTGCCTTGTATCTTTCAGATGGAAAAACCAATGGATATTCCAGGATAAACAAATGGATATCACTTCTTTTTCAAACCAGGATAGCCCTGTACGAAGGCACCTGGGAAAAGTACCATGCAGGTGATCCATTTGGTGTTAGCGGCGCTCAGCCTGCTAAGTACCTTAATAAGGTTGTTGAATCGGCTACAACCATTATGAACTCAGGCCTTTTTGATATCTATTCAACCGGAAATCCTACGTCAGATTATGGTGATTTATTTATTCAGCGGGACTATTCAACAAATAAAGAAGTATTGTTCTGGAAAAAATTCTCTGTTGCATTAAATATCGCTAATAACAAAAATTATGCGCAAGAATATCCAGGCGGGAAGGGTTCTACAAAAGGATTAGCTGATTCGTACTTGTGTACCAATGGTAAACCTATAAGCGGAAATTCTCTTTTTGCTGGTTATGACTCAATTACGAACGAAATGAAAAATCGTGATCCAAGGTTTTATCAGACTATTTTTTCGCCCGATGCACCATGGAAGATCGATGATTCAGGTACAACAACCTGGAGAACTGTGTATAATCAACTCAGTTCCGCATCACAATACAATGCTCCTTGCGGTTACACACAGCGGAAAGGTTATGACCCGCTTATGAGTAATCATGACCTTAATTATGAAGAAACTCCATCAATCTATTTCAGATATGCGGAAGTTTTACTCAATTTTGCCGAGGCAAAGGCTGAATTAGGTAATATCACACAGAGTGATATTGATAAATCAATTAAGAAACTCAGGGACAGGGTCGGAATGCCAAATTTAAACCTTGCAACGATTACAACTGATCCTTTATGGGATTTTCCTGCACTCTCTCCAACTATTAACGAAATCAGGCGTGAGCGCAGAATTGAACTTGCATTGGAAGGATTTCGCTGGCCTGATATAGCCAGGTGGGCAGCAGCAGACGAACTTATTTTGGGTAAAAGACCACTTGGGTTTAAAGGATCACAGATAACTTCAACTACATTCCCATCTAATGCCAATGGATTTCTTGATCCTTTTAAGACTAAATATCCAAATGGTTACGGTTTTGTACTCAATCGTGATTACCTGGATCCTTTACCTGAATCTGAAATTGTATTAAATCCAAAGCTGGTGCAGAATCCGGGTTGGTAATTTCGGTATTAACTGTTTATAACCCGTTGTATTAGTTTTTAATTAGTACAAGAAATTAGGAGAACTAATTACAACGGGTTATTTTTTCAACTTAATAATAAATATTTAGACTGTGAAAAAATATCTATTAAGTGTTTCGATATTAATTTTATTAATTCTTACCTATAGCGCTGGGACAGGTTATGGTATCCAGAAGTCGTTTACTGCAACTGCAGATTCAGTAGTTTCTTTCTATGGTAACTGGGAAACAGGGCTTGTTACCGGATCGGGAAATCATAACTGGGTAGGAAAAATTGCACCCAGCAATGGTATCACCATCCTTAGCGACGGTGGCGCCCGTGAAGGTTCCAAATATGCCAAAATACAAGTTGACAACACTAATTGTACGGACTGTACCGAACGCTCTGAGGTCTATATGATGCAAAATTCAATTGATAGCGTTATATGGGAGGATGAAAACAGCGGGACGGTGCAATATTCTTTTAGTGTGAAGTTTGACCCGACATGGCAAAATATGAGCAAAGGAGGCTGGGCAATCTTCTTACAAATGCACAGTCCCGATTCATTTGCTACTACTCCGGCCTGGGCTTTAAGTGCAACTGGGCTTGATGCATCCAAAGAGGGAATGGTTTTCGCTTTACGCGGAGGCGATATAGATTACAACCGTGGTGATGATTATGAACTTTCGATTAATTCTCTGAATAAAGGGCATTGGATTGATTTTCTTGTAACAGTGAAATACGCAAGAGATAAAACCGGGTTTGTAACTGTTCAACGCAGAGACGAAGGTCAAACCAACTATATGCAGGTAATAAATCTGCAAAATGTAGCTACAGTTGCGTGGAGTTCCACCCGGCCAAATACTGAATGGTGGGATCACATGTATATGAGGATGGGTTTATACAGAAACCACGAAAACTTCACCAGTATTTTGTACAATGACGGCTTTACCCGTACAGTATTGAAATAGCAGGTAATGAATCAAAGCATTTATGCCACTCTTTTGGGGTGAGCAGCAAAAAACTCATTCTGCTTTATAAACTTATGTAAAGCAATTAAATCAACATTTCTTCAATTTCAATTAAGAAAAAATGAACCGAATTACATCAATCCTGATTCTATGCATTTTTTCAATGCCATTTGCGAAAGTACAAAGCCAATGTACTCCTGTTAATTTAAAGTGCGAATATCTGATAAACCCAATAGGCCTGAATGCATCATCAGCCAATTTCGATTTGGTATTTTGATACTGCACCCTGGCGTGCAAGGCCAAAATTTTGTCTCGATTTGCGAATTACCTATGATGATGGCTCCATAGAAACAATGACAAGAATGAAAAATTTAACCAAAAGTAAAAAGCATGAAACCATATAAAAGCCGTATTCTGTTCCTGTTTTTTTTCTTTTCTATATCAGTGAGCATTGCACAGCATACCTTAAATAGTTCCGAATTTCTATCGCCTCCAAACTCGACCAAAGTAAATACCTGGTGGCATTGGATCAGTGGGAACATCACCAAAGATGGCATTACCAAAGATTTGGCGTCGATGAAACAACAAGACGTTTCGCAGGCAACGATTCTAAATATTGGAGATCAGACAACGTGGTTTAATACCAAAACCTATGTTCCGGTGCCAATTAAATTTAATTCGGCCGAGTGGTACGAAATGTTTCAATGGGCCTTAAAAGAAGCCAATCGGTTGGATATAAAAATTGGTGTTCATAATTGCGACGGCTGGAGTACAAGTGGTGGTCCGTGGATTACGCCGGAATTGTCGATGAAAAAATATACCTGGTCAAAATCAATCGTCGATGGCGGCAAAGTTTTAAACACTCAACTGCCCCAGCCCGCTGCAATCAATAATTTTTACCGCGATGTGGCCGTTGTGGCTTATCCAATTGATGAGAAACAAAATTCATTTCAGAAACCCAAAGTAAATATTGATATCAATAAGGTTTCAACTGGAACAAAACTTACAGATGGAAATCCGAATAGCAAAATCATTATTAACAAGGGTGACGTGATTAACTATACGTTTGAAACCGATGTCGATGCCAGTAAAATAGCACTATTTAGAACCATAAGGGAAAATTTAGACTTAGACAAAGTGATCAGTCAGTTTGTGCTTTCCTACTCTGACAATGGGAAAGTATATACAAAAATTTCCGAGTTGGAATTTGTAGGAGTCAACAGAATAAATACCGTTACTTTCCCTACTACAAAGGCAAAATACTTTCAACTCGAATGCAAAAAGGGGAATTATGAGGTGGCCGAGCTTGAAATCCTCAGTGCCAATGAAATGCCAGCTTATTCGCCCCAGATTTCGTTTTTGCTTGAAAAAACAGCCACTCAAACTCCTGCTCGTGAAAATGCTTTTGATACGCCGGTAAAAAACAATGAAAACGGAATAGCTGAAAAGGCGGTCATCGATCTTTCAGGGTATATGTCGCCTGATGGAATACTGAATTGGAATGCCCCTAAAGGTCGTTGGCAGATTATCAGGTTTGGTTATACCACTACCGGAGTTACCAATTCACCGGCAACTTCCGAAGGAATTGGTTTGGAAGTAGATAAAATGGATAGTGCGGCTCTAAATATTCACTTCAATAGTTTTGCTGGTAAATTGCTCCAGTCGGCAGGGGCACTCAAAGGAAATACATTTAAGTTTTTACTGATTGATAGTTGGGAATGTGAGTTTCAGAACTGGACTAAAAATTTTCCTGAAGAATTTAAAAATCGCAGAGGTTACAACATTCTGCCATGGATTCCGGTTTTATGTGGCGACTTTGTTGGGACTCCACAGCTATCAGACGCTTTTCTGCATGACTTTCGCAAAACGATTGCTGACCTTATCGATCAAAATTATTACGAACATTTTAGCAAGTTATGCCATAGAAATCAATTGGAATTGCATGCCGAAGTTGTCTATGGCAACAACGCCACGTATCCACCATTGGATGTTTTAAAATCGAATAAACATGTTGATTTACCAATGACTGAATTTTGGGCCAATCCAAATTCGAAGGGAGTACCTGAATATCAACCTGCAATCAGGCCAATGGTTTACTTTCCGACTTATGCTGCCTTGGCCAACAATAACCAAGTTATTGGATCAGAAGCCTATACCGGCTATGCAGATTACTCCGATTCGCCAGCCAACTTAAAGCCTTTTGGAGATGCAGCTTATTGTTCCGGAATTAACCAGATGATCCTGCATAGTTATGTGCATCAGCCATTAGATAAAAAACCCGGTGCAACATTAGGCGGATTTGGTAGCTCCTTTAATCGAAATAATCCATGGTGGGAATTTGCACAAGGCTGGATGACTTATCAGGCACGGGTTCAATATGTACTGCAAAAAGGTGAACCTGTTGTCGATGTGCTGTTTTATGTTGGCGATCAATTTCCA
>JBBQHB010000057.1:0-33832 GCA_038323575.1 Bacteroidales bacterium | reverse complement strand
CGTAACCTTTACGATGCACTAAAATATAAATATGCTCCATTCGTAAAACGAAAATCTGTAGTACACAAATCCGAACTCGAAAACTGCCAATTCATTGATAAACAACAATTCCGTTCGGATTAACTGCAAGTTGGGTTAAAACAGTATTGAAGATTAATATTCTCACCGATATATTTTTTAACTAACTGAAAATGATATAACTTTAAAGTATTAACTCTTAATCAGCAAAACGAATGAAAAAGTTTAATTTGAACAGACTCTTGCTGACGGTCTGCTTTATTCTGGCGACTATCGGCATTGTAAATGCACAAACCTGGACAGGTTGGCGTGGGAATAACCGGAATGGTACCGTTTCAGGATTTACCAAACCTGCCGCATGGCCTTCCCAACTGAACAAAATCTGGGAAATGAAAGTTGGCTTTGGTGATGCGTCGCCCGTTATGGCCAACAACCAGATTTTCCTGCATGTAAAACTCGATACCACAGAAGTGCTTATGTGCCTCGATGCCGCCAATGGCAAAGAGATCTGGCGGTCAAACCTGAATCCCTCTCCCAATATTACAGGTCCCGCCATTGGCCATCCCGGCCCCAGGAGTACACCATTTATTGACAAAGGCAAACTTTATACCCTCGGAACCGGCGGCGTGGTGACTTGTACCGATGCAAAAAACGGGAAGGTAGTATGGATAAACGACGCATATACCTCCGAAGTACCGCAATTTTTTACTGCCTGTTCCCCGTTGGTTTTTGACGGAAAATGCGTCGTTCAGCTAGGTGGCAAAACCAAAGGCGTAATTGCAGCCTTTGATGCCAAATCAGGAAAGGAAATCTGGAAACTGGAAGGCCAGCCAACCACCTATTCCTCCCCTGCACTTATGACTGCCAACAAGAACATGATGATGGTTCAGTCAGAAACTAATTTATTGGGCGTTTCGACTGACGGAAAATTGGTTTGGGAAATTCCGACACCCGTGCAGCGCATGTTCTACAATGCCCCTTCTCCGATTTTTGCCGGACAAAATTTATTTGTCGCCGGACAAGGAGGCGGAACAAAAGCCTACAGCCTGACCAAAACCGGGGATAACCGGGAGAACAAGGAATTATGGGCAAACAAGGATTTTGGTACTTCTTTTAATACCCCTTTGCTGAAAGATGGTTTTCTGTATGGTAACGAAGCCAAGCAAGGAAAATTGTTTTGTTTGAATGCTGCTACCGGAGAGACGGCCTGGACGGATGCTACTGCCCTGAACAGGTTTGCATCAATCCTGGATTTGGGCGATGTTTTGGTATGTCTGCCGGCTACCGGACAGCTCATATTTTTTGAACCATCTGGCAAAGCCTATGTGGAATTGGCCAAATACAAAGTTGCAGAAACAGACGTTTATGCCCATCCGCTGATTATCGGGGATAAAATATTTGTCAAGGAGAAGGAGATGCTGACCTGCTGGTCTTTAAAGTAAATTTGCTTACAAATTTTATTGAGAATACTTTTGGGCTATTCAGGGTATCCTGGATTGGGTAACGTAATTGAATTTGTCAAATGTTAGAATCGCTCTCACTGCCTCTTCTTTTACTCATATTCGGTGTGAGTGCAGTGGCAATTTGGTTTGCCGGGATCAAATTATCCGAAATATTTACCTTACCGCGTTAGCCATTCTTCTCACCATCATCTATATCATCGGGTTAATGTTCCGACCACGGAAACAATTATTCTGGATGGGTATTGATTCGTTTGTGGTCCTGCTGGTTTATTTAATCGGATTGCCGGGGTTGATGGTGATAGCTCAGTAAAAATGGACTATTCACCGTCCCGGCTTGCACAACCTCCAAAAAGCAAAAAACACCTACCCAAATTAATGCGTAAGTGTTTGATTCTTAAGTTGACCCGCCAAGGCTCGAACTTGGACTCTTCTGAACCAAAATCAGACGTGTTGCCAATTACACCACGGGTCAATCAAAGATGTCTTATCATTTAAGACGGCGCAAAAATACGAAGTTTTTTTTCCCCGCCAATATGAAAATTGAAAAAGTACGATAATTTTCAAATTAATAACATTTCTGCCGTGGACAAAGATTTTATATCTTCGCAAAGATTTTTGGATTGTCAATGACTTACACTTAAGCAGAGATGATTGCAGCCAGGAATCCCGGACCTATTGATTACATGCAAAGTGACAGATTAAAAAAATACTGATGAGAACATTCAAGTTTTACAACACAGTTGTTGGTTGGGGAATATTCGTGGTGGCCGCCATTGTCTATCTGATGACAATCGAACCGACCGCGAGTTTCTGGGACTGTAGTGAATTTATTACCACTGCCTACAGGCTGGAGGTTGGTCATCCGCCCGGCGCCCCTTTGTTTATGATTCTCGGACGTTTGTTTACCATGCTTGCACCATCCATCTCAACAATTCCTGTGATGGTAAATATCATGTCTGCACTGGCAAGTGGCTTTACCATCCTGTTCCTTTTCTGGAGCATCACCCACCTTGCCAGGAAAATTGTCGGTTCCGGATCGGATGAGACGCTTTCTGAGATCATTGTTATTCTCGGTGCAGGCGCCGTAGGTGCCCTTGCCTATACTTTTTCGGATACTTTCTGGTTCTCGGCTGTCGAGGGAGAGGTGTACGGAACCTCTTCGCTCTTTACTGCCCTTGTTTTCTGGGCCATTTTGAAATGGGAGAATGAAGCCGACGAACCATATGCCAACCGCTGGCTTGTCCTGATCAGTTACCTGGTTGGTCTTTCTATCGGGGTTCACCTTTTGAACCTTTTGGCAATTCCCGCTATCGTTTTTGTCTATTATTTCAGAAAATATGAAGTTTCCAGAAACGGAATCCTGATGGCTTCCGGTCTTTCCGCAATAATTCTTGGCATGATGATATGGGTGGTTATTCCCGGTCTTGTGGTTGCCGCCTCCTGGTTTGAGCTGCTGTTTGTGAACGGAATCGGCCTGCCGTACAACAGCGGGGTTGTAATTTATGCCATCGTTTTAACCGGCGCAGTCTGTTACGGGATTATCTATACTTACAGGCACAAGAAGGTCGTCCTCAATACGATTCTGGTGAGTTTGTCTGTCATCGTAATCGGTTATTCATCCTATGCTATGACGGTTATCCGTTCATCTGCCAATCCGCCAATGGATCAGAACAATCCTGACAATGTCTTCTCGCTGCTCTCTTACCTGAACCGCGACCAGTACGGCAGTCGGCCGTTGGGATATGGTCAGTATTACAATGCTCCGCTCGACAGCAAAGACCAATATACCCAGGGAAGTCCAAGTTATATCATGAGAAATGGCCGTTATGAGATTGCAGAGTACAAACAGACGCCAAATTATGACAGTCGATTCTGTACAATATTTCCCCGAATGTACAGTTCCAATCCTGAACATGTTCAGGAGTATAAAAACTGGGCCGGCATCAAAGGCACACCGGTGCAGGCCACTAACCGACAGGGAGAACCTGAAACGCTGATGAAACCTACTTTTGGTGAGAATCTTCGGTTTTTCTTCAGTTACCAGGTAGGATTCATGTATCTGAGGTACTTTTTGTGGAACTTCTCCGGCCGCCAGAACGATGTGCAGGGACAGGGGGGCATTCTCAGCGGGAACTGGATAACAGGAATAAATTTCCTCGACTCCATGCGGCTGGGAGATCAGAGCCATCTGCCACCAACGCTTGGCGAAAACCGTGCAAAAAATGCCTATTACATGCTTCCTTTTATTTTAGGGCTGTTGGGCATGTTTTTTCAGTACAACTCAGGGAGAAAGGGGAAACAGGATTTTACGGTCGTGATGCTCCTTTTTATCATGACCGGACTGGCCATCGTGGTGTACCTGAACCAGGATCCGCTGCAGCCGCGTGAACGCGATTATGCCTATGCCGGTTCTTTTTACGCTTTTGCCATTTGGATTGGTCTGGGTGTTTTGGGTGTTTATGATATCCTGAAACGGTTTTCACCGGCAAAAATCAGCGCAATTGCGGCTACCGTGATTTCACTCTTTGCGGTACCGATGCTGATGGCCTCCCAGAACTGGGATGACCATGACCGTTCAGCACGCTATACTGCAAGGGACTTCGGAGGAAACTACCTGCAAACCTGTGCACCCAATGCGATTATTTTCACCAATGGCGACAACGATACCTTCCCGTTGTGGTATGCCCAGGAGGTAGAAGGTATCCGTACTGATATCCGGGTTTGTAACCTCAGCTACCTGCAAACAGACTGGTACATCGACCAGATGAGGAGAAAATATTATGATTCTGATCCGCTTCCGATCAAGTTCACCCCTGATCAGGTTGTTCAGGGTACCAGGGACATTGTATACGTTATTGATCAGCTCAAACGTCCTGTCAACCTGAACGAAGCGCTTGAGTTTATCCGTTCAGGTGATCCGGCATCGAAATTGGCACAGGCCGACAATGCATCCTTCATTCCGTCCAGACAACTGTACTATCCGGTCGACAAAAGCGCTGTGCTGGCCTCCGGGACGGTTGCAGCCAAAGATGACTCTTTGATTGTCGACAAGCTGGATATCAACCTTAAGGGAAATTATCTCTCCAAGGATGAGATGATCATTTTGGATATCCTCAACAACAACAAATGGAAACGCCCCATCTACTTTGCCGTTACGGTTGGAAGGGAGAAGTACCTCAACCTGCAGGAGTATTTCCAGGCAGAAGGGTTTGCTTACCGTTTGGTGCCCATTAAGACAAAGGTGAAAGACAGTCAGATCGGCAGGGTCGAATCCAAACTGATGTACGACAACATCATCAACAAATTCAAATGGGGCAACATGAACGACCCTAAAGTGTACCTCGACGAAAATAACATGAGAATGTCCATGAACATTCGGAATAATTTCGTAAGATTGGCAGACCAATTGATTGTTGAGGGCAAGACTGATTCGGCAGTAGCAGTGCTGGACCGTTGCAACGAGCTGGTACCCAACGAAAAGGTGCCTTACAACTACTTCAATCTTTTGATGGCTGAGTCATATTACAAAGCAGCACAGTACGATATGCATAAAATGGGAAAAGAACGAGCCTCTATGGAGGTAAATACTTTGCCTGCAGCCTTGAATAAGGGGAATGAAGTGGTTCGTCAGATGGTAGATAACAATGAAAGTGAAATTCTCTACTATTTGTCCCTGGAGCCAAAGTTTCGGGATTCCGTAACAGAAGATCTGCAACGTGCATTTTATCTGCTGCAGGAGCTTGGGGTTATCACAGAACAGTACGGCGAGAAAGATCTCTCCAGGGAGATCACAGCCAAACTGGGGAGGATGGTTTCGAAGGTTCAGCCTGACGGATTAAATTCATCACCGAAATGATCTGCTGAACCGGATTGAAACTATTCGATATTATCATTACTTTTGCGACTTTGTTAGTTAATAGTAAAATATGAAGTTTAAGTTACAGGTACATCTGCCCGGATTCTTTACCAAGTGGTTTCCTGCAGCCGTATGGCGCATGTCCGGGGAAGAGAAAACCGTATACCTTACTTTTGACGACGGGCCAATACCAGGCGTAACCCCTTGGGTTCTTGATTTTCTGAATGAACAGGGGTTAAAGGCGACTTTTTTTGCAGTCGGAGAAAATGTGTTCCGTTACCCTGAGATCTTCGAACAGATTCTGGAAGAAGGACATGCAGTGGGCAACCATACCTACCACCATCTTCAGGGTCTGAAAACGGGTAATCTCGAGTATTTTAAAGACATCGAACTGGCCAACAGGGTTATTGGATCCAATCTCTTCCGTCCGCCGCATGGCTGGTTAACCAGGGGACAGTATCTTTTCCTGTCGCAGAAATACAAGATTGTGATGTGGGATGTTATCTCCTGCGATTACAACCCTAATATCACACGGGAAGAGGTATTGGACAACGTCCTGAAGTTTGTCAGACCCGGCAGTATTATCACTTTCCACGATTCATACAAAGCAGAGGAGCATTTGCGGTGGGCGCTGCCAAGGGCAATTGAAGCACTCAAGGCTGAAGGTTATGAGTTTAAAAAAATTGAGTTTCCCAAAGTCCGCAGGTTGTTCGTTACCACTTACCTCCAGCGAATCAAAAAATTACGCATCAATTTCAAGCATCTGCGTAAGTGGGCATAGGTTGATGTGCTGATTTGATGATGTGCTGATGTGCTGATTTGATGATGTGCTGATGTGCTGATGTGCTGATGTGCTGATGTGCTGATGTGCTGATGTGCTGATGTGCTGATGTGCTGATGTGCTGATTTGATGATGTGCAGATGAGTAGATTTGTTGATTATGGAAATTTTAAGTTTCGACCCGGTTCTTGAGCTTGTCGAAGGGTCGATTTTGGATTTCGGCAGCAATAAGAGATAATTATGATTTGAGCGAAGTACTTTAGGCACTTTAGTTCACTTTAACTCACTTTAGGCACTATTTAAAAGAAAACATACTAATACCCCGATATGATTTTACAATTAGGCGTTCAGCAGCAAGCGATACAAAATGTTACTATTCCTTCAAGCATCTCCATGTTTGAATTGTTGCTCAAAGGAGGATGGATATTGGTTCCGATCGGAATCATTTCCCTGATATCTTGCTATTTGATTATTGTGAAATACATAGAGATCAAACGCTTTACCAGGGCGGAACCAAACATCGTTTCATCTTTCCACACCTATCTGAAACAAGGCGACCTCAGTCAGGCTGTTGCAACCCTGCGGGCCGGCAACAGTTCGTACAGCCGGATATTTTACCACGCCACCCAAAATATCGGACGGCCGATCAAAGATGTTGAAAGCTCTATCGAGACAGCGTCGCAGATCGAGATGAACAAGATGAGCAAGGACCTGCACTACCTCGGGTTGTTTGCCGGCATCGCTCCTATGCTTGGGTTTATCGGTACAATTGCCGGTGTAATCAAGATCTTTTACGACATTTCTAATTCCGGCGACATAAGTATTGGTGTCATATCCGGGGGTCTTTATGAGAAAATGATCTCCAGTGGTCTCGGACTGATTGTCGGGGTAATAGCTTACTCGGGCTACCACATGCTGAGCATCATGATCGACAAATACATGAACAGGGTTGAAGAGGATGCTTTTGAATTTATCAACCTCATTGAACACAACTAAATGAAGCTGAGGAAAAGGCTGGAATTTAAACCCGAAGTTGCCACAGGATCGTTGAATGATATCATGTTCTTCCTGTTGCTCTTCTTCCTGTTGGTGGCAACTTTTGCCAATCCCAATGTGATCAAACTGCTTTTGCCTAAATCCGCCTCCAACCAGACCATCGATAAGAAGCAAATCACCCTTTCTATCACCAAGGAAAAAAATTACTACATCGACAAGGAGCAGATTCCTTTCAACAAGCTTGAGGGCTCCCTCTTGGTGATTAAACAAAGAATCAACGACGTAACTATCGTTTTAAGGACCGACAATTCACTTACTATCCAGGATCTGATTGATGTGCTGGCCATCGGCAACAAGTTGCAGATAAAGATGATTCTGGCCACGGAGAAGCGGGCAGGGTAAACCCGGGAAAGGATAAGGGTAAAGCACCAAAGGATAAAGGATAAAGGATAAAGGATAAAGTACCGGACTCCGATCATTAGTGGTCAAAGAAACAAGGCACGAATTAACACTCATGTCTTCTTTCTTTAAACCCATTATTGGTTTACAATTAAGCTCGCCTAAAACCGGGAAAAGCAAGAAAGTTTGGATTTTGTCATCAACATAGCCCTGCACGAATGCCACTTTATCCTTTATCCCTTATCCTTTATCCTTTATCCTTTAATTTCCCCCTTTATCCTTTATCCTTTTGTTAACTCATCCGTCTCCTCATCAATATCAATCACCGGTTCGCTCCTGAAGGCTTTGGTTACAAGATACTTGTCAAGTACCAGCAACAGTGATGGCAGCACGATCATGTTGAAAAACATGGCGATAAACAGGGTGGTCGAAACGAGCATCCCCAGTGCCTGGGTACCCCCGAAACTCGAGACCATAAAGACACTAAATCCCAGTACCAGTACAATGGAGGTATAGATCATGCTGAAGCCTGCTTCCTTTAATGCGTTAAGGGTGGAGAGCCTGATATTGTTCCCGGTAATTTTGAGTTCATGGCGGTATCGGGAGAGATACTGGATGGTATTATCTACCGAGATACCCAGTGCGATACTGAAAACGATGATGGTGGAGGGTTTGACGGGAACACCCGTAAATCCCATGATGGCGGCAGTAATGATCAGCGGGATGATGTTGGGAATCATCGATACTGCAATCATACGGACACTTGAGAACATCAGCGCCATCAGCAGCGAAATAAATCCGATTGCAATTAAAACGCTAATTAAAAGATGCTTAATTAAAAATTCAGTTCCCCTTGTATAGATCACGCTGCTGCCGGTTATCTTCACATCATAATCTTTTTTGGCGAAAATTGAATCTACGCTTGGGCGGATGGTCATGAGCAGTCGGTTCATCTCTTTGGTCCCGATATCAGCCATCTGGAAACTTACCCGGGTAACCTGTTGTGTGCTGTCGATGAAAGAGTTCAATAATTGCTGTTTGCCGTCAGCTTTTTTGGGGAAATAGGAGAGTACAAAAGTCTTTTCCATCGAGTTGGGCAAAGTGTACATTTCTGGGTTACCGTTAAAGTAAGCCTGCTTGGCGAATTTGACAAATTCTGCCACCGAGAGGGGTTTAGAAAATTCCGGATTTTTCGAGATTACATTTTGGAGCTGATCGATACGCTGGATGGTTGTGTAGAGCATCACCCCTTTTTTCTTTTTGGTATCGATCGATATTTCGAAAGGCATGACTCCTCCGAGTTGTTTCTCGAAGAATTTCAGGTCTTTGTAGAGAGGATTGCTTTGGTGAATATCGTCTGTAACTTTTCCGGAAGTGTGCATGTTAAGCATTCCGACAATCCCGGATACGAGCAGAATTGCGGCAATTGAAAAGACCCATTTCCGCTTGTACTGAATAATGTACAGGATTTTCTCCAGGATACCGTTGAAGAAATTGTTGTCCAGATGCTTTACGTGCTTGTTGCTGGGAGGATCCATGTAGCTGAAAATGACGGGAAGCAAAGTAATACACAGCACATATTCCATCATAATACTGATGGATGCGATGATGCCGAATTCCCGTAGCAGTTGGTTGGAAACCAGAATAAATGCTGCAAAGCCGGCAGCAGTGGCGGTATTGACCATCAATGAAGCAAAGCCGATCCTTTGGACGACCCTCGACAGTGCAAGGATTTTATTGCCATGATTGCGGTATTCCCAATGGTATTTGTTGAGGATATAGATGCAGTTTTCGATGGCGATTACCACAATCAGGGATGGAATTACGCCGTTCAGTATGCTTATTTTGAAACCGAACAACCCGATCAGCCCCAGCGTGAAAACGATGCTTATTCCTACAACTATTAGCGAACTGGCAACTACTTTAATAGACCTGAAGAACAGGTAGAGTATGAATGCGGCAACAATTATGGACAACAAAACAAACAGGAAAAGCTCATGCTGGATGGTTCTGGCTATGACCGTTCTGATATAGGGCAGACCGGAATAATGAAGTTCATGCCCGCTTTGGGCAGTATATGTTTTTGCCCTGTCGACTATGTCATCCGTAACCGACATGCGGACCTTGTCGTTGAGTACCGATTTTTTAAGGGTGATGGCCAAAATGTAGACATCTGTTTTGGAGTTAAAAAGCAGACCGTCGTAAAATTTCAGCGACATGATCTTGTTTTTCAGGCTGTCAACACAGGCTTGTGTCGTGGGTTTCGAAGCTACTGTGGGTATAAACTCAAATTGATGCAGCGAGTCATTTTTCAGTATGGCAGATGCTTTTGTAATGGACATTACTCCTTCAACCCCATTTATATTGGTCATGTCGGCAGTCAGATCGTACCACAGGTTAAAATCCTTCAGCTGAAACATGTTTGGATTTTCGACCCCGATCACAATGACACTCCCGTCTTCGCCAAACCGCTGCTTGAATGCATTGTAATCGATGATAAAACTGTCATCAGCCGGCAGGATACTGGCATTTTCGTACGAGAGTTTTACATCCATTCCTTTCCACCCCATAAAGGCCGTCAGCAATGTGATAATTATCAGAACGACAGGTCTGTTACGGAGAAGTAGCCGGGTCAAATATTTCCACATATTGTGTAAAAGTTCACTGTTATTAGGAATGTGCGAAGGTAAATGAATAAAATGAAAAAGTCAGTTATTGCGGTAAGAGAATTTATATCTGCCGAAAAGAGATGCGCAACAACATATTTTTTAAGATCTATTGTTAACTTGCATACTGAAACCAACTTGCAGGGAGGCGTCTCCTGTAAAGCAGGTTTGACAATAAACAGGCATTAAATTGTTCACTTAATAACCGGCAACATGAAAAATCTTATCAAAATTAGTTTTCCAAAGTGCAGCATTTCATCAATTAAATCAGTATTTGTTTTGTTTTTTGCACTGCTTCTGATCGGAACTGCTTACTCCGCCTCCGGCAAGCATAGTTCAAAATTCGGCGGTGTACAAATCGGAGCCATCACTTACAGTTACCGCAGCATGCCAGATCAGTCGGCCGATGCAGTTTTGAATTATGCAGTTCAGTCGGGATTAAGCTCCCTTGAACTGATGGGGGATGTGGCAGAACGTTTCGCAGGCATCCCGCAATCTAAAGATCCTGCAGTTATCCGCCAGTGGCGCACCACTGTTTCGATGGATAAATTCAAGGAGCTTCGGAAGAAATTCAAAGCTAAAGGTGTTAAGATCCATATCCTGAAGCTGGGCGACAAGGGCTGGTCGGATGCCGAGATTGATTATGCTTTCAATGCCTGCAAGGCAGTTGGTGCCGTTGGTATTACCATGGAAATCTCGGAAGAAGCGGGCAAACGCATGGAGTCCTTTGCCGAAAAGCACAACCTTTACGTGATCTTTCACAACCACGGACAGCCTGGAGATCCCAAATTCAGTTTCGACAAGGTACTGGCACTCGGACCTAAACTCATGCTGAATTTTGATGCGGGTCATTATTTCGGAGCCACCGGGCTGAATCCCTGCGACCTGATAGAGCGGCTTCATAACCGGATCATCAGTCTCCACATCAAAGACAAAACAGGACCTAAAGCAACAGATCCAAATAAAAACCAGCCATTCGGTAAAGGCGAAACACCGGTTGCGGAAATGTTACAGCTGATCCAAAAGAAGGGATGGCCGATTTTCTGTGACATCGAACTTGAATACACGGTTCCCGCAGGATCGGATGCAGTAAAGGAAGTTGTCAAATGTGTTGCTTTTTGTAAGGCCGCTCTTGTTCAGGTCAAATAAGACTTTTATCATTGACTGGTACTTATGTCGTTGTATTTCATCTGATATATGAAAAATACTTGACGTATTTATACGTATGTTCTATAAATCAATACAATATGAACAAAAGGACATTTCTTTTAAGATTGGTATTTGTGTTTTTGCTGGTTGCAGCTGTCAGCTCTGTTCAGGCACGCGAATTAATCACCCTGCAATCAGGCTGGAAATTTTCGAAAGGAAATTTTGCCAATGCTTTCCAAATTAAATTTGACGATTCGAAATGGCAGGATGTTACCATCCCGCACGATTGGGCCATTTCAGGGCCAACCATTGTCGATGGTGATTCAAATACCGGTAAACTGCCATGGAGGGGTGAAGGTTGGTACCGCAAAAGCCTTGAGATACCGACAGTTTATGCCGGCAAAACTGTTTACCTGATTTTTGACGGCATTATGTCCAGCCCGGAAGTGTATGTAAACGGGCAGCTTGCCGGCAAATGGGATTACGGCTACAACTCATTCTATCTTGATGTTACCAAATTTCTGAAAGTGAACGGGAAGAATGAACTGGCCATCCATGCAGATACACGCAACCACGACAGCAGGTGGTATCCCGGGGCAGGAATCTACCGGAAAGTGCAGATGCTGGTAGTTGATCCTGTTCATGTCGGAGTTTGGGAAACACAGGTTACCTTTCCGGTCGTCAAATCAAATTATGCCGATGTCAGGGTGATGACAACTGTCCACAATCAATCGGCGACCAAAGAAGAAAAGATCAGGGTTGAAAACATTATTTTCAGTCCCAAAGGCAATGAGGTTGGCAGGAGAGAAACCGTAGCCGGGATCAATCCGGGAGCCGTCAAAGAGATCGAAACCACTATCGGATTAACCGACCCGCAGCGCTGGGATATGGAAAATCCGGTTTTGTACCTGGTTCAAACAAATATTTACAAAGGAGATATACTGGCAGATTCTTATTTCACTTATTTTGGCGTCCGGACCATCCGCATTACTGCCGACAACGGCCTTTATCTCAACGACAAAAGAGTGCAGCTGAAAGGGGTTAACCTTCACCACGATCAGGGACCGCTTGGCGCAGCCTTCTACCCAAGGGCCATGGAGCGGCAGATCGAAATCATGAAATCGATGGGATGCAATGCCATCCGTACCAGCCACAACATGGCTGCACCCGAATTGTATGAGTTGTGCGACAGGATGGGCATGCTCGTTTTCGACGAGGCTTTTGACAAGTACGACAAGAAGGCAGACATTACCGAAGAGACCGATTTTGAGGAATATGCCGCAAGAAACATGAAAAACTTTGTAATGCGCGACCGCAACCACCCTTCCGTGTTTATCTGGAGTGTGGGAAATGAGATGGCCGATGTCCAGTATAACAGGAACAACGGGTTTCACCGGATGCAGACCATGATCAGTTATGTCAGGAAGTATGATCCGACCCGGCCCGTCACCATGGCCTGCGACAATACCGGAAGTGCTGCTCTGCGTCATTTCGATTTTTACGATGTACACAGCTGGAATTATGGACGCCGTTACAGCCTTGCCCGCCAGATGGAACCTAACAAAGCGGTGATTGTCAGCGAGTCGGGATCGACAGTCAGTACCCGCGGTTTTTACGAATTGCCACTGCCTGTTAAAAGGAGTGAATTTACCAACTCACTCCAGGTGAGTTCTTACGATCTGAATGTGCCGGAGTGGGCCGATCTGCCCGACGAGGACTTTATGTGGCAGCAGGATGAGGAATACATTGCAGGTGAATTTGTCTGGACAGGCTTCGATTACCTTGGTGAACCGACTCCATACAACAACATGTGGACGAAGGCGCACGGAATGACCAACAATGTGTCCTCCCGCAGCTCCTATTTCGGGATTGTGGATCTCTGCGGCATCCCGAAAGACAGGTATTACCTCTACAAAAGTTACTGGAAACCCGAAGAGACAACCATTCACATTCTTCCCCACTGGAACTGGGAAGGCAGCAAAGCAGATAAAATTCCGGTTTTCGTTTATACCAACGGAGATTGTGCTGAACTCTTCCTGAATGGCCGGTCGTTGGGCAAAAAGAGCAAAAATCCGGCTTCAGCCAAGGCGGTCGAACGTTTCCGGCTGATTTGGCCGGAGGTAAGCTGGAAGGCAGGTGAACTCAAAGCCGTTGCTTCCAAAGAGGGTGTGGTAATCGGGGAAACGATACTGAAAACTGCCGGTGAACCTGTCAGTATCCGCTTAACTCCTGATCGTTCAGCTATTCATGCCGACGGCATGGATTTGTCGTACCTGCTGGTTGAAGCCATCGATAAAGACGGGAATGTGTGCCCCCTGGCAACCAATAAAATTGATATTTCACTTACCGGGCTGGGTCATATTGCAGGAGTCGGTAACGGCAATCCGCAGTCGTTTGATCCGTTTCAGTCCGGTTACGTAAATCTTTTCTACGGGAAAGCAATGATTATTGTTGGTTCAGGCATGCAAAAAGGAGAGGTTCAGATTACCGCTACATCCAATGGGTTGAGGAACGAAATGAAACGGGTGAAAACCGAATAGCATTTATTTATTTTTCTTAAATTTTGGCATGAAGGTATAACCTATCATAATTGTAAATTCATTACCAGCCCGGAATCCCAGATCGAGACTTCCCATACCGACATACCAGTTGATACCGAACAAGAGCGATTCGTTAATGGTTTGTGTATTGTTCCCGGGAGATGCCAATGAAATCTCTGCTCCAATATTTGGGCTAATTCGATATTGTTTTATCGGAAAATAAATTTTGCTTGCCAGCCCAATGTTTGACTGGCTCGTATTGCTTTTATTATCAGTGTTTTTAGTATTTCCACTCATGTTTATTGAATAAGTTGCTGCAAGATCCCACTTGTTCAGGAGCAGAAAAAATCCCAAACGGGTATTGAAAGAAAGGTTGATATTGCTGTTGCTGTCCATTAATCCTTGTCCGCCCAGGTACAAGAACCATGGATGTGAAGTTGTTTTTCCTGCTTTTTCTGTTGACGGGTCCTCAATTTGTTTTGCGTTTAAGTCCCATTTATCCAACATTTTACCACTCCCTGCTTCGCTGCTTAATCCCCATAATTCTCTTTTGGAGTCATAGTGTACCAAGATCAGGGATTCCTTCCAGGCAGCAATAATGCTATTCATCATCGCTTTCTTCTCACCGGGTAACAGAACGACATATTTAACTGTTGCGGATAAATTCAGGTGTCCGTTATCAGTGATTTCAGCCTGATCAAAGTACATACTGTACCGGGGCAATACTTTTTCTTTAAATGAGCCAAGTTTACCGGAAACCTGCGCCTGAATCAGTTCACATCCGATTAATAATGAGATTATTAGGATTGATATACTTTTCATTTGCTTTATTTTCTTTGTCCGAAATAGATACTTTTCCCGACGGAAAAGACTGTAGTTGTCGGGTTTCCCTTAGCAAGCGGCATATTACCATCAAGAAAGACATCAAAACTGGATGTTTTGCTTTTATTCATAATGCTTACACCAACGGAAATTTTCCAATAATAAGTGGCGCCGCCATTTCCTAGTGTTGCCTGAATTCCCGTTCCAACTACCAAAATTTTTTGTCGGCTGTAGACAGACAACCCTAAATTAGAAGTTGTGGTGCCCGAGGTACTCATTATACCTAAATCAAGGGATGCATTGCCGGCTTCCGATATATAATATCCGAATCTACCGTTTAAGTAGGATGCAGAGGAGGTTATCATTCCTCCTGCATAGGCCATCATCTGAGGCCTTTTTACATTTGCCGCCAGTCTTTGCGGCAATCCGGGTACGGCGTCTTTGGGAAATGAGGCTGACTTTTGGCTGAGTAAGACCAGACGTTTTTCGAGGAGTTGTTTTGTCGCTGTATGTTCAGGGTTATCACCGATCAGCGAAATTGCTTTTCCCATGGCCAAAGCTGAAAGATCGAAAGCCCAAATTTTTTCAAGGGCAATGCTATAACCTACATAAGGCAGGTAATCATTGTGATATTGATTTATTATTTCATGAAACATGGTAATAGATTGGAAATACAGATTTTGAGCGGCGAGTTCATTGGCCAGTCTAAAATTGGCTTTAAGTTCCTCTCTGTTTGTAATGGCTGAAGCAGGATATTTTCTTTTGTATTTTTGAAGTAAAATGGATGAATTTGCTGCAATCCAAGGTGGTTGGACGAATTTTTCCGATGCTTTCCAAAATCCGTCCGCAAGGTCATCATATCCCATCAAAGCAAATATCTGTGAAGTAAAATAGTTTACTGCCGTAGAGTTTGCCCCGATATTCCATATGTGGTCAAGACGTACCAGTGCGGCATCAAAGATTCCTCCTAATGCAAGTGCGTAAGCATATTCAGCAATCAGCGTCGAATTTGTTGAATCTTTTGGTATCAGTTGGGCATAAGCAGCAATGGCATCATTAATTTTTTCAGAAAGGATTAAATTTCGTGCATTTTCGTTGGATGAACTAGCCACGGAAGTCTGCTTTGCTTTTGAAAAGCCGGTCTTGTTCTGTGCAAATGAAACTGAATAAAATAGAAGAAAAGTAAATAAGCAAACTGAGAAGTAAGCATATCTTATCCATGGCGCTATTTGTCCTGATGCTGCTCTGTTCAACATTGGATGGATTTATATATTAAGTTTTTCCTGGTATGAATAATTAATATTTTCAATAATATCATCGAACCTTTCCTTTAAAATACTCCGAACCTCGATGCTCATTTTAATCAGCAAGACGGTTAATCTGTCACTGTCAGTTTCCATTTGTTTTGCCAGTTGCTTTCTGTCTTTCACTATTACAGTACATTGTTTTTTTAGCGAGGCTATTTCTGTCTTATTCTTTTTTGCGTTAACGGCATATTTCTCTATTTCCGATTTTAACGAATCCAATTTCTTACCCTGTTCCGCATCTTCCTGAATTATTTTCTCAGCCTTACTGCTCCAGAAGGCCATTAGATTCTGCAGCGAAACAACTTCATTTTGGTAAAAAAACAACAGCACGTTAGCAGGGGCAACATAATAAACCACGTTCATGTCTGCCTTCAGTTTTGTCACAGGCTGTAATTCTGATATTTCTGCTTCAAACGGATTTGGGTTACTCTTTTTCACCAGTCGGCTTATCTCACTGAATTTGTCATTAGTGGCACGATCCGTCTCTTTGCTGAGTTCCCCTAATTTTTTGACAATGTTCACTCCATCCAAAAGCATATTGGTTTTTAATGCCTTGAAATTTCCCCTGGATTCGGTTAAACTATTTTTCAGGGCGATAATCTCATTCGAATATTTTTTTGATTCTACACTCTTTTTTTCTGTAAGTTCTTTTTCTAACAGCAGGTTCTTCTCATTAATAATTTTTGCTTTCTCTATGAAATCTTTGATTTGACCATCCCAGGTATGAATCAGATCCGCAAAAACCGCCTGTTCTTTATCAAAAAAAGTTATCAAATCTTTCATCGGCTGTACATAGCCAATGACATTAAACTTGATCGCGTGATCTTCAATAACTTCGTTCTCCTTGGCAGTTGTTGATGCCGGATCTGTTGTCACAGGAAGTGATACAGGAGTTTCTGCTGCAGGAGCAACAGAAGGTGCTGCCGGGGTTGTTGCTGTAGAAGTCACAACAGTTGCTGCAGCAGGCGTTTGCATACCTGAAATAGTTTTCATTGCCTGGATAACTTCTGCGGAAACATTTTTCTCAGTCAGAATTTTCACAGAGTCGGCGCTCAAATCAAATTTTACTTTGGATGAGTTAATTTCATCTATTATTATTTCATCGGAAAGTCTGGCCATAACCATCTTAATAACAGACTGATTGGTGAGAAAGTCAGAAGTCTGAGCCTTCAGGTTTGTTGCCACAAGTAATGTTATACCAATAGCCAGCAAGTATTTCCGTATGATATGCCCGTTTTTCATGGCGTACTTACATTTGGATTTACAACTTTCTTCCTTTTCATTGCATTTTTCATCGCCATTATCACAGCAGATGAAACATTTTGATTGGAAAGATCTATCATAGCGTCTACGTTCAATATAAAGTTTGCCGGAGAGCTGTTGATGATACTTATGATGAAATTATCTGAAATTTTGGACTTTACCAGGTTGATGACGGTTGCATTGGTAAGGGTGTCGGCTGTCTGTTTAACTTCAGGAAAGTTTCTTTTGGAGACCACTTCCGGTGAGGCTGAGCGCTCAATCATTAACCGGATTAAAAATTTCTTTTCCGGACTGAATACCAATAGTCCATCATTATAGTATTGAAGTATTCCTCCGAATTTGTCAGAAAGGCAGACTACAGATGTATCTTTTAATGAGTAAATAGCATCACTGCTTGAGAAATAAATGATATTAGTTTTGGAATCATTTGTTATCGAAATAATTTCCCGGTCAATTCCTGGTAAGGTTACTAAGGGTTTTAAATCGTTGTTATTTAGATTTACTGAATACATTTTGTTTTCAGTTGCAAACAATAGCATATTTTTCATCTCCAGTACTGAAATTATTGCAGTCGGAATATCGATTAACTCGAAAAATTTCTTTCCTCTGGGCAAAATATAAAGGCCGTGTTTTTTTTGTTCTTTATTTCTGTCAAACAGGTATAAGGCATTTTCACCGGTAGTCAGTCCCATATTTGTGCCAGGTAAATCAAAGAGTTTGACAAGTTGACCAAGCGAATCAGTAAAGCAGAGATCTTTATCATGAATGGTCATTAAATAGCCATTGGAGGTATAAGCAAATGAACCAATGATGCCTTCTGTCTTCGGCCCAACAGCTTTTATTCCTCCCCATCCTAATAAATAGAATTGGTTTGCTGAAGAGAGTAAAATGTGGCCCTGGCCTGTAACATTCATAGAATTAATAAATTCTGCTTTCATGTTAATATCGTCAAGCATTTTACCCGACATTAAGATTTCAAGACGGACAGAATCACCCGATACAGGACTAAACCCAAAACTCTGGAGTTTTAATGTTGCGATGAAAATAATGACAATTATCTCCCTGGTAATTTTCATTGAAGTTTTTATATTTCAGAAATTCATTGCTGTTTTTGTATTGCTGTACCAACGTTATATCCATAATCAAATGCCTCTTTTAAAGTCCCTGCTTTATCATAAATATTTGTTGCCCACTCAACGGTTTTAACTGCACGAGCTATGTTTAAGGGTTTTATGCCTCCTTTTATTCCAATATATTTTGATAAATAGAGTGCTTTACTGTCAATGGTCTCATCTATTGCTTCTTTAGCGCCTCCAATTGCATCTTCCTTGGTTTTTTGGAATGCGTTTGAAAGAATTGTTGATGTGGACGGACAGTCCTTTCCCTCTTTAATATCGGCAATGGCTTTAAAATCCTCAGCCAGAATATTTATTCCGGCATTCAGGCCGTATCCTACCCATCCTGGCACAGATAAACTCACTATTGACTTTGTAAAATCCTGGATGTTTTCAATAATGGGATGGTCTGATTCAATAATTGATTGCTCAGAATTTGGCAGAGGGACAATAGGTTTTTGATTCGTTATCCCATTAGGATCATCTTTTTTCAGAATATTAGGATCAACTATTTTTGGATCAACCTTGGCGTCATCTTTGAGTGAGCCAACTATACCTGTTTTTCCGCTCAAATCAACAACCCCGCCTTGTTCTGGTTTTTCAAAACGAACAACCTGACTGTTGTATGACTTATCAAACTCAAAATCACCTGTTAATGGTACTTGCTTAGTAGATAATAATTTGATTTCATCATCGGAAATTCCCATGGATTTGAGCCTTTGCATATATTCTCTTCCCCAATCCTCCATGGCTGAACTAGGGTGGGGTGAGAAAAACGCAGCGCCCAGAATCTGCCCATCAATAGAAACACTGCCAAAATTTAGCTGGTTAGTGTTTGTCGTCAAATCAGATCCCATGCAAGGTGTGGCTGTGTAATTTTCAGAAGAACCGGTGTAGGTGTTAGTGTGTGAATAAGTATCCTGTCCATGTCCCAAACCTAAATTTAAAAATTGTCGTGCAGTTTCACATTGACTTTTGGTGGGATAGGAGTAAGTCTCTGATTGATCATAACCACTGCCGCAACCCGTGCAATATTCGCCCCAGGAATGCCATGAGAAACTCCATTGTGCAGCTAATTTATTTACTGCACCGTTAAGCACAAAAATTAAGAAGATTAGTCCAATGTCTAAGATAATTTTTCCTGATATAGCTGATATTTTTGACTTCATATGATTAGTCTTACCAAAGATGCGTATATTTAACATAACATATTCAAGAATACAGACTATTGCTCATCAAAGATTCATTATTGATAGCACATTTTATAATTGCTGAATCAAAGTGAATTAAGATGCGGAGTGTTGGGGTCAGGTTTTGGCCCAAAAAACAGGAATGTTCTTGTGTACCAATCCTAAAAAAAGCAGCATTTTTTTCATGAATTGTTTGGTTTTAAAGGTTTACTCAGGTATCAAGCTTTTTGACCTTCAGCGTACTACAAACAAAGCTAAGTAATTAATTTGGAATATAGGTCAATTTATTAAAATATATTTCAATAAGGGAAGGTTGATGAAATGAGGTCATTACATTCATATTATGTAGATTTGAATTTTAAATAGTATTACATCAAATCAACAATTATATCATGAGAAAGTCCATTCTGTTAATAATGCTTTTCTTTTTTGTGTTATCTGTAAATGCCCAGTTTATGAAAGCAACAGCCCCAATTGCAGCGAAAAAAGAACATTGGCGTACCATCCACGGCGATAAGGTACTTGACAACTATTACTGGATGTACGATTATTTTGGCAAAGGGCCGGATAGCACCAAAGTGGTGGATTACCTGAAAGCAGAGAATTCCTATCTGGATCAGGTGATGGCCGGTTCAAAGCAGTTTCAGGCTGATTTGTTCACGGAGATGAAAAGCAGGATCAAAGAGAAAGATGAAAGTGTTCCGGTATATAAAAACGGTTATTTCTATTATAACCGGACCGAAGATGGCAAGCAGTATTACAAATATTGCAGGAAAAAAGGGAACCTGGATGCAGCAGAAGAAATTCTGATGGATGTCGATAAGATGGCGGAGGGACATGCCTATTATGCAGCTTCCGGATTCAGCATCAGTGAAGACAACAGGTTCCTGGCTTTTGGCGTTGATCTGGTGAGCCGGAGGCAATACACCATCCACATCAAGGATCTTCAAACCGGCGAGATCCTGCGGGACGCCGTTGAAAACACGGAGGGTGATCCCTGCTGGGCCAATGACAACAAAACCATCTTTTATACCGGTAAAAATCCGGTAACGCTTTTATCGGAGAAAATCATGCGTCATACCATGGGGACGGATGCCAAAAAGGATGTCCTGGTCTATGAGGAAAAGGACAAAAGCAATTACATCGGCATCGACAAGAGCAAAAATAACAAGTACATTTTTATCGTCTCCCAGGCAACCATGTCGGCCGAATGGAGAATGATTGATGCGTCCAAGCCGGCTTCCTCCTTTACCGTCTTCCAGCCAAGGATGAAAGATGTTTTATACAGTGTTGTCCCACTGGCAGACCGCTTCCTGATCCGCACCAACAAAGACGATGCGAAAAATTTCAAGCTGATGGAATGTCCGCTGGACAAGACTGCTGCAACCGACTGGAAAGAGCTTATTCCTGTCCGTAAAGATGTATTGCTGCAAAGTGTCGAAGAGTTTAAAGACTTTATCGTCATCAACGAACGCAAGGACGGACTGGTGAAGTTGAGGGTAAGAAACCTGAAAGACAAGAGTGAACATTTCATTGATTTCGGCGAACCGGCCTATTCTGCCAATTTTGGCGCCAATCCGGAATACAACAGCACCAATTTGCGGTATGGTTACACCTCTTTGACTACGCCTTCTTCCACTTACGATTATGATATGGTCACCAAAGTGAAAACCCTGAAGAAAATGCAGGAGGTGCTGGGCGGATATGATCCGAAGGAATATGTAACAGAGCGGTTGTATGCAACGGCAAAGGATGGCACCAGGGTCCCTATTTCGCTGGTGTACAGGAAAGGATTCAAGAAAGACGGCAAATCACCTTTGCTGCTTTACGGGTACGGAAGTTACGGCGCCAGCATGGATGCCAGTTTCGGCAGTACCCGCCTGAGTCTGCTCAACAGGGGTTTTGTCTTTGCCATTGCCCATATCCGCGGAGGACAGGAGATGGGGCGTCTTTGGTACGAAGACGGAAAACTGATGAAGAAGATCAACACCTTCAACGATTTTATCGATTGCGGTGAATTCCTGGTTAAGGAAAAATATACAAGCAAGGCACATCTGTATGCCCATGGCGGCAGCGCCGGAGGTTTACTGATGGGTGCAGTGGTCAACATGGCTCCGGACCTTTGGCATGGCGTGATTGCCCAGGTTCCGTTTGTGGATGTGGTGAATACCATGCTGGACGAAAGCATTCCGCTGACTACCAACGAGTTTGACGAATGGGGTAATCCCAAAAACAAGGAGGCCTATTTCTACATGAAAAGCTATTCTCCTTACGAGAATGTCGAAAAAAAGAACTATCCGAATATATTGGTTACCACCGGATTGCATGACAGCCAGGTGCAGTATTTCGAGCCAGCCAAATGGGTGGCCAAACTAAGGGTAATGAAAACCGGCAACAACATTTTGCTGCTGCATACCAACATGGAATTTGGTCACGGTGGTGCCAGCGGGAGGTTTGATTATTTAAAAGATGTCGCACTGAATTGGGCATTTCTTTTCACACTTGAAGGTATTTCCAGGTAATCCTCACCCCTTGATCCTTCAATAATGAAGAGAATGATCTCACGGTCACGGGCGAAGCCGAAGGCTATCTATTTAAGTTTTTAGTTATCTTAGATGCGTTGTCGTACACGGAAAATTATAGTTAATAGAAAGGTAAAATTATGTCAGACAGAAGAGCGTTTCTACAAAAATCAGCAGTTGGGGCTGCAGGTTTAACGATTGGCGGGATGTCGTTCAGCGCTGCCAGTTATGGAAGAATCATCGGGTCGAATGACCGGATCAATATTGCCCTTATGGGCTGTGGTCGTAGGGTAAGCGCATATTACAGCGCCCTAAAAGACAAAAACAACAACATCAGCCTGGTTTATATTTGCGATGTGATGAAAAAGCAGCGCGAAAAAGTCGGGAAAGATCTACAGGGGAAAGTTGAGGGGAAAGCAACTTTGATCAACGATATCCGGGATGTTTTTGCCGATAAGCAGGTCGATGCGATTTTCAATGCCGCACCCGATCACTGGCACGCGCCTGGTACCTGGATGGCCATGGAGGCGGGGAAACACGTTTACATTGAGAAACCCTGCAGTCACAATCCGAGAGAAGGGGAATTGCTGGTTGGTTTCCAAAAGAAATACGGGAAAGTGGTCCAAATGGGAAACCAGCAACGATCTGCTCCTGAGTCGCAGGATATCATTTCACAGATTCACCAGGGAGTGATCGGTAAGGCATTTAAAGCCGTTGCCTTTTATTCCAATTCCCGCGGCGAATCGCCTGTTCCTAAAAAAGCGCCGGTGCCTGACGGACTCGACTGGGACCTCTTCCAGGGACCCGCCCCACGCATGGAATACATGCACGACATTTGGGATTATAATTGGCATTGGTATGGCTGGACCTGGGGAACGGCTGAGACCGGCAACAACGCTACCCACGAACTCGATGTGGCACGTTGGGCTTTGGAGGTCGAATATCCGGAGCATGTGGATGTGGAGGCAGCCAAACGTCATTTTCCGAATGATGGTTGGGTGATGTACGATACCATGGACGCCACTTTCCGGTTTCCCGGCAACAAAATCATCAAATGGGATGGCAAAAGCCGGAACGGAATGAAAACCTACGGCGCCGACCGGGGAACGATTATTTATGGAACCGAAGGTTCTGTTTTTGTTGACCGCGGCGGTTATAAACTGTTCGATCGTTCAGGGAAATTGGTGAAAAGCGTCATATCAGGCAGCGATGAAGCCGGAACTGCACTTGGCGGCGGCGGCGGAATGACTGATCTGCACATTCAGAACTTCTTCAATGTGATCAGGGGCAAGGAAACCAAACTTAATTCGCCCATTGAGTCGGGCGCCATCAGCCAGATGATGTGCCATTACGCCAATATCTCCTACAGGATTGGAAAATCGTTTGATGTGAACGACAAAGACGGACATATCCTCGACAAGGAGGGCATGAAATTGTGGGGACGTGAATATGCCAAAGGTTGGGAACCCAAAATTTAATATTTTAGTACCTGAAACCAGAATAAAAGAGTGTTGCTAATATAATTGCAACACTTTTTTTGAGTGGAGAATATCCTGGCTGAAGGGATGGATCCTTCCTTTCGGTATATCCGGTTTCTAATCTAATAGGATAAACATTTAATCAGAGGTCAGATATTTTCATCATGGTTACTTTTGCTGAGCGTGTTATTGCCTTTAACAGGTCACTGGATTTCGACGGCCAACTTCCTGCAGGGATCAGCATCATGAATCCGTTTAAGCAGAACGATCAGATCCTGCCAGTCTCATCAGCCTTTTACCGCAAATATTACGGCGACAACCGTCCAAGGCACCTTATTCTGGGCATCAATCCGGGACGGTTTGGCGCGGGGGTAACGGGCATTCCGTTTACCGACCCCAAGCGGCTGGCCGATCCTTGCGGCATTGCCTATTCAGGAAAGGTCACCCACGAGCCATCCTCCGTTTTTGTTTATGAAGTCATTGCGGCGTATGGTGGACCCGAGGCTTTCTACAACGATTTCTACATCAATTCGGTATTTCCACTGGGATTTACCATAAGCGACGAATCCGGGAAAGAAAAGAATTATAATTATTACGACAGCAAGGAACTAACTGCTGTAGTTTATGATTTCGGGGTCGAAAGCCTCAGGAAGCAACTCAGCATGGGAATCGAAACCGATATCTGTTATTGTTTTGGCACCGGAAAGAATGAGAAATTTATCCGGTCTGTCAACGAGAAGTTCAAGTTTTTTAAGGAGATCATTGCACTGGAGCATCCACGGTTTATCATGCAGTACAAATCAAAGTCGAAACAGAAGTACATTGAAAAGTATTTGACAGAGTTTGGGAAAATTAAAATTGTACGATAAATTTAGTAAAGCCAAATAGATTTGCATCCGGGGCTTGTGAAATTGGATCTCTAATATCCAATTCTGGACCGGTTTGCCAGATTCTTCCGGTGCTGCTTTTCATTTTCGAACTGTTTAAGATATTCGAAGATTATAAGAAAATAATCATCATATTCAGTCATTTTACCTTTGAGACGTTCCAATTCTAATATTAGTTCCTTGTTTGAAAGAAGGATCTCCCTCATTTTGTTAAATATCCGAACCAATTGAATGTTAACCTGAATTGCCCGGTCCGTATTTAAAACACTGGCGAGCATTAAAAATCCATGTTCGGTAAAAGCAAAAGGAGGTATCCGAAGCCCCATGATCTCTCTGTTTGAGCTGCCAAGTTGTTTCCTGAATTTTTCCAGCTCATCCCTGGAGAATTCGATCATAAAGTCTTCCGGAAATCTTTCTGAATTTCGGCGAACCTGTTCTTTCAAACGTCTTGTCTCAATTCCATAAAACTCGGCAAGATCTCTGTCAAGCATTACCTTTTTGCCACGGATTAAGAATATCCTTGAGATAACTGTTTCTTCACGCAACGTTATTTGATTTTCAGTTGGGTCCATATTTGACAAATCTTATCCTTGGCATATAATGGGTATCGCAAAATGCGATACCCAATTGGGGAATTTCGTGGAAGTTCACTCTGAATAAGTTACACCAATTTTTTGACAAAATAAAATTTATCGATATACAATTGATTCAGAAAATCAATTTAATTGGCGACTTGTTGAATCACACTCAAAAAACATATGTGGTAAATTTTTTAATTTAATTTTAGTGCTAATTGATTTACATTTGATTGTTAAAAATAAATACGATGAAATACTTAATCATGTTTATCTGCTTGTTTGTTTCGGAGGCATCCTGCACGGTGATATCCATGGTAATGAAGAAGCATAAGCGCTGAAAAGATCCGGAAATTTGCGGGTATCACGGTGCAGCCGGACAATTACAAAGAATACCAATGGACCTGGTGCGGCAGGTACAGCGTCCCGCTGGGACTGATGGTCGCCCTGGATCTTCAGCTAGCGTTAAATGCGGATCCTTTATCCGGTAAATTTATAGGCTACTCGACCAGTATTGATTACAAATCCTTGAAAGTGGATGACCTACGTATGGGCAAAACAGCCAATGCCACCATCCGGCACTGGGTCGGGTATTCATCGGTGGGGTATGAGTGAGTCTTTCGGTCAGTGTCGTTTCGTTTTTTATGCTGATAATTCTTAGAATCCTATTTTGGGAATTTGAAAATAGAACAGATGTGTGATTACTATAACATATTTCTAAAACTGTGTAATAAATTTCTGTCAGGAATGTCCAACTTTGCAGCCCACCAAATATAAATTGTTTACCCCAATTCTTAAAATTCTGCTATGACACATTATATCAAGGAAACATTCACTTTGCATAAATTTAAGCGCCTCATAATCGGAGAAACAGTAGGTAAGTTTTTCTCTTTTTTGATTGGCCTGTTGAGTATCAACCTATTTACCTACAACGTTTTGGAGCGCAAAGACTTTCACAATTTATTCGGACTTTTACCCAGGAAAGAGATTGTAGTGCATACTGCTCCCCATTGGGTTGAACTGCTGTTTGCCGCAGTGATCGGGTTTGTGGTGATGGAATTGTTCTACTTCCTGATTCAGTTGATCAACACCAGATGGATGTGGGAAAGATCGAAACGCAGTTATATCTCTTTTAAGGGGAAGATGAAGAGAAAACAAATTGATTAGCCGGTTTACCGGGTGAATACGGGTGATCCGGGTTTGGACAGGTGGCTGTTGAAGAAATAACCACCGCTGTCAAACCCTTGCAATTCCTCTTCACAGGTGATGCGGTTCTCCAGAATATAACGCGTCATCATGCCTTTGGCTTTCTTCACATAAACGGTGATCATCTTGTAGAAGCCATTCTTACTGTCGAGAAACTGAGGGGTGACGATCCTAGCCCTGAGCTTTTTCATGTCGATGGCTGAAGCATATTCCTGAGAGGCAAGATTGATCAGCAGGTTGGAGCCACTCGCTTTCAGGTCGGCCCCGATTTGCCGGGTGATTTTTTGTTTCCAGAAGTGATAAAGGTTGTCATATTTGCCAATCCGGAAGGTAGTCTCCATCTCAAGACGGTAGGGTTGGATCAGGTCGAGTGGCCGGAGTACTCCGTACAAGCCGGATAGGATCCGCAAATGATGTTGGGTGTATTCCACATCTGCTGCCTTCAGGGAAGCGGCATCCAATCCGTGATAGACCTCCCCCCTGAAAGAGAAGAGTGCCTGGTTGGAATTGGCAGCCGTGAATTCAGGCGTCCAGACAGCAAATCTTTCCTGGTTCAGCCAGGCCAGTTTGGTATTGATTGTCATCAGCTCCTCCAGCTGGCCGGCAGACAGCCGTTTCAACTGCCTGACCAACTGCCGGGCTTCCTTCACAAAGAGAGGTTGTGAACTTTCTGAAGTAGTGGCGGCAACTGTTAAATCCAGTGTTTTGGAAGGAGATAGGATAATTAGCATTTGCGCAGGTGTTGAGGAGTTTTTTACTCTTTTACACTCCTTTACGGTCAGAAGAGAAAGAGGTTGCAAAAACATTTGCAACCTCTTTCCCTAGAGCGTAGAATATTGGAACGGAACCGATGACATTTTGACTGCCAGGGGAAACAATAAATTTATATTTAGTTGATTATGTGACTATTGAAAATTTGTGAAAACGCAAATTATTACATTTTGTGCATTCTTTAGCACATAAAGGGCACTCCAGCATTGTGCTTAAATTTTGTCAATGCTGACAATTATTGCATAGATTCTTGAATCTTAGTGAGCGAATACGAAAATGAAAAATTAATTAATTAGCTTTGAGTAATATATAACCAAACTCCCAAAATGAAACTCCAAAAGCGAAAGCATCCGATAGAAGATCTTTATGGCTTTGAGGGTTCCGTTTGGCTAAAAAATACAAATTATATCTCCATAAAAACTTGCTGATATTCAATAATTTAGTAATGTCTTTTGCGAATGAGAACCTCGTCTTCCTATTTAACTGTTGTTCTTATTGGATTGCTGTTGATGCAAATTTCAAGTTGCAGCAAAGAGACTCCTCAGGTAGAACCATCAGTTACAGCTTCATCTGTAAACAACATAACATCAACATCCGTTAACGCAATTGGAGAGGTAACCTCGGATGGTGGCGCTGATGTGACAGCAAAAGGATTCTGCTGGAGTACTACGAATTCCTCACCCACAACTTCCGATAGTAAGGTCTCCGGAGGAAGCGGTAAAGGAAATTTCTCATTATCAATTTCAGGTTTGACTCCGGGAACCAATTATAACCTGAGGGCATTTGCCACAAACTCTGTTGGCACGGCATACAGCGGGACCTCAACATTTAAAACATCCGGAACAGCTCCTGCAATAACAACAACTGACATTACATCCGTTACAGCTACTTCCCTGATGTGTGGAGGTAATATTTCAAATGACGGAGGATCACCTGTTGCAGCTCGTGGCATTTGCTGGAGTACAAACCAGAATCCGACACTTGCGGATAATAAAACTTCAAATGGCTCGGGTACTGGGGAATTCACGGGTGATATCGTTGACTTACTTCCGGGAGTAACCTATTATTTAATTGCTTATGCTACTAATAATCAAGGGACTTCCTATGGAAATCAACTTACAGCTAAAACGATGGCAGTATTAGCTTCGCTGACAACATCTTCAATATCCAACATAAAGAACACATCGGCTACCGGTGGAGGAAGTATTATCTCGGATGGAGGAGCCACAATTCTGGCAAGAGGAATATGTTGGAGTAACACTGTAAACCCAACAACATCCAACAGCAAATCAACAGATGGTACAGGAACCGGAGCATTTACAAGTGCAATTTCCGGATTATCGGCTAATACAACTTACTATGCAAGAGCCTATGCTACAAACTCAGTCGGAACTTCCTACGGAAATCAGGTGCAGCTCGTGACAAGTTTTGACACGATGACAGATATAGATGGCAATGTTTATCAAACCATAAAAATAGGCTCACAGGTCTGGAGCAAAGAAAACCTGAAAGTATCCAAACTCAATGACGGAACTTCTATCCCTTTGATTATTGATAACAATGACTGGTCAAATCTCACTGCTGCAGGCTATTCGTGGTATAACAACGACGCAGCAACCAATAAAAACCTTTATGGTGGTTTGTACAACTGGAAAGCTGTTAATAGCGGAAAATTGTGCCCTACCGGGTGGCATGTGCCAACTGAAGCAGAGTGGACAACTCTTTCAGATTACCTGACCAATAACAATTTTGGATATCAGGGAAGTGGAAATGACATTGCAAAATCAATGGCAACCACCACCACCGAATGGGCTGCATCATCTGTAAATGGAACAATTGGGAATGACCAGGGCAGCAACAACAGCAGCGGATTTTCGGCTTTGCCAGGCGGTGTCAGACATGTTAACGGCACTTACGAAGGGATTAACGGAGTAACCTATTTGTGGGCTCTGAGTGAACCAGATTTTTATGGAAATGTCAATCGCTGGGTTCTCACTTATAATCTTCAGGTTTTTGAAAAGACTTACGGTAGCATATACAATGGTTTTTCGGTGCGTTGCCTTTCGGGAGAAATACTTCAGCTGTCTTTAACGACGGCAATTATAACAAACCTAACGGCTACATCAGCTACATCAGGCGGAAATATCAGTAATGATGGCGGAAAAGCCGTCACAAACCGTGGCGTTTGCTGGAGTACAAATAGCGATCCGACTATTGCAGATAACTTTACCTCAAACGGAACCGGTACCGGCAACTTCTCAAGTATCCTGGGAGGTTTAATTGTCAATACCAAATACTATGTTAGATCCTACGCGACTAATTCTGCAGGAACGGCTTATGGAAACGAAGTCTCTTTTACAACTGAAACTTCAATGCTGACTTTATCCACAACTCCGGTGACCTCCATCACCACAAATTCCGTTACTTCAGGTGGAAATATATCCAGTGACGGAGGCGGAACAATAATGGCAAGAGGTGTTTGTTGGAGTACCCACACAATTCCCTCAATTTTAGATTTTAAAACGACGGATGGTACCGGTATCGGAACTTATACCAGCACATTGACTGGTTTGACTCCTGATACAAAATATTATATCAGATCTTATGCTACCAATGCTGCCGGAATAACTTACGGCAATGAATTGTCTTTCATTACTTTGGTAGGAGTCCTATACAACAACACCGCGTGGATAATTGATCAGAACAATGAATACCAGCTGGTAGCTTTGCACACCAACAATTCAATGATTGGGATAAAGATCAATCCAGAAAAAAACACAGAATACACGGCTGTATTCAGAAAAACGGCTACCGACTCTCCCGGAATACTGGTAAAAATTAACTCCGAAGGGCTGCCTTACCAGATTTATGTAAACGATAATGTATTGATCCTTGGAAATTTTACACCAACTTCAGTGGATATTGTGGTTATCCGGCCCAATAAAGCGAATGAAATTTTAAGGAAGGTAAATCTATCTCAACTGGCTTCATTAAAGAAATTCAAAAAAAGTCTCTTTGTCGGCGGTGAAGTAAAAGCATCCGATGTGATATCCACGGTAGGGATAGCGCTTTCTGTGGGAACGTGCGCTGTTGAAGTTGCCGGTGCATTTTCAACGGGAGGTATGCTGGCGCCATTGGCAGCGCTTGGATGCGGAATGGCTCTGATTGATATTCTTGCTGCTTTTGACACAACCAACGACAATGAATTACAAAAAGTCTACAACTCCAATTCTTACGTTGGGACGGCATTCAATGTCCTTGGTTGCGTAAAACTTAAACCGGGAGATTGCATTGGCTTGTACAACGCGGGTTTGGGATATGTTGCGTCTGCTGCTGAAAAGTCATTTCAGGAAGAAAAAGATCAAATGACTTCCGCTTATGCTGCCTTCAGTGCAGATTCCTCAATTCCGGTTATCGACACTTATCCGGTAACAAATATTTTGTCGACCTCCGCCATTTCGGGTGTTAAAGTTGTGTCAAACGGAGGCCATGCCATTGTGGCCAAAGGAGTTTGCTGGAGCACATCACCTTCACCAACAATCTCAAAAAATAAAACTTCAGACGGTGCAGGCGATGCAGCCAGTCCAAGCGTTATCTCCGGACTTTCCCCTGGCACCAGGTATTATGTCCGCGCTTATGCAACAAACAGTGAAGGAACCGCTTATGGGCAGGAAATAAGCTTTATTGCCGGCGCCTGGCAGATCGTTCAGGATGATATTACAATTACAGGAAGTACCAAATGCTGGAGTTATTTAGGAACGCAGAAAATTGAATATGCAGCTCAGGCTTCGCCAACCCTCTGGGCGTTTAAGGGCGATATCGTTTTTACTGACTCAGGTACGAATTTAGAAGTCTATTACTATAAATTAGATGATGACATAACAACAGATAGACAAGACCCGGTGCCATTAAAACTTGAGATCAGCGGAAATACAGTAAAACTTTCATTCGCAGGAAACTTCACTTATGAAATGATAGGACAAATGAATAGCGACAAAACTGAGATAAATGGGGTCGGTACCCATTCGCAAGTAATCCCGCCAGACTCAAGTTGTGATGGCTACACATTAGTCGGAAGTGCTAACTGTAAGATTATTATTTCGCACTAAGGAAACGCTCATTAGCAAAAGCTCCTAAAGAAGAGCTATATTGATTTGAGCATATACATCCCGGCTCACCTGCTCGTTGCTTAAATCTCTGAAAGATCGATCTCTGAATCTTTTACTGAAAGCGTACATTCAAATTACACTCAAAAAATCTAAAAGGGCACTCCAGAATAAAAAAAGACCTCACATCGCTGTAAAGTCTTTATTATCAGGTGGAGAATATCGGAATCGAACCGATGACCTTTTGACTGCCAGGGAAAATAACAAATTTGCATCTAATTGATTATGAGATTATTGAAAGTCGATGAAAACGCAAAATGTTACATTTTGCTGCATTCTTTAGCATAAAAAGGGCACTCCGGTAAGGTCAGGCTTTTACCAAAGAATAATACCTATACCAATAGTAAAAAGCCTCTGGATTTGATTTTTTGAGTTTGTTAAGTTTGGTTGGGTTGGGTTGTTCTATTTGCCATGTGGTCATATCCATTCGGTTGCTGTACCTTTCAATGGCAGTTGTGGTATTCATTAGCGCAACCAAATAGGCTGTCCGTGCAGCGTGCATGGTTGCTTTTTCGATGGGATAAGTTTCAGAAAAGATGAAATTCGAAATTTGCCGTAATCCTAAATGCAATACATTAAAATTCACATTTCCAATCGGTTGGCGCAACGAGATAGACAAACAATTTTCGATAATATCATAGAATACTACATTTACATCATTGCCCCTGTTTCGGTATTGTAACTCTGCCAGCGCAAAATTGCTAAATACGTTTTTCACCACCTGCACGTCATCAATTCTCTCAAAAATATTCCCGATGTCGTAGAGTTGCTTGATAATTTCCTGCCCCATTCCCCTTCCGCTTTTTTCGTAGGGAATACCTGTTGTATTGGGTGCAAATGCAGTTAATTTGTCGCCCATCAAATTGTTGAAATCAGGCGTTTTTGCAACCAATATTTCGCCATCGTGGTCAACGAATGAAGATTGTATTGGCGTGTTAATCAATGTGCTGTAATGAACTTCTTCGAACAAAATATCAAGCAATACAAATTCTTCGTCATTGGCTCTGAGCGAATTAGGAAAATAAAATTTGTAATGTGCTTTTTGAATTCCACTACTTGCAATTCGGTGTTGTTCTTCAACTCTTGTAAAACCTTTGCCCAATGCAATTTGTGACATTAACCCGTTGAGATTTTCAACTTTGCCAGAAACAATTATATCAATATCAATCGAAAGCCGTTTGGTACTGTTTAGCAACAACATCAATGCCGTTCCCCCTTTAAAAATAAATTGAAGGTTGGTTTCAGTTAATCCTTCAAGCAGCATTAATGCACGGATAAGTTTCTGAACCAATACTCTATCTGCTTTGTTCTTTTTCGCTATTTCAGAAATCCATTCGGTTGAAGTGCATTTTTGTTGTATCATACAATCGTGTAATATTGACAGTAAATCAGTATAACTGTCATTTTATAGTTTTAATATATTCGGCAATTATTGTTCTTTTTTCTTTTCGGCTTGCATACCGAAGCAGCTTGTCAATGTTTATCGTGTATTTCGAAAATGCGGTATTGAAAACATGAGCCAATTCGTTCCCTTGCAAAAAGTCGAACTCTTTATCAGAAAAAAGGTCTACCAGAAGTTTTTCAATTGTGATGGTCGGTACATTTTTCACAACCTGGATAGGTGAACCTGTAATTAGCGACCGTACCACGATTACACTTTCGCCAAAATAGACCTCTTCGTTTGCTTTACCCCGAAGCACAAACTTGTATTTTTCTCTGAGGTGTTCGAAAACCGCATCTATTGCATCTCGTTCAACTTCAACATAGTAGGTGTCCCTACTGATTAGATGCTGCGTAAAAAGATTTATCTCGCTGATGTGCCATATAGCATATTTTAAATAGGGGAAATTACGCTTAACCGAAGAATTTATTTTAAATGTTTTTGGCAAATCCTGCGGTATAAAAGCATTGCCTGAACCAACTTTATATTTCCCTCTTCCAATTCGATGAATTGTATTTGCTGTCACCAAGGAATGCATTCGCCAATTTACCGTTGATTTTGCTATTTGCGTATCAAATAATTTATAAAATAAAAGTAAATCAGCTACTTGAAAATAATCTTTATTCCCAAATTTTTCTTTTAGTTCGTCAATATGTAATTCAACGTTTCTCATAATTAATTTTCAGCAATATACTATATTATGACAGTAAAAACAATTTACTGTCATAATTCTAATAAATTTATTTGTTTGTTCAATTTATCAGTTTCTCTTCCTCCCAGGGTAGAAAGCTCTACTAATTGCCAACATATGTGACATCCAACCATTAACCATTACACTCTAAAATAGAGTTAGACAGGTTTTTCTTCTCTCATTTTGTATGCGAATTGTATGCACAAAAAAAGAGTTGTAGGATTCTACTCTTACAACTCTCTGATTATCAGGTGGAGAATATCGGAATCGAACCGATGACCTTTTGACTGCCAGTCAAAATATTTACATATTTTTTATATGTGGTTTTATATCTGTTACCCTTTAAATACAGCTATTATAGAGATTTTTATATATTGTTATAGTATGTTTTTTTATAGTTATTTTGTGTTCCTGTATGCAAATTGTATGCAAATAGTTTAAATTTGCATATCGAAATATAACAAAATGGAACGAGAATATTTTATTTCAATATATCAGGATACTCGAAGGGCTTTAAAGAACCAAAAATAT
>JBBQHB010000056.1:0-34871 GCA_038323575.1 Bacteroidales bacterium | reverse complement strand
ATCCTACTCTTTGTATATGTTGTGATTTGCTTTCAAATTGTATCTTTGACTTACTGATAAACACCTAACCACCACGTATACGGCTGTCAGTTTGTTGGTTAGGATCAAAATTAGGAATAAAAAAAATTGGCGTTTTCAGTAAATAAAACCGGACCTTGTGCCGGTTTTTTATTTAAAAAAGCTCCAGTTGCTGAATCTGCTCTTTCTTTTCGGTAGGCTTTTTACCGTAGAAAAGTTCCATTTCGCCGAATTGTTTATCGGTAATGCATAAAATACCAACCTGACCCTGTGGAGGCAGTTCGAGTTTGACCCTTTTGATATGGACATCAGCATTGTCGCGGCTCGGACAATGGCGCAGGTAGATACTGAACTGAAACATGGTAAACCCGTCTTTCAGCAATTTTTTCCGGAATCCGGCATAAATCTTCCGCTCCTTCTTGGTTTCGGTCGGAAGGTCAAAAAGTACCATTACCCACATAATCCGATATTCGCTTAGGCGTTCCATTATACTTTATCTCATTTCAGGGTATTCAATTTTGCGTAATTCACCATTGAAACATTTGGCAAGCGATGCGGCGGTTTGTTGGGTTGCCAACATCAGCGGACTGCGTCGGTGGTCGATCGTCACGTCCAGGACCGGAATTTTCAGGAGTGTTGTTTTATGTTCTTTTGTCAGCTCTTCCGGCACATCACCTTGCTTGATGATCCCAATCACCAATTGATCAACATATGGACGGTATGGTTCCATGATATCATCGGCCAGGCAATAGGCATTGTATCGGTTGTGATGGTGGATACCCAGGGTCGTCAGCATCCCGGAGCCAACCAGCGAACGGGCAACCGTTGCCCTTAGAATGGCATAGCCGTAATTGAGCAGGTTGTTCGGCGCCGATCCGTCACGGTCGCGTCTGAACTCTGGTGATTTGTGAAATAGTTCGGACCAATAATAGGCGGCCGCCCTGCTTTCGTGATTCTCCGCATCGCCACTCTTTACCTGATCGGCCCAATACTTCATGTTTTCGGTTTTCCGGTCCTGGTGTTTGAGCAATGCGGCCTGGTTCAGGATTTTTTGCCGGATGGTCTGTTGCCAGAGCTGTTTTCGCAGAGGTTCTGAGGCATTCAATTGCGATTTGTACCGTTCCTGCTGAATGGTGTTTCCCTCTAATGTCAGCAATAATCCGGAGGGCATGTGTCTTTTGTCGCAGGTAATAATTGCAGCATTGTTTTCCAGCAAGGCGCTAATCAATTGATGCGTTAAAGTAATCTGAGGGTGCTCGATCACCACAAAACCAATATCTTCTATCGGAATAGTCGTGCTGCGCGCAGATTCCGGCAGCATGGAGGCTTCCGGGAGACTGATGACAAGTTGTTCGTCTTTGAAATGTAGGTAGGCCGGATTTCCAAAGAATAGTGTTCGTTTGATCATTAAAGATAGGTTAGAATTAGGTTTAAGTAAGTGACCGGATAATTTCAATTCATCCGGTCACTTCAGATCTAATTGGCAGTTGGATTGGCTGCAACTGTTTTGTTTCTTCCGTTCAACAAAGTGTTGTACTGATTAATCAGCGCATTCAATTCGTTGATGGTTTTTTGGTAGAGCGGTGAGTCATTCAACACTGAATTGGCATCGAGGTATTTTCGCAGGGCATAATAGACACCTACCGACTCTTCCCTTTTCCGCTGCAGGGTTTCGGGACTTGTGGCCCCATATTCCTCGGTTCGCAGCAAAAATTTCTGATCGAAGGCCGTGTTGGCCAACTTTAATTCCTCCTTCCAGGAAGTCAAACCAAGTGTGACCAATGCGGCAACAAGACCGGGTTTGGTTTCCCAATCACTGATAAGGCCGTTGATGGTCGCGGTTTCTGCCTGAAAGTTCTCTTTAGCGATACCTGCCCCGAAAAGCAGGAGATTGGTTGCAAGTAAATTGGCTGCCTTGTTGACCGGCACATCAAAATGATAACAGAAGCCGTTGATAACGGCTGAAAGCCCGTTAATGGCACGGTCGCGGCGTTCGTCGAGCAAAATGAGTTCCTGTGTGATGGCGCTTGCCCGTTCCTGTTTGAAGAGCGGTTCAATTTCGCTTATTTTGACTTTCAAGGCAGTTTGTTGTGCAGCTACATTTAAAGTAGCAGGGGTGTTATTTTCGACAAGGGCCGAAAAATTGGTGATAAATTGCAAAAATTCGCCGTTGCGAAGTTTTGCCAGATCAATTGCATTAATCATATCCATTTATTTTTTAAGGGTAAAAAAATGAAATTAAGCTTCAGATTCCGGAATTTTCATGGTCGGGAACACCCGAAAACCTCCTGCTTACGGCAGGAGCCCTTCGGATGTTCCCGGAATCGCCCCGCCGGCCGCGAGATCGTTTCGGATGTTCCCGAAACCTTCCTGCCGATGGCGCGAAGCTTTCGGGAGGTCCCGACGAGTTCCTGCGTATGGCAGGAAGATTTCGGGAAGGTTTTTGATAAGGTATAGGTTCATATCGGTAAAACTAAATTTTCTACTTGTTTTTGTCAGGTTTCTACAACAAGTAAAGTCTTTGCCAGAATAATTAACCATTACTTAATCGTTCTATTTTAATATTCACCAATTGAAACTATTTGTCCAATATGATTGAGACGAACTTTAATAATAGATTCAAGGTTTTTTGAACTCTGTATAACCTTATAAGTAATGCCCTTTAACTCTTTAGGTATATCAATTTTAGTTTCTAAATGGTGCCGAAACCAAAATCCTGATAATAAGGATCCAAACTTCTGCACTCTAAACATGTTTGGACTTATTAAGTAATAGTTCTCAGGATCTATTAAATCTATCTCCATCGGATTAAATCCAGTCTTTTCATTGGGGAAAACAAAGTACTCGTTCTGTTTCATACTAAACAGGAACTCCCAACCATCTGTTTTCTTAAAGTCCTTATCAATAACCGGGTAGCCTTGATTGACACGGGTAGTTGCTTCAAAGAACGAAACTACATTTTCCTGCAGATTCCCTGTTTCGTCCCTGTAGATGGCAACATGGTGATTGTTTCCTGTATTAACAAAATCTACAGCTTGCGTCTTGCCACTTGCGTCAAGAACCAGTTGACCCTCTTTGTCTTTTTTAGAGTGTAATGCTAAAGCGTTACTTATTCCGCTAATCGCTACACGTTTTATAGGAATGCCTTTGACTTTGTTGAGCCAAATTGGGTTTTCCTCCAAATTTGAAAAGGCCTTTTTAGGGTCTCCGTCATAATCATTTAGGCGAGCTTGCAAAACCTCTTTAATTTTAGCATCAATTACTTTGTCAATTTTCAAATCAGGAGAAATATCTTTGCGAATGGTATAAACAGTTTCAGACGTAACTGTTTTTACTCTTTCCGGAACTTTCCGGGTTTGTAAAGCATCCAAAAAGACAGGATTTTTTTCTATACTATTTCTTCCTGTAAATGCCTTTTTAGGGTCGTTGTCGAATTCTTTCAATCGGTTCAATAATGCAACTCTAATTTCCATTTTTGCTATTTTGGCGATTTGATCCTCATCAAAACCTGCTCCAATTTTTTCGTCTTTAGTCACATATTGCTGAATACTTCCATAAATTGTCTCCAAATGTAACTGACCTCTGGGTGTAAGTTGACGCTTTTTATTGATCCCTCCTTTCTTATCGGTTGAATTGATATTAATTGTAGTAACTTTATTTTTAGCTTTTATTGATATAAGAGTATTCTCCAAATGCTTTTTGGCCTCAGCTCTAAAATCGTTCAAAGGGATTGGTGGTTTGAATTTCAATTTGCCTTTGTCATCACGGTAAAGTTCCTTGGTTTCTATTCCATAAATGCTCCCTGATTTATCACTGCGGGCATTCAGATTGTTGAGATATTGAATATAACTTCTTTTTGTAAAAGCAATGGTGAGTGCATCCATTGCATGGTGGCGATGGTCGTTACGCTTTGTCCAATCTTTTATGCGACTGATTTTATGACCTTCTCTGTTTTCGATAATTTCAGTCATGCCGAGTGCAAGGTATTTTTCCCAGTTTAGCTCCTTCATTACATCTATCAGTTGCCAATCTTCCCGCAGCCGGTCAGTTATTGAGCCGGTAGTAGAGACAACATCTCCCACAAATTGTTCCAGCATTGATTTTGCCAATTTTGCAATATATTGGGTGTCTCTAAGATCACGGGCAATAAAGTTGTCAGGAATATCCTTTCCCTTCATTCTTAATTTATTGTATTTGGTTTTTGAGATTTTGCCGTCCTTGAATAAATCTTCTATACGGTTTAGATAATCCGAAAGACCAGCTTCTCCTTGTTTTGCCAATACAAAATCAAAAGCTGTTTCGTTTCCCTTTTCAATATTTACACTCCGAAGTTCGAGCGTTTTGTTTGAGAATGAATCATCAAAAAGCCGAGCCTGAGGTATGATGTGTTCTATGTCAAATTCTTTACTAAACAGTTTTTCACGAGGGACATATGTGTCTGAATAGAGTGTTTTGAACCCTCTTGTTTCCAGCTCTAGATAGAGTTTAAAACGAATAATGTCATTACGGCTAACCTGGTTTATTCCAAATTCCTTTAGGAGTATATCACGATATTTTTCATGTTCGATCGTTGTCTTTCCAATAAAAGCAGTTAGTTCTTCACGTTCTTTGGCGCTTTTTTTGAGTTCGCGTGCCAATTCAATCCGGATTTCATCTGGTTTGCCATAAGTTTCTGTTACAGTATTTACTACGTTGATCATCTGGTTTAGAATTTTCTCTACAACCGGATTACGAAGGCTATTTTTAGGTAGTATAACTAATTTATCTTTCAGAACTTTGTTGGCAATCTCTTCCTTGGTCAAAGAATTTTTTGAATGTCTGTAACCTGCATATTCGCAAGCACTTGGTTCGGATGGTAATTCTTTTCTGCCGCCATATGCAAAACCATCTTTCAAATAGGGGAGGATTTTTCTAATTGCTTTAGTGCTTAAACTACTGTAATCAGGCTGAAGCGAAATATTTGCCAGAATAGTGGCGTATTCCTTCTCAAATCCATATAATGCCGAGATTTTTGTGATTAGCTTTTCATCTCCGGTTTTGGAATTATCATCCTCGGAAGAATATAACAGGTGCCATAACTGATATAAAGATTGTTTGTCAAATGCATTGCCATCCAAACCAGATTCAAATGAAAGAATTTCAGTGTTATAATTCAGTCCGGAAAAGATGGTTCTAACTGTGTTAGTGATTTTTGATGCCTCCATTTTCGTGAAATCAAATTCACCGTGGCCGCTTAATTCGATTATTTTCCGATAAACATCATATAAGGCCGATTGAGTTCTATTTCCTTCAATATCCTTATAATTCAGGTCTAAATCCTTGCTGTTGCTGAATAGAAGCTTAAGTACTTCTGCTTTTGAAAGTTTGCTTTTGAGGCTAAGCTCTGCAAATAATAGTTCTTTTTCGTCTTGTTCTAATAATCTATTTCCTCGGGTTCTTTTATCACTTACTTCAATGTTATTGAGAATTTGCCAGATTTTAAATTCCTGAAATAACGGAGACGACTTCGGACAGACTCTTGAACCAACAGTTTTATTTTTTTTCTTTCCGTCAATATCCACTTCAATTTGCCTGCTTTCGAATTCACAAAAGCTGATCAATCCTTTTTGGCTTTTTAGTCTTCGTTGATAGAATATTATAATATCCCGGATTTCCGCTTTCAATTCCGGTGTTAATTCTTTGTGGTATGCTGCCTGATTTTCCCAAATGACATCAAACTCATCCAAGTAATCTTGGCGATAGAAAACCTGATTTTTCAAACTAGTGTTCGGAGTTAAATCCAGTTGATCCATCAAATATTGGCCAACCGTTCTTTTGTTAAAGTAAAGTTCCTTGCTTCGGTCACTGATTGAGCCTAAATATCCACTGGAATTGTGGAGGTTATTGTTTATTTCGGCTAAGACAAATGCAACTTCCTCTTTTGTTAGTTGGATTTTTAACGCCTTACTTCTCCATTCATATGCTTGTATTTTCTTTTCGTCTCTGGTTCCTTTATTTTCGGCAGTATTGAAACCGTATTTATTCCAAAAAATTGCAGAAGTAACCCGTTGGCCTTTCCCTTCTATTTCTTTTCTAAATTCAGATGTCAATATTTCAGGATAGAATTGTTTTTGATTTATCCAGACTTTGTCAAACTCAGATCCCAAATCGGAGCGATAAAAATCCGGAATAGATTTTTTCCCTTGTTTAAGCAAATCCAAAACAAACTCACCGGGTGTTATATTCTGTTCATAGAGTGTTTTAGCTATCGCCATTCCATCAATCAACTGACCTTCTTCTTGGTTTTTTGCTTTACGACTGCTTTTGTACCCGCGTTTTTTATTAATCATGAGTAGAACTCGACTAAATTCTTCAAGTGAAATTTTCTCCGTCGCTGACATAGCTCTTAAACGGTAAGTTTCAAATGTACTTTTATTCCCATTTTCTGATAGAATGGTTTTGTCTGTTATAAAATCTTGCTCTTTTAGAATCTCAATTAAGTTTTCTCTCCGAAGTTTATAACGTTGTAAATTACGACGCATACTTCGCTTAAGTGTTCTATCTGCATTGGTGGTTATACTTTTCCCTTTTTCAAAGTTGGTCAATTCATCCACAGTCAGAGGATTTACTCTTGCACCAAGTTTGATGATTGATGATCTTTCATTTTCGTTATTTGCTTCGTTAACAAGTGCCCATCCAATTGAGGTCGTTCCCAAATCCAGTCCTAAAATTTTTTTCATTGTTTATTTTGTTGTCAGTTATTTTTTCTTACTTTAGCAGTACAATTTGAAGCAAATCACAATAAGGATTATTCCGTTGTGAAAACATTTAAGGCGGAGGTAACGAAAGTTGCCTTCGTTTTTTTTATGGCAATAAGCTGCGTGTGGAAGCAGCGGAAACAATTGCAGCCGGAATTTCTTCCAACATGTAAGGTAATTTTTGGGAAAGATGGAATCATGACTTCTTGGTTTAGGTGCTCCCAAATGCAAAAAGGTATTTGCTTTTAAGAGTTATAAAGCTAAGAAAAAAATTTTATTTACCAAAAAATCGGATCGAAAAATTGTGCGTGGCAGTGACCGGGTGACTTTCATCCAAATGACCGGGTGACTTGGGAGATTATCTTCAATATTTTCATTGTGGTTGCGAGTCACCCGGTCACTTAAAGCTACCGGGTCAGTTGCCATTGTGCGGGTCACCTGGTCACTTGGATGAAAGTCACCCGGTCACTATGGTGATAGCACTTTTTCTTTTTCGGGGCGCAATATATCCTGATTTAATCCTAAATTTGACTTTTCTAAATAACCCGGTAATGGCCCAGCAAAAGAGTGATAATCAACAGAAATCTGCATCAGGAACATCCGGCGCCGGGGGCAAAGGCGCCAAGCACAGCCGTTTGGAGAAGATCCGCGGGATATTTGCCCTGCTACTCTCCTTCTTTACCATTTACCTGTTAATCGCTTTTATCTCCTTCCTTCTGCAGGATGGAGCGGATGTCAGTCACCTCAATGTTTCCATCCGGGAACTGATTACCAACCCCAACGTAAAAATTGAAAACTCCGGCGGCAAATTCGGGGCAGTGCTGGCCAATTTGTTTATCAACAAGGGCTTTGGCTTCGGCTCCTTTATCATCCTTTACCTCTTTGTGGTGCTGGCCATGCGACTGGCCAAAATAGGCAAGGTTTCACTTTCCAGGAATTTTGGATACGGGCTGTTTATGCTGGTCTGGACATCCATCGCCCTGGCATTTTCGCTGGCAGTATTCTATAAAAATTCGCCGATCCTTCCCGGCGGGGCTTACGGCTTCCTGATGTCGCAGCACCTTAATTCGGGCATCGGAAAACCGGGCACCTTCTTCCTGCTGTTGGGCACTATGCTCATCGTTTTGGTCATTGCCTTTGAAGATGCCTGGGGAACCATTCTGGCAGTGGTTTCCTACCGGAAACCCCCAAAAAAGAGGGAACTGGAGCTCACTTCAGCCGAACTGACGGCCGCACCGCAACCGGTAAAAACTTTGGAAAAAGACCGCTCTTTTTCCAAAGTTGCGGACGATGATGAGGTGAAGATAGTCTATGCCGAGCCGGATGAGGACTCCATTGAGCTGGAGATGGGAGAGATTTTTGTCGATGAGGCGCCCTATATAGCCGCAGAGACGGAGCGCCCTACTTCGGTACCATTGCCACGGAGAGGATTGCCTGATGACGAAGAGGAGGAGCTGGAAGAGGCAGATTATGATCCCACACTGGATCTTTCCAGGTATGTTTTCCCTACTATCGATCTATTGGAGGAAAGATCCACCGGCAATCCCCAGGTAACCGACGATGAACTGAGGGCCAACAAGAACAAAATCCTCCAGACGCTTAAAAATTACAGCATTGAAATAGAGAAAATCAGGGCAACAACCGGCCCGACCGTTACCTTGTACGAAATCGTTCCGGCGCCGGGCGTCAGGATCTCCAAGATTAAAAACCTGGAGGACGACATCGCCCTGAGTCTGTCGGCTTTAGGCATCAGGATCATCGCACCGATGCCCGGAAAAGGCACGGTAGGGATTGAAGTTCCGAACAACAAGCCCGAGGTGGTATCCATGCGTTCGCTGATCGCCTCGAAGGTATTCCAGGAGTCGGATTATGAGCTCCCGCTTGCCCTGGGCAAGACCATCTCCAACGAAACATTTGTGGTCGACCTGACCAAGATGCCGCACATCCTGGTGGCCGGGGCAACCGGTCAGGGGAAATCGGTGGGCCTGAACGCCATCATCTCTTCCCTTTTGTACAAGAAACACCCGTCGCAGCTCAAGTTTGTTTTCATTGATCCCAAGAAAGTAGAGCTGAACCTCTACGCGGTTATCGAAAAGCATTTCCTGGCCAAGATGGAGGGAATGGAGGATTCCATCATCACGGATGTCCAGCAGGTAAAAGACACCCTTAACTCGCTGATTATCGAAATGGAACGGCGGTACGACCTGCTCAAGGCAGCGCAGACGCGGAACGTCAAGGAATACAATGTCAAATTTATTTCCAGGCGGCTCAATCCCAACAAGGGTCACAGGTACCTGCCCTACATCGTGGTGGTGGTGGACGAATTTGCCGACCTGATCATGACCGCCGGTAAAGAGATAGAACTGCCGATTGCCCGTATCGCCCAGCTGGCACGTGCGGTTGGCATCCATATGATCATTGCCACGCAGCGGCCCTCCATCAACATCATTACAGGTGTTATCAAAGCCAACTTCCCTACCAGGATTGCCTTCAAGGTAGCCTCCATGGTCGATTCAAGGACCATCCTGGATACGCCCGGAGCCAACCAGCTGATCGGCAGGGGCGACATGCTGGTTTCCATCGGCAATGTGCTGACCCGGATACAATGCGCTTTCGTGGATACGCCCGAAGTCGAAGCCATTGCCAACTTTATCGGCAAACAGCCGGGTTACCCCACTGTTTTTGCACTTCCCGAATACCGGAGCGACAGTTCCGAAAGCGGCGACGAGCTGGATTTGAGAAACAGGGATGAACTTTTTGATGATGCTGCCAGGATCGTGGTTTTAAACCAAACAGGCTCCACCTCGTCTATACAGAGGAAGTTCTCCATCGGCTACAACAGGGCAGGCCGGATCATGGACCAGCTCGAAGCGGCCGGAATTGTTGGTGTAAATGCCGGCAGCAAGGCCAGGGAGGTACTGATTCAGGATGAGAACAGTTTGGAACAGATATTGCGGAAATTACCGCAATAAAAGGATAAAGGATAAAGGATAAAGGATAAAGTGAAGAACGCCACATCCAACGTAAAGTGAATAAAGCATGGGGCATGGAGCAGAGTGCGTAGGGGCGGTCCTGTGTGATCGCCCGGAAGCAGGAAGACGGAGACCGGAGACCAGAGCATGGAATATGGTGACTGGAAACCGGAAGAGGTATTCGATTGATGCAAGGCTAACAGCCAATAGCTAACTGCTAACAGCTTTAAATAGAAAGATTTAATAATATATATTGAAGCATGAAAAGATTGACATTTGTTATAGCAGCACTTTTAATGGTCACAGGTTCGATGGCCCAGCAGGATCCGAAGGCTAAGGAGATTCTGGATAAACTTTCACAGACAACCAGGAGCTACAAGACCATCCAGATTGAATTCTCGTTTGCGATCGAAAACAAAAAGAACAATGTGAACCAGGCCAATGAGGGTGAAGTTGTGCTGAAAGGGAAGAGTTACAAATTGCATATGCCTGCATTCAGCATGGAGGTATTCTGCGACGGCACAACTGTTTGGAGTTACATGTCTGAAGCCAAAGAGTGCAACATTACCGATGTTGAGGAGGATAAGGAGGGGTCATTGAATCCCGCAAACATTTTTACGATCTACGAAAAGGGCTTTAATTTTACCTATATCGGCGAAGAGACCCTGACCGGAAAAACGGTGCAGGTAATTGATCTTTTACCTGTTGACAAATCGAAAGAAATTGTAAGGGTACGGCTTTATGTAGACAAGACCAAGTCGCAGATTGCCAAAGCCCTGACTTACAACAAAGACGGCAACACCTACACGCTGGTACTGAAATCGATGAAAACCAACGTTGAGTTTAAAGACGACTATTTTAAATTCGACAAATCCAAATATCCCGGTGTCGATATAAATGATATGCGGTAGTTAAATGAACAATGAAAAATGAAAAGTGAAAAATACAGGAATTTCCCCCCATTTTTCATTTTTCATTTTTCATTGTTCGCTTTTTTTAGGGCTTTCTGGTGCATCATCTGGGATACGGAGGCTATCTCAATAAATGAAGTGCCGCCTCCTACGCCAAAGTTTCCACCGACATAAACTACAGTATCTTCTTCGTTGATTAACCCTCTTTCAACCAGATCAAACAGGGAGGATTCCACCAGCTTGTATTTGTTCTTTTTTACGACGATTTCACTGGCGATAACGCCGTAGGAAAGGGCGAGCTGCCTTTTTACGCTTCCGTTGTGGCATTTGGCATAAACCGGCCGCGGGCTTCTGAAAGCTGAGATGTATCTCGCGATTTTCCCCGTCAGGGTGTCGGTGATGATAGCTGCAACTTTCAGCTCGTTGGCCGACATCACGGCTGCTTCAGCCAGGAAGGCAGAGACTTCGTTTTCGAGCCTGGGGACCGGCAAATCATTTCTTCTGTCTTTGCTCGATTCGACTTCCAGGGCAACCCTCGACATCAGTTGAACGGCTTCAACCGGATATTGGCCGTACGCGGTTTCACCCGACAACATGACGGCATCGGTATGGTTATAGATGGCAGTTGCCACATCGCTTACCTCTGCGCGGGTGGGCCGCGGATTGGTGATCATGGAGTGCAGCATCTGCGTGGCAATGATGACCGGTTTTTTCCGCTCCACACTTTTCCTGATCAGGTTGCGCTGAATGGCAGGAATCTTTTCAGCCGGGATTTCAATTCCCAGATCTCCGCGGGCAACCATGATCCCATAGGCATGGTCCAGGATCTCATCAATATTTTTTACCCCGTCGGTATTTTCAATTTTGGCAATGATCTTTATTGTACTGTTTTCTTCATCCAGGATTTGCTGGACGGCAATCACATCCTCCTTGTTCCTTACAAAGGAGTGGGCGATAAAATCGAGGTCGTTGGCAGCCGCCCACCTGATAAATTGCTTGTCTTTTTCGGTCAGGGAGGGCAAATCCAATGAAATACCCGGAATGTTTATGCTTTTTCTGTTTTTTATGAAACCGTCGTTCCCGATCAGCGCTACCAGTTTGTCATCCTTTCTTTCAACGATTGTCATTTCAAGTTCTCCATCGTCGATCAGAACCGAACTCCCTACCGGGATATCGCGGACAAAATTGGGGTAATCAACCACCAGCAATCCTTCCCCGGATTGTTCGTCCCCTCCGGAAATCATTATCCGCCCGCCTTTGGATATTTTGATTGGGTCCCCGATATTTTTAGTGCGTATCTCGGGACCTTTGGTATCAACTAAAATAGCCACACTGTCACTCAAAGACCTTACATTGCTGATGATCTGCATGGCCGATTCCGTGGTCTGGTGAGCCGTATTGATCCTTACCACATTCATTCCGGCGTCCATAAGTGCCTTTAAGAATTCCGTGGAACAATTTTTATCCGATATGGTGGCAACGATTTTGGTATGCTTTGTTTTTCTCATGGCAGCTATGTCTTTGATGATGGGATTATTTTCCTGATTTGAATAAAACATTGGCTGCCTGGATCAGCCAAAATCAGGATTTAAAAAGCTCTCAATTCCTAGCCGGTAGGAATCGAGCCCAAAGCCCATGATACTCCCTTTGCAAACAGGTCCGATCAGGGATTCGTGGCGGAAAGATTCACGGGTCAGGATATTTGAAATATGCACTTCTGCCACCGGTGTGGTAACCGCGGCAATGGCATCCCTGATGGCGACAGAGGTATGGGTGTAAGCCCCGGCATTGAGCACAATCCCGTCGGCAGTAAAACCAACCTTCTGGATGTAGGTGACAATCTCCCCTTCCATGTTTGACTGAAAGTATTCCAACTCAATTTGGGGGTAAAGAGGCCTTATTTTTTCGAGCCAATCTTCAAATGAGCTGTTGCCGTATATTCCTTTCTCCCGTTTCCCGAGTAAATTGAGATTTGGCCCGTTAACAATGCTGATTTTCATGCTTTTTCGTATTTCTGTAGCTGTTTTTATTCCCTGTTCTCCGTTCACAATAAAAAACTTGCCAAAATTCGGAAAAATAATTGATTGTAAACAATAAATATATTAAATTTAAGGTTTATATCACTTATTTATAAGCAGATTCATCAAACAATATTGCAATTCGATTGTTTCAATCAAAAAAGCATGTTATGAACTGGACAGAAAGCAAAAAAGGATATGAAACTTTTTTGAGACTGGAAAAATCTCTCTCTCAAAATTCGGTAAGTGCATATTTAAATGATATCAACAAATTGATAACCTTCGTCGAAGAAGCGTATCCGGGTATCACCCCTGATACCATCAAACTGGCTCAACTCAGGAAATTTGTTGAATGGATGAATGAAAAAGGGGTAAGCCCAAGAACGCAGGCGCGTACAATATCCGGGATAAAATCATTTTACAAATTCCTTTTAATTGAAGAGGTTGTCGGGAATGATCCGACAACACTGCTGGAATCCCCCAAAATCGGACGTAAACTGCCCGATGTCCTGACAGACGAAGAGATCAACCGGCTGATTGATTCTGTTGATCTGAACAAGCCTGAGGGCTTAAGGAACAGGGCCATCTTGGAGACGCTTTACAGTTGCGGTTTAAGGGTGTCAGAACTGGTCAACCTTCGGTTGTCTAACCTGCATTTTGAACAGGAATTTGTAAAGATCGCCGGTAAAGGCGAGAAAGAACGCCTGGTACCCATCAGCAAACGTGCCATCGACGACATCAAAAAATACATGGTAGGTTACCGCAGAAAATTGAAAATTGATAAGCTGAGTGAAAATATCCTTTTCCTCAATCGCCGCGGCAGAAAGCTGAGCAGGGTGATGATTTTTACAATTATTAAGAATCTGGCCGAAAAAATCAACCTTGAAAAAAAAATCAGCCCGCATACTTTCAGGCACTCCTTCGCGTCCGCCCTCGTTAAGGGGGGTGCAGACCTCAGGGCAGTACAGGAGATGCTCGGTCATGAGTCAATTTTAACCACCGAGATATATACCCATCTCGACAAAGAATTCCTGAAGGAAACGGTAAATAAGTTTCACCCCAGGGCATAGTTACATTCCTGATTATTGTGGTTTAGTGGTTTTTGAAAGGTTGTCCAAAAAGTCATTTCTGTGCTTTTGTGATAACCTTTGTCCCGCACGTGCGGGATCGTGGTTAGAACTAAAACATTGAAAAACAATCCCACAGGCGCGGGACACAAAGTTTCACACTAAGGAACACCAAGTTAAAAGTCTCTTTCGATTGCCTTTTTGGACATCCACTTCTCTTATAATGTATGCTAAAAAAACATTAATTCATCGTTAAGTTTTGATCCGCCGGCATAGGTTCAGGAAGCAGCTGATTTTTTTTAATAACTTTGCAATCAAGGTCATTGTAAATTAATTAAACTTCTACTACATGGATCAGCAAGCAATCACATTGAATGAAGTGATTCAAAAGAGTAACCCTTCTATTTTTGAATTACTTTCTGACAGAGGGAAAAATATATTCTTCCCTAAACTGGGAATTCTGGCACAGTCGGCGCAAGCAAAAGGCAAGGAAATCAATGCAACCATAGGAGAGGCCGTTGAAGACAACGGACATCCTATGCACCTGCCTGATTTCGACCAGATGATCAACCTGCCGGATGCTTCGGTTTTCCCATATGCCCCCAGCTTCGGGAAACCGGATCTGAGGAATAGCTGGAAATCATTTATTTACAAGAAAAATCCTTCACTCGGAGCAACACCGATAAGTTTACCAATCGCGACCAACGGTATCACGCACGGCTTAAGTATTTCGGCATATCTTTTTGTTAACGAAGGCGATACGGTAATTGTTCCGGATCTTTACTGGGAGAATTATTCGCTGATTTTTGAAAACAATTACCTGGGTAAGATTGACACCTTCCCGCTTTTCCACAACGGAGGGATCAATTTCCCTGCCATGGAAGCCAAGATGGAACAATCTTCAGGGAAGATCATCCTGGTACTTAATTTCCCCAACAATCCGTCAGGATATACACCTCTGGTGAGTGAAATCGCCAAAATAATTGAGTTGGTCAAAAATCAGGCAGACAAAGGGAAGAAAGTAGTTGTCCTGATAGATGATGCCTATTTTGGTCTGGTATATGAGAAAGAGGTTTACACGGAGTCGATCTTTACCGGACTGTCGGCACTGAGTGAGCATGTACTTGCTGTGAAGCTGGACGGCGCCACCAAGGAGGATTATGTCTGGGGTTTCAGGGTTGGATTCATCACTTTTGGTGTCAAAAACGGCACTGCTGCGGTTTACGAAGCGCTGGAAAACAAAACTGCCGGGGCTGTCCGCGGAAACATATCCAATATCAGTCACCTGTCTCAATCTTTGCTGCAGAAAGTTTATGCTTCTGAAAATTACGATAAAAGCAAAGAAGAAAAATTTAATATCCTGCATTCCAGGTATGAGAAAATAAAACTGGTACTGGAAAATCCGAAATACAAACGATATTTTGCTGCTTTGCCATTTAATTCAGGCTATTTCATGTGTATTGAGCTGAAGGATGGTCTGGTAGCGGAAGATGTACGGAAAATCCTGCTGGAGAAATACAGTACGGGAGTAATTGTTTTCGGCAATCTGATACGGATTGCTTTCTCCGCCGTTCCTGAGGCGAAGATCGCTCAGTTGGTTGAAAACATCCATGCTGCATGCCAGGATTATTTAGGGCAATAAATTTTTACAGGTTTAAAAATCGATAGATTAAGATTCAATATTAAATTCAGATTCATGACGAAAAATCAGAAATTAATCAATTGGGTAAATGAATGGGCTGAACTTTGCCAGCCTGATAATGTATACTGGTGTGATGGTTCGCAAGAGGAGAATGATCGCCTGATGGCCGAGATGGTAGCATCAGGAATGGCAGTTAAACTGGACGAAGAAAAGCGGCCGAACAGCTATTATTTCCAGTCGGATCCAAGTGATGTTGCACGTGTAGAAAACAGAACATATATCTGCTCCGAAAAGAAGGAAGATGCCGGCCCGACCAACAACTGGGCAGCACCGGCAGAAATGAAGGCTACCCTTAAGGTGCTTTTCAAGGGTGCGATGAAAGGCCGTACGATGTACGTTATCCCATTCAGTATGGGTCCTTTGGGTTCAGAAATTGCCCATATCGGGATTGAATTGACTGACTCCCCCTATGTGGTTGTCAACATGAAAGTTATGACCCGTATGGGTAAAGCGGTTCTGGATGTTCTGGGTGACGGAGAATTTGTCGAAAGCGTACACTCTGTCGGCGCCCCGCTTCAACCAGGGCAAAAGGATGTCAAATGGCCTTGCGCTCCGATTGATCAAAAATACATCACGCACTTCCCCGAAACCCAGGAGATTATCTCTTTCGGAAGCGGTTATGGCGGTAACGCGCTGTTGGGAAAAAAATGCTTTGCACTTCGTATCGCATCTGCCATGGCCAGAAAAGAGGGATGGCTGGCTGAGCACATGCTGATCATGGGCATCACCAATCCCCGGGGAGTAAAAAAATACATCGCGGCAGCTTTCCCGAGTGCCTGCGGCAAAACCAACCTCGCCATGCTTATCCCGACAATTCCGGGTTGGAAAGTCGAGACAGTAGGAGATGATATCGCCTGGATGAAATTCGGCAAAGACGGACGGTTGTATGCCATCAATCCTGAGGCAGGATTTTTTGGCGTTGCTCCCGGTACTTCCATGGATACCAATCCGAACGCCATGCTTTCGGCTAAATCGGGGACTATTTTCACCAACACAGCCTTGACACCCGATGGCGACATCTGGTGGGAAGGTATCGGATATGATGCACCTGAAGGAACAATCACCTGGACCAACGAGGCATACAACTTAGCATCCGGTAAACCGGCTGCCCATCCTAATGCACGCTTTACGGCTCCAGCATACCAGTGTCCTTGTATCGATCCTGCCTGGGAAGATCCCAAAGGAGTTCCGATTTCTGCAATTTTGTTCGGAGGCCGTCGTCCAGGTACGATTCCGCTTGTATACCAGGCCATGAGTTGGGCACACGGTACCTTCATGGGATCCGTTGTAGGTTCTGAAGTTACTGCAGCAGCCATCGGCCTGAAAGCCGGTGTACGCAGGGATCCGTTTGCAATGCTTCCTTTCTGTGGTTACAACATGGCTGATTATTTCGCCCATTGGCTGGCGATCGGGAAAAATGCACCAATACCTGAGGTACTGCCTGAGATATTCAACGTGAACTGGTTCCGGAAAGACAAAGACGGCAATTGGTTGTGGCCGGGTTACGGCGAAAACATGCGCGTATTGGCATGGATCTTCGGAAGATGTGAAGGAACAGCCGCTGCCACTGAAACTGCCATTGGATTTGTTCCAACGTTAGATAGTATTGATATCAGCGGACTTGAGGTTACCAAAGAAGATATCGCTGAATTGGTTAAAGTGGATAAAGCGCTCTGGAAAGAGGAACTGGAACTGATCAAAGAGCAGCAAGCTTCTTTGGGCGAAAGGTATCCGAAAGAGTTGAAAAACCAGGTTGAGCTTCTCGAAGCAAGACTGGGTTAATAATTCGCTTAACATATCATAAAAAGCGCCTCAGAGATTGGGCGTTTTTTTATTTTCTGGTCATTGAAATTGTCGAAGGGTCCGATTTTGGAAGTAAACCGTTGATCGAATTAGGAGATAATTTTGTAACGATTTTCTTGCCTGTTTTTGCCTCAATTTCCTTGCGAGTATTTCCAGCAATAGTTCCTCCCTGCTTGGCAATTTTACGATTATCAATTAAGGTGCTTGGTTTTTTTTCTTTTGATATTTCGGTTGTTGTGGCCTCAGCAAGCATATTCAGAACCAATTCGAGATTTGTCATATTGTCGCGTAAATTTTCCTTTTTCAGCTCTTTGAAATGCTTGTATTCTTTGGTAGTGAAACCTGACCAGGCTTTTGTGATATCATCGGTGAGTATGGCAAATTCATGTCCTTTTTGAATGCCCCGGGTTTCCCATTCGTCGGTTAATTCCTTACGGATTTCAATGCTTTTTAACCTTTGGTTGATCCATTCCTTAGAATAACCCTTGCGCAGATAAGTATTCATTGCACGTTCAATTCCAATCTCCGGGTCTTCAATCTCATCGATTCTGTCACTTCCAACTTTTGCCAGCCATTGTTTAATTGGTTCAGCCTTAGGCGATGGTATTGACTGTATTAGGCGGAACAACTGTTGGGTATCAGCGACATCTGTTAGGCGCATTTTACCGTCTGCAGCTGGCATTTTCAAACCGTGACAATTCGTCACGGTTTCATTTCCCTCTTTTTTCAACCTTTGTTTTAATTTGCGCCAGTATGTTGGAGGATCAATACTTTCAGAAAGGATGCCTGCGACATCTACCACCGAGAAATACCATTTTTCCTTCTGGTCATCCCAAAACGTACGAACCTGTTTGGATTCAAACAATTTTATTGAGGTTTCTTTGCTCATTTGCATCGGAATTAATCAAAAATAATCTTAACGACATAGAACGCCGGATTTGAATTCCGGTTTTCATAAAGTTAACTTAAATTTCTGTATAAATCGAAGAAATTGGCAGGGAGATTTTAGCCTTTGCATATATGTCAACAGCCAACAGCCAACTGCTTGAGGTGATTTATAATTCTGCAAAATATGTATATTTGAATCATGACAAACAACGATATTTTAAAAAAGCTGAGGGTGGCGCTTCAATTCAGGGATGAGGACATTGTGAAAATCTTGTCATTGGTTGATTTTAAGATAACTACCACAGAGTTGGGAGCGATTTTCCGCAAAGAGGATCACCCAAATTACAAGGAGTGCGGGGACCAGTTGCTTCGGAATTTCCTGAATGGACTGATCATTCACCTGAGGGGACCGTTGGAGAAGAAGGAGGATCAGGCTCCGGTTACACCAAAGAAAATCATCAGACTTCCCCGGAAGTAGGAAACGGGAGGGGGGAGACTTGATGAGGGGGAGAGTGGGCGAGTGGGCGACCAAGAGGACGGAACGAGGGAACTGACGGAATGACGGAGCGACCGGGAGACGAGAGGACAGGAAGAACATAATCCGGAATCAGGGCGCTAACAGCTAAAGGCTAACAGCTGATAGCTATCAAAAATGAAGAAATTAACAAAATACGGCGGATGCAGGACAACGATCATGGCAGCAATATAACGAAAGGAGATCCCAAGGTAGTGAGGGCTTGGGTCATGTACGACTGGGCCAATTCAGTTTATCAGCTAACCATTTCCTCTACAATTTTCCCCATCTATTACAATACGGTTACCCGGCACGGGAATGACTTCATGGTCTCTTTTTTTGGGTTCAAGGTTATCAATACAGTCCTTTATTCATGGGCCATTGCAGCGGCCTATCTTATTGTAGCGGCAGGATCGCCGCTCTTTTCATCCATTGCTGATTATACCGGACGCAGGAAAGGATTTATGCGTGCCTTTACCTTTATCGGGGCCGTTTCGTGCGGTGCGCTCTTTTTCTTTGACCCGGACCACCTGGAACTGGGAATTATCGCCTTTACACTGGCAACTGTCGGATACGGCGGAAGTATCGTCTTTTACAACTCTTTTCTTCCTGTGATAGCAGAACCTGAGGACCAGGACAGGATCAGCGCAAGAGGATATTCGATGGGCTATCTCGGAGGTGTTGTATTACTTCTTTTCAACCTTTGGATGATCATGATGCCCGATTTTTTCGGATTCGACAAAGATTCCTCCTATCCGGCCAGGATTTCCTTCCTGACAGTTTGTATCTGGTGGATAGGATTCTCAACCATGACTTTCAGGAAGCTTCCCAAATACACGTTCGGTAAAAGAATGCACAAAGAGAATGTCTTCAGCAATGGGTACAAGGAGTTGAGGATGGTCTTCGGCCAGGTACGTGCATCGTACCAGCTAAGCGTATATCTGCTTGGATTCTTTTTTATCATGATGGGCATCCTGACCACCATGTTTATGGCGGCAACCTTTGGTGAAAAGGAACTCGGGCTTAAGGAAGGCATACTTATCCCGACGATCATGGTTATTCAGTTGGTAGCCATGTTCGGCGCCTGGTTTTTTGCCAGGCTTTCAGGCAGGATCGGCAACCTTGGGGCAATGATTGTGTCGGTCATTATCTGGATCGTGGTCTGTATTTATGCTTTCACCATCACCCATGCAACCGGTTTCGTCATTGCAGCTTTCTTTATTGGACTGGTAATGGGCGGTTCACAATCCCTGGCCAGGTCGACCTATTCGAAAATGCTTCCTGAGACGACCGACCATACCTCCTTTTTCAGTTTCTATGACGTTACAGAAAAACTGGCTACGGTAGCCGGCACTTTCAGCTTTGGGATCATCGAAGCCCTCACCGGCAGCATGCGGTATTCGGTGCTGGCCATAACGGTTTTCTTTGGTGTGGGGCTGGTCTTTTTAATCATGCTGATGGTGCACCAAAGAAAAGAAGGATAAAGGATAAAGGATAAAGGATAAAGGATAAAGGAGAAAGTAAGAACACAGCGGTCAGGAGTAAAGCATTATACTTATTTCGCCATTAAGTGCAACATACCAACCATGATCACAACACAAATGCCACTTTATCCTTTCTCCTTTATCCTTTATCCTTTCTCCTTTGCGTCAGCAACCTTCCATCGGAGCGCAAAATTGACGAGCAGTATCATCACCGGCACCTCCACCAGCGGCCCGATAACTGCAGCAAAGGCTTCTCCCGAATTGATCCCGAAAACGGCAATGGCTACCGCGATAGCCAATTCGAAATTGTTGCTGGCAGCAGTAAAAGAAAGAGTCACAGATTGTTCGTAAGTGGCACCTGCTTACTTGCTCAGGAAAAACGAGCCTGCAAACATAACTAAGAAGTAGATTACCAGGGGAATCGCGATTAAAATCCCATCAATGGGTATTTTAACAATGTATTCTTCTTTGAGAGAGAACATCGCCCAACTCTTCGTATTTTACTTTGGCTAACGGCGGATACATCATCACGATTAGTCCGATAGCAATTGGAATGTTGGTAGTTCCTGAGGACATACCGTTCCAGGAATAGGCTACTTTGGGGCTTAGCCATCCGGCAAAAATGCCGGTAAACTATGGCAAGAAAAATCCAAAGTGTAAGATAACGATCGGGGAATTTGAGGCGAGTTTTCATGCCGGTCATTCATGTTTTTATTTTATTGCTTCTACATTAACAGCAACTTGGTTTATCTGCTGAGCAGTCGCAAGATGGTTCTGTATTATTGATTATACCGTTGATTATGGCTGCAGCACATCCCACCCCTGATTTTACCGTGATTGCGCCATACCTGCAATTCAGCGCGCATGCCCCGCACTCCATGCAATCGTCGATATCAACAATGTGAGCCTTTTTTTGACTGATTTCGAAAACGGCATGGGGGCACACGATTGCACACATACCGCATCCGGTACAAAGGTTGGTGTCAAGTTTTAAGGTGACGACATTTTTGATATATTGCATTGTCTTCATGTTAAACGAGTTTTGAAACTAGGTAAAGAATAAGCCCGCAACCAGCAAAACCTATCTGAAACGGGACCGCCCATCTCATCTCCTGTTTAACGCCCGACAATGAAGCAAAAGTGGATGAACCGGTAAAATTCATGGTCATGAATGAGGCTACGCTGGTATTCAATAAACCCAGCGCCAGGGTTTCGGTCAATGGTACATTAAACAACATATTCAACATTAGCGTAAGTAATCCGCCCCAAAAGGCCCCTTTAAGAGAGAAAGCCCTGAACGGCACCCAAGGCAAAAGCAATGGCCCGATAACTACTCCTGCAACATATGCGCCGGCGATATTTACCATCGGGTAAAGACTTGCTGCCGGCATCCTTGCAAACAGAAATCCTGTTTTATCAAGCCCCGACAGAAAAAACAGAATGCCCATCGCAGCAAGCAGCTTGTACTTGCTGTACATAAAATCTACAGGAATCAATTTTGCCCGTTCGCGAAGCGGGAATTCAATTTTCCGCATGGAAGGTGTTGATTTGTAACCGGCCGCTATAAACGGCCTGATATCTTTTGCATGAATCGGGCCGTAAACTACTTTAAATCCGGTCATTTCCCTGACTTTGTGTGCGGAAACGCCGGTGGCTCCCAATTGGGGAACAATGATACGCCTGTGCTTTACAAGTTGGTCCAATGAACTGCGCTTAATACTTCTAACCAGATTTTCGGTGCCGAAGGTTCCCTTTCCTGCAGCACACCACACGTTCACTCCCTTTGTGTCAATTACCAGAATCCAGGCGTCCAGGGAATCAAGGTTTTTCCTCAGGGTGTCGAATGACAACTTGTAATTGGCTGAAATAAACACATCGGATTGGCTGTCTGGATTTCCTGTTTTGTAAAGGCCGGGAGCAACCGAGTAATTGTCACGCCCGATTCCCCACCGGACTTTGATGGTTCCAAGATAATCCGATCTGTTCAAACGGGTTGAAACAGAAGGGATGCTGTGAGCCGCAGGTTTAAACGACTGAAAATCTGTTGATGAAATCATGTTATTTTCGGATTTCTGACAAATAGAACTTCCAGAAACCTTCTTTTATCTCATCCCGGACACGAATAAATTCGCTCCGGATGAACTCTTCCTTGCCGATGACATGTGACGGATCATCAAACCCCATGTGCAAACGGTGCTTCACTTTTCCGGTGAAGGCCGGGCACGATTCATTGGCGCCACCACAGACGGTTATCACAAAGTCCCATTCTTCGTTGAGATATTTTTCAACTGAATCTGATGTGTGGTGAGTGATGTCAATGCCGGTATCTTTCATTACAGCCACTGCTTTTGGGTTCAGTTTGCCTGAGGCTTCCGTTCCGGCTGAACAAACCTTTATAGTTGGATCAAACGACTGAAGGAAGCCGTGGGCCATTTGGCTGCGGCAACTGTTACCGGTGCAAAGAATTAAAATCTTCATGTGAAATTGAACTTAAAAGTACGGGAAAAGGTTATGGTCAGCAGATACAATCTATCTCAGCCGTTCCGATACATCCGAAAAAAGTGGTGAGCAACTTCTTGTATTTGGTAAGTGCATTGTTACATAAACAGTAGTTGATTTTCAATCCGTCAATTTCACCGTGTATCAATCCGATATCCCTTAGCTCCTTCAGATGTTGCGAAACTGTGGTCCGGCTCAAAGGGATAAAATCCGAGATTTCGCCCGAAATGCAGGTTTTGGTTTCAGCCAGGTACTGCAGGATTGCTAACCGTGCCGGATGGGAGATGGCGCGGGCAAATTTTGCCAAATCCTGTAGGTTGCTGTCAAATTTTTGTGAGTTGTTCATCATTTTATAATTAATGACGTAAAAATACGACATAAATTATTAAAATGAAGATATGTGGCCTATAAAGTTTATATGTTTGTTATCTTATTGCGAAATATCATCCTTGTGACCGATTAAAGTCCTACTTTTGTATCTATACTGAACGTTACCTCAGTGCTTCCCAAAATTTTGTTTGAAATTTCCCGAATATTCGTATTTTCAGCCAATAAGTAAAAGTGTCATGAAACCAAAAATTGCTGCCCAGTCGGGCACTTTCGAATCAAGTGATGTGATTTTCCTGATTGAACCCTTGCCTGACCAAACAGGCAGGAAAATAGAACTCTCCTCTACAGTCATGCAACAGTACGGAGCCAGTTTCAGACAAATTGTCGAAGATATGCTCAATCATTATGAAATGACTGATATTCATCTGATTGCCAAGGATAAAGGAGCACTTGAACCGACCATCAAAGCCCGTCTCGAAACAGCGATCAAACGCTCACTCGATCAGCAGGAAGGAACGCTTAAATAACAGATTAGGATGAATAATTTTAAGAATCGAAGAACCATGCTATACATTCCCGGTAACAATCCGGCAATGATCCAACAGGGCGGTATATACGGTGCAGACAGCATTCTCCTTGATTTGGAGGATGCCGTTGCCCTTAACCAGAAGGATGCAGCCCGTACGCTGGTAAGAAATATGATCAAAGTAACGGATTTTTATCATGCCGAAGTCTGTGTAAGGGTCAATCACCTTAGTACTCCTTTTGGTTTGGCCGACCTGGAGGAGATTGTGCCGCTGCAGCCGTCGGCCATCCGCTATCCCAAAACTGAATCGCCGGAAGAGGTGATCGAACTCCTGAAGATTATTGAGCGGATTGAGGACCGGCATGGCCTTGCTCACGATAAAATGACCATTCACGCAATGATTGAAACTGCAATGGGTGTCCAGAATGTATTCAATATTGCCAGTAAGTTCAGCAGGATTGATGCCATAACAATTGGAGGGCAGGATCTTACGGCGGATATGAATATCATTTATACTCCTGATGGAACAGGGATCGATTTTGCGAGGAAGCGGATCATCATGGCCGCAAAAGCGAGTCACATCGACGTAATTGATACGATATTCCCGGATGTAAACGACGAAGAAGGATTGCGGAAAGAGACTGAATATGCAAGGAAAATTGGTTTCACAGGTAAAGCCGTTATCAATCCACGCCAGATTGACATCGTACACGAAGTATTTACACCAACCGCGGAGGAGATCAGGAAAGCCTACCATATTATTAAAGAGTTCAAGGCCAATAGTGCTGCAGGTATCGGTGTATTTGCCATAGACGGCAAAATGGTGGATGCACCGATCGTTGCGAGGGCAGAATATGTCCTGAGGCTGGCCAATGTCATTGTCAATTAAAAAAACAGTATAATGTTAAACAGTTTAGGAAGGGAAATCCCCGAATTCATGGAGGGAATCGGGGTATTGGAACCTTTTCAGGGAGCGCTGACCAAATTGAGCAAAGGCTGGATGGACGAACCAACCATCCCGGCCCCGAATAAAGCCTATCTGCCTCATCAGAGCAAACTGTGCAAAACCCTTGAAGAGGCGATCATACGAAGTAATCCTCACAACGGAATGACGGTTTCGTTTCACCACCACCTGCGGAACGGAGATATCCTGCTTGTACAGACGCTGACCATCCTGCACAACATGGGAATCCGGGAAATTACGCTTGCCTCTTCCTCACTGAACGAATGTCACGATCCGATTCTGCCGTATTTGGTCGACGGCACTGTAACCCGCATTTTCTCTTCGGGTATCCGCAGCCAACTTGGACGGGCCATTGCCCTTGGCGTTTTGGACACACCGGTGGTGATCCATTCGCATGGTGGAAGGGTTCGTTGTATTCATACAGGCAAAATTCAGATCGATCTTGCAGTCATCCCGGCTTCGGCTGCCGACTGTGAAGGAAATGCAACGGGCTCGCATGGTAAATCGGCATTCGGTTCCATTGGCTATGCCGTAATAGATGCACGCTATGCCAAGCAGGTGATTGTGGTCACCGACAACCTGGTTAATTTCCCTTGTATTCCGCTCTCTATTTCACAGAATTTTATCGATCATGTAGTGTTGGTCGATTCGATCGGGGATGCCTCCAAAATTGCTACCGGAACAACCCGGATCACCAACTCACCGATGGACCTGAGGATTGCCAAACTTGCTGCAGATGTTATTGAAAATTCGGGATTTTTTGTTCCGGGATTTGCCTTTCAGGTTGGCGCCGGCGGTGCCTCACTGGCTGTTGCCAAATTCATCCGGGAAAAGATGAAGAAAAAAGGGATAAAGGGGAGTTTTATGCTGGGCGGTATCACCTCCTATTGTGTGGATATGCTGAATGAGGGACTTTTCGAAACTATTTTTGACGTGCAGTCTTTTGATGCGGTAGTGAGCAATTCCCTGCTGAACAACCGCCATCACATTGAGATTCCTGCCGCACTTTATGCCAACCCGTTTAATTGCGGTTGCATCACCAACAAAATTGATGTAGTTGTGCTGGGAGCGCTGGAAATCGATGTTGATTTCAATGTAAATGTAATCACCGGTTCTGAAGGAAATATCCGCGGAGCCTCAGGAGGCCATTCTGATACCGCGTCAGGCGCCAAACTGACGGTTGTTGTTTGTCCTTCCTTCCGGGGACGCATTCCGATTATCAAGAAGCGGGTCCATACAATAGTTACCCCGGGCGAAACTGTGCATGTTCTTGTAACCGAAAGGGGGATTTGCGTAAATCCGGCGTTCAAAGAGCTGGAAGAGAATCTGAGGAAGGCTGGTCTGAATATCAAGGAGATCCATGATCTTGAAATTGAGGTGGACAAAATAACCGGAATTCCTGCTCCTCTTGAATATACGGATAAAATAGTGGGCATTGTTGAATACCGCGACGGAACCATCATTGATGTGATTCATCAACTCAAGGAACACAGCGCATGATTCGGATTTGTCTGATTACGGAATTATTAAATTAAATATAACAAGGAGGACAACAATCGAACCACTCCAATCCATATTAGCAGCACGTGAGCAGCGGTCATTTCTGAAATACCAATTTGCACGGAAAGGTAATCCTTGTGTGAGTTTAAGCCTGAATGTCCCCGGGTATCCCAAAAGCAATCCGACCGTTCACTCATTTTTCGGACATTGCCTGACCGAGCTGAAATATTACTTAAAGGCCCACCTGGTCGGGATTATGGAAAAAGAGGCCATTGAACGGGTTGACGATGCCGGAGATTTTTATATCGTTCCTTGTTTAACTGGCAGGCTAAGCTTTCCTGAAATGAAACAACTCTGTGAGGGTTTTGAGGAAGGCCACCAGCTCGGACGTTTTGTTGATGTGGATTTAAATGATTTTCAAGGGAATACGATTTCCTCCGGAAAATCGAAGATGTGTTTTTTTTGCAGGGTAAAACCGGCCATCGAATGCCGGCGCTCCAATTCACATGGTGCCGGAGAGGTAAGATCTTTTATGTTTGAAGAAATGGCAAATTATTGCCGTCAGCAAAGGGAAAAACTGCTCATTAAAAGGCTTTCTTCATTGGGACTGCAGGCGCTTCTTTACGAAATTTCGCTTACACCCAAGCCCGGACTGGTCGATAAATTCAGCAGCGGAAGCCATGCAGATATGAATTTCAGAACCTTTCTGGTTTCTTCAGCTGCTATTTCTGTCTGGTTTGAAGATTTGGCGCGTGCCGGCTTCTCTTTCCGCGGCAATGATCTCACACAGGCACTTCCGGTTATCCGGCAAATAGGATTACGCATGGAAGCGTCCATGTATGAATCAACACATAACATCAATACCCAAAAAGGGATTATCTTTCTGATGGGCTTATCTTTGTTCGCCTGCGGAAAGCTTTACAGTCAAACCGATCAGTTTGATTCAGAATTATTCAGGGAGATCCTAAGGGGTATCTGCAAAGATCTTACCAGGAAAGAACTGTACCCGGTTGGCCGGTCTGAAAAAAGCCATGGGGAAGAAATCTACCGAAAATATGGTTTCAGCGGTGCACGAGGAGAGGCAGAAACCGGGTTCCGGACCGTTTTTGAGTTTGGATTACCCCAATTGGAATCATCACTGGAGACTGATGATGCAGTACTTTTCAAATGTTTTCTGGCCATATCATCCAACACCAACGACACGAATATCCTTTACCGGCGGGGCCCTGATGTGTTGTCCTCATTTCAGGAGCTCTGCAAGACTGCACTGGAAAATTTCAATGAGGCGAATTATTCAAAAGTGGCGGAATTTTGCAAAAGTAAAAATATTTCACCCGGCGGATCTGCTGATTTGCTTGTCGTCTCAATTTTTTTGGGATCAGTCATCAGCGCTGATAAAAGAAAAGATATCAACCCTTTATCCCTGACAAATGACTTTTGAAGATACAGATTTCCGCCAGGAGACACTCGACCTGGATAATCCGTTCGATGTCAAACTGGTTAAAGATTTTCTCTCAGACCTTGGATTCGGGTTTGATCCTGCTGAAGTTGAAAGTACGATGATTGTTTACAATCTCAAAGGTGAACTTGTAGGTACAGGGTCGTACAAAGGGCGAATACTGAAATATGTGGCTGTCGCACCCAATTACCGCGATACCACTGCTTTTGCCCTGATAGTTACCTCCCTGACTGAGAAGCTGCTGAAGATTTACAAGCATACTTTTGTTTTTACCCGCCCTGAGAATTCTGTCAGGTTTCAGGGGTTGGGCTTTTCCGAAATTGCCACTGCGCCGCCTTTGTTCGCTCTCCTTGAGTTTGGTTTCGAGTCGATACTGACTTACCAGGAATATCTGAAAACAGTGATGTGTCCTACAAAAACCAATGCCATAGCAACGATCGTCGTCAATTGCAATCCATTCACCAACGGGCATAAATTTCTGATTGAGAAGGCGGCTGCAGAAAATGAACTGGTATACCTGTTCGTGGTGGAGGAGGATCTTTCGGCCTTCCCGTTCAACGTGAGGTGGGAATTGATCCGGAAAGGGATTACACACCTAAACAATGTGAGGATGGTTCGGGGTGGAATGTACATTGTGTCCGGATCGATTTTCCCTGCCTATTTTCTCAAGAATGAGACGATCAGCGATGTCATGGAAAAACAGGCAGAATTGGATGTGAGGATTTTTGCCAAATATGTGGTTCCGGTTCTGGGGATTAAAAAAAGATATGTAGGTACAGAACAATATTGCGCAACAACGGCTGCCTACAATCTGGCCATGCAAAAGGTACTGCCGGCATTTGGTGTGGAAGTGGTTGAAGTGACGAGAAAAACATCAGATTATTCAACCCCTGATTCCCCCGATTATATTAGCGCGTCAATTATTCGCCAAGCGATAAAAGCGGATAAATTGTATGAGGTCCTTGATTTTCTCCCTGAATCGACCCGCGAATTTCTGTATTCTGATGCTTCACTGGAAATCCGAAATAAAATAAAAGCGGGTGAGGGAAGGCATTGATAAAAAATAAGACCTGAAAGGTTTTGGGAACCTTTCAGGTCTGTTACCTCACGGCAATATTTTCAAATCACCACTTCACTCATTGCCTCCGGAATTTCGATATTGCTGAAGCCGGCTGCTTCCATCTGACCTTTGTAAAAAGTCTGTGCCTCATAATCCCCGTGCACCAGGAAGATTTTTTTGATGGCAGATTTGTCCTGGCAGCTCAGAAAGCTAAGCATTTCGTTGTAGTCGCCATGGCCGCTGAAAGCCTCAATCCTTGCAATATCTGCATTTACCTGGTATCTGTTCCCAAAAATGGACACAGTATCTTCTCCGTTTAATAATCTGGCGCCAAGGGTTCGTGGGGCACAATAGCCTACCACAAGGATGGTGTTTTTGTGATTGGAAATATTGTTGGCAAGGTGGTGTTTGATCCGTCCGGCCTCCATCATTCCTGAGGCGGATATGATGATGCATGGTCTTTTGAACTTGTTCAGGTTTTTGGAATCCTGGGTTGAAGTGATATAATGAAGTGAATTGAATCCAAAAGGGTCATTGTCTGTCTCCATTACTTTCAAAACTTCCTGGTTGAAGCAATCGGAATGCATCCGGAAGATAGTTGTCGCGTTGACTGCCAGCGGACTGTCGACATAAATTTCAATTTTTGGCAGCCTTCTGGCATTGAAAAAGTTGTTCAGGGTATGGACAATTTCCTGTGTCCTCCCGATGGCAAATGAGGGGATAATCAGTTTTCCCTCCTTTTTGACACAAGTATCAATAACGACTTGCAGCAACTCCTCATCTGCCTGGGCAAATTGTTCATGCAGCCTGTTACCGTAAGTTGATTCGGTAATGAGATAATCGCATTGTGCAAAGGTATCCGGCGAACGGAGTATTTTGCTTTTCGGTCGGCCAATATCTCCGGTATAGGCAATTCTTGTAGTTTCACCCTTTTCGATAATCTCCAGTAAAGCAGTTCCGGCACCAAGTAAATGCCCGTTATTGGTGAAACGAACTTTGAGGCTGTCGTCGATGTAAAATTTACGGTCGTATGCTATTCCGATAAACAACTCCATGCACATTTTTGCATCTTCGACGGTGTAGATTGGTTCAACAGGTTCCAATCCATGCTTGACCCGTTTCTCATTGAACCATTTCACGTCCATTTCCTGGATATGGCCGCTGTCTGCCAGCATGATGGAACAAAGGTCACGGGTTGCGTTGGTGCAAACAACGGATCCCCTGAATCCGAGTTTATAGACATATGGAATCAGCCCTGAATGGTCAATATGTGCATGGGTCAAAATGATATGATTTATCTCTCTGGGATCAAAGCCGAGATTTCTGTTTGAGGAGTCGGTTTCCATCCCTTTCCCCTGAAACATGCCGCAATCGAGCAGGATTTTTTTTCCGCTGTCCAGGGTAATCAGGTGTTTGCTGCCGGTCACTTCGCGTGCAGCACCAATAAATTTTATCTTCATCGGATTAATTGATTTAAAATGGATGAAAAACGCTCTTCCCGTGAAGGAAGAGCGCATGAAATAATAGTTCCGGAGAAATTTTATTCTTCCGTTTGAGTAGCTGCATAAGTTTTGAGCAGTTCATCCTGAACCTCTGCAGGCACTTTCTCGTAACTGGCAAATTTCAGTTTGAACATGGCCCGTCCCTGTGTGATTGAGCTTAAAGTGGTTGAATATTTATTCATCTCTTTCAGCGGCACTTTGGCAACGATTTTTTCGAATCCTTTTTCGGAAGTCATCCCCATGATCAGGGCCCGACGGTTCTGAAGGTCTCCCATTACGTCTCCCATGCGGTCGCCCGGTACGAGCACCTCCACATCGTAGATTGGTTCCAGGATCTTGGCGCCTGCCTTTTTGAAGGCTTGGCTGAAGGCATTTCTACCGGCCAGACGGAAAGAAATCTCATTGGAGTCGACAGGGTGCATCTTGCCTTCATAGATGGAAACACGGATATCGCGGGCATAGGAACCTGTCAGCGGACCTTCTTCCATTTTTTCCATGATTCCTTTCAGTATGGCAGGGTGGAAGCGCGCATCGATCGAGCCGCCCACGATGCAGTTACAGAAGACAAGCTTACCGCCCCAGGGCAGTTCAACTACCTCTGTGCCGCGAAGACTCACTTTCATCTCTCTTCCGTCAATCACAAACATCGGCGGGAATGGCATTCCCTCTTCGTAAGGTTCGATAACCATGTGAACCTCCCCGAACTGACCGGATCCGCCGCTCTGTTTGCGGTGACGGTAATCGGCCTGAGCGACTTTGGTAATGGTTTCCCTGTAGGGGATTTTTGGATTTAAGAATTGGATATCAATCTTAAAGACATTGTCAAAATACCATTTCAAGGTATTGAGGTGGTATTCACCCTGACCATGAATCAAGATTTGTTTTAGCTCTTTGGAATATTCAATGATATATGTTGGATCCTCTTCGTGCAGGCGGTGAAGGTATTCGCCCATTTTCTCTTCGTCGGATTCATTGACCGCTTTGACAGCTGTCGTATATCTTGGATTTGGGAAAGGAATTGGAGGGTATTCGATCTCTGCGTCTTTGTCGCAGAGTGTATTGTTGTATTTGACATCTTTCAGTTTGACGGTTGCGCCGATATCACCTGCAACCATTTCAGAAACTTTGGTCCTCGTTTTTCCGGCTACTGCGAAGATCTGGGAGATACGTTCCTTGGAATTCTTTGCCATGTTGGTCAGATCCATTCCTTCCTTCAAAGTCCCTGAAATTACCTTAAAGTAAGTGACTTCTCCGACATGTTGTTCGAGCGAAGTTTTAAAAACATAAATGGAGGTCGGCCCTTTAACGTTAATTTGTACCAGCTTCCCGTCGACAGTTTCGACCGGTGCAAGTTCTCCCGGGTGGGGAGCAACATTAACGATGAAATCCATCAGGCGGCGGATACCCATGTCCTTGGCGGCACATGTGCAGAAAACAGGATATAATCCCCTTGAGAGCATCCCGAGTTTAAGTCCTTTTTTCATCTCGTCTTCGTTGAGAGAACCCTGTTCAAAAAAGAGTTCCATCAGTGCCTCGTCGTTCTCGGCAGCCATCTCAACGAGCATGTTGTGGTATTCTTCGGCTTTATCCGTTTCGGAGGCCGGGATGTCCAGCATTTCTGGTTTTCCGCCATTCGGACCCCACTGAAGCATTTTCATCTTCAGCACATCAATTGCTTTATTGTATCCTAAACCTGGATTGACAGGATATTGTACGATGGCCAGCTTGTTGCCGAAAGTCGTTTTGGCCATCTCAATGGTGTTTTCCCAGTTACTGTTTTCGTGGTCAAGGTGGTTGATGACGAAAATCAGCGGTTTGTGAAATTTGTCTGCGTTGCGGTTGGCTATTTCGGTGCCGACTTCCACTCCGTTTACGGCGTTGAAAACCAATAATCCGGTTGCAGCTACGCTTAATGCCGGAATAACTCCTCCGACGAAATCATCCATCCCCGGTGTGTCGATGATGTTGATTTTGCAATCTTCAAATTCGGTGTAAAGAACTGTTTCATGAACAGAGTTGCCATACTCTTGCTCGACGAGGTTGTAGTCAGATGCCGTATTCTTGCTTTTGACATCGCCTCTGCGGTTAATGATCCCACCCTCGAAGAGCATGGCTTCTACAAGGGTGGTTTTCCCGGCGCCCGAATTTCCGAGCACTGTAATGTTTCTGATTTCACTGGTTTGGTATACTTTCATCGCGAAAAAATTTAAATAAAATTATCTGATTCTTAGAAAACTTATTTTCAATCCCTTCAAAAATAGAAATTATTTAAAATGATCCGACCGGCTAAAAAAAAATCGATTTTCGATTTTAGAATTTGGAATTTCGAAAAAATTGCAAGTTGCATGTAGTCAGCGGGATGGATATGTATGAACAGTAACAGTTTTGTACTATTTATGTTACTAAACATGTTTTGGCTTTCAACCTGATAACATGCAGCAAAGTCATTCAGATATCCGGTCGGTGGGCTTCATGTCCGGGACATAACGGGGCAGGGGCAGAAAGTCGTTTTATGTTTTCTCTTCAACCGTATAATATAATAGGTATAAATTTTGCATATTTGCATATAACTAACCCCGATTGTATCCGATGCAGCGATTTCCTTTCTTTAAACAATTGGATGCCATGGATTGCGGACCTTCCTGTTTGAGGATGATCGCAAAGTATTATGGTAAGAATTTTTCGTTGCAGACGATCCGCGACAGAAGTTTCCTGACAAGAGAAGGGGTTTCTTTCCTTGGCATGTCAGATGCCGCCGAGTCCATCGGGATGAGGTCTGTTGGTGCCAGGGTAAGTTACCGGCAATTGGCAGATCAGGTACCGCTTCCTGCTATTGTCCACTGGAAAGAGACGCATTTTGTGGTTGTTTATGCCATCAGGAAGGGAAAAGTTTATGTGGCGGACCCGGCCTTCGGATTGATTACTTATTCTGAAACTGAATTTCTGAAAGCGTGGTGCGGCCATGATGATGCCGAAAAAGCCAAAGGTCTTGCCCTGATTCTTGAGCCTACGCCTGATTTTTACGGTCTGGCGGACGAAAAAATTGACAAATCATCTCTCGTCTATCTTTTTACCTACCTTCGGAACCAGAAAAAATTTCTGTGGCAACTGTTTGCCGGACTGTTACTTGGTAGTCTGTTCCAGTTGATTTTTCCGCTTCTCACCCAGTCGATGGTAGATGTCGGGATCAACAACAACGACCTTGGCTTTGTAACGCTTGTCCTGGTTGCGCAATTGATTCTTTTTGTCTCACAGGCATCGGTTGATCTGATAAGAAGTTGGATCCTGCTTCACCTTACAACCCGGCTGAGTATATCGCTGATTTCTGATTTTCTGATTAAACTGATGCGGCTGCCGATCAGTTTCTTTGATACCAAGATGGTTGGAGATATGCTTCAGCGCATTGGTGACCATACCCGCATCGAAAACTTCCTGACCAATCAATCACTGAATGTCCTTTTTTCGATGGTGAATCTGGTGATTTTCTCGATCGTGCTTGCATTGTACAGCTGGATGATCCTTGCCATTTTTGTGGTGGGAAGCCTGTTGTATGTGATGTGGATACTGCTTTTCCTGAAGAAAAGAAGGGAGTTGGATTACAGGAGATTTACACAGCAGGCTGAAAATCAGGCAAAATTAATTGAGCTGATGAGCGGCATGCAGGAAATCAAACTCAATAACTGCGAGAAGCAGAAACGATGGGAGTGGGAGCGTATCCAGGCGCGCCTGTTTCAGGTGAATATCAAGAGGCTTTCGTTGGCCCAGACACAAACCATTGGATCCAGTTTTATCAACCAGCTAAAAAATATCCTGATCAGCTTTGTTGCGGCCAGGCTGGTAATTGAAGGACAAATCACCATTGGTGCCATGCTGGCGGTCTCCTACATTATAGGACAGATGAACGGTCCGCTCAACAACCTTATGGAATTTATCCCGAATACACAGGATGCCATGATTTCACTCGAGCGGTTGAATGAAATACACAAAAAGACCAACGAGGAAAATCCTGAAGATCAGAAAATAACGTTGTTCCCGGATCGCAAGGAGATTACGTTCAAGGATGTCACTTTCCAGTATGAGGGACCAAGATCGCCCATGGTACTGAGGAATATTTCACTTCATATTCCTGCCAACAGCACCACGGCCATTGTTGGGATGAGCGGCAGCGGAAAAACTACCCTGATCAAACTGATGCTGGGTTTCTATCCTCCAGTATCCGGATCGATCCATTTGGGTGAGATCAGCCTTTCCCATTTTTCAACCGTGCTCTGGCGGGAAAATTGCGGTGTTGTGATGCAGGACGGATTCATTTTTTCCGATTCCATTATGAACAACATAGCGGTAGGAGCAGAAAAGGTTGACAGGCAAAGGCTGCTTGATGCCGTTAGAATGGCCAATATCCAGGATTACATTGAATCTTTGCCTTTGGGTTACCAGACCAAGATAGGTCAGGAGGGTGTTGGCCTGAGTCAGGGGCAAAAACAAAGGATACTCATCGCAAGAGCAGTTTACAAGAATCCTGATTTTCTTTTCTTTGACGAAGCAACCAACGCTCTGGATGCCAACAACGAAAAGGTGATCATGGAAAACATGGATCATTTTTACAAAGGCCGCACGGTAGTGGTGGTCGCGCATCGTTTGAGCACAGTCAGGCATGCTGATCAGATCATTGTGCTGGACAAAGGTGAAATCGTCGAAAAAGGAACGCATCAGGAACTGATTGAACTGAAAGGGAGCTATTTCAACCTTGTCAGGAACCAACTCGAGCTTGGCACCTAACTTTAGTCACTTTAGTCACTTTAGCTCACTTTAGCTCACTTTAGCTCACTTTTGTTACTTTTATCAAGAATGTCAAAGAAAATTGAAGATATAGAGACACGCAGCGAAGAGGTTCAGGATCTGTTGGGCAGGATTCCT
>JBBQHB010000055.1:0-35411 GCA_038323575.1 Bacteroidales bacterium | reverse complement strand
CCCGAACTTGGCTTCATGGAAACAAGAACAGCAGCCATTGTTGCCAAAGAATTAGAGGAACTTGGCTATAGGGTAATTACCGGCATCGGGAAAACCGGGGTTGTTGCCGTATTAAAAAACGGTGAAGGTCCGGTTGTTATGTACCGGGCCGATATGGATGCCTTGCCCTTAAAGGAAACAACCGGGTTGTCGTACGCAAGTCAGGTTATTACAAAACAGGAGGATAATACGACTGTACCGGTGATGCATGCCTGCGGCCATGACGCACATGTTACCTGGATGCTGGGTGTGGCCAAAATCATGGTTTCAATGAAAAACCAATGGAAAGGGACCCTGGTATTCGTTGGCCAATCCGCCGAGGAGATTCTGACAGGAGCCGACGCAATGGTGAAAGACAAGATGTATGAAAGAGGGGTTCCCTTGCCGGATTATGCATTTGCAATGCATACGAAGCCACTCCCTGTAGGGGAAATTAGAAATTGTCCGGGAATCGTGATGGCAGGTACCGACCAGTTTGATGTGACTTTCCACGGCGTTGGCGGTCATGGCTCGGCACCGCATCTGGCAAAAGATCCGATCATCATGGCGGCCAGCGCAGTTATGGATTACCAGACCATTGTTAACCGCTCAATTTCCACCCAAATCCCTCATGTCATAACAGTTGGTTCATTTCAGGCAGGCACGGCTAACAACATCATTCCCTCTTCAGCTCTTTTAAAAGTCAATCTGCGCTGGTTTACAGATGATGTCAGAAACAAAATGATCGCCGGCATCAACAGGGTTGACAGCAGTATTGCCTTTGAAAACAACCTTGCTGCCGAAATGTACCCTACAGTTCTGATGAAAGGACATATCTATCCGGTAAACAATGATAGCGCAATGGTTAACAAATTAAATTCAGCTTTCAGGAAAGTTTTGCCTGATGAAAAAGTTATTACCAGCGGGCTGTCAAACATGGGTTCAGAAGATTTTCCCATGCTGATTGTCAACAGCAGGAAGGATCCTGTTTATGATTACATGCATGTTGGTATAGCTAATCCTGATGTATTTAAAGATGCCAGGAAAAAAGGCGAGGAATTTCCATTCTACAACCACAATCCGAATTTTCAGGTTGATTTAAGCGCCATTCCGTTTGGCACAGTAATCGGAACCACTGCTTTGCTTGAGTTGTTTAGGAAGTAAGTTGTAAGAACAATATATTTTCGTAATATTTCCGGGATTACGTCCTCCCCCAACCCATTCGAAGGAAGGGAGTTTTGCGCTGAATCATGATTGCAGATAGCATCTGAAGTCACTCCGTTGGGGAGATTTTGAGTGGTCAAATTGCAGTGGAAAGCTTGTACCAAACAATCCGGTAGTAATAATAAAACAAAAAATTTCAGATCATTAAGTTAATTTTGCAAAGCAAACATTTTATTATGTCAGATAAACAAACTAAGGTGAATCAGGTTCGGAATTTATCACCCGACTTCACAGACAAGACAACACTCGAGAAATACTCTTCGGCCTTTACCTTGTCAGACATGGAAATTTTTGTATTCCCGGATCTGTTTTACGCGCTGGTCATTGCCAATATCATGAGCCCGGTGATTTGGGCATGGCGGGAGGATGAATGGTTCAAAGGCATAGGTAAAAAATCGTTCAACTACAGGATCAACAGGATCAAACAATACATCATGGAACATTTTGTATTCAACCTTGATCTGGAAACCTGGGGGATGACCGACAAAGACAAAGAGATCAACCGGTTTAAGGAGACAATCGATATTGAAATCCTGAAACAGTCGAATGCACTGTTTGGTTATGAAGGCGACCAGTACTATTTCGACATTGATATCCGGCGGCATTTTGGGCTGGATAAATACCGGAGTGAAATCATACCGTATTGGAAAACCGAAACCGCAGAAGCCATGACCGCCTTTCATTTCAAGGATTCATTTGAGCGGGGAGCCGGTGAATGTGTCTCATTATCTGCCTTGTATGCAGCCGCTCTCTTTATTGTCGGCACGGTTCCGCTCGAAAACATCTTCCTTATGGGTACACCGCTTCACTCCCAGAATTTTATTGACATCCATGAAGGCCTCCTCACCAACAACAGGCGGATCGTCACCAAAAGGATGTGGTTCAACGGCACCTCCATTTCGACCCGGGCAAGAAGGGCCCTGGAAAATGAAAAAGTGACCATCGTGTCGCATATCAGCGGTTATATTCATCAACTTTACGAAAAGGCCACCATCAACAAGGCTGCATACAACCATTTCTCAGACAGGTTAACCAAATTTCTTACCACACCGTTATCTGCTGAACTGTTTATCAATTTTTTAAGGTACCACATGAAATTCAAAAAGTGCTTCCAATACAGGCACCGGATGAATGCCCGGAATTATTACATTCCGCTCGAAACCATTTTCGAATACGAACATTCAACCAAAAATGTTTTTGCCGAATCCGGTAGCGAAGCTTTGTTTCAGGAGATTGATGATGAAGAATTCAGCCTTGTCCCGCTTAAAGACCTTGTTATTTTACAGGATGTTGTAGCTTATCTTCAGCAATACGCGGCTGCTTCGGTAAATGACCATATGACTTATTGCCTGAACCTGGCAAAAGGGACCAATAAATTCACGAAAGAGACCATAAAATTGCTGTTTACAGAACTCAGCAGTTTTTTAAATGTCGTGCCGCGACTTCCGGATATGAATAAGCAATTTATTGATACAGAGACGATGAAAATTAATACCGGTCAAAGCCGCGCAGATATCATAGAATTAATTAATGTGAAAGCTGCGCACAATGAATTAGCCCTGCTCTCACTGTATACCTACCGGGATATGGGTCAGACAGACTGGAAGCCTTTTGTGAAAGCTGCGTTGGAACGAAATCCTGTTTCGCTTGATGGTTTGAAAGGCAAAACGACTGCAGAGGTTTTCCGGTTGATTTCAGAAATGCCGAATGATTCGGTTTATGATGGGAAAAGGTTGGCACAGCCCGATGAAGTCTGGAATTTCGGGCGGGGAGATGGTGTGGAAAAGGCCCTGTTGTTTGCAAATTTCCTGTTTAAAGGAAATAAGAGGTGCAACCTAAACCTGGAAATTGAGCATAACAAGGTTGCCCTGGAATGCAACCAGGAGAAATACAGCTTTCAATCTGAAAAAGAAATTATCAAATCATTGACCGGCTTGCAGCTTTTATAAAAGAACAAACCGGTCGTTCCTTTTGCACCTCAGGTTCACGCAGCGCATTAACCAAAAGCATTTTGACATCAACCGGTTTTGAAGAGGTATACAACGGCGGGAGTTGGATAAGACTGCAAAGTAATATCAGGTTAAATCAAATTCAGATGCTTCAGCTCTTTTACTGTAAGCGGAGCTCCGACTTCGATGATAGCGCTTTTTCTGATTCCTGCATGACGGCTGGAATCATCGTGCCTGTTGTTTTTTACAATTCCAAAAGTTAGTAACATACCCATTGCGAACATTGTTAATCCGAGTAAAAATCTTTTTGTTTTCATGGCTCCAAAATTTATGTTGTTTTTAATTTTTAATGATGCTCAAAAATAGTCCGTGCAGATATGTTTCGAAAGTGCAATAGACGAACGGAACAATTTTATAGACAGACCGCTGGTTTTTATCGATAACTGCTTGCCTCAAGGTCTCATAAAGGGCACTGGCGTTGCCTCAAAATCGTAATTGAGCATCCCCGATGGGTTTTTCCATACCCTGCAAATGGGTTTTTCAGTTCGGGAAAGTCCCTCCTGTTCATCTTTCACAGAATAGAAATAATTACCCTTCTTGTCTCTGAATTCAAAAAGCGGTACGATCATTGGAGAGGATGGCTCCGGCAGGTCAAGGGAAGAACGCTTTCCTGAAAAAACTCCCTTTGATATGGAGTCTGAAAATTCCTTACCAGGAAATCCGTAAAACAGAGGCTTAACTTTTTGATGTGAATTGCCCGGCTCTTTGGTCTGAAGCCTGTTTTTTCCTCCCTCCTTTACCTCATATACAGTTACTAATCCATCAAAACAGCGATCCGGAGGTACGGCAAAAAAAGGTATTTCCAATAGTAATTCGCGGAAATTCAGCGAATGAAACCCATCCTGGTTCATTTGGTACCTGAAATTTTTCTTGTCTGTTAACCGGTACACCGGCGAAGGCAGATACAGTCGCGAATCCTCAAGGTCCAGCCGGTACATAATCTGGTTGTAGTTGTATCGTGGAGTAGGAAGAGGGTTCCCTGAAAAAGTATCGGTGTATGTACCCTCAAAATAGATCAGTCGTCCCTTGTCCTGATCGAAAAGTGGGTGCTGCCCGACATTGTAAAAAGTATAGTTGTCATGGGTAACAACTTTGCGGGCATATGCCCACGGACCAGTGGGTGTATCCGCCTCTGCAAACCACACTTCTCCCAAAGCTGAAGTTCCGCCCCTCTGATGAAAGATGGCAATCCACTTCTTCCGGTAATCGTTCCAGAAGAGAGAACCGGCATGCGGGATAACCGGCTTACCGGTCAGGATATCATACAGGTTTTGCCATGTTTCACCCGATTTTAATATCCCTTTTTTTAACAGAAACTGCTCATTATCATAGCTCAGAGGATCAGTATTCACCTTCCATCCATAAATCAGTCGGCCATCAGGACCACGGTCCGGTTTCACTGCGGTGGTATCATAACGGCTTCCCGTTGGAAGGCAGGTGAAGGCTTCATAAGTAGACAATTCTGTAACATGTTTCCAATCGGCAATGACACGAAGGGAATACGGAGCTGCGAAAGAAAAATAAAGGTATTCCTGGTTGTTGACAATTGCCCTGAATGAATGCCCTTCCGGGAAAAGCCTGGATTGTAGGTCAAACCTGACAAATGGTTTAAAGATCTCATCAGAATCATCGAATAAGGCAAGTCCATGTTCGTAGGCTTCAGCCAGTGTTTTTATCCTGGTATAGGAGGCAATCAATCGTTGGATGCCCAATGAATCCTTTAATGTTGTCAGCCAGTGTATCCATACCGGACCGGGTCCGGGCAAAGGGCACATTTTTTTGCTGAATCCTTTTTCATCCAAAAAATAGCTCAGGTCAACACCTATGGAGGGATCAAGTCCTCCCTTCCCGGGTAATTCAGAGGTGGCCCCCGATGTGGCAAAATTCCCAAGCGGATAAGAGGGTCTGTCGGAGTCACCCCAAAACCAATATATTTTCCCTTTGTACAATGTCTCGATAAAAGTATCCTGCCCCAGCACTTTCCCATTCAGTACCGGTTGCTTGATTGGAACAGACGATCCTGTCAGCAGGCTGTTAACGTATAATCCCCCACCGGTAACCCGGTACAACCGCTCGGCAATGTTTAACCGCTCTATTTTAATCACTGCACTGTCACCGGGAATGGCCATCAAACCTTTCCCGTGATATCCAAACCCGTCCCTGGGATATTCATAACCATGGCTTTTTAGATGAAAATAAACCTCCTGATTCATAAGTCCAGGCTCATAAAATGCCACAATTCCGTTGTTATCAGTGTAATAACTCTGTTGATTGACAGTTTTAAGTTCTACTAAAGGAACTCCGCGACCGGTCTTTTCGTCCACCACTTTAATCTTAAAATATTTTACCGGTTGGCCGTAAGAATCAGAAACAATATACAGGAGGCACAGGAAAATGTAAAATAATTTCATAAGGACTCATTTTATAATAACTGTAGGAAAGATAATTCAATTCATTCCCAAATTAATATTTATTCGATCAATCTCCGCTTTTGTTAGTTGAACAAGGTAATCCTGTTCTCTATGTCGGTATTTTGCCTATTTTTGACTCAAGTCATATTCCCATTTAACCAAACACACGAACGCAATGACCAACTTCAGATCAGTATTATTCATCCTTATCTTTTTGATTTCAAACGGCATTTCTCACACACAGGCACAAAACTGGCCCGGCTGGCGCGGCCCCAACGGAGACGGAACAAGTGCAGAAACCAACCTACCCGTAAAATGGGACTCGACCACAAATGTATCGTGGAAAACCAGGGTTCCGGGCATTGGATATTCATCGCCGGTTGTATGGAAGGATAAACTGTTTACGGTTACTGCCATTCCTGAAACCCAGGAGAAAGTGCTGCTTTGTTACAATTGCCTAAACGGTGAATTATTGTGGCAAACAACCGTCCTCAAAAGTTCTTTCGAAGCCAAACACAACGACAACAGTTTTGCATCAGGCACTCCTGCAACAGACGGCACATTGGTTTTCCTGTCGTTCCTTGACGGGCAGGATGTAGTGGTGGCAGCCTACGATTTCACAGGCAAACAGGTCTGGCTGCAGCGACCCGGTACTTTTTCCAGTCCTCACGGGTACAGTTGTTCCCCTGCACTATTTGAAGACAAAATAATTATTAACGGCAACAGCAAAGGAGATTCCTTTGTCGCTGCTTTGAGCCGTGCCGACGGCCACACCATATGGAAACTGAAGCAGGACAAACCGGCCCACAGTTTCAGCACGCCGATTTTCAGGAAAATGGCCGGGAAAATGCAGATGATATTTTTAGGCAACAAGGAAGTTTCATCCTACAATCCAACGGACGGTTCACGGTACTGGTTTGTAAGTGGCCCTTCCGAGGATTTTTGTTCCAGTCCTGTTTACAATGAGAAGTCGGGATTGGTGCTAATCAGCAGTGCCTGGCCTGTACGCACATTACTGGCTATAAAACCTGATGGTCAGGGCGATGTTTCCAAAACCCATGTTGTATGGCAGTCGGCGAAGGGGGCTTATTACGTACCCTCACCGGTCTGCACGGATGATTATCTTTTTTCTACCATGACCAATGGTCAGGTCCATTGTACAGAAGCAGCAACAGGCAACATTGTTTGGATAGAAAGTCTAGGTAAACAATATTCCTCCCCTGTTCTTGCCGGTGGATTGGTTTACATACCCAACGACGAAGGCATGATAACCGTCATTAAGCCGGGCCCAACATTCCAGGCTGTAGCCAAAAATGCGATGGGTGAGAAAATGTTCGCATCTCCCGCCATCAGCAACGGGAAAATTTATATCAGAAGCTTTCAGCATCTCTTTTGCATCGGCGCAAACGGACCAAAATAACCGGCGTCAAAAGCCGTTCAAAAATTCTAATCCAATTTAAAACCAAACAAAAAATGGACCGCAGAAAATTCTCAAAGAGTCTCTTTACTGTTGGGGCACTGTCACTCGCAGGAGGCAGTTTGTTCGGAAATACCTCCAGGAGCAAATTAAAAATTACGGACATTAAAGTTCTGCCGATTGACAACTATCTTTTCGTGCAGGTCCATACAGATGCCGGCATTACAGGTCTGGGCGAGTCAGGAGCATGGGGTTACCTGGAGGCTTCAGGAACGGTGATCGAAGGCTTCAAAAGTTACCTGATCGGTCAGGACCCGCTGCGGATTGAGCACCACTGGCAGTACCTCTACCGCTCCTCCCATTTCACCGGCGCCGTCATCATGGGTGCTTTAAGCGCCATCGACATTGCCCTCTGGGATATCGCAGGGAAATATTTCGGGGTACCCTGCTATGAACTGCTGGGCGGGAAAACCCGCGACAAAGCCCGTGTTTACTACCATGTCCGCGGTGATACCAAGGAGAAACTGGTGCAGGGTTGCATTGATGCAAAAAAAGCGGGGTTCACAGCCGTGGGCCATCTTACTCCCTTCCTGGATGAATCGAGGGATAAGCCCTACTTCAAGACCTTTGCCGACAAAATGGATGATGCCATCGATACCGTTCGCCGCTACCGCGAAGCCGTCGGCGACGATGTGGATCTCTGCATCGAGATTCACCGGAGGCTTTCACCGGCCGAAGCCGTGACGCTGGCTGAAGGCATTGAAAAGTACCATCCCTACTTTTACGAAGACCCGATCCTTCCCGACAACCTGGAAGCCATGGATATCATTGCCCGCAAGATCAAAATACCCATCGCAACCGGCGAAAGGTTCTTCACCCTGCAGCAATTTGAAACATTGCTGGAACGCGGCGCAGCCCAGTATGTCAGAACAGATATCTGCCTTGCCGGCGGATTGTCCAACTGCAAGAAAATTGCCGCGCTGGCAGAAACACACTATGTTCAGGTGGTTCCCCACAATCCATTGAGTCCGGTAAGCACGGCAGCCTGCATCCAGCTGGCAGCCTGTATTCCTAATTTTGCCCTGCAGGAATATCCCGTTGGGGAGAATGAAGCGCCGAAAAACCAGATCGTCAAAAGTGTCCTCAAACTGGAGAAAGGATTCCTGATCGTTCCCGACGCCCCGGGCATCGGCGTAGAACTGGCCGAAGATGCACAGAAAAGGTTCCCTTTCAAACCGCGCGGATTCAAGACCAGGCTGAATACGGACGGATCGGTAATGGATCAGTAAATGAACAGGATAAACCAGTCAGTAAAAGAACCAAAAAGAAGTAATTTCCGGTGGGTCATCGTAAGTTTACTTTTTTTTGCTACTGCAATCAATTATGCAGACCGCACGGTACTTTCCATTGCAGGGCCGGCATTGGCCAAGAGCCTGCAATTGAATTCCGTGAATATGGGATATATTTTTTCGGCATTTGGCTGGTCATATGTCCTTGCCCAACTTCCCGGCGGTTGGCTTCTGGACCGTTTTGGGTCGAGAAAAATATATTCCATCAGTCTTTTCGTTTGGTCCTTTTTTACATTTATAACCGGATTTTCGGGTTTCTTTGTTGGTTTTTCGGCCATTGTGGCGCTGTTTATCCTAAGGTTATTTTTAGGAATAGCCGAAGCTCCGGCCTTCCCTGCAAACAGCAGAATCTCGGTAGCCTGGTTCCCAACCAAAGAAACCGGTACAGCAGCAGCAATATTCAATTCAGCACAATATTTTGCTACGGTGCTGTTTGCCCCATTATTGGGCTATATCGTTTACACCTTTGGATGGGAGTACTCTTTCATTTTTATGGGTATAGTAGGATTTGTATTTCTGATCTTCTGGCTGAAGTTCGTTCACCCTCCTAAGAAATCCCGATACATTAACCAGGCCGAACTCGACTATATTACAGAAGGCGGAGCCCTTGCCGAAATGGACCATGCCGGGAAAGACCCTAAAAACAAGAAAGAAGTGCCAACCTGGCCCTACCTAAAACAGCTCTTGAAAAACAGGATGTTTATCGGAATTTATATCGCCCAATACTGCATCAATGCCATTACATTTTTCTTTATCACCTGGTTTCCGGTTTACCTCGTACAGGCCAGAGGTATGACCATTCTTAAAGCCGGATTCGTCGCTGTATTGCCTGCAATTTTCGGTTTTGTCGGAGGAAATCTGGGCGGTATATTCTCAGATTACCTGCTTAAAAAAGGCACTTCCCTTACCGTTGCAAGGAAAGTGCCTATTGTTGCCGGTATGTTGTTATCCATGTGCATGATTTTTTGCAATTATACGGATGTTGAATGGCTGATCGTGGCTTTTATGGCTGTATCGTACTTTGGCAAAGGTGTCGGGGCACTTGGCTGGGCGGTCAATGCCGATACGGCACCAAAAGAAATTACCGGCCTTAGCGGTTCCCTTTTTAACACTTTTGGCAATCTTTCAAGCATTATCACGCCAATAGCAATCGGTTACCTGATCGGAGTTAAAGGTTCGTTTAACGGAGCATTAGTCTTCGTCAGCATTCATGCCCTTATTGCTATCATCAGTTATCTTTTTATTGTGGGAAAAATCCACCGTTTCGAACTTAGAAAAGTCTAGATTTCAATACTATAACTCAAAATCGGAGGAGATGATAGGGAAAAAAACGGAAGTATCGATTTGGGGATAATGGTATTGATGGATTGCATGGAAAACATTGATTATCTTTACCTATAAAACGCAAAATAATGGAAACAAAATTCATCAACCATGGTCACAGGGAAATGGCCGAGCAATCTAACTGGGAAATTAACCAGGGAGATATTATTGTGACAGTCGGAAATTTTGGGAACGGCGGTCCAACCGATCAAATCAGACATCTTACCATACAGGTAAACTCGTCCGTTGGCCCGGTCATCCAAACGGCAGAAGACACAGAAAGCGGGAAGACGATTACCATTAAAAGTGAAAACAGAATTGTCGTTTGTACAGTTATCAGGGTTTCTTATACTGACAGAACAGCAATGCTGTTGGTAACGGAAAACAAAGTGGACTGAGTTTATCTCAAAAGGACCGGGAACCGGGACTGATTCTGGCTCAACAGATTATTCGCTATTACTTAACAATACTATATGAACCTTGACGATTTTAAAGGAGCGCCCGTTGTAACTGAAATGACGGTAATTCCGGTTGCCGGCTTCGACAGTATGTTACTCAACCTCAGCGGTGCGCACAGTCCTTTTTTTACGCGGAACATTGTTATTTTGAAAGACAATGCCGGGCATACCGGTGTCGGCGAAGTTCCCGGCGGAGAGCGCATCCGGCAGGTGTTGGAAGAATCAAGGACGTTCGTTCTTAACAAGTCAACAGGTGCTTTCAACAATATCCTCAACGAAGTCCGGCAGCGTTACAGCGACAGGGATTCCGGAGGACGCGGACTGCAAACTTTCGATCAGCGCATCACTATTCATGCAGTTACGGCATTGGAAACTGCATTGCTGGACCTTCTCGGCCAGTTTCTGGGTGTACCAGTAGCCGCGCTGCTCGGAACAGGCCAGCAGCGTAAAGTGGTCGAAATGCTTGGCTACCTGTTTTACATTGGTGACCGTAAAAAAACGGATCTGCCCTACCTGGACAATTCAAATCACAAGGATGATTGGATAAGGTTGCGGAGTGAAGAGGCGCTTACCCCGGAAGCAATTGTTCAACTCGCAGAAGCAGCTCATCATCGCTATGGTTTTAAGGACTTTAAACTGAAAGGCGGCGTAATGGGCGGAAGCGAAGAAATGGAGGCAGTGGTTGCATTAGCCGACCGTTTTCCGGATGCCAGGATAACCATCGACCCCAACGGAGCGTGGTCGCTCGCGGAGGCCATATGGTTATGTCAAAACAAACACGATGTGCTTGCTTATGTTGAAGATCCCTGCGGCGCAGAGAATGGCTATTCCGGCCGTGAGATCATGGCAGAGTTCAGACGGGCCACCGGCTTGCCGACCGCAACAAACATGATCGCCACCGACTGGCGGCAGCTGGGACATTCAATCCAGTTAAATGCGGTGGATATTCCACTGGCAGACCCGCATTTCTGGACCATGCAGGGCGCTGTACGCGTTGCCCAGATCTGTCACGAATGGGGATTGACCTGGGGATCACATTCCAACAACCATTTTGACATATCGCTTGCCATGATCGTCCATGCCGGGGCTGCGGCGCCGGGCAAAATCACGGCTTTGGACACCCACTGGATCTGGCAGGAAGGAGCCGAACGCTTAACCAAAGAACCGCTTAAAATCAATGGTGGAATGATTGCAGTGCCTGACAAACCCGGATTGGGAATCGAAATTGACATGATACAAATTGACAAAGCAAACAAGCTGTACCTGAAAAACGGACTTGGCGCAAGGGATGATGCTGCCGCGATGCAATACCTGGTACCCGGCTGGAAATTTGATCCCAAACGCCCATGTCTTGTTCGTTAAGAATGCATAAACTTATATAACAAAGTTATTTATCCTAATTTACATGAAGATGAAAATTCTGACCTGTGTATTATTTGTATTTATCTATAGTCTGGCGCTATCATCAGAAGATGCAACCCAATGGATGAAATATGAGATCTCTTTCAGCAGTGAAAAAGAGTATGCTGATCCTATTTATGATGTTAAGGATTTCAGGATCACATTTATTGCCCCTTCGGGAAGAGAAAGGATCGTTCGGGGTTTTTGGGATGGTGGTACAACCTGGAAAGTACGCTTTTGCCCTGATGAGGTGGGAGCCTGGAAATGGAAAAGTTTGTGTACGGACAATAAAAACATCGGATTGCATGGGCAACAGGGAACTTTCGAATGTAAGTCAAACGACAATAAAGCGTCCATTTTCCAAAAGGGCAGCCTGATCCATCCTGCCGGGAAATATTATCTGGCTTATAATGACGGAACACCATTTTTCTGGCTGGCTTGTACTGCCTGGAACGGCGCCTTAAAATCTACTGATGAAGAATGGGAATATTACCTTGACCACCGGTTGAAACACAACTACAAAGTGATTCAACTTGTGACTACCGAATGGCGGGGCTGCGATAAAAATGCTGAAGGATTAACAGCAATAGAAGGTACCGGGCATATTAAAATCAACCCTGAATTCTTTAAGCGGATGGACCGGAAGATTGATGAAGCAAACTACAAAGGACTGATCGTTTCACCTGTTATTTTGTGGGCTTTGCCAAACGGGAAAGGACGTCAATTAAGCCCCGGATATATTTTACCACTGGACGAAGCTGTTCTTTTGGCCAAATACATAGTAGCCCGCTATCAGGGCAACCAGGTAGTCTGGACGTTAGGCGGCGATGGTAAATACTATGACGACCAGGAAATCAAATGGAAAGAAATCGGCAGAAGGGTCTTCAATGAAATTGACCATGCACCTGTCACCCTTCACCCTCATGGTAGTTCGTGGGTCGGCGAATTGTTCGTGCAGGAAAAATGGTACGACCTGATGGGCTATCAGTCTTCCCACAGCAATGGCGAAGGAACAGTCAACTGGATCAACAAGGGGCCAATGTCCAAAATGTGGTCTAACCTGAAACCCATGCCTTACATCAACATGGAACCTAACTACGAAGAAATCGGCTTTAGGATCACCGACAAAGATGTTCGTAATGCCTCTTATTGGAGCCTGTTTGCTACGCCAATTGCCGGTATTACCTATGGGGCAAATGGAATCTGGCCCTGGTTACGGGATGGTGAATCCATATTGAACCACACCGACGCACCAGGGACAACCAATTGGCGGAAAAGTCTTGATTTCCCGGGAAGTATGCAAATGGATTACCTGTATCAATTGATGCAGAAATTGGAATGGTGGAGATTTTTCCCTGCCAATGAAATGCTTGCAAGCCAACCGGGTAATTCAGCTTACAACCATTGGGTTTCTGTGCTGAAGAAAGACGACCATTCGGAAATATTAATCTACATTCCGGAAAAAGAAACAGTCACCCTGTTCAATCCGGAAGGCTTCATTTATGATGCTCAATGGTTCAATCCTGTTACCAACATCTATTTTCCCGCTGGAATGTCCCGGGATCCTTCACCCGTACAACCATCAAAGACCGGCAAAAAAGGAGTTCAGGTCACACAACCTGTCCATGTTTCTGGCATTAAAATTGAATTTGAACAGAATTTCGGAAATGACATGGTGCTCATTTTAAAAAAACACATGCCGTAATACCGGAAACAACGGATTACTTCTTCATTTTAGCCGGATAAGGAGGCCGCACCGGCTCTTCCGGCGGATTTTTGGCTAACTCCTTTAACGCGACTTCAATGGCCTTCTCAAGCTGCGGATCCCTTCCGTTTTGAACCTCCGCGGGCCATTGTTCAACTTCAATATCTGGTGCAACACCAACATTCTCAACCACAAATCCGTCTTTGGTCCAGATTGCCAGGTTGGGGGCAGTAACAGACCCTCCGTCAATAAATTCGGGGAACCCGAGTATTCCGACAAGACCACCCCATGTTCTTTTTCCCACAAGGGTGCCAACCTTGAATTTTTTAAACATCCAGGGGAGGAAATCTCCTCCGGAGCCTGCCGTTTCATCAATGATCATCACCTTTGGTCCCTGTATCGATGCGCTGGGGGATTTCAAATCATTCCCGTATCTCATGTTCCAGTAGGCCTGCTGCGGCCGCTGGAGTATATCGATGTAATAGTCGGCCAGGGAACCTCCGCCATTGAATCTTTCATCCACAATGATCGCTTTTCTGTTTGCCTGGGGGAAAAAATACCTTTTGAAATATTCATGGCCGGCATCAGAGGTATTCGGAACATAAACATAAGCCACCTGTCCGTTTGTGGCTGCAGTCACTTTTTTAAGGTTTCCTTCGACCCAATCCCGGTTCCTTAAAGTGGACTCATTGCCTGTCGGAACAACTTTTACAATTCTCGAACCTGCATAATCCGGTTTATCATTGATGGTGAGCTCAACAAGCTTTCCGCTGGTATTCTCGAAGAATCCGTATAAGTTTTTATCAGCAGTGACATCGTTTCCGTTTACGGCAAGGATATACGCTCCCTGCCTGATATTCAAACCCGGTTCCGTCAGAGGAGACCTGAGATCAGGATTCCAGTTCAGACCACCATAAATCTTTTTGATCTGGTATCTGTTCCCTGAAACAGTATAATCTGCTCCGAGCAGTCCTCCGCCAACACTTTGCGTATTGCTGAGGCGGTCTCCTTCATTGGAAATACGGTGATGTCCGACTCCAAGTTCGCTGCACATCCATTGAATTATTCTGTTCAGGTCGTTTCTGGTTGCAAGATCAGGAAGGAACTTAGCATATTTTATTTTCATGGCATTCCAGTCGACCCCGTGCATGCCGGGATCATAAAAATAGTCGCGGTTTACTCTCCATGCCTCATCAAAGATTTCCGGCCATTCGGCCAAAGGATCAATTTTTACTGAGATTGCTGAAGTATTGAGAATTCCTTTCCCCACCTCCGGTTTTTTCCCTGTTGCCGTGATGCCATAAACCTGCTCTTTCACATAAAACATCTTTTTCCGGTCCGCGGAAATTTCGTAACTGTTCAGCTCCATGACCTCGGTGTCTTTGCGCTCTTTCAGATCATATTTGTGAAGCAAGGATGGGTCCGAAGGATTTGAAGCCCGCACAATGTAAAATATTTCGCCTGTTGCCCCGACTCCGAGTTCACTGTAGTTACCTGCCCTGACAGGCAGGTTCACAATCCGTTCGGTAATGCCGTCCGTATCAATCTTAAGTATTTTTGGCTTCTCTTCAACGGGATCTGCGGCTTTGGTTTCTTTCTTGTTTTTATCAACCGGATTTTCGGGTTCTTTCTTGTCCTGTTTAACGGCCTCTTCATCACTCTCTTTGGCAAAAGGCGAAACAATGTCTTTCCTGAGGGTTGCCAGCCAGATCGAATTGGTTTCTTTCATATCCTTGTTGGAAAGGTCGAACCAGTTCACCACAGGACCTGCATCGGTTGAGGCGAAGAAATAAATATTCTCCCCGTTGGGATCAAAAACAGGTTCGGAGGCATCACTCATTCCATCCGTAACCGGAAACGATTTTTGCTGGTCGAGCGAATAAAGACAGACCACCTTGAAATAGGTCCTGATCATTTTTGTATAGAGGATCCATTTGGAATCAGACGACCAGTCGCCGAACATTTTTCTGAATGCTCCGGGCGCATACAACTCATCAGAATCAATTTTAGTAATCTTACCTGTTTCAATATCGATTATATACAGATTCCTCCCATTGTCTGTAAAGGAAACTTTTTTATTGTCAGGCGACCATTCAGGATATGCATAGAAACCTGTACCGGTTAGTTTGAAAGATTTTGCTTCGCCCTTCCCGTCCTGCGATTTAACATGCAATGCATATTCACCGGAGGCATCCGAAAAATAGGCGATGGATTTCCCGTCGGGCGACCATGACGGAAACCGCTCGTGCACAGCTGCAGAAGAGGTAATATTCCTTGGATCGCCTTTTTCTGCAGGAAGTGTCACTATGTCGCCCCTGTAATCAAATACCACCCTTGATCCTGTTGGTGAGATATCAACCCATCGGATATAATTATTCCCCTTGACAAACCTTGGCCGAATTTGAAGCAGGTCGGCTGCAATGCCAACAGTCAATTTTTGTACTGTATTTGAAGCTAGGTCAAAAGTATGCAGGTATCCGCCCTGTTCAAATACGATTTTCCCGTTTCCCGATGTCGCTTTTAGAATCGGGAAGTCTGTGAAAGTGGTTAATTGCCTTACCTCCTTTGTTGCCTGGTCGTAGGAAAACAAATTAAATTCGCCGTATCTGTCACTGGTAAAGAATATTTTCCCCGAAAAAAACATCGGATCCGCATCATTACAACCACCGGCAGGTTGCGGGATTTTGACAACAGAATGGTCGGCTAATGCGTAAATCCAGATATTTGATTCAGTGCCTCCACGGTAATTTTTCCACTGCTGGTACCTTGGTGTCAGCGGAGAATAGGCCAAATATTTGCCATCCGGCGAATATGATGTAAACCATGCATTCGGAATATCAATCCTTTCCGGAAATCCACCCGTCAGCCCGACTGCATACAACTCAAAATACCTTCCGGTAAAGACAGATCTTTGGGTGACAAACAGTACTTTTTTACCGTCGGGAGTGAATCCGCGTGCAAGATCATCTCCCGGGTGCCAGGTCAGTCTGGTTGGTATTCCGCCTTCCACCGGGATGGTGTACACATCCGTATTTCCATCGTATTGGGCGCTGAATGCAATCAGTTTTCCATCGGGAGAAAACCAGGGATCTGATTCAATCCCTTCATCAACAGTGAGTCTTCTGGGTTCGGAACCATCGGTATTTGCAATCCAAAGGTCCTCAGCATAAATGAAAGCAATATGTTTTTCATTGATTGCCGGTTGGGATAGTAATCTTGTGTCTTTCGTGTTGATCCCGTAAGATGTGCCAAAGAAAGCCGAAACAAGAAAGATGACTGATAATAAAAGCTTGTAATTCTTTTCCATTTTATAATTTGGATTTAAACGATTGCGGATGATTACATAAAACTAAATATTTATATTTACTTTTTGGAATATGTTTGAAATTCAAATTTGTTATAAAGCATGAAAAAATTTAAGCGCATTGTTCTAGCCGTCGTTGTCCTGTTGGTAGTAGTCATCCTTGCAGCCTTTCTTTACCTGCATAAAATAAAAACGCAGGCCATTCCGGATTATTCGGCCGATATCAATATCAAAGGGCTTACTGCTGAAGTTGATGTTTATCGCGACAAGTATGGCATTCCGCATATCTATGCCGAAAACGAAGCCGACTTGTACAAAGTGACCGGCTACATCATGGCACAGGAACGGTTGTGGCAAATGGACCTGTTACGGCGGGTGACTACGGGTCGTTTGTCGGAAATTTTCGGAGAAGCCATGGTCCGAACCGACCTGACAATGCGCGCGTTACAAATACCTGCCAAATCGAAAATGGTGATCGAAAAAACGGATCCCGCCATTTTGGATGCATTAAGGAATTTTGCCGACGGGGTTAACCAATACATTGAAAACCACCTGGATAAACTGCCTCCTGAATTTATTGTCCTCGGTTACAAACCAGAACCATGGGAGGTTGAACATAGTTTTAACATGGTTGGCTACATGGGTTGGGACCTTCGAAATGGCTGGTCCGAAGACATTCTGATGTCCGGCCTTGCCGCACAGCTCGACTCGGTACATTTTTGCACCATCCTTCCGGATATGAAAAACCAGCCTAAACCAATCTATCCTGACTTCAAACTTCAGCAAAAAGCATTGCAGGAGAGTTTGCTTTCATCCATCGAAAATCTGGATAAATTGGGGATTAGTGTCTTTAATGCCAGCAACAATTGGGCCGTTTCGGGCAAAAAGAGCGAAACAGGAATGCCATTGCTGGCAAACGACATGCATCTTGGCCTGAACGCACCGGGGATATGGATGCAAATGCACCAGGTGGTGCAGGGTAAACTGAATGTTACAGGGGTTGCCCTTCCCGGGCAACCGATGGTGATTTGCGGGCACAACGATTCCATTGCCTGGGGCATGACCAACGTAGAAGTCGACAATGTTGATTTCTACCAGGAAAAAATTAATGAAACACAAGACAAGTACTTTTTCAACGGAGAATGGAAACCTCTGAGGATTGAGAAGGTCAGCATTAAAACCAAGGAAGGAAACATTTATGAAAAAACCCTGCGGTTTACCCACCGGGGGCCCCTGGTTTCTGAAATTAAAGAGATAAAGGACAAACAGCTTTCAATGCGCTGGTCCGGTTTTGATTTCAGCAACGAAGTACGTGCTGTTTATTTGCTTGACAGGGCCCAAAACTGGAATCAATTCCGGGATGCCGCAAGCACCTTCGGGGCTGTCAGTCAGAACATTGTTTATGCAGACAACAGAGGTAATATTGGCCTTCAATGCAGCGCAGGAATCCCAATCCGCAAAGGCGACGGTTTTTCAATTTACTCAGGTGAAACGGCCGAATACGACTGGACCGGGTACGTCCCGTTCAATGAATTGCCTAACGAGCTCAATCCGGAAAGGGGCTATGTATCATCGGCCAACAATAAAACTGCTCCGGATGATTACCCGTATTACATCAGCCATTCTTTCGTGATGCCTTACCGCATCGGGCGTATCCGCGATATGTTGGAAGCAAAGGAGAAGCTGTCGGTTGCGGATTTTGAGGATATGCAGTCCGACCGTCAGTCGAAGTTGGTTGAAACTTATCTTGGAAAATTTGTTGCCGCACTTGAAAAAGGCCAGCTGAATGGCGAAACAGAACTCAAAGCTCTCAGTTTGTTGCGCAGTTGGGACGGAAAAATGGAACGGGAAAGCGCAGCAACAACTATTTTTGAAACGCTCTTCATCAACCTGATTCGGAACATGGTGGCCGACGAACTGGATGGGGATCTGACTAAAAAGGTCCTGGGAGACCAAACCATAAGCCAAAACCTGCTGGCCAGTGCCCTTCGGTCAAAAATTCCGGTTTGGTTCGACAACATCAAAACCGAAAAGAAAGAGACTTTTGACGATTTGCTGGTTGAAAGTTTTAAAAATTCAGTAACTGCTCTGACAGAAAAGCTGGGTAAGAACCCTGCCGACTGGCAATGGCAAAAAGTGCATACCCTCACGTTGAACCATCCGATGGGCAAAGTAAAAATGCTGAACCTGCTGTTCGGCCTGAATTCCAAAACCTTCGGCGTACCGGGAAGCTCCCATACCGTTTGCCCCTATTCCTATTCGTTCAACGATCCTTATAAGGCAGATCACGGGGCATCTCAACGTCACATATTTGATGTGGGTGGCTGGGATTATTCTGAAACAGTAATACCGACCGGAACCTCCGGCGTTCCCGGAAGTCCGAACTATTGCGACCAGACTGAACTATATGTAAACAACCAGTACCACAGCGATTATTTCACAGAAGAAAAAGTACAGAACTCTGCTGTCACCAAAATGAAATTTTGGCCAAAATATGCTGATTCTTCACAGGAATTGAATAAAAAAAATAAAAAGAACGGTCTGAAAAATATGATTAGCTCACCTGATAAGGCCACAAAGAAAGCGCAAAAAAAATCGTAATGTGAGGCATTACATTACAATTTTCTTTGCGCCTTCCCGGGTCCCGCCCATGCGGGATTTCGGCTGAACAGCGTCTTTTGAGATTGTCTCCGGTCTTACAAATTAATTAAATCCCTCCTGTTTCAGTTGTGATGCATTAAGCGGCGCTCCAACTTCAATAACTGCACTTTTTCTGACTCCGTCCTGATGGTTGAAATTGTGGTGTCTGCCGTTTGATTCAATTCCCAACATAACTACCATACCGATAACGAACAATGCTAACCCTTGGAAAAATGATTTTGCTTTCATGACTTTATAATTTTAAGTGTTTTTAAATGTTTCTTTTTTAATTACACTCAAAAATAACATGGACACTCAGGGTTCACAAACTGAATCGACCAATTGGACTATTTTACAGACAGACCATTAGATTTTATCGATATCAGTGCAGGGTGTCAGGTATTTTGTTTTGACAGGGCTCCTATGGTCAAACCTTGAACAATAATGGAGAAGCAAACAATAACGTAGGTAAGCGTTGTCCAGATATCTTTTTGAAAAGACGGGGGAATGGATAACGCCAAAGCAATGGAGATCCCGCCTCTGAGACCTCCCCAGGTCATTATGATAATGGTCCCATGTGAAACCTTTTCTTTCAGACTGATAAATACAGATGGTATCAATATCGATATGTATCTGGCGCACAACACAATAATTATCAGGATAAAAGCCACCAACAGGACCATGCGGTTGGTCTGCACCAGTATTAACTCCAAACCTATCAGTACAAACAACAATGCATTTAGTATTTCATCGATTAATTCCCAGAATTTGTCGATATACTCTTTTGTGAGTTCGGACATACCAAAATTCTTTCCGTGATTCCCCGTAATTAATCCGGCCGTAACCATAGCCAAAGGGCCTGAAACATGAATGAAATGTGCTAAAGTGTAACCTCCCATCACAATTGCAAGTGTGATCAATACTTCTACCTGGTAATTGTCAATGCTTGCCAATAGTTTATATCCGGCATATCCTATAATAACGCCCAACAACAGACCTCCAAATGCTTCTGTTAAGAAAAATATTGAAACATTTTGAAAATCCAGGTTCGTACCAGGTTTTGCCAGCTGCAGAATCGTAATGAAAATAACTACTGCAACACCGTCATTAAACAGCGACTCTCCGGCAATTTTGGTTTCCAGGGATTTGGATATCCCTGCTTTTTTTATGATGCTTAGCACGGCAATCGGGTCGGTAGGTGATATAAGAGAACCGAACAACATGGCATGAATCAGTTGAACCTTAATGCCAAAAATGCCAAGCAAAAAGTAGGATGAATATCCTATAATAACCGTACTGATAACAACACTAATTGTCGCAAACAGGATAACGCTCAATGATTCGCTTCTTAATTCCTTGTATTTCAAATGAATTGCCCCTGCAAAAAGCATAAAACTTAACAAGATCTCCAAAAGTAACTCACTGAAATTTATTGCACTTAGTTGTGCCGACACCATATTTTTAAATGGAAGAAAAAATGTCCCTCCAACTATCATGGTAATAGAAAACAGCAGGGAAATTATCATTAATCCGATTGAACTCGGCAGCTTAAAATAGCGGAAATTTATATAGGCAAAACCTGCAGATAAAACAATCAGGACCGAAAGCAAGTGAAAAAAATCCATTTTTAAGATTTAGACATTACTACTTTTATTTCGGGGGCTTCAACCAGATGAAATGTAGCCGATGCAAACTTGATTTCTCCGTTGGATGATTCTACCTCTTTCAGTATTCTTGAAAACAATTCCGTTTTTGTTGTTCTTCTTCTTTTGTAACTTACGACAAACCGAAGGGTATATTCCACCCAATTATCATTGGCAATAAGCGAAACCATTGGTTCAGTCTGTGAATCCTCCAGACGGTACTTACTTTGTAACTCAACCCATTTTTCTCTGGACCTATCTGTCAAATCCCCTGCTACATCCTTGCCAATACGCATAAACATCTGTGTTGCTTTATCATAATTACTCCCATATTGGATTGGTATTTTTATTTCGTCCCATAAAAAGGGAAAATCACCGGAATAATTAAAAACAGGTTCCTTAAAGATAAAACTATTCGCTATTAAGACAATTCTTCCGTTGTACAAATCTCCGTCAACCCACTGTCCTGTTTCCATAATGGTAGTTCGCAATACCCCGATATCCATTACATCACCCTTAATGCCCCCAAGCTGGACCCGGTCGCCTGATTTGTAAAATCCGCCAAACAATATAGCCAGCCAACCTGCAAAAGAGGCAATTACCTCCTGCAATGCAAAAGCAATGCCTGCCCCGGCTACGCCAAAAGCAACAGTCAGACCTCCCAGTTTGTCACTATAAACAACTGTAATTAATAAAATTGTCAAAATATAGCCAATAATGCTGCCGAATTTCTTTGCCCGGTAACGGTTATCGTTGCCCTTAATTTTTGAGAATAAGGTTCGTTGAATGGATTTAATAATAACCCATATTATTGCAATACCGACAAAAACGCTTACAATTTTCCCAATGGTTGGGTTGAATAAAAACTGTGCGACTTGATCTTCCATTATTTGATTTTTGTTTTTATTTGAACATTAAAAGTTGGCGCTTCGTAGTCTTTACCTAAATAATCGGATGGAATAGTTGTCATATTCCCATCCCTTTCGGCCCTGTAGTGGGGTGAAAGGATTTCAATGCCGGCCTCATTGCAGCAATCCTGGATATTCTGATGCAACTGTGAATAGATCATTGCTTGTTTATTTGCTTCACAGGTGTATGCATTAATTTGATAGGATACGTAAAAATCATCCAAACTTGTTTGGAGCACAAACGGCGAAGGGTCTTTTAAAAGAAAATCCGTTCTCAGGGCTGCATCAATTAATGCCTGGTGCATATTTTTCCAGGGAACATCATATCCGATAGTAACCGTGGTGTACAGTACCAAACCATTTCCCGCTGCTTCGCTGCTGTAGTTAATGGTATGGCTGCTCATGATGTTCGAATTCGGAATGGATATGATCTCATTTTTAATGGTCCTGATTCTGGTGACAAGTAATGATTTTTCAATAATGTCTCCGGTTACGTCGCCAATTTTCACACGATCGCCAATTTTAAATGCCCTCATATAGGTAAGCACCAAACCGGCCATCACATTGCTTAATGAACCGGAAGAACCGAAGGTGAACAATACACCCAGGAAAACTGAAACGCCTTTAAAAATAGGGCTGTCACTTCCGGGAAGATACGGGAAAATTACGATAAACATAAACGCGTACAACAATCCCTTTATAATCTGGAATGTTGGGTTAGCCCAATCAGGATAGAAACCATCGATCGTTAGGTTGCCCGTTTCAATTTCCATTTTTAAAAAGTGCAAACCTTTAAAAACATATCGAAAAACAACAACGATGACAATGATGGTAATTAAATTCGGCAAATAATTCCAAAGTCCCAGGGATATAGACTTAACCGGACTTAGTATATAATCGAGCAATACCGAAGCCAGGTTTTTCGTCCACGGGAAAATTCCAAAGAGGATGGGTATGGCAATATAAACCAGTAACAATATACTGATCCATTTAAAAATGGTATTCACAAACAGAAGGACATCGACTTGCTGCTTTGCATCAAACAAATTGTAATTTCTTATTTTTATACCTTTAATGTGTTTCCCTTCCGTCTCCTTTATTTTTAATGCGGTCCAGTTAAACAGCTTTTTTGTATAACGGATAATAATACTTGTTATCACAATGACAAGAAGCGCTAATCCAATTTCAACGGCCAGTTTTGAGAGACTCGTCTCTGATTGATAATTAATGACTGCCTCGGTGATTTTCTTCTGGTATAACTCTGCCATTTCAAGTTTTGATAATCCGGTCCAAATAGCATCATTGCCAGTAACACTCATTACAATTCTTTCGCCACTAACTATGTCATACGTATTTTCTGATTCTATCACTTTTAAAGAATCGGATTTGTGAATAAAGCCATTTGGCAATTTCGCTATTCTCTCAGAAATCGCTTCTGCCCTGTCTTTTGCCGAAAAACTCCCGAGATTATTATAAATCACGAACAGTGTATCGTTAAAGAATCCCATGACGGGATAAGCCTTTGTGATTAAACGCAAAGAATCAATTCTTGCTTTGTCTCCGGCAACTCTTTTTAATTCCTTTTGACCAATTCCCTGATCGCTGCGATGCAATATCCCGGAATTTAAAGAATCACTTGTTGTAAGCTGGTTGCCGGATTGGCCATAAACTGTGATCGACAACATCACAACTAAAGTTAACAAAATGCAATTCTTACCTTTTCCCATAATTCTTACTTTTTAGCAATTAAATATACGAAATAACACTGAGAAGTTTCACTTTCGGGAATACTTCCGGATTTTTACAGGCATTGGAGAAAAGAGGTGCTGAAATTGGCCTGTTTATTGTAACTTTATAGGAAAAAGGATGGTGAAGCATTTGAACATTCGATCTTATTACCTTTTGTTTTGCTAAACTGATCCGGAAAATTGCAAACTTTGCTTCCCTGGTTTGAGATAGCTTTTTGGCATCGTATCGGGGTTTTTCAAATAATAAATATCATGGAACTATTTAAGAAATTTTTGGAATTTGAACTGTTTCGTATCGATAATTACACTTTAAAAGTGTACACCGTGTTTTCCATTATCCTTATCTTGTTCATTACAAGAGCTATCCAGTTGTTCCTGAAAAAGGGAATCACTAAAAGAAACAGGTTAAAAGAAATTGATCAAGGCAACTCACGTGCAATATTCCAAATCCTAAGTTATGTGCTTTGGGTCATTGCTATTGTTTTGATCCTGGAAGCTATAGGGATTAACATCACCGTTTTAATCGCGGGTTCTGCAGCACTTCTGGTAGGTGTTGGTCTTGGCTTACAACAAACCTTTAACGACATTGTATCCGGTATCATCTTGCTGATAGAAGGAACCACAAGGGTGGGTGATGTTCTCGAGATCGACGACGACATCGTAATGGTTCAGGAAATCGGGTTGAGAACTTCCACCGGACTCAACAGGGATGATATTGCAGTAATCATTCCGAACTCCAAAATTACAACCAATAAAGTAATCAATTGGAGTCATCAGTCACAGAAAACACGTTTCCGGATCAATGTGGGGGTGGCGTACGGCAGTGACGTTGACTTGGTAATTCGTATTTTGGAAGCCAGTGTCCTGGAGCATCCGGATATTACTGACAAAAACCTGATAGAGGCCCGGCTGTTGGATTTCAGCAACTCATCCCTGGCCTTTCAGGTTCTGTTTTTTAGTGAAAATGTTTTCCGGATTGAAAAAGTAAAAAGCGATATCCGGAAAATCATCAATCAGAAATTCATTGAAAACAATATAGTAATTCCATTCCCTCAAATGGATCTTCATGTTAAACGCGAAAAATTAAGTTAATATTTTTTGTACATTTGTTACAATAAACCCTAAAACCCTTCGCCATGATTTGGATTATTCCGGTAATTGTTGTCGTAATTATCTTTTGGCTGATTGCCATTTACAACAGTCTGGTAAGGCTTCGAAACACCAGGCAAAATGCTTTTGCCGATATCGATGTCCAGTTGAAACAGCGGCACGATTTGGTTCCCCAACTGGTAGAAACCGTAAAAGGATATGCTACCCATGAGCGGGAGTTGCTGACAAAAATCACCCTGGCCAGGACAGCAGCCATGGGAGCCACGACCATTGATGAAAAAATCAAAACCGAAACGCAGCTTTCAGCTGCCTTACAGGGGTTGAAAGTAGCAGTCGAGGCTTATCCCGATCTGAAAGCCAACCAAAACTTCCTGCAGCTTCAGGAAGAGCTGAGCGATATTGAAAACAAACTGGCGGCCGCCCGCAGGTATTTCAATGCAGCCACCACAGAATACAACACAGGTATTGAGACCTTCCCTGCAAATATGATTGCCGGCAGCTTCGGCTTTCGGCGCGAGACCCTTTTCGATCTGGGCGCTGATCGCGCAACCATGGATCAACCGCCTAAGATCAGCTTCACTTAATGACTTACGTAGGCATACAAACACAGATCAGGAGAAACAATTTCAACAGTATTCTCCTGATACTTGCTTTCCCGATCGTACTGCTCGGGATGGTCTATGCTATCCTTTACTTCTCCCAAAAACAACCTGACGTTCAAATTGTTAATGAGACCTTTGCAGAAGTAATACCTTTCGTGATCATCGGGACCACCATCTGGTTTGTCATTGCCTGGTTTATCCATAATTCATTGATCCATCTGGCAACAGCGTCAAAGCCGCTGGAACGGATGGAAAACAAGCGCGTGTACAACCTGGTCGAAAATCTTTGCATCTCGAGGGGAATGAAGATTCCGCAAATCTATGTCATCGAGGACGATTCACTCAATGCGTTTGCCAGCGGTATCAATGAAAAAACTTTTTCCGTTACGCTTTCACGCGGAATTATCAACAAACTTGAAGACGACGAGCTCGAAGGGGTGATTGCACATGAACTTTCCCATATCCGTAACCGGGATGTCAGGCTGATGATTGTCTCCATCATCTTTGTCGGCATCTTCGCCTTTATTGCAGAGATGGCTTTCAGGAGCCTCCGTTTTGGCGCTTTGTCGAGAGGAAATAAAAAGAACGCAGGTGTAGCTATTCTGGTTGTCATCGTCGTTTCGGCCGTTTGCTATCTGATCGCCATACTGCTCCGTTTCGGCATCTCCCGCTCCCGCGAATACATGGCCGATGCCGGAGCCGCCGAAATGACCCGCAAACCTTATGCGCTGGCCAGCGCCCTGCGGAAAATTGACCAGGATCCGCTGATCGAAGCCGTTAAAAACCACGATGTAGCCCAGCTATTTATCGAGAACCCCCAACAGGAAGATAAAAAATTCTCCTTCAGTAACCTCTTTTCTACCCATCCGCCTATCCAGAGACGGATTGAACTACTGGATCAGTTTGCTTAGAGCTATACGTTAAGCACAAGCTGAGTAAAACTATCATCAATCTGATTATAAGACAGTAGAACTATGAGCAAGAAAACTTTCGGAACCTTTGCAGGTGTTTTTACACCCACAACTTTAACCATACTGGGTGTAATCATGTACATTCGTCAACCCTGGGTGGTTGGCAATGCCGGGATCGTGGGTGCATTGGCAATAGTTCTAATATCTGTATCCATAACTTTAACTACTGCCCTGAGTCTGTCTTCCATCACAACCAACGTAAGAATTGGTGCAGGTGGTGCGTTTAGTATCATTTCTAAATCATTAGGGCTGGAAATTGGCGGAGCTATCGGAATTCCGTTTTATATAGCACAGGCATTGGCGGTGGCCATGTATGTATTCGGTTTCAGGGAAGGGTTAGTCTCAATATTGCCCCATTTAAATCCATTATTTGTTGATCTGGCCGTTTTTACGTTGGTAATGACCATTGCTTTTATCAGTACAAGCTTTGCTTTTAAAATTCAATATGTAATTCTTGGTATTGTTGTGCTTTCACTGTTCGCAATTTATGGCGCTCTGTTTGTAAACAAATTAAACTACAATTTCGAGTTGTTTGGTAAATATCCGGGATCGGTAGAAAACAATTTTAGCGGAACATCATTTTGGGTGGTTTTTGCCGTATTTTTTCCTGCCGTAACCGGGGTCATGGCGGGCGCTAACATGTCTGGCGAACTAACAAGTCCACGTAAAAGCATTCCCCGGGGTACTATTTCCGCCGTAATTTTAACCACACTTATTTATATCAGCCTGATATTTGTTGCTTCCATGATAGCTACTCCTGAAGAAATGGCTTCAAATTATAACATATTTATAGAAAAGGCCCTTTACAGTCCAATTGTTATTGCTGGTTTGTTGGGGGCAACACTATCTTCAGCCCTGGGTTCCTTTATCGGCGCCCCGCGGGTAATGCTCGCCCTGGCAGAGAAAGGAATATTGCCGAAGAGTAAACAACTTGCCAAAACATCAAAAAGGGGTGAACCTGTTAATGCAATGCTGATAACTGCTATTATCGTATTTATTGGTATTTCCTTACGTAATTTAAACACCATTGCCCCTATCTTGACCATGTTTTTTATGATTACCTACGCGATGGTCAACATTGTTGTTCTGGTGGAACAATCATTGAGCCTGCCAAGTTACAGACCCACCCTTAAAGTGCCATTACTTGTGCCTGCTATTGGCGCATTTGGTTCTATCACCATCATGTTTGTTATGAATGTGATTGTAGCATTGTTTTCCCTTATTTTCATTTTTGTATTCTACTTCTACCTGGTAAGGTTAAACTTAAAATCTGAAGCGGGAGATTCCCGTAGTGGCCTATTTACAGCGCTTGCCGAGTGGGCTACAAAAAAGTCAAGTAATCTCAGCCCGCAAAAAGAAGTCCGGTCCTGGCGCCCGGACCTTTTAATCCCAATGACAATGCCTAAAGAAATCAGAAGCTCTTATAAACTTATTCATTCAATAGTATCTCCGAAAGGTTCGATTAAAATATTGTCGCTTATAAATGAAAACCCGGAAGAGCAGAAAAACATTGAGATGTTCCTGAAAAATGCTTCGCAGAAATTTAAAGAAAGTAACATCTCGGCTTCATATGCATTTGTTGATAACAAAGAATTTAACACCACTATCAACATAAGTATGCAATCGCTAAACGCAGCATTTTTCAAGCCCAACGTTATTTTTGTCAGTATTGATACCGGCAGCGTTATCCCGGAGTATTATGATAAACTAATGAGTGATGCCAAAAAGAACGATTTTGGAATGATTCTTTATATTCCGTTTTCAACCGCAAGTCTGGCCATTGAAAAGAGTATTAATTTATGGCTGACAAATGTTCCGACCGATTGGAAGGAAACCTTTGATATTGGGGATAATGACCTGGCTACCCTGTTGTCACTTTTAATTTGTAAGAACTGGAAAGGGTCAATTGAAGCGTACATTGTAGACAATGATCATAAACAGAAGTTCTCTGAAGAAGACTTGGAAGATTTTCAGACAATGGTTAGATTTCCGAATAATACCACACTTAGGGTTAAACAGGGAGACCTTATCACGATTACAAAAAAATATCGCAATGCTGATTTAAACATATTTAGCATTGAGCCTGGCATGTTAACTGCAGAAATGATAAAAATAGTTTTTGAGTCACGTATATCTGCAATTTTCTGCTTAGATTCTCATTTGGAGAATGTGTTGGTTTAATAAATTTCACTTGAATTTTCACAGAAATAAGTTTAAAGATAAAAGTTACAATCAATAACCGCCGGGACATACAGAAAGGACATAAGACATTGTGGTTTAAATAGTTTTATTGGCTCATCCCTCGTTTACAAGATTCTTTTCGATTGATAGTTTCTCTGCTCAGAAATTCCCGGCTTTTTATGGACCAACCGTAATTTGGTTGTGTTACCACCTATTTATTGAAAACCCCCAACCGGAAGATAAAAAATTCTCCTTCAGCAACCTCTTTTCGACCCATCCGCCAATCCGGAAGAGGATTGAATTGTTGGACCAGTTTGCATGACCGGAAGGTAAGCAGGGAAGGATTGGTTAATGCTTCGCGCGTTCTCCGGGGGGAGGAAGCCATCATTGCCGGTTTCATTTTACAGGAGGGGGGACAGCATGATCTGGATTATCCAGGGTACATATTTTCGTTTATACCCAACGAGCCCTTGTTCATGGCATTTGCAATATCTATTTTCAGCGTTTCATCAAAGTCGGTACAGGCTACAATGCAGTGCATAATACGGTGCAATAAGTCATCGTCGATATGTGAAGCTGCAATATGGTAAATTACAGCTTCCAGTCGCTGCATAAACTGTACGGCTGCCCAATAGTGCTGGTTTTTGTGCAAAAAATACACGCCCAATGTTAGTGCAATCCGTTTGTTGCCATCGTTAAAGAAATGACCTGAGCAAAAGCGAAACACGAGGTAACTGATTTTCGAAACAAAGTCGGGATAATAGAGGTCGTTTTGTATAAATTCGATAACGCTCTCAATGCCGCCCTTGTCCCTGATTCCCGAAAAACCGCCTCCGCCTTTTTTCAATGGTTTTATCGTACACCAACAGCACTTCGTCGTAAGTGATATATTGTATTTCACTCATCTTCGGCTTGTTTTAAGCGCTTAAGCACCTCTTTGTTAGCTTCCAGAATTGAGTCGAAGTCAATAGCTTCATTGCCAATAAAGCGTTCGTACTCTTCAGTGCTTATTGCACGCAAATATTCAGCGATATTGCCATGATATACATCACGTAACCCCAAATCACGCGAAGCCATTTTGGAGCGTACATCGTTTAAATGTGGTAGATGAAAAGGGTGTTCAGCAAATGAATCGATTATACTAAACACCTCTTGCATAGCAAGTAATTGACCACCACTTTCTTTGAATTTTTTCTCAATCTCAAAAGCTACTCCGTTCTCAAATGCTGCAATCAACAATAAAACTTCGGCATAAAGCGTATGGCGCATATTATCTTTGTCGTCTAATTTGAGTAGCATTTTGTATTCTTTTGCGTTTTCACGAAACACCGCTTTGTAAATATGGTCGGTACTGTTGACATATTTCATGGTCGGATGCCCATTCACACATTTGTTTATTGCCGATGTTAATGCTTTTCTGTAATTCATTTCAGCAATTGCACTCGTGAGATAATTTGCATCCTTTCGGTTGATATACTTAGTGCCACCACCAGTAAGCTCATTAATGCTTGAAATAACCACATCCAGCATAATGCTCCTCATTCGCTTTGCTTTTTCGCTTTCGGTTAACAGCATCCCGATATTCAGAAACGAGCGAAAATTGAATAAGCCTAAAACGGTAGTTTTGCTACAGACATTAATGACGCTACCAAATTGCAACTTAAAATCTTTCAGTAACTTACCTCTACATAAAAAGTATCCGTTCCCTAATAATTCTGTGCCGAAGTTTTCAAGATATCTCACAATTGTTCTTTCGTCAACGTCGTAAAAATCGGCAACCATTTGTTTGGTGAAACAGTATTCCTGGTTGAATAGCATAGCAGGCAATTCTAACTTTTGCCTTATAGTATCCACAGCAATTCTATTGTTCAAAATATTTTGCCTTTCAATATTCGAAACGGTCAAGTCTTTCTCCATTGTGTTTTACATTGAATAAATATGGTTGTTTTTGCTTCCACCTGTTAGGTTTAAAGTTCGCTTTTACCCCATCACCTTTAGCATTTGAATAATCCGGAGCATGCTGCCCCACCTCCACCGGTTATAAAATTATCATTTCCCCCGGACTTTCATGCTTGTTGTGCATGACAATCCGGCATCACCGGATTATCCAGGGTAGATGTTTTCACGCGAAATGAATACAAAGATATTCTGGTTGATAACCAGGCGTATTGCCAGAAAGAGAAAGGATTGGAACTCTTTGCCTGGTGTATCATGACCAACCGTGTGCACCTGATTGCAAAAGCTGAAGGAAAAAACTCTTTATCGGACATCTATTGATTATGCCGGAGAAAAAGGACTATTGGACGTACTTCTTATTGAATAAATGACTGGTAATGAAATATATAATGCTTCATTTGTTCGGGCACGGATTGCAAATCCGCGCCAGCGGGGAGGTATTTTAATTGAATTAAAGTTGAGTAATTTCTATTTTTCATTATTTCCCTACGGGGTTCAACAAAAAATTCCATATAAAAAATATTTTGACAGTATGTTTGCTGTTTAAATATTTTGACAGTATATTTGCTGCCAAATGTAACAACAGCAAAAGCACTGTGAAAAAATGAAAACAAATTGGATTCCTCCAAGAACAATCCTCGGACCGCCAGCAACCGGCAATTATTATTATCCCAGAACTGAAATTGTTGAAGAAATTTGGGATGAGCTTGAAAAGGGGAACTTCATTCTGATTGCTGCTCCGCGAAGAGTGGGTAAAACCTCTGTCATGCGCGATATTGAAGCAAATCCAAGAGAGAACTACAAAGTTACGTTCGAAAACATTCAAGCAGTCAAATCAGAAATTGATTTTTACAAGACCTTATACAAGCTGATATTAAATTGCCTGAGCACAAGTAAAAAAGCCTCGAAGTGGCTTTCTGCCTATATAAAAACTAAAAAGATAAGCGAAATTTCTACTTCCGGAATAAAGCTTGAAGACAAAGAACTTGACTACCTTCATGAAATTAATACCATCTTCAAAGATTTAGATAGCAACACCGAAACAATCGTTTTACTACTGGATGAGTTACCCGAAGTTCTTCACAAATTAGATAAAAACGGGAAGAAAGATGAAGCCATTGCAATTCTTCATCAGCTTAGGGCATGGCGACAAAGCAATTTAAAGAAAATGCAATTTGTTTTCGCAGGTTCAGTCGGCATCCACTATGTAGTGAAGAACATTGAGGGAAGGACATCCAGCCTGAACGATTTAATACCAGCAATTTGCAATCCATTAACCAAAGAAGAAGCATTGGATTACATCGAATGGGCGACCAGCAATAACGCGAGTATTCAATATGATAATGAACTAAAAAACTATCTGCTGCAAAAGATTCAACATTACTATACGCCCTATTTCATCAATTTGATGCTGTGTGAAACAGACAAAATTGCACGAAATCGAAACAATGCAAAAATTACCGAAAAAGATATAGATCAGGCATTTTTGAATGTCGAAAAGAGCAATGAACATTTTGCTGACTGGAAGAAACGCCTCAAGGATTATATGCCTAAAGAAGATTTCAATTTTGTAAATGACATTCTGATGCATATAGCCCATCGCGGCTCTATCAGCATCCAAACCATCTACGACAAAGCTGTAAGACAAGATATGACTGTCGACTATATGGATTTAATAAGTGATCTAATGCAGGATGGCTATCTTGCCGAAGATGCAGACGGTAGCCACAATTACGTTTTTATCTCCCCATTTTTAAAAGCATTCTGGAAACGAAACAATCCCATTTACAATGAATAATATTCAAAACACAAGCACCTGGTTTTTAGACCAACTCGCTGTTTTTCAAGCAGCAAACAGCGACTACCAATCGATAAAGAACAATTTTGTCATTCGGCAAACTGAATTTTCAATTATCATTGATGCCATTCAAAACAAAAAAGCCAATGATCCGCTTCAGCACGAACTAATCTTGGGGCGTAGAGGAAGTGGTAAATCTACTTTACTTAAACGTATTGAAATAGAGATAGTTGAAAATAAAAAACTTAACAAGAAATTTATCGCCATCAACTTAGCTGAAGAGCAAGCTGGTGTTTATCGTTTGTTCGATTTGTGGGAACAGGTTTTGGAGGAGCTAAAACATCAATTAAACATCGAAATCACCACCAAAGAATATACTTTTTTTGATGATAATCAGGCATATACACGCTATTTATACTCCTTAATCCATGAAGCCTGTGCCAAAAGCAAAAAGAGAATTGTATTGCTTTTAGATAATTTCGACCGGATTGTTGAAAATTTTACCGACGATGGAAGTTTATTAAGGGAGACGCTCATCAATTATAATGATATACAGATCATTGCCGGAAGTACACGCATGGACGAGCATTTTTGGCGACACGATATGCCTTTCTACGAATTTTTCAGAAGGCATCGGCTCGAAGCCTTGAGTAGAGATGAAATTAATTTATTACTCACCCATTGGAGCGATTCGCTTGGAATTCCTGCACTCAAAGATTTTGTGAAAAACAATCCGGGGAAAATAGAAAACATCCGGATTTTAACCGATGGTTTGCCCCGCACCCTGCAATTTTTTATACAAATTGTTTTACAAAAATCGGAAACCAGCACCTACGAATACCTAAAAAAAACAATGGACAATGTAAGCCCATTGTTTCAGGAAAGGCTCAATGCCTTACCAGCTCAACTTCGGAAAACAGTGCTGGAAATGTCGTTTATCTGGGAAGCCTGCACCACTAAACAATTGGTAGAGAAAGCCCGAATGGAAAGCAAATTGATTTCTGCCAACCTGAATACCTTGGTAGACAAAGGCTTGGTTGATAAAATTGAAACCAACAAAAAACAACATTTGTACCGTATTTCTGAACGGTTCTTCAACATGTGGCTAATAATTACTCAAGGCAATCCCGAGCAGAAACGAAAAGCCAAATGGTTGAGTATTTTTTTGGAAAACTGGTATGATGCCACCGATTTTAAAAGACTTACCAACGAACACATTTTAAAACTAAAAAGCGGTGAGTCTGATTGGAATCATGCACTTCTTTTTTCAAAAGCTTTGAGTCAAAGTAAATACACCTCTTTATCTGAACGCGATACTATTATTGAATTAACGGAAAAAATAAGGTCCAAAGATATTCGCAATTGCTTGATTGAATTACCCGAAAAGTATAGAGATATTGAAAAAAAAATAAGCATATATATTGAGGACAAAAACTATTCCAAGGCCATAGAAACGTCCGAAAAAATTGAAAATGAAGCTGACGGAATTAAATACAGTCTATTGGGATACTTATATCACAACCAAGGTAAACACTCTGAAGCTGAAAAGTACTACCTGTTGGCTATTGAAAAAGGAGATGCACATGCCTTATACAATATAGCTGTTTTATACTATAATCAAGAGAAATTCTCTGAAGCTGAAAAGTATTACCTATTGGCTATTGAAAAAGGAGATACCAATGCTTTAAATAATCTCTCAATTTTATATTACCAAACCAATACGAACAAAGCAAAGGCACTTGAATATATTAACAAAGTATGTGAAATAGAAAACAATATTTCCCGCAAAAAAAACAAACTCGTTATCGAAATATGGAATGGTATTCTTAACGATGTAGAGAATCGCACAATTGATATTGTTAAAGAGAAAAACAGTGAAAATCTCGAAGAATTCCTCATTGACTTATTGGTACAGCAACAAAAAAATCTTGTTTTACGACTGTTCCAAAACCAGGAATTGGGAGTAAAGCTTCAGGAAAAATATGTGGTTTTGTATTATGCAACCCAGCTTCTCTGCAAGGTACAAGATGATAATCTCAAGCTAAGGATTCCACCGGAGATACAATCAACCCTTGATGATGTATTGCTTAAAATAGCGACTCTACATCAATCTCGCTGATGCGGATTTGTTTAGTCTTATTGGATTGCAAATCTACTCCAACAGCCTCAGCTGGCGCAGATTTATAATCTGTGCCCGTACAATTTATCGAAAAGTTTTTCTTTGCAGAACAGCAATATTTTGGTAATGAGCAGAAAGTATAAGTTTCATAATCCAGATGGCCTCTATTTTGTAACTTTTGCCGTTCAAGGCTGGCCAAAACCCGGTAGAAGAAGGGTTGGTTTTTCGTGCCGAAGATTATGTTTACATCAGCGCTATCGATTATGCCTGAGAAAAAGGACTATTGGATGTACTTGTTATTGAATAAATGACTGGTAATTAAATATATAATGCTTCATTTGTTCGGGCACGGATTGCAAAGTCGCGCCAGCGGGGGAAAAGAGCTGCATGCCAAGAAAATAGTAGTATTTATTCTCCGCAAAATAATATTAACTCCGCACAAAATGCACGGAATATGCTGTTTATTCTCCGCATTTTGTTTTTTGCCCAAGCCACAAACGTAAAAGGCTACACGCATGGGCGGACCGCGGGCGAATTCCTGTCAAGCCGAAAAGCTGCCTGCGCGGAAAGATGCACACCCAAAACCACTGCTGTCGCACTTGCCGGGTAGTTGATTATGAGATTTTTTTCTTTCTCAGTATTTTCACAACACGATTATATTCAATTTCCGCTAAATTCCAATCATATCCATCAAAATTAGTTGTATTGTTGAATTGAATGACAACGGCATCGATGTCTTTGTGGTATTCTGCAATACTCTGGTAACCAGGAACCAGCCCTGTATGCTTGTATACATACATGGAAGAATATATTTCCTGTTCACCTTCATCAAACACCGAACCATCGTTTAATGCCCGCAAGAATATGCCCACATCCTCTGCTGTAGCGATCATTCCACGGTCCTCAGTTTTTAAATCGTCCTTATACCCAACGTAATAGCCACTCATCACATCGTCTAAATTCACATCATGGATCGTGCATATTCCGGTGAAGGCGGACACTCATTCCGGAGCAAGCCGGACACTTTTCTTGTGGTAAATTAGTTCATAAAACTATAAAAAATCAGTCATCATTTTTTAGATATTTTCTCATTGATTCTCCTTGTATTTCGATTCG
>JBBQHB010000054.1:0-35807 GCA_038323575.1 Bacteroidales bacterium | reverse complement strand
TATTTAGCAGGTCATCAGCTTTTATATAATCAACTCCCCATTCTACATACATTTGAACCAGCGAATCATAATACTCCTGAGACCCGGGTTTCGTCATATCAACTGTAACCATCCCATTAAACCATTTGGATGCATCTTTGGGAGTAGAAATATCTTTTGCCATGAAATGTGTACCCTTGACCGGTGTATTGTTTTGAACAGCTTGCCATGGAATCCCGCGCATGATATGAATTCCAAACTTCAACCCTAAACCATGCACGTAATCAGCAAGAGGTTTTAATCCTTTTCCACCCGCTGCAGACGGAAACTTCCGAAGATTAGGGATAAGCCGCCCATAGGCATCCATCTCCTGAGGCGGATTCTTAATCCCAAAATTAGAAGTATTAAGACCTTCTGCAAAATTCCAGCCCATATCTAAAACAATATACTTCCAGCCGTAACTTTTCAAATGTCTGGCCATGAATTCTGCCGTTGATTTCATCTGATCCTCTGTAATGTCCATACCAAAGCAGTCCCAACTGTTCCAACCCATAGGAGGATTCTCGGCCAGCCTTTCCAATTTCTGCGCTGAAACATTCATGTAAAAGAAAGCAGCGAAAATCCATAAAAGTTGTTTTTTCATAGTGGCAATTGTTTTAATTTGATCAAATTAGCTGAACTTCTGATATTTTTTAAATTTTTCATCGTACCATTTCCTTTTCGATAAATCCGGCGAAATAGTTAATTCGGTAAAAACCATTGAATCTATAGCCTCATCAAAAGATAAAAACACCTCACTTCCTTTGCCCGCAATGATAGCAGCGCCTAATGCGCTTGCCTCCGATACCTTATTTGTAACGATGGTTTTACCGAGAATGTCAGATGTAATCTGCAACCATTTGCGGGAAACCGACCCGCCCCCGGTTGCAACAAGAAATCCGATATCGGAGAAAGGATCTCCAAGTTTTAGGAAGCAATCTTTGATATAAAAGCTGATTCCCTCCAACACTGCCCGTAAAATATCTCCACGATGGTGGTTAAGGGAAAGCCCTGAGATACACCCTTTGCTTTCATTGCGAAAATCTGGCGGACCAGTAGCTCCGAACCGGGGTATCACCAGAATATCGGTCGAATTGTCAGAGATCTCACTAAACAATGCATTATAACTATTTTGCATTTCAACACCCTTCTGATCCAAACAAGATGTGAATGTTTGCTTAAACCATTTTACAAGTGCACCTCCCGATTGATTGTAAATAAAACTGATAAAGCAACCAGGAATAACGTGGTGCTCAATATGCAGTTTTCTACTAAACATGGCGTAAATATCGGGCATTTCTGAAAATACAGGCACAACGCAAATAAAGGTTCCCATTCCATACATTGCAGCTCCCGAATTGCATTTTATTCCACTTCCCAAGGTGGCACAGCATTGATCATGTCCGCCACTGATAATTGCAACATTATGCATTAATTTAAGATTCATTGCTAAATCATCATTTACATAACCCAAAAAAATTCCGGATGGTTGAGGCGGCGGAAATTTCGACTGATCCAGATCCAACAAACTAAATAAATCACACGACCATTTGCTGGTTTGAATGTCAAAAAGCAAGGTACGGCTTGCCAGACTAAAGTTTGTTATGGCTTTACCTCCTAACATGAAACAAACAAAATCTGCCCATGTCAAAAAATAATCAGTGTTCTGATACAAATCGGGTTGATATTTTTTTACCCATGCAACCTTAGGCATACTATAAAAAGTACCGGGTAAATTTCCGGTTATGCCGAAAATATCTTCACTGCCACGAGTTTTTTGAATAAGTTCTGAAAATTCACTCCCCCGTTGGTCGGAACCCAAAATTGAATTTCCCAGGATTTCCCGGTCAAGTGAGACAGGAACCATGGCTTCCCCCAGCGAACTTACCGAGAGTGCCCGGATGGGGTCACCCTGGTTTAATAAAGCAACCTCCCTGATGGTCTCCATTACTTTACCCCATACTTCAACTGAATCGAGTTCGGCATAACCTTCTATTTCACTGATTATCTCATAATTGCGATACGACATGGCAAGTTGTTCCCCTTGTACAGAAAATACTACTGCTTTACATCCTGTTGTCCCTATATCTATCCCCAATAAACTCATCCAGATAATAGATCAAATGATTATTTCAGATTGCAATAGCCAAGTGATTCCATAATTCCTTCCATAATAGAGGCAGCTTTTTCTATTGAATCCATTAAGTACTGGTGGGATTCAATGGCATTGAAATCATTATTTCTGATTTTGTCTTCCCGTTCTTTTAATTTCTCTATTGCATATAACCCTGAATCTCTGGCAATACGCGTCCACATGTTCACCCTAAGTATCCCGTCATTTGGTAAGAGACCTATCTCTTCATCCGACAAACAGGATGTTCCATGTAAAACCAATATTCTATCTGCAAACAGTTTTTGAATGTTTCGTGCCCTATCTTTGAGATATATACTTTTCCCGACACTTTGCGATTGTTGTTCTGTTCCCAGATCGGCAACCAAATAATCTACCTTTGTATTTTTGACATATTCAAAAGCCCTTTCCGGATAGTTATCAGCGCTATCGCCCGAATGTTTTTCATGTGCCTGAAAAACGCTCAACTCATCCATGATGCCTTCAACAAGAACTTTGTCGCCGTATTTTTTTACATACTCAGAGGTTAATTCCATATTTTCCTTCAGAGGATATTTTTGGGCATCAAACATTACGGAAGCAAGAAATTCGGTTCCTTCGGTTAAGGCCCATTTGTCCCTTACCGGGTCTGCATGATCGAGATGGGGTAAAACAGATACGCCAAAATAAGGAGAATTTGGGTCGTTTGCGAGCAATTGTAAATGCCGGATGTTCGACAAAAACCCCAGTCTTGCATTGTTAGTATATGTAATTCTCTGAGCCTGTGGCATGTACTCATAATTGAAAGTCATTGCAATGGCAACAGGAATATTTCTGATATTATATTTTTCACCAATATTTTTTGCCGCCAGCAATATGGCCTCTGTATTCCAATGACTTCCTGTACAAAAGATAGGTAAACTTGTTTTGCTAGCTTTTATTCTTTCTGTTACTCCTTCTGCATTTTTTCTTCCTGTAATAATCATATTGCAATCCTTTCTTAATTTGAACGTAATATTTTCCTGATCTGGTCAATATTAGGTTCAGCAGGATCGAAGGTTACACCATCAAGATACCTGGTCGCCTCATATAAAACCGATGAATATTTTCCATAAATGCATGAAGTATGATGGATATATGGTCCGTATATTATTTTCTCCTCCCACATCGGCCAATCATTTACTTCGAGATAAACATAAGTCCCAAGTGTATACGGACCGTCAATGGCCTTTCCTTCGCCACAAAACAGACTGTACTGACCATTCATTCCATCAAAGCGTATAACGGTCAAATCACCCTTTTTTAGCTGCCAGTTGCAGGTTCCTGGAGCGTGTGAAGGAAGCACAAAATGTTCACCAACGGCACATTCTTGTTTGTTTATACCGAGGGAAGGAGGGAAGGCTCCGCAATGCCACAATAACTCCGCATTGTCATTTTCGGGGTGTCGAATGGTAAGGTCGGCAAAAAACGTCGGTTCGGTGAACATACTTGCAGCCTGTAGCATCAAGCTGCTTATTGCTCCATGAATATCTGATTCACAGGCGAAAGGCGTACCCTCATCCGTAAATATAGCGTGGACAAAACAGGAGCAAATGCCTAGTTGGAATTGTAGCTCATCCCAACATTGGAAAGCAACAGCCTGTAAATCAAATTCGAGGATTATATTGGCCATTACAAATTTTAAAGCAGCAATCTTTCTGGTAGCATCTTCAGGAAGTTTTGAAAAGTCAGCAACTCCCTTAATAGCCAGGACTATTTCATTAATTTCCGGACTATTGTCCCGGAGAGCCTCGTTTACCTGGCGGACAACAGCGCCTAAGGAAATAGGAATAGTCTCGATACCAAATTTTTCCAACAATTCGCTTTCATTCACAATGATAGAATAAAAGCTCTGGGGACGGGATGCCACCTGACCAATGCGTGTGTTTTTAGTGAACTTAACTACATTGGCTGCTTTGATAAAATTCAAAAACCCGTTTCGGAACACTTTGTCGGTAACATGAGAATTCACAACATATGTGAATGGTACATTGTATCTTTGCAATACTTTTGAAGTTGCAAACAAACCACATTGCGTATCGCGGAGCCTTTTGCCGGAAGGAAGCGGCGCTTCATCCCGTGGTCCCCAGATCAACAATGGCTTTTGAACTTTCTTAGCAACCAGAGCAATTGCATTTTCTGTTCCGAAGTTACAATGCGGTGCAAACAAGGCATCTACTTCCTTGTTGATGAAATAAGCGGCAACTGAGGTTGCATCTTTATCATCATACAATAATCCTTCGTCATTGAGCCATTCCAGCTCAAATATTTTGACATTTTCAGGTACTAAATTGATTATTTCCCTGTGGATTATTTCTTTGTATTTCAGTGCATCTTCCTTAGAGAAAAAACTTCTGCGTGTTGGCATGTAACCCAATTTGAATACTTTATTCATCATATTTATTGTGTTATTATAAATTCATTTCTTTTTGTATTTGCTCAAGCGTTTTACCCTTTGTCTCAGGGAAAAACTTCCAAACAATGAAAAATTGTAAAATCATAGCTACTGAGAAGAATGCAAATGCCCAGCCGCCCCCCTTACTTTCGACAATTGTAGGGAACATCCAGGAAATAGCGACCGCTGCTGTCCAATGGGTAAAACTTCCCAATGTCTGACCTTTTGCCCTAACTGAATTTGGAAATATCTCAGAGATAAATACCCAGATAACGGTTCCCTGAGAAAATGCAAAAAATGCGATAAAGCCTGATAGATAAATTAACATCCAGATACTTCCATTAGTAGTTGTAAAAACCGTTTTGGCAACCATCCCGAGAAAAAATATCATTCCCGCCGCTCCAACAAGCAACAATTTCTTCCTGCCAACAAGATCAACCAGAAACATTCCCAACAACGTGAAGACAAATAAAGTAACACCCACGGACACTGATTGCAGCAATGCAGAGTTCTGGGCATATCCAACCATCTCAAAAATCCTGGGTGCATAATACATAACTGCATTTATTCCAGACAATTGATTAAATAGTGCGACAAGCACTGCCAAAATTATTGGCCGGAGATAAGGCGACGAAAAAAGATTTTCCCGTTTTAAGCCATCCTTATTTGTAATAGACGCTTCAATTTCCTGCATTTCTTCATCTGGATTCGCTGAACCAATTTTTTGGAGCACTGTTTTGGCTTCTGATGTCTTGCCTTTTAATACTAACCATCTGGGTGAATCAGGTATGAAAAATATCAATACAAAGAATATAATGGCCGGAATACTTATAACCCCAAGCATCCAACGCCATGCATCGTGAGGAATTATTTGCGCAATCCAGTAATTTGAAAAATAGGAGAGTAAAATCCCTGCGACAATGTTCAGTTGAAAGGCTGCAACCAACCGGCCTCGTAATCGGGCAGGTGCAATTTCTGCGATGTACATTGGTCCGATGACGGAAGAGGCCCCTACACCAATGCCACCGATAAAACGGTAAACCAGAAAGCCAATCCAGTTCTGGGCCAGTGCGCTCCCCACTGCTGAGATGGTATAAAGAATGGCAATGGCCAAAAGTGCCTTTTTTCTGCCAAAAACATCTGCCGGCTTTGCAGAGATAAGCGCTCCGACCAAAGTGCCTATCAAAGCAATGGCAACTGTAAAACCATGCCAGAACCCGTCAAGGTTAAAAAGTTGCTGAATTGTTTTCTCTGCGCCTGATATTACCGCTGTGTCGAATCCAAATAACAGACCTCCTAAAGACGCTATAAAAGCGCTAAAAATTACATACTTGTTGCCTTTCATTTATTCTTTGATTAATTTATTAATGAATCAATTTTTATATGCGTTTAACGTTTGAGGAGATTCCTATTTAACCAAAATCAAATGTGGAGCATTCTCCATTTTATTGATAGCTCCGCTCCGTAAGTCACAGACAATAAATCTGGACCAACGATATAGAATCCTGCAAATGAAACCTGGTATTATGCTTATTATCAAATATTTAGTTTGGTTGTAATGAAGCATTGTCTTTAAAATGCCCGTTAATGTAAAGTCAATGTTTGGTAATGCTATACTATTGGCTTCCCCAATAATTTTTTAACTTTATTCTCAATTACAATGATTAAGAATTACAAGTCAGTGTAAAAATATATCAACGAAATCAGACTATTGGTTCATAAAATGATATAAATACTGTATAAAATGACATTAAGTAATGGTTAAAATGTAATGTTGAATTTTATACCTAAATTTTGCAAGACATCTAACAAACGTTCTTTGAGGTTTTGAAAACAGAGATATGCATCAAAACACAGCCATTGATATTTGATAAGACGCCATAAGATTTCAATCAAATTTAGTTTCAGTGAATAAGCAGTGCGTTGGAGTCGTTTACTGAATTCTCCGTCAATCGCCAGCTAATAAAATCTTTCATTAGATATAGATTCAAATCAAGACTTATATCTGTAGTCTCGAATAAATGTCATGTGCTCCATTAATTGTCTACTGTTGTAAGCCAAAATGCCAATCAATATTCATGACAACAATAGGATTGACTTTTTTTCCGGGAAAGTTTATTCTTTTACCACCAATAAAAAAACCGCTGTAATCGATTGATTAACAGCGGTCTTTTTATTACTTCAGTCGGGGTACCAGGATTCGAACCTGGGACCCCCTGGTCCCAAACCAGGTGCGCTACCGGACTGCGCTACACCCCGATGACTTTTGTTGTTATCTGTAAGGATTTGGCTTCCTTCAAAAGTGTTGCAAAAGTATCTAATTTTTTAAAAAACGCAAGTGTTTTGAGAAATTATAAATGCTTTATCTGTTATTTTTCTTTCAGAAGGGGAGAATTGCGCTTATCCCTGTACCAGAGAGTAGTCTTTTTCATCTTTTTTCGCCCCGGCTCCGCTCGGGGAGCAATTCCAAAACCTACCCCTCGACTCCGCTCGGGGACCGAATCGAAAATTATCATTGAGGGGATTACCTGGCGGTGATCCCGTTAGGGGGAGGCATCACCCTTTGAAAGCCTCCTTCGCTTCGCTCAGGAGCTTTTTTGAAGGACATCAGTATTAATCAGGGGAATTACCTGCCGGTGATCCCATAGGGGGGAGCTTCACCCTTTGAAAGCCTCCTTCGCTCCGCTCAGGAGCTTTTTTGTTTGAACCAACTCCCTTGAACCTTCGGTTCAGAGTCGTTGATTCAAACAAAAAAGCCGCACTTTCGTGCGGCTTTCAAAGGGTGGCGGAGGAAGGGGGATTCGAACCCCCGGTACCGTTTCCAGTACGGCAGTTTAGCAAACTGCTGGTATCAGCCACTCACCCATCCCTCCTTTTGGTTTGAGTGGTGCAAATGTAAAAATGATTTTCAGACAGGCAAAATTTTTGGTGAAAATATTGTTGTAATAAATATCCTTATTTCCTTTGATAAGTTAGATTACTGTAGTACATTTGAAAAACAGGTCAGACGTTCTTATACACAAAATACCCGCATTAATTCTCTTAGTTGGTAAACTCAACATTTCAAGCATTCCGAGAAAGCTTATGTCCGTTAAGACAGGCCTTATCCCTTCGGGGAGCAGTTCGCTGCCATTGGAAGTCTGATCAGACAGGCACTCAAATCCTGTATATTCGGGGTTTTACACAATTTGGATTAATGCGGTTTTTTATGTTTAAGCCGTTAGCTATTAGCCGTTAGCTTTTAGTGATTAACGATCAGGTCTGTAAAGTTTCTCAACTCCCACTTTATCCTTTATCCTTTATCCTTTATCCTTATTTTATTGGGGTATTCTCATCCGTATGGGAATGTTTCTTGCCCTCTTTTTCAAAGAAGTAATCAATTCTTCCAAGAATCAATCCGCCGAAACCAACCTGGTTGACCAATACTGCCTGTCCTGATTTGTTTGTAATACTGTCAGGTTTTCTAAGAAAAGTATGGGTGTGTCCGCCGATAATAAGGTCGGTGTGGTATGTTTCAGCAGCAAGGTTCAGATCGCTGATTTTCTTTTCTTTGTAAGCGTACCCAAGATGGGAGAGACAAACGATTAAATCGGCCTTTTTCTCCTCTTTCAGGAATTTTTCCATTTTTAGTGCATGTTCCAGCGGGTCAAGGTATTTAGTTTTTCCGTAATTCTGCTTGCTGACCAGTCCGTTCAGTTCAATACCGAGTCCGTAGACCCCGATTTTGAGTCCCTGTTTCCTGAAAATTTTGTATGGGATCACTTTCCCGGCCAATATAGTTTCTGAAAAGTCGTAGTTGCAGTTGATGAAAGGAAAACCGGCATTTTTCAGTTGTGCGTCCAATCCCTCCAACCCGTTGTCCAGGTCATGGTTGCCGATGGTAGCGGCATCATATCCCATCTCCGTCATCAGTTTCAATTCCAGCTCACCTTTGAAATAGTTGAAATAGGGAGTGCCCTGAAAGATATCTCCGGCATCAAACACCAGGACATTTTGTTGCTCGTCCCTGACTTGCTGTATCATGGCAGCTCGTTTGGCCATGCCGCCTTCGCCGGCATTCCGGGCCGCATCTTTCGGGAAAGGATCAATGTGCGAGTGAAAATCGTTGGTGTGCAGAATGGTGAGCTGAGTCAGGTCGCTTTTTGAAAAAGCCTGCATTGGTCCGCTTAAAACAAATACGCCAAGACTTCCTGCTCCCAGGTTTTTAATGAATGTTCTTCTATTTTGCATCGTAAATCCTCCCGTCGGTTTTTGCTGTAACTGTTTTACCCTCTTTGCCTAATCTTTTGAAATATTGGATAAACATATCTCTCGCTTTGATTCCTGTATCTATCCGGTCGATGGATTTTGCCAATATTTCGCTTCCGTCGCCGCCATTCGCGATGTAATCACTGGTTACCAGCCAGTAGTCCTGATTCGGATCAATTGGTCTGCCTCCGATCTCAGGATTCAATGCCTTGTCGTTTTTGATGCCGAAACGCAGACCACTTACCCCTTCACCTCCACGGGAGGCCATGTGGTCGACAAATTCCAGCATCACCGTGCCTTTTAGCTTCAGAAAAACAATTTCATTTTCAAAAGGCATCATCTCAAACATCGTCATGGTTTTAATCTCCCCTTTTGGCAGCGTCGTGCGCAATCCTCCGCGGTTAATCATCGAGACATCCATTTTGATTTTTGGGTAATTCTCTGCACAAAACCTGTTGGATTCCTCCAGCGTAAGGTCAGAAAACAGGTTGGTAAGTTTGCTTTCCGGCCTTCCGCCATACAAAGCTTCAGGAGAGATGCAAAGCACTTCGGTCATGTCGGCATTGACTTTATCCCTGTAGGGCCGTATCATCGCCTCAACCTTTGGGTTGGGTGGTGTGCTAACGAGTGAATCGAGGTGAATATTGGCTGTCTGTGATTTTTCAATCCTGTAGGTGGTACAGGCTGAAAAAGCAATCAGGATGAGCAGTAAATAGCTTAAACGGAATGTTTTCATATAAATTGGGATGCTGATAAATGAAGCCCAAAAATAAAGAAAAGAGATGAGAAAATTCTCAATTCGGTCACTGAAGCTTGCCGAAGGTTTGGATTTTGGGTTTTCGAATGAAGGAACGAGCAAATTTGATTGTTTGAAATGTTTGAAAAGTTTGGCCTGCGGCCGTTTGAAAAGTTTCGGGTTATCGGTCGCCGAGTCGAAGGATCGAAGGGAAATGTTTCCAACCTGAACATTTTAAACATCACAAACAAAAAAAACATTTCAAACTTTGATAAGCCGTTCAGTTGTTTCTCACCAATCTGTCACCCGCCCGATGTCCCGCCGGTCTTTCTTGGTAGGCCTGCCGGCGCCGCGGTCGCGTATGAAAAGCGCACCACCCTGGGTTATATCCTGTTTCTGAAGCTCTTCAGCCGTGGTAATATCTTCCATATAAGTAGGAACCAGTTTGGCGCCAACCCTTTTCCCGAGCAATTCAATGACCCGGTAACTGTACGTTACCGGATTTTTCCTGACAAGGATTATTTCACCGGTTTTTACCACCCTTGATGGCTTGACTGCAACACCTCCAATGGTTACCCTGCCTTTTTTACATTCCTCGGTTGCAAGGCTGCGCGTAGCATAAACCCTGACTGACCAGAGGTATTTATCGATTCGAACAGATTCATCCATAGCTTAATAAGGATAAAGGATAAAGGATAAAGGATAAAGTGAACCCCGCGCTTTGTACTTGATTTTCATTTTATTGAATTTTTTTGTTTTAGTCAAATGGTAAAATATCCCATTTCGTGCAACTCCCACTTTATCCTTTATCCTTTATCCTTTATCCTTTTTACTTTATCCTTTATCCTTTGTTATACTTCGTCATGGTGAGTTCAATCCCGATTGTAACAAAGGATTTGATGATTTCGAAGCAACTTTCCAGCTTGGTGTTGACGGTTTCTTCCTCTTCGCGCGACCATTTTCCAAGAACATGTTCAATCTGGTAACCGCGCGGAAAATCATCGCCGATACCAAAACGAAGTCTGCTGTATTCGTTGGTACAGAGTATTTGCTGGATGCTTTTTAGTCCGTTGTGGCCGGCGTCACCGCCTTTGGAGCGCAGTCGAACCTTGCCTATCGGCAAAGCAAGGTCATCCACCAGGATCAGTACATTTTCAACGGGGATATTCTCTTTCTGCATCCAATAGTGCACCGACCTTCCGCTCAGGTTCATGAAGGTGTTGGGCTTCAAAAGGATAAGCGTCCTGGATGCATGTTTCATCTCGCCAACAAAACCGTAACGCTTGTCATTAAAAGAGATATTGGACGCCTTAGCTAAGGCATCCAATATCGTAAATCCTATGTTGTGACGGGTATCGTCGTACTCTTTTCCGATGTTACCCAGGCCAACGATCAGATACTTCATCTATCGATGAAAGGTGTAAAATGAGTTTATTTCTTTACGGTAGCTGCAGGTGCGTTCATTGCAGCTTTTGCCGCACGGGTAACGACAACCGTTGCAACAGGGATAGATTTGTGGTTCATGATCTCAAATCCTTCTGTTTTGATGTCTGCTACGCGAATGCTCTCAGTAATTCCAAGGTTGGTCACATCAATGACGATCTCGTCCGGGAGGTTTTTAAAAGTACCTTTTACTTTCAGTGTGCGAAGATTGGCTTTCAAACGACCTCCCTGCTGAATACCTTTTGCATAACCGTCCAAGCGTACGGGAAGATCAATTTTTACTGCTTTTTTGTCGTCAATTTCCAGGAAATCGATGTGTAGAAGTTTGTCCGTAACCGGATGAAACTGCAATTCCTGCATGAATGCATTGTAGATCTTACCGTCAATATTCAATTCCGCCATGTACACTTTCGGCGTGTAAACAATCTTGCGGAAATCACCTTCCGGTGCGTAAAAGTGAACGGGGACTTCACCTCCGTAAAGAACGCATGGTACTAAGTCCTGTGCTCTCAGATTCCTGGTGTCTTTTTTCCCAAGGGCCTGACGTGCAGTACCTTTAATTTCAAATTTTTTCATTTCTAAATTTTTTAATAATAAAGTGTTTACTCAGACCTCCTTTCCCTTTGAAAGGTGTCCGCATCACACCCTTAAAGGCATGCTGCTAAATCGGGCACAAAGATAAAAAAAAAATTAAATAAAGGCGGAGCTGATAGATTTGTTTTCGTAGACTTTCAGGATAACATCAGCAAACAATGGAGCACAGGAGAGTACGGTTATTTTATCCGAATACCTGTGCAAAGGTATAGAATCTGTTAAAAGGACTTCATCAATGGCGGAAGCTTCGAGGCGTTCGATTGCCGAACCGGACAGGACGGCATGGGTGGCTACGGCGCGGACAGAGCGTGCTCCTTTGGATTTCATCAGTTCAGCGGCCTTGGCAATTGTACCTCCCGTATCAATGATATCGTCTACAATGATTACATCTTTGTTTTCAACCTCCCCGATAAGGGTCATTGAATCAATCAGGTTGGCTTTGGTCCGTGTTTTGTGGCAAATAACCATTTCAGTTCCAAGGTGTTTGGCGAATACATTGGCACGTTTCGTTCCACCGGTATCAGGGGAAGCGACCACGATGTCTTTTAAGCCCATTTGATTGATGTGGGGAATGAAAAGGGCAACGGCGCTGAGGTGGTCTACGGGAACATTGAAAAAGCCCTGGATCTGATCGGCATGAAGGTCCATGGTAATCAACCGGTCGATACCGGCAGCAGACAGCATATCAGCCACGAGTTTGGCTCCGATGGAGACTCTCGGCCGGTCCTTGCGGTCCTGCCGGGCAAAGCCAAAATAGGGAATTACCGCAATTACTTTGTACGCAGAGGCTCTTTTGGCAGCATCCACCATCAGCAAGAGCTCCAGCAGGTTATCTGCCGGGGCAAAAGTAGACTGGATGATGAAGGTGAAGCATCCGCGAATGGTCTCTTCGTAACAGGGTTCAAATTCTCCGTCAGCAAAACGAGGACATGAGGATTTCCCCAGCTCCATACCCGCATTTTCAGCAATTTTCTCAGACAGATACCTTGATTCATTACCGGTGAATAGCTTGATGTTTCTCGACATATCTTTTATTTTGCGGGATGAGGGTGGAATGTTGTGGACAAAAATAAAAAAAATCCGATGGTTTAAAAGGTTAAATTTCTTCAATGATGAATAAAAGTAATGCACTATTGTTGATAACCGCAAACCTGACCCGATACCGCTGTTAATCGAAACGATTATGTATGGTTGTCCCGATAAAATCGAGCAATTCGGCTTTTCCTGTACCTTTTTCGGCAGAGGTGACAAATATTTGCGGTAACTCTTCCCAGCTTTCCATCATCTTCTCCCGGTAAACGGACAGATTTTTCTCAACGACATTGCGGCCAAGTTTATCTGCTTTGGTGAAGATCATGACGAATGGAATCCCGTATTCGCCCAGCCAGTTCATGAATTCGATGTCGTTTTGCTGGGGCTCCAGCCGGATATCTATCAAAACCATCACACAATAGAGATTGTCACGTTCCAGGATGTACTTGCGGATGAAGGTGATCCATTTCTCGCGGTTGGAACGCAGCACTTTGGCAAAGCCATATCCAGGAAGGTCGACCAGGTACCATTCGTTGTTGACGATGAAATGGTTGATCAGCCTGGTTTTTCCCGGTTCGGAAGAGGTTTTTGCCAGATTGTTCATTCCCATCAGCATGTTGATCAGGGAAGATTTTCCGACATTGGATCTCCCGATAAAAGCAAATTCGGGCTGATCGCTTACCGGGCAGAGATCCGGGTCGGTGTTGCTTATGACAAATTCGGCACTTCTAATGATCATGTCTCATGTCTTATTCAATGTATACTTCCAGCAATTTCGTTTCTCGTCCACTGACAGGTATCAGGACAAAGTTCTCGATGGAGGCAGGTACCAGCAGGGTTTCACCTTTTTGTACCGGAATGGATTCAGATTCCCAATGAAGGGTGTATCCTCCTTCCATGCAGAGATAGATTACAAAGGTATCCAGGCTGCTGAAATCGCGTTCTACAGAATCTGTTATCTGCAGCAGGTTGGTTGTGAAATATTTACATTTTACCAGTTCTGCCGGTTCATTCAACTTAGGCTGATAGTCCGTTTGTCCTTTTGGGTAATGGTTAAAATTGATGGCATCCAGCGCCAGTTCGGTATGAAGTTCCCTTGGCTTACCCTGATCGTCAACACGGTTATAATCGAATATCCTGTAGGTGACATCAGATGTTTGCTGAATTTCGGCTACGACAATCCCTTTTCCGATACCGTGGACCCTGCCTGCAGGGATGAAAAAAACATCCCCTTGTTTGACAGGATCAAACTGGAGCAAATCTTCCAGCTTCCCGTTTTGAAGGGCGATCAGGTAAGTTTCCCTGTCGATGGTCCGGTTAAATCCGGAAATAAGTTCCGCACCCACATCTGCCTGAACCACGTACCACATTTCTGTTTTTCCGTAGGCACCGTGCCGTTCTTTTGCCAGTTCATCGTCCGGATGAACCTGGATGGATAACCGGTCGTTGGCATCAATGTATTTGATCAGTAGCGGGAATTCCGTGCCAAATTGGTCATAGACTTTCTCGCCCACCAGCTCTCCCATGTACACTTCGATCAGCTCTTCCAGGCTGTTTCCTTTCAGAAAACCATCCGAAACGACAGAGATATCATCCTGAACACCCGATAATTCCCAGGATTCACCGCAATGGGCGATACTGTAATTTTTATTCAGCAGCGTCGGTAATTTATCTCCGCCCCAAATGCGTTCTTTAAAGATGGAATTGAATTTCAGCGGATACAGGTTTTTCATTATCATTCAGTTTTGTAATATGTACGTTAAGTCTACAGTCTGCTGACTGCAATTAATCAAAGTAATCCACAACCGCCCTATCAACAGTATTAGCCCGTACCAATCCCACTACCTTCAAATGTTCCGGATGGTCGCGGTATACCTCGAATGCCTCTTTGGAATCGAAACGGGTGATCAGGCTGATATCGAAGGAGGCGCTGTTTGTTTCAATACTGCTGCCGACTTCGATATGTTTCAGTTCTGCAATTTTTTCTTTGAGCCCAAGCAGTGCTTGTTTGATTTGGTCACGGATTTCAGATTTTTGCTGATCGTTCTGAAATTCTTTGAGTTTAAAGAGTACGATGTGGTTAAACATGGTTGAATGCTTTCATTTTATGCTGCAAAAATAGCAGATATTCTGCATTCTGCCCAATAATTTAGGATGATGTAAAATTCCGGTTGGGCAAAATTTACCTTATCTTTGTATTAGAGCTAACACAAATTCGGATATGAGCATACTGATCATTGGAATCGCCGGCGGAACTGGATCCGGCAAGACTACTGTTGTCAATAAAATAATTGAGCGTTTGGCGGAAAAGGATGTGACGATACTTTCCCAGGATGCTTATTACCGCGACAACAGCCATCTTCCGCTGGAAGAACGCCAGAAAATGAATTTTGACCATCCTGATGCGTTGGAATTTGAATTATTATGCGAAAATATCCGCAAACTCAAAAGGGGTGAAACCATCGAGCAGCCTATCTATTCCTATCTTACCTGCACAAGGGCTGATGAAACAACCCAGATTGTACCCAGGAAAGCAATCATTGTAGAAGGAATATTATGCCTTTGGCCAAAGGAATTGCGTAAATTAATGGATATCAAGATATTCGTTGATTGTGAAGCCGATTTGCGGCTGTCAAGGGTAATCCAGCGCGACCTGATCGAGCGCGGCAGGGATGTGTATACCGTGCTGAAGAGATATGAGGATACGGTAAGACCAAGCCACCTGCAGTTCATCGAACCAACCAAAAGGTATGCAGATATCATCGTTCCCGAAGGAGGCAGCAACAAGGTTGCAATCAACATCATTACACAATATATAGAGAAACACCTGAACGATCACCCCTAAACTAATACCATGCTTGAAAAGATTCAACCAGAACATGTTCTATACCTGGATATAGAAACGGTTCCGCAGGTAGAAAAGCTTTCAGACTTCCCTGAAAAACTTCAGGAGCTCTGGACAAAAAAAGCAGATTCAATGTCTAAAGAGGGAGAGAGTGCCGAAAAACTATTTGAGCGTGCTGGGATTTATGCTGAGTTTGGAAAAATCTGCTGCATCTCCTGCGGTACCATCTACAGGAGGGGAAACAAGAGAATCTACCGTGTAAAATCTTTTTACGGCACTGATGAGGTGGTTTTGCTGAATGAATTCCTGGAGATGCTCGGGAAGTTCATGGCCAATCCGTCGCACCGTTTGTGCGCACACAACGGCCAGGAGTTCGACTTTCCCTATATTGCAAGAAGAGTGTTGATCAACGGACTGAAATTGCCGTCCATTTTGGATATTGCCGGGGCAAAACCCTGGGAGGTTCGAGATTACCTATTGGATACCATGCAGTTATGGAAGTTCGGTGATTACAAACATTATACTTCGCTCGATCTTTTGTGTACCATTTTCGGTGTGCAGACACCCAAAGATGACATCGATGGCAGCCAGGTTGCGGGTGTTTACTACCGTGAAGGAGACCTGGAAAGAATTGCCCGCTACTGTGAAAAAGATACTTTGGCCGTGGCACAAATTCTGCTCAGGTTCAAGGGCGAGCCATTGATAGAACCAGACAACTTTGAAATTGTGCAATAAGAAATTGTCACAATCCGCATGTGTGGGACAAAGTTTCCCCCAAGGATTGTAAAATTCTTTGAAAGCAAATTTGAGACGAAATGGCATCCGGTATAAAAGCTAATCTTCAGATTTATTGTCTCCAATAGATGAGTTTTGCTATTTTTGCCACTTAATTAGTGATTTGTAGTCAATCAGGAAGCATTTCGCTAAAGATATTTGTTAGATAATCAATTAAATGCATAATTGTCAACTATCAATTGACAATTGTCAATCAAATAAAATTTAGTCATGCCAACAGTTGTCAGCGGAATAAGATCAACAGGAAACCTGCATCTTGGTAATTATTTTGGTGCGGTGAAGAACTTCATCGAAATGCAGCACCACCATGATACCTATTTTTTTATTGCTGATCTGCATTCTCTTACCACACATCCCGTTCCCGAGCACCTTTACGGAAACGTCAGGCAGGTGCTGGCCGAGTACCTGGCGTGCGGGATTGATCCGGAAAAAGCAACAGTATTTATCCAAAGCGATGTTCCGGAAGTTTCAGAGCTTTATTTGCTGATGAACATGAATGCCTATATCGGAGAGCTGGAACGAACAACCTCCTTCAAGGACAAGGTCCGCCAACAGCCCGATAATGTCAATGCCGGTTTGCTGACCTATCCCGTTTTAATGGCAGCCGATATTATCATCCACAAAGCCCAGCTGGTTCCGGTGGGGAAGGACCAGGAACAGAACTTGGAAATGGCACGCACTTTTGCCCGTCGTTTTAACCGGATGTACAATGTGGAGCTTTTCCCGATACCTCGTCCCTATATTTTCGAAGGGCAGGATATGGTGAAGATTCCCGGATTGGACGGATCTGGCAAAATGGGAAAATCAGAAGGAAATGCCATTTCACTGGCTGACAGTCCGTCTGTGATCCGCAAAAAAGTGATGAAAGCCGTTACTGACAGTGGCCCGACGGAACCCAATCAGCCGAAGCCGGAAGTGATTCAAAATCTTTTCACCCTTTTGGATGTGGTCTCTGCCCCCGATGTGGTGTCTCACTTTGATCAGCAATTCAACGACTGCTCCATCCGCTACGGCGATCTGAAGAAGCAGTTGGCCGAAGATATCATCCACTTTACCAACCCGATCCGTGAAAGGATAGAAGCATTGCTTTCGGATGATGTTTATCTCTCCAAAGTGGCAAAGATGGGGGCTGAGAAGGCCAGGGCTTCCGCTTCCCGAACACTCCTGGAGGTGAGGGAGGTGATAGGGGTAAAGAAATTCTATTAATCAACTATATATGATTTTAATTGATCGGACTGGGAGACCAGGGGACTTGGAGACAAGGAGATCCGGACTCCCGTCATGGATCACTTTAATCTTAAGAAATTAGAAACAAAAACATAAAATATAGCCTGCGGCGAAGTACTTTAGTCACTTTAGCTCACTTTAGTCACTTTTTGATAAAAGCATTAATCATGATAAAAGAAATCCCTGACAAATACGATCCAACCACCATCGAAGACAAATGGTACAGTTACTGGATGGAGCAAAATTTTTTCCATTCGGAACCGGATGAGCGCGAGCCATACACCATCGTAATTCCTCCGCCCAACGTGACGGGGGTGTTGCACATGGGACATATGCTGAACAATACCATCCAGGATGTGCTGATTCGTCGGGCAAGGATGCTTGGCAAAAATGCCTGCTGGGTGCCGGGTACCGACCATGCTTCTATTGCAACAGAGGCAAAAGTTGTTGACAAACTGCTCAGCGAAGGGATCACCAAAAATGACATTACCCGAGATCAGTTTATAGATCATGCCTGGGAGTGGACAGACAAGCATGGGGGCATCATCCTTGAGCAATTGAAAAAATTGGGCGCTTCCTGCGACTGGCAGCGAACAGCCTTTACAATGGACAAAGTCCGTTCGGCAGCGGTTATCCGCACTTTTGTTGATCTCTACAACAAAGGCTATGTCTACCGCGGCGTGCGGATGGTCAACTGGGATCCGGCTGCCAAAACAGCTTTGTCGGACGAAGAAGTGATCCACCGAGAAGAGCAATCCAGATTGTACTACGTCCGCTATTTGGTTGAAGGGACAACAGATCAGTATATTACAGTGGCCACAACACGTCCGGAGACAATCCTGGGAGATACGGCTGTTTGTGTCAATCCTGCCGATGAGCGTTTCAAACACCTTGCTGGCAAGCGGGTTTTGGTTCCGCTGGTGAACCGAAGTGTACCGGTAATCATGGACGAATACGTAGAGATGGATTTCGGTACCGGCTGCCTGAAAATTACGCCGGCTCACGATACCAATGATTACGAAATCGGTATCCGCCACAAACTGGAGGTGATCGATACCTTCAACGATGACGGAACCCTGAGTGAAAAAGCTCAATTGTTGGTTGGCGTTGACCGCTTTGAAGCACGCAAACAGATTATTCCAAAGCTGGAAGCAGACGGGAAAATGGTGAAAATTGAAGAATATACCAACAAAGTGGGCTATTCCGAACGGACCCACGTACCAATTGAACCAAAACTTTCAGCGCAGTGGTTCCTGAAGATGGGCGAATTGGCCAAACCCGCAATGGAGGCAGTTGAAAGCGAAACGATCAAATTTTATCCTTCCAAATTCAAAAACCTCTACCGTCACTGGATGGAGAACATCAAGGTCTGGTGTATCTCGCGTCAGCTCTGGTGGGGACACCGCATCCCGGTTTATTACCTGCCGGACGGATCTTTCGTGGTAGCAGAGACAGAAGAAATAGCATTGGATCAAGCCAGGATTCAGACAGGGAATAATGCATTGACCATTAATGATTTGCGCCAGGATGAAGATGTGCTCGATACATGGGCCTCCTCATGGCTTTGGCCGATTTCTGTATTCGAGAATGAAGATCCGACTGATACCTGTGATCTGGACTATTACTATCCGACCAGTGATCTGGTTACTGCACCCGATATTATCTTCTTTTGGGTTGCCCGTATGGTAATTGCAGGCTATGAATACAAAGGGACCATCCCTTTTAAAAATGTTTACTTCACCGGTATGGTCCGCGACAAGCTGAGAAGAAAAATGTCCAAATCACTCGGTAATTCTCCCGATCCGTTAGACCTTATTGCCAAGTATGGCGCCGATGGTGTAAGGGTGGGTATGCTGCTCTGTTCTCCTGCCGGGAATGATATTTTGTTTGATGAGGGGCTGACCGAACAGGGGAGGGGATTCCAGACCAAGGTCTGGAACTCTTTCCGATTGATCAATGGCTGGGAAATTGATGAGACAATTCCTCAGCCCGTACATTCCCGGTTAGGGATAGCCTGGTTCAGGGCCAAACTTGATGAAACCATCCTTCTGATGAATGATCATTTTGACAAATACCGGCTGAATGATGCCTTGCTGACCATTTACGCCACCATTCGTGACGAATTTTCAGGATGGCTGTTAGAGATCATTAAACCTGCTTACCAACAGCCGATTGATCCAAAAACTTACGCTGAAGTTATTGCAATGTTGGATGAGTTACTTCGCTTGCTTCATCCTTTTATGCCGTTTATCAGTGAGGAGATCTGGCAGTTGATTGGCGAACGCAATACAGGCGCGTCGGTTATGATGGCATCCTGGCCTAAGGCAAGCGCTAAAAACGACGAACTTTGTGAAAGGTTTGAACTGGCCAAAGAACTTATTTCAGGAATCAGGACCATCCGCAAAGAGAAAAATATTGCCATGAGGGACCAGGTTGAACTTTTTGTTATCCCTGGCGAAAAAGGGTATGTTCCCGAATTCAATGAGGTTGTTTGCAAATTGGGCAACGTTTCAAAACTGGAGATCCGTGACGAAGAAGTCTCAGGAGCCGCAACCTTTATGGTGAAAGCTACTGCCATTTACATTCCGTTTTCCGGCATGGTAGACGTTGAGGATGAAACAGCCAAAATCAATGAGGAACTGGCTTACTACCGTGGGTTCCTGGATACTGTAGTTAAAAAACTAAGCAACGAGAAATTTGTCGGCAGCGCTCCGGCCAAAGTTGTGGAAAATGAACACAAGAAAAAGGAAGATATTGAAGAAAAGATCAAAATTTTGGAGGAGAGGCTTGCTTCATTGAAATAGCATAAGATCTAAATTATTGAGTTCTGCTAGCAGCCAAATTATTCGAAGCAGTTTGCATTTATTCAATATTTTTGGTAATTTGCAGTTTAACAATCTGCGATTCAAACAAGATTAGCATTTAACTTTTTTAAAAGCATAGTGTATGAAATATTTGTTTGTTTTCTTGCTTACCGCTTCATTATTCATAACCGCCTGTGTAAAAATTGAGAGTAATGACACTGACGGTACTACCATTTTGAATGCCACACCTGCCAATCTGACTATTGATCACACCTGTACCAAACTTTCTTCTCTACCTTCGGTATGGATAACAAGTGCCAAAGCAAATCTTCATATTGCTTATTCACATACATCCCATGGCAGTCAGCTCACTGATGGCATGACCGGATTGGTTGGTTTTAAAGGGACCGCATACAGCTGGAACAAAGGTGGGGCCGGAGGAGCGCTTGATCTTCACGACTATGCCATGAGCGGTGATCTGGGGGCTCCAGACAGAACCACCTGGGCCGCCCTGACGAGGAGTTATCTTGCAGCGAACCAGAAGGTTAATGTGATCATGTGGTCGTGGTGTGGAGAAGTATCGACTGCAACTGCTTCAGATATTAACACCTACCTTAATCTGATGGCTTCACTCGAAAATGATTTCAAAAGTGTGAAATTTGTTTACATGACAGGGCACCTTGACGGTACAGGTTTGACAGGAAACCTGCATCTCCGGAATGAACAAATCAGAAGTTATTGTAAATCAAACAACAAGATATTGTATGATTTTGCCGATATTGAATCTTATAACCCTGATGGACTTTATTTTGGCGGCAAGAAACCCAACGATGCCTGTGATTACGACGGCAATGGTGATGGCAAAATGGATGGTAATTGGGCTACAGAATGGCAGAATTCACATAAGCAGGGAACTGACTGGTATCAATGTTCTTCAGCACACAGTCAACCGTTAAATGCCAACCAAAAAGCCTATGCTGCCTGGTGGTTGTGGGTAAGGTTAGCCGGATGGGACGGCAAATAAGCTTTAGTATATAGGCGCACAATAGGGACCTTCCGGAAATACGGCAATTCTTTTTATTGCTTTAACAGCCATGTTGATCTGGTTTTGAAGAGAACTTTCGATAGTTTCAGCTGAAACAGCATGTGGGTTGACCGAAAGTGTTGAAAGGTCATCTATCGGTAGATTGGAAGTGTAAAAATGCAGATTTTCCTGACCGATTTTCTCCAGTACCCTGATGTGCATCTGAAACTCCCACTGGTCCTTGATGAAAAAGCCTTCATTTTTTATCTCCTCAATAAACTGAGGATATTTTCCATCATATTTCCTCATAATATCGCCGTATACCTGACTTCCGATTCCCTCGGAACAACTTCCGAAAGAAATGATCTCTCCTTTATTTTTGATCGCCGGGAGACAATTCACAAAACCTTTAACGCATTGATAAAAGGTGGCATCCAACGGATATCCGCCACATGAGGTTACCGCAATATCAGCCAGGTCAGATACTGCCGGGCAGCATGCCGCTTTTACATAAGCCACTGTTTCGCAGTGCGATGCAAACAATTCTCCGGATACTACTGCGTTGATATTCTTGTTGTTATCTAAGACAATATTGATGGTGTAATCAGGAGGGCACATTTTGGCGATGGAACTGTTTTCTTCATGACACGGATTGTCAGCCAAAATGCCACTTGAGGCATTGGGGTGGCTCAGAAAGGTATAGCCGTGAAATTTTTGGATTGCGTCCAGGGAAACCAGGCCCGGACAAATGGCTTTTCTGCCTCCTGAGAAACCTGCCATAAAATGGGGCTCAACCAACCCGGTTACGATACGGAATTCGGCATTGATATAATGTTTGTTCAGCCTGATTCCCGAACCCGACCAGCTCAGGCCTTCCAGTTCCTGAAGTTCATTTTCATTTTCACAATCATGGTCAATGATCGGATAATTCCGAAGAATAAATTCTCCAAACATGCTGAGTTGTTCAGCGCGGGTCGAGGCACGGTGCATGCCGGTAGCAATGAGGATGATAATTTCGTCTTTTTTAACTCCTGATTCTTCAATAAAAACAATCAGACCGGGCAGGAATTGGAAGTACGGGATAGGGCGAGTTATGTCTGATACGACTATCACTACTTTGCCCTTCTTTCTGTTTTTTATAAGGCTTCGCATAGAATCACCGCCAACCGGATTTGCCAGGGATTCCATCAGCAGTTCAGAAGCCGCTTTATCTGTGTTTTTGTAGTTTGATTTGTAAACAACAACATCATCAGGAAAACTCAGAACTATTTCATTATTCCCGTATTGAAAACCTGTTCTCATAGGTTGTTAAGATTTTTTGTTATTTCCGGCCGGATTTTCCCTTTTTTCATCCTGTTGATTATAACAGGAAAGGCAATTAAAACGCAGGTCAAGATCAATATGTAGGTATATCCTTTAAAGAAATCAGGGGCAGTTCCGACTGTTTTAGCTGTAAGTAACTGATATTGCGGAACGATCCAGCTAAACAGATAGGCTTGGCTCAGGACGATTAAGCAAATGAAAATCAGCATAATAAAGCTGTGTTTTACTGTAAACCGAAACAAATCTGATTCCTTTCCTACCAGGTTCCCTGCGGCAGCGGCAACGGCAATGGACTGGGGTGAAATCATTTTGCCGACCACACCGCCTGAAGCATTGGCTGCCACTGTGATGACAGGATCAATTCCGATGGAGGAAGCTGTTGCCGATTGAAGCTTGCCAAACAAGGCATTTGACGAGGTATCTGATCCTGTAATAAAAACCCCTAGCCAGCCTAGTATCGGTGCAAAGAAAGGAAACAGGAATCCCGTATTGGCCAGGGCTTCAGCCATGGTAATAGTTATTCCGGAATCGTTCAGACTGTAAGCAAATCCAAGTATGGCAGCTATTGTGATGATTGAAAACTTCAGCTGTTTGAGTGTTGCGACCAGAATTTTAAATCCTTCACGGAATGTTAACCCGACCAACGGAATGGAAATTAGGGCAGCGATAAAAATGGATGTTCCTGCCGCCGACAGGTAATTGAACCTGAACAGGTGTGGAATTAAATTGTTGTTTCTGTCGCTGATTGCATTGTGAAGCCCCGGCATTTCGAACTGGACCTGGCCCACAGCGTTCATTACCTGTTTGATCGGCTGAAGTCCCCACGCTATTACCATGATGGTCAATAAAATAAATGGCGACCAGGCCCTGAGGATCTCGCCGGTCGAATAGGTAGAAAGACGGTTGAATGAAGTGGCAGGCTCGTTGGGGAAGCGCCAGATGGTTTTGGGTTTCCAGAATTTCAGTAAAACGACAAGGCAAATAATTGATCCGATGCCTGCAATGATGTCAGGCAGCGCCGGTCCAAGGAAGTTGGAAGAGAACCATTGAAGAAGAGCGAAGGAGCAGCCGGATACCAGTACCGCAGGCAAAACTTCGAATGTTTTTTTGAATCCTGATATGATAACAACGATGTAGAATGGAAGGAAAATAGATAAAATGGGTAGGGTTCGGCCGATCATTTGAGAAATTGCCATTTCCGGAATTGATGAAACCTGCGACGCAACAGTAATCGGAATACCGATTGAGCCAAAAGCGACGGGCGCCGTGTTGGCAATCAAACATATTCCGGCAGCATACAAAGGATTAAAACCCAGACCTACCAGCATGGCAGCAGTAATTGCAACCGGTGCCCCGAAACCGGCAGTACCTTCCAGAAATGATCCGAATGAAAAGGCAATCAGCAGCGCCTGAATCCTCCTGTCGGAAGTGATGGCTGCCATGAAATGTTTAATGATTTCGAACTGACCGCTCTTGACTGTAAGGTTAAAAAGGAATACGGCAGAAATGATGATCCAGCAGATCGGGAATAAGCCATACATGATCCCGTTGGCCGTGGACAAAAGCGCCAGGTTTACAGGCATCCTGTATACTGTAACGGCTATGAACAATCCTGCAAAAACAGCCAGTAAACTTGCCTTGTAACCCTTCATTTTTTTTATGATCAGAGCCCAGAAAATGACCAGAATGGGCACAAATGCAACCAGTGCCGATATGGTCATGTTATGAAACGGATCGGTGACTTGTGTCCAAGGCATAGCTTATTCCTCTGAATGTCGGTCTGTTAAGTATTGTAAATATAAGATTTTTATTTGATCTCTTATGCGAACCTGCTTAAATCAAGTGGAATGTTAAGGTTTAATAATTAAGAATGTTTTAATCAATAATGAGACGGATTCTCATCCTGCCATTCATTTACACCATCTCTCATGCGATTACGGAAGGTTAGGGTATCCTGGGCATGACACCAGTTTCCTGATGCATCCTTGTATTTATATTTCAGGTAAATCTTTCGGTTCTGAAGTAATTTAGCTTGATTATAGGTGCTCGCTCCGTCCGGGAGTATTGAATATTTTCCGGTGGTCAATGAGTTAATAGTCACAGTTCCCCCGTTTAAACTCAGTGAAAATTCCATTCCTGTTGGAGAAGTAAGATCACTGTAGCCGTTTGGTGCGACTGAGTTTGGACTTATGGTTTTCAATGACCATGTCTTCACATCCGATACTGGTATAGTCGTGTAATAATTAATTGTATTCAAAACAGTAGCATCATTTGGATCCTTCACGGTAGTAATACCACCGTGCCAGTAGCTTCCAAAGAGCATATTTTCATATTTGACACCTATTACTTCTGTTCTTTTGCTGTAAATCAGGGAATCTGCATCTGCACTTATTAGCCTGATTCCAATGGCATAAGTAGGGTTAATGGTGGCTGCATCGCTTAAGAATTTGACTGAGTCGGGATTAACAGTAATTTTACCGATGTGTTCTCCCTTTTTGATGATAAACTGGAGTTTATTGCTCAGTGTAAAATAGTTGGCAGGCAATGGAAGCAAGTTTGTCACCGGTGTTACTGCTGCTGCAATATAAGCCTGACCCCCCTTCATGGATTGTAACATTGCCGGCGTAATTAAACTATTGTCGAGTTGATAAGAAACAATCCTGTCTCTGGTATTATCTCTTACACCGCCTAATTCAACCCCAATATCAAATTTCATTCCTTCACCGACGACGAAAGTCCTGACATCCATTCGAAAAGGAATATATATTGCATCGTAGTCAAAGTCTTTTATATAATTATCGTAGCACGAAATAATCGTTGTTGCTACCAAAAGAGACACTAAAAATTTTTTCATCCGTGATATTTTTAATTATTTCCATTTATCCCAGCCTTCATTCTGAACCAGTTTGCTCATTCGAAGGATTTCGTCATAAGGCAATGGCATATAGGCAGAATTATAATTTCGGGATTCAACCTCCCATGACAAATCGTAGCTAAAAGCAGCCCCGTTTTTAATTGTTTTGATGCCATGAACCGGCTTATTGTACAAAGTCTTAAACTCGGCATCATTGGTCCATCTGGCCATATCATGAAATCGCTCACCTTCAAAACAGAATTCAATACGACGCTCGTTTTTGATCAAATCATAAAAAGCATCTTTCCCCGCAGCAGCAACGCTGGCCATATAAGGATCACCAGCAGGTATTCCGGTTTTATCCTCATAAGTTTTCATTGATCGCAGCGTTCCTACAATTGTTTTGGGTGAATAGCCGTACATTGTACCATTGGGTCCTACGACCTGATTGGCAGCTTCGGCAAATGCCAGGGCCATGTGGGCGTACCGGATGTTGAACCTGCAACGTGGTCTCCTTTGAAAGCTTGATTGTTTCCAGTTGATTCCGTAGCAGAATTTTTTTACATAAATGTTGGTCCGGACGTTGTTACCGTTACCTGCTCTGTCTTTCCCTCCGTTAAGGCCTTGGTCATCAGGCTCCCATGTTTCAAATGTATAAATAGGACTGGTTGTACCATAGGCCGGTATGTAAGTCCTGCTATTATAATTAATTACAGCATAGAATCGCGGTTCGCGGTTGTCGAAAGGTTTAGCTGCATTGTAAACCGTACTTGAACTGATCGGATATCCGTTTACGTCGCCAAAGGCATCCACAAATTCGCGTGTTGCACCGATATCACCAAAAGGACCGAATCCGTTTCCATTAGCCGCAGCAGGGAAAAAGACCTGTTCCATGGTGATATCGTTTTCTACGAGTCGCGATGACCAAACTATACTTTTATCGTAAACATCATTAAAATCAACGCGTTTGGTAGGATCATAGGCGTCGCCGTTAGGTGATCCGGCTAATTTAAAGTCCATGACCCTGGCTGCATTTTTTGCTGCTGAATCCCATCGTGAAACATCACCGGTAGGATTGAATCGTTTGCTGGCCCAGGATAAATAGGTTAGCGCTTTGATGGCGTACATGGTAATACCATCAACCCTGTTCCAGTTGACTGATCCGAGAAAGTCCTTTTTATCGCTCAGATAGGTTGGATTGTAAAGATAATCGCGATGGGCGATAGGCAAATATTTCAGGGCTGAATCACAATCCTGAATAATTCTCTTCACACACTCATCGTAACTATTTCTTGCAAGATTTATATCGCCGGAAGCATCAAGGGGTTCATTCACGATAGGGAATCCCAACAATTTTGCGCCTCCGAGTTCCTTTCCTCCGAATTTCTTCAATAAGTCACGTTCCGCCCATGCACGCAATCCAAAAGCCTCACCCTGCAATCTTCTGACTACCAATGTATTTAATTCAGGCTTGATAAGTACCACGGAGTTAATGCCGCGTCTGTCTTTAAGAAAAAGGTTTAACAGAAAGATTGCATTGTAATCCCTTGTCCAATAATCCCTTGTAAAAGCCTGGTTTCCTGTGGTTAACTCGCCTTTAGCAAATTGAACAACTGCATCGGTGGTCGACCGTCGAACTGCATTGTCGGTGGCACACTCGAGGTAAGCCGTTTCATTGCTGTTGTAATTCTTTGATGAATAATCACTTCCCAAATAGTCGTAACTACGGCCAATTAAACCTTGTACGCTTTCCTGATACTTAAATACATCATCTCTTGCTTTGTCTCCATTAGGATAAGCCTCTAAAAATTTGCTACAACTCTCTAAAAGAAATGGGACAGAAATTATTAGCAGATATTTATATTTCATATTTCTGAAGTTTAAAAGGTTAATTTAATTCCGCCGGTAAGCGTAATATTCAGCGGATAGTTGGTAATTCCAGAGTTGATGTTTTCCGGTTCGACATCTTTTTCATTGATTTTAGCAAGCGTGTAAACATTTGCCCCGCGCGCAAAAATCCTGAATCCCCTGACTCCTTTCATCCAGTTGAATTTCTGAACCGGCAGGTTCCAGGCCAGCTCAAAATTCTGGATCTTAAAGAAACTATTGTCAATCAATCTGAAACTGGATGTTTTGAAATTATTCGAAATCTGATAGTAAGTTAATTTTGGATAAGCGCCTCCCAAACCATTTGCGTCGATGTTATCTAAAACAAATTTCGAATAGATATTATCACCCGAACCGTTGGTATAGTACTTATTGTTCAACATTTGGTCGTAGAAGGCCCTACCGACACCAGTTACTGTCAATTCAAAGTTTTTGTAGGCAAGATTGAGATTAATAGCATAATACAACTTTGGAGTCGAATGTCCGATGTATTGGGCGTCGTTATCGTCCACAACACCGTCTTTATTGGTGTCTTCGTATTTAAGGTCACCTGCATGGAGGTTCTCGCCAAACTGAGGTACCTGGTTAGCTTCTGCATCAGTTGCAAAACGTCCAATGTATTTTAAACCACGAATTGCATCAGATGGGCCACCGACTGTCAATTGATAAGGATTTCGGTAATTAGGCTCATCAACCTGCTCAACCACTGGTGTTTGGGTGAAGGCATTTCCGCCAATTAAATAACGAAAATCTCCAATCTTGTCCTTGAATTTTAATCCCAGTTCAACGCCCTTATAGGAATAGGAATTGTAGTTTACAGCCGGAAGCGTAGCGGTGGTTCCCGAAAGGATAGGGGTTGTGTTGGATCTGGTTGTAATCACATTGTATCTTAAAATGTTGTAATAGTTGAACTCGAGAGAGAGTTTGTTTTTAAACATTTCGGCATCCAAACCAAAGTTAAATTCTCTTCTGCGCTCAAGGCCAAGGTCCGGGTTTCCGATACGGTTGGGATAGGCCCGATAGTTATTGGGCGATTGTTTATAAACCCCAATCCAGTTTCCTGTATTGCTGTAATAAGTACCGAATTTATCGGTATTGCCGGTATTGGTATCAAGATTCCAACGGTCTCGATAGCCGAAGGGCGACCTGAATGCATCAACTGCTGTTTCCCCGAATTCACCGCGAAGCTTCATGTAATTCAGGAAATGCAGCTTCTTCATAAATTTCTCCTCTGTCACGATCCAGCTTATACCGACAGATGGCGAGTTGGAATATGTTTGATCCGGAGCCATACCGCTTGTACCGGCATGGTTAAGTACACCTTGGATCGAATACTTATCATCGTAAGAATAGAGCGCCGTAAAAATTTCAGCCTGCTCACGCTGAGGTTCTTCAAATCCGTTACGTTTGATCGAAGACATCCGATAAGTCATAGATGCCATCAGATAGTGGAGACCAAATTTCTTGTCATAGCTTAAATTCTCGTATGCAGCATAATTTTGAAAGTAAAAGTCATGCAACAATGATCTGGAGGTAGCATCAACACCGTCCCAAGCTTTGGTCAAAGAGGTGATTCCTGCAGCAGGGTTGTAAGTTCTCGGATCGATCCGGTAAGCCGTATAATTTTCAGCTTTCCCGATCCGTAAAAGATAGTATGTGTTAAAATCAACAAAAGTATGCGATTTAAGTCCTGGCAGGAGATTTCCCATATCCCACTCCAGCAAAGCATTGATGGCGCCATTCCTTCCGGATTCATTGTAATACCCATTCTTTATGACATTCCCGACAGGATTTGTTCCATACGAAGAGGAAATGCCAAACCAGGGAGATTTTAACAAAGGATCGTTGTTGATATATACGGGAAAGGCAATTGGGGGAGTATTGGTGATATCATTCAAAAGGTTGGGCATTTCTGTCAATCCCATTTGAGAACCACCTTCACCAATCGTACTGCTATAACCATAGTTTGGTGAATCACGTAAAGACAATCCTGCCGAGAAATTAAGTTGAACCTTTAGAAACTGATTGATCTTGATATCGAGGTTCGATCGTGCATTGATCCGCTGATAGCCGGCTTTGGGACCCATATTGAAATTGTCGCCTTCGCCGTTGTACCCGATGTAGGCGCTGTATTGCATGGCATCGGTTCCACCCGAAGTTGATACGCTTGCCCGCGTAAAACTCCTGCTGTTTTTTATAAGAAGACCGAAATAATCTACGCTTGGGTGATTCATATCGTAGGGATCATTTTTAGCATAGGCAGTGATATCATCCTCGCTATACAATCCGGTTGTAATTCCGCTGTTCTTTTTTGCCAGGTTGTTTAACCGGGCATAATCAGCGCCCGAAACCCATTGAGGCATTCGGTCAATGATACTGACCCCCTGTTCAAGGTTTACATTTAAAATACGCTCATTCTTTTTGCCGCGCTTCGTTTTGATAAAGACGATCCCATTAGCTGCGGCAGGACCGTACATTGTCTTAGAAACAATATCCCGAACCAGCGATACTGATTCAATTTCATAAGGATCGAGCGGTATTTCGGTAATATCCATACGAACGTCATCAACGATGTACATCAAACTGCTTCCGCGTGAGTATAGCCCAACTTTTTCAGTAGCGCCGTAGCTTCCCAGTTTTTCCTCTGCAGACATTCCCGGGGAACCGTCCCTTTCATAAACTTCCATCCCGGTAACCAATCCGGTTAAGGCATTGCGGATATCTGTTGAAGGATATTTATCAAGAACCAAGGCATCCAGAACACTCGTACTACCCGTTAAATGCCTTTTCTTAATGGTCAAATAGGGAAGAGGAACATCATCTCCCGTAGTCATGAACATTTTTGACTTAATCATCTTAACGGACTGACTGACAATTAATTCATTGACCAGCAATACCTGTGGTTCATAGTTTGGAGAGGAAATAGTGACAAACTCCTTGTCGCTTGGTACAGTCAATTTGACCATCCCGGCCTGATCTGTTTGTGTATGTATGAGACCTTCACCAAGCACAATTTTAGCACCGGAAATTGGGTCCCCTTGTTCATCAGTAACTTTAAGCGTCAACACTATCGCCTTTTGCTTCTTGTTTTCAGTTTTATTCTGTGCTTTCACATTTATAGCTGATATAAGCATCAGAAGTGTAAAGAGAATAAAGCTGAACTTAATGTATATATTTTTATTTAGTTTCATAAGATCTTTAATTTGTATGAATTACCAAATCGGGTTAGGTGTAAAATTCCGCATCTTGTAATTATCGGCCGTAGTAAACGGGAAAGTGTACATATCATCTTTCCACATCGACTGTCTGTCAGCCGGCAATGGTAAGCGCTCATACTTGAACCCTTTCGGATAGGTTGAAGAGACTGGTACCTTTTCTATGTCCATGCCATAAAGTATCTGGCCCATTGAAGCAGGTGCATCTAACCAGCGGCGAATATCGAAGTAATAGTGACCCTCGAAGCACAATTCAATAATGCGCTCATTTTTCAAACGCTTCAAAAACAGATCGGGAGTCAAACCGGTGGGTAAACCGGGCATTCCGACCCTTGTTCTAACCAGATTTACAGCCTGGGATGCATTAAGTGTTGCTCCCGGAGCAGTCCCGGCTTCTCCTCCATAACCCAGAGCGGCCGCTTCGGCGTAATTAAGGTACAATTCGGCCACCCGGATAAGGGGATCAGTTACATTGTAACTTGTTGTTACTTTGGTGTTTGAGTCGTAAATCGATTTTCGTTGATAGTATCCGGTACGTGTTACACCAAGAAAAGCGGCATAATTCAGTAACTCGCTGAATACCTGCTTCCCGTTTATAGTCTCATAATAGATATTTGCCGGGCTATATCCGGCAACCTCTGTGGTTTGATTGTAAATGATACCCCAGGCAAATCGGGGATCCCTGTTTGAATAGGGATCCTGATCATTGTAATGCCCGAGTACAGTGGCAGCAGCCCTGTCAGCAGCGGTATTGAGTGGTTCTCCCCATTTGGTCTCAAACCTGTCAACAAGATTCTGTGTAGGATTCTCTCCTGACATGGCTGTGGCCTGTTGTGCGAAAATGGCATTAGTCATTGATTGAATGGTTGTCAATCCGATACTATAGTTCGGATTTGCAATATTCGGGTTATTATAGTTTGCATAATAGGACCACAGTTGTTCATTGGTTCGGGCCACATTCATAAAATTATTCTTGTATGCTTGCTTAAGATTACCGCTTGCCTGGGCAGCAGTCTGCATCGCAAAGCCATAAAATTTGCTGGAGTCAATTGCTGTCCAACATGCTTTAGCTGCATCCTGCCAATCGGAAACACCGTTTTTGTTGTTTTGAGGACTGGCAGCATACAGCAAAGCACGGGCTTTCATTCCGAGTGCTGCTACTCCGGCAGGACGAAATTGTTTGGGATTACTGAGTAAAAGATCGGCGTCGCGACGCATGATTCCCGCTTTTCTAAAATAGACATAAGCCGAATCAAAATCCATTGCAATTTTTTTACAGGTTTCATTTCTTGACAAACGTACAAGGTCAAATTCGTTCCCTGCGTTTAATACGTTGGTGATATAAGGCATTGGCCCCCAAATCCGGAAGAGTGCAAAATGGGCATAGGCACGGATGAAATGCGCTTGTCCGATAAGGTCATCAATATCTGTCTGCTGAGCATCCTGTAACATATTGACATTTTTCAGCGTCATGTTACATATCCTGATACATTCAAACATGGAAGGCAAGATGGGCATATTCTTTGACGAAACTGGACCGGCAAATTTATCTACTGTCCCACCCATTTGACCACCTTTGATTGATTGCGATTCATATTGGCGTCCATTATCGCTCATATCGGTCAGGCCATCCCAAGTATATTCCATTCGATATGCGAAATAAAGCGGATGTGCAGTTTTTATATTGTAATCATAAGTGGTACCGCTGATTACACGTTGTCCATCATAGACAGAATCGAAGAATTTAAGGATATTTGTGTATTTTGAAAACACAATTTCCGTTGTTAATCCTGCATCAGGCGCTTCGTTCAGATAATTTTCAAGACACGAGGGGGAAATTATCCCAAGTATCCCGGCAAGAACTATAATTTTGAACTGTTTTTTCATTGTTTTCATGTTGTCAGGGTTAAAATCCAATTTTTAGGCCAAATTTGATACTCGACATCTGGGGATAGAAACCTTGTGTGAAGTCTTTGCGTTCAGGATCTCCTTCAATCAAATTTGTTATGGTCCAAAGGTTATTACCCGTAATGTAGGCTGTCATACTGTTTATTCCAACAGCTTTTTTAAGCATTCCCGACTTGAAGTTGTAGCCAAAGTAAACCTCTTTCAACCTCAGATAATCAGCCTTTCTCCACATCCGTCCTTCAATGGCGGTTTCATATCCGCCATAATAGGAGGAACCTCCACCCCAAACAAGGTTTGGCAGGTTGGCATCTCCGACAAAGTGAATCGTTGAATGGTTGGCATCCGGATTTGTCGGGGTCCAATAATCTAACTGTGAAGCATGGATACGGTAGTTCCCATTGGGGAACTCAATTTCATATGCCTGGTTGAAGGCAACATATTTACCGAGATTCCCCTGAAAATTGAAGTTCAAATCAAAGTTTTTATAGCTAAAGCCTCCTCCCAATGAAAAGGTAATCGGTGGGTACATTGATCCTTCAATCGGATAACGGTCATTGATGCTGATTTTTCCATCCGAATAGTAATCAAGGAACTTATAATCTCCTACGTTTAAAGCACCTACGGGAATTGGTGCCGCAGTAATATGAATGTCATCTACTGAAGTGAAATAACCTGATCCAATCAGTTGGGCACCTGTAATCTGGGCACCTAATGCTTTTCCGGCCTCCTTAGCATACTCAGGGGCATATTTGGGATCATCCTTGTAAACAATCCTGTTTTCATTAAATCCGAAGATTCCTTTCATGTAATAGCTCATGTCATTTGACAGTGCCTTCCGATACTCAATGTCAAGATCAAAGCCGTGTTTTTTCATTGACCCAAGGTTTTGATCTTTGAAACTATTTCCGACGGTCATCGGGATTTTTGGAGTAAGCAACATATTGGTACGAAATTCATCGAAAAAATCGAGGTTTATTGTAAGGTCGTTTTTGAATAAACCCAACTCGATACCAAAATCTTTTTTTCGTGCATCTTCCCATTGTGCCACAGGATTAGCTGCCGGATCTTCTTTGATAAAGCCTCTTGGATCGGTATAATAGTTACTGATAAACAGCCATCTGGCGGATGCATTATCGCTTCCTACTTTCCCATCGGAATAGCGCAATTTTAATTTACTTATAAACGGTACAGCCTCTTTGAAGAAACGCTCCTCAGAAACCACCCAGCCAAATGCCCCTGAAGGGAAAAATCCGAATTTCTTTCCCGGAGCAAACCGTTCAGATCCTGTGTAACCAATATTTACCTCGATTAAGTATTTGTGGGAGTAATCATAGGTAACCCTTCCTACCAGTGCTTCATTTTTGAAGGGATAATCTGTCTCATATTCCTTTTTCTGACGATTGAATAAGGCCAGTGCTGAAACACTGTGTTTTCCGAATGTATTGGCATAATTCAATGAGGTTTCATAATACAAATCGCGATAATAACCCGATTCCATTCCACCAACATTGATATCCAATGGAGTAATCATAAACTTATAGTATCCTGACTGGCCATTCCTATACCAGGGATTTACACCCGGTTTTCCAACATCAGCCCAGTTAATTTTGTATGCAGGACGGATGTAATTTGCATACAAAGTTCTGGTGTTATAGTAAGTACTAAAAGCAACCTTACCTTTAAATGACAGACCTTTGACAAGGAAGTCAAGTTTCTGATCCAGTACTATGTCTGTAAATAGCTTGGAATTCAAGTATTTATTAAAGTTGCCTTGGGCCAGATAAGTATAAGGATTGGTGGTGAAACCATTTAATTTTAGTGCAAGACGTCTCCCTGAAGCATCAGGATAATCGATATCCGGTATACCGTTCACCTTATCAGAGAGCAGCCACTCAGGCCAGTATGGGGGAAAAGATGCCGGGGTGGTTGCATAAAGGCTTCGCCACGGTGAAGTTGTAGGCTGATTCTTTATTCCTGTTTCCCCACCGATATTAAATGAAAGTGTTGTTGTTGTTGTCAGGTTAAAATCAAGATTCGTCCGGTAATTAAACCTGTCAAATCTATAATTGGTGTCTTCATAACCATCCTTGTATCCAACAAACAACGTTTGTTCATTGTAATACCCCAAGGTTCCAAAATATTTTACAAATTTTGTTCCCCCCGAAATATTAAAATTGGCATCCAATGTTGGAGAACTGGGTAAGGTCATCTCCTTAAACCAGTCAACATTTGGAAATTGTAAAGCCTTTAACGGGGTAGAAGGTTTCTGGTATTCATTCAAGTCGCTTTGTGGAATTAATTTGTCAAATTGTGCACCGTTCATTAGTCCCTGGTTCAAAACCGACATCGTAGTATAGGAATCGATGAATTGTGGAAAGCGGGTTGCCTTTTGTAAACCATAGGAGGCAGAAAAATTCATGACAGGGGCTCCGATGTTTCCACGTTTAGTTGTCACAATAATAACACCGTTAGCGCCTTTTGCCCCAAATACTGCGGTGGCACTGGCATCCTTCAATACTGAAATAGATGCAACTTCATTGGGATCCAGATCGGTAAAACTACGTTCAACCCCGTCAACAAGTACCAATGGTTGAGAACCGTTCCAACTCGATACGCCGCGGATGATTATTTCTGAACTATTTGCACCAGGCTCACCGGCTTGCTGCATGGTTAAAACGCCCGACATTTTTCCGGCCAACGCATTGGTAACGTTTGAATTACCGGAACGCATCAAAGATTCGTTTCCAATTTGGACAACTGCACCAACAACACTCTCTTTCTTCTGTACACCATAACCTACCACAACAACTTCTTCAATTCCTGCCGTGCTTTCTGAGAGTGTGAAATTGAAAACGGTGCCGGTACCAATTAAAACCTCTTTGGATTGCATCCCTACAAAACTGATCACAAGTGTTTTTGCGGTAACAGGAATTAATAGGGTAAATCTTCCGTTAAAATCGGTCACTGTTCCGATGGTCGTTCCTTTTACGATAATCGATGCTCCAGGGATAGGCGCTTTATCGTCGCCAACAACTGACCCTGTAAGTGTTTTTTGCTGTGCCGAAGCATTTAGCTGGGAGAGAAAGAAAATCCCAACGAAAAAAAACATTGCAAAGAGAAAAAAATGACTCTTTACGATAAAAACTTGCGTTTCATCATCTTTCATACATGCTCGTTTAGATAATTAAGGTTAATTCATTAGCTGCCTTTTAGAAAGGCGGAAAATTGATAGGTGCCACTAAAGTCTGGTACTATTAATTTGAATTTGTGAGTTTAAATCAAAGTTAAGATTTCTTTAATAGAAATAAAA
>JBBQHB010000053.1:0-35811 GCA_038323575.1 Bacteroidales bacterium | reverse complement strand
GGTAAAGAGAGAGGAAAGAAATTTCGTCTCTCTTTTTTTATGCCTAAAATCCCACCTTCAGCAGGCCGGGGTGGTTGTTAGTGATATTTCTTCCCGATACGATAAAGGAAAGATTCATTGCGGATAAGGATCGAATTCCTGACTATGGCAGGAGTTGCAAACAATTCACCGTGAAGACTGTTTTCAGCCAGTATTTCCGGTGTCCTACCGGCCTTCAGTACCAGCGTCTCACCTTTCACAGATGAAAAATAAACCCTTCCTCCGGCATAAACAGGTGAGGAATTGTATTTGTTTTTCAGTTTTTTGGTATAAATTTCATTTCCGTTTTTTGCGTCAATGACTAACAGTTTATTTAAGGCGTCAACCGTATAGATAAGACCATCCTTCACCAGCGGGGTAAGAAGCTGTAATATAGGCGATTTGATCCTCCAGAGAACATTTGTTTTGGTGACATCTCCGGTACCTTTCGGATTTACAGCCATCAATTCGGTATATTTCCCGCCGTCGACAGGTGTGACGAAACCGGTGTAAAAGAAAACAACACCATTTTCATACAAGGGCATCGCGACGGTGGAATCTTCCCCCTGGACAACACGCCATACCTCTTTACCTGTCATCACATCGTAGGCACAACAAACCGCCGATCCGTCCGAAATCAAAAGGTCCTTCCCTCCCACTGTTATCACGATTGGCGTCACATAGGCTTTTTTTCCGATAGGTTGAAGTGCATCATAGCACTCCTTCGGTCGGTCGGTCCGCCATACCGTCTCCCCTGTTTTCTTGTTTAAAGCAACAATAAACTGCTGATCGGTACCTTCATAGTGAACAATTAGGAAATCCTTGTAAATAATGGGAGAAGAGCCGGTTCCCTGGACATGCTCCACAATTAAATCATTCCTTTTCCATACCACCCTGCCGTCAGATGTGCCCAGACAAGCTGTTCCGGTACTTCCAAAATTAATGTAAACATATCCCTCTTCAATACAGGGTGTTGGTGTGGCATAAGTGTTGATGGAGTGCTTCCGGTAAATACTGTCCTGCTTAAAAAGCAAGATATCAAATAGTATCCTGCCTGTATTAAAATCGACGCAAATGGCCGACATCTCTTTCCCGTCAACTGCCGCAGTAGTTACCCATACCTGGTTGCCTTCGACAACCGGCGAAGACCATCCCCTCCCCCTGACTGCAGTTTTCCAGATCACATTGGTTGTATCATTCCACAAAACAGGTACAAGACTGTCTGCCGAAATTCCGTCAAGGTTGCTCCCACGGAAATGGGTCCAGTTATCTTCCTGCGCAAATGCCGCAGAAAACTTAATAAGCAGCACCAATGAGATCAATGAGATCAAAAAAAATCTGTTAATAACTAACATAGTATGCCATGTAAAATATTTATGAATAGCCATTGGCTTCAAATCTTTGAGTCTGTGTATTCGTCCAGTCATCCAGTCATCCAGTCTTCCAGTCTTCCAGTCTCCGTTTCCCCGTTTCCCCGTTTCCTTCTCCCGATCTCCTGGTACTAAACCCCATAGCGCTAAAAGATCATCACATAGCCCTCCTCACCCTGATTCCAAATGCATCAGCCGGATTTTTAACTATCATCTGATCAATCTCTTCCCTGGTAATTCCTTCGCTAAGTAACAGCAGCATAAAAGAACCAAAAAGTTCTGTATACGGGCGGAATTTCCCTCCATCCGGCTTCCCCGGACGGTACCAGCCTGCATCGTGCGAGAGCAATACCCTGTCGAGTTTACGAATTGACTTCATGTATTTCACCAGATTGCTTATCCTGCCTTTTGAAACCATATCCTTCTGAATACCATCGAATGCTACCCATGCGCCTTTCTCGGATACGGCAAGCAGTTTGCCGGCTGAAGATTCAACCATGGCATGGGTCCATATAAAAGCAGAAGGATCAACACCATATTTTTTGAGAATTTCCAATTGCGCCAATGCCCCTTCCGCAGGTCCCGTGTGAGACATAATCGTTAGTCCGGTCTCAAGATGGGTCAGACAGGCTGCAGCCACCAGCTTTTTGTCGTCCTCAGTCAATTCAGAATTACTGATCCCGATTTTAATAAACCCCGGTTTGATACCCGTATTCCCTATACCGTTTTTAGCTTCAGCTATCCAGAGCAATGCAATCTCTTCGGCACTCATGCTCACGATCTCCTTTGGCAGATGACGCTTATTATCTGCAGCATACCAACCGGTATTGGTTAAAATATTAATTCCTGACTTCCGCGATAATTCGGCCAGAAGTTGCGGGTCGCGGCCGAGAAATTCGGGCGTACAGTCCACAAACGTTTTGACTTTGTAGGGCTTCAACTCTTCCAGAAAAGGCAGCACTTTCATTACGACAGAATCTCTGTTGTAATGAATTAACCCGACTGAGTCTATAACTGAAAAATCAACCAGAACGTGCTCATGCGGAAGCGTAATACCCATACGTGATGAAGGCATTTCACCTGTAACAGTCATAATTTTTAAATCATTGTGCCTGCAGGCAGTTGATGAAAGAAGAAATGCCAGGGCCAGGATGTTAAATCTTGAAGTAATCATTTGGTATATTTATGATGGTTGAGACAAAATTCATGGTTATGAAGATAAATTGATATGTTAACAATTTAACATTTTAACACAAGTTAAACAATAAATATAAATAAATAGATAATTATTTTCAATCATATATCACTGGATATCAACATTTATATTCGAAAAAAAAAATCGTAATAATTCCATGTGTTAACAAACTTTAATATTAAGTTAAAATATATGTAATAAATCATGGAAATTATGATTTATTTTTTGCAATTTCGTGGTACCAAGTTTTTATTTTTATCAATTTACTTTATTGAAAGATGCGACACTCCCTTAACCCGCCTCCATTTTTCATGAATTTTCTCTGTTCAATTTATTCATCTGGTTAAATCTAATTGAATACCTTATCATTTTTCTATTTATCAATCTTAATGCTATGAATTTATGAAACAAAAAAAAGTAATTTCTCTGCCTGAAGGAAAATGGACCAGGATGCTGCTATCCCTGGCTTTTCTTATGGTTATGGCGACCGGCATGGCTTTTGCACAAAAACCAATCTCCGGGAAAGTAAGTGATGAAAGCGGCGCCTCCGTTCCCGGCGTTGCTGTAGTTGCAAAAGGGACTACTATCGGAACAATTACAGATATGGACGGGAAATACAACCTTACTGTACCTTCCGAGGTATCAACTCTCTCCTTTTCATTTATCGGAATGGTAAACCAAGATGTACCAATTGGTCAAAGGAGTGTGATTAATGTCACCATGAAGAACGAAGTCATTGGTTTAGAGGAAGTGGTCGTTGTAGGGTATGGTACCCGAAAGAAAGAGGAACTGACAGGTTCTATTTCAACCGTATCAAAAGAACAACTGAAGATTTCAACTTCACCGAGTGTTGTCAGCCGTATGCAGGGACAGGTTGCAGGGGTAACAGTAACCTCTACCAACCGACCAGGTGCTGATGCTACCATCCGCATCCACGGTATCGGTACCATCAACGACCCGAATCCTTTGTATGTGATCGACGGTGTTCCTGTAGGACCAGGAAACAACATCAATCCAAGCGATGTCGAGTCAATATCTGTTTTGAAAGATGCGTCCTCAGCTGCTATCTATGGTAGCCGGGGTGCTAACGGTGTAATTTTGATTACCACCAAACACGGGAAACTGAACCAGGAGCCGTCCATTACTTTCAGTGTGCGAACAGGCATTTCACAGGCTGTCAACCAATACGACCTGCTAAATACCAGCCAGTATGGTGAAGCCTTGTGGCTGGTGGGTAAAAATACCGGCTCAGCGCCGAACCATCCACAATATGGCAGTGGTACGACGCCAAGAATTCCGGATTACATCCTGCCTGCAGGAACCATGGAAGGAGCCGCTTCGGTTAATCCTTCCCTATACAATTATCCGGATTATGTGATTTTCAAAGCCAACAAAACTGGTACCGACTGGTACCATGAAATCTATCGATCAGGCGTTGTTCAGGAGTACGATCTTTCTGTATCGGGCGGTGCAAAAAAATCAACCTATTCTTTGTCAGCTAATTACCTTGACGAACAGGGTTTTCTGAAATTCACAGACTTCAAACGCTACAATTTCCGGGTAAATGCTGAAACCAAGTTTGCCGACTGGCTCAAAGTAGGCGAATCACTCCAGGGTATTTATATCAACGAGAACGGCGATCTGCAGGGTAACGGCGAAGGCAGTCCGATATCAATGGCTTACCGTATGCAGCCAATTATTCCCGTGTATGATATCGGGGGTAATTTTGCAGGTACCAAAGCCCCGGGTATGGGAAATGCAGGAAATCCTGTAGCTCAACTGTCCCGTGCGCAGAACAACAACGGAAAATATTTCAGGGGTATTGGAAATATTTTTGCAGAAGCAACTTTGTACAAAGGCTTAACATTCAAGAGTTTGTTTGGTTACAACGTTGCCCAGTGGAATGGAAAAAATTATACCATGCCAACCTTTGAAGCTTCAGAACCTAACAAAGTTCCGGGTTTTAGTGTAAACTCAAATTATAATATTTTATGGAACTGGGCCAATACGATTAATTACACAACAACAATTAATGAAATTCATAAAATCAATGTTGTTGTCGGAACAGAGGCTGTTTCAAATACTTACCAGGAAATGGCTGCAAGCAGGAGTCAATATTTTGCACTGACACCTGAATATATGCAAATTAACTCCGGTGAATTAAATAAAGACAACAGTGGTACCGGTAACGCATCTTCTTTATTCTCCCAGTTCGGACGTGTAAATTATGACCTGAAAGGGAAATATTTCATGGAGGCTACAGTACGTCGCGACGGATCCTCAAAATTTGGTGAAGCCAATCGCTTTGGTATTTTTCCGGCTGCTTCAGCCGCATGGGAGCTCAGCAAAGAAAGCTTTATGGCCAACTCAAAAAACTGGCTGGATATGCTTAAAATCAGAGCAGGCTGGGGTACTTCAGGAAATGACAGGATCGACAACTACCAGATGTATTCGACATTTGCGACAGACAACTACATGGCTGCCTATGATTTAAAAGGTACAAATACCTCGGCCGTTGCTGGTTTTCAGCCGTCTACCAAGGGTAATCCTGATGTAAAATGGGAGACCACCAAAACGGCCAATTTTGGTATAAACAGTTCGATGTTCAAAAACGCATTGAGTCTGGCTGTGGATGCATGGCAAAGAAATACCTCCGACATGCTTTACCGTTTGAGTGTACCTGAAGTAATGGGTTTGGCAACGCCTCCGTATGTTAATATCGGAGAAATGAAAAATACCGGCGTTGACATCGAACTGGGGTACCGCAATACCCTGATGGCAGGCAGATTAACCTACAACATTGCTGCTACCTGGTCGCATTACAAAAATGAAGTTGTGAAGCTTTCCAACAACATGAGCGAAGTAATGGGTTATTCCGAGCGTCAGATTGAATATACCCGCGCTACAACCGGACAGGCATTCCCAATGTTTTACGGCTATATCGTTGACGGTATCATCCAAAATGCCGCAGAAGCTACAGCAGCGCCTCAATACGGCTCATATACTGCCCCGGGTCACTTCAAATACAGGGATCTGAACGGCGACAAGCAGATTTCAATGGACAAAGACCGGACATACATAGGTGATCCGCATCCTAAATTCACCGGAGGTTTGAATATTGATCTCGGCTACGGTGGCTTCGACATGAACATGTTCTTCTACGGAAGCTACGGCAACGACATGATCAATTATGTCAGCCGCTGGATTGACTACGGTATGTTCAACGGCAATTTAAGCAAAGATGCACTATACAATTCATGGGGCAGCCCTTATGTAAACAAGGCCGATGCCAAATTGCCTATGCTTGATCAGGAAGCCCGTTCACAAGATGCGTCAACTGCTTATATCGAGGATGGATCTTTCCTCAGGATGAAATCTTTGCGGATTGGCTATACATTCCCGCAGCGGACGATCGACAAGATCAAAGTTAAAAACCTGCGCCTTTACGCACAAGTTACCAACCTGTTCACCCTTACAAAGTACAGCGGTCTCGATCCTGAACTCGATTCATCAGGCATGTCAATGGGTGTCGACAGGGGAGCATGGCCAACGCCGCGTCAGATTACATTTGGTTTAACCCTTGGATTGTAATCGATTATGAAAATTATTAATTTTAAACAAAAGAATGATATGAAAAAACTATCAATTATAGTGGCTACCTTTCTTTTACTCGCCATATCTAATTCTTGTTCTGACGCATTTTTGGATAAAAAGCCGATTGGTTCAACCTCCGAAGATGTATTTTACAGTGAAAAGGGTATAGACGCCTTATTGACCGGAACCTATGGCATGGTAAAAGGAAGTGCTTTATGGACCGTCAGCTGGGGTGCATCTATCCAAAACTGGACTTACGGTTCTGTCGCATCTGACGATGCTTACAAAGGATCTGAAAAAAGCGACCAGGTTACAGTCAATGAAATCGAACGTTGGGAAGTTGCAACCACCAACAATTATCCTGCTGAAAAATGGAGATTGTGCATTGGTATGGGTGTAAACCGCGCCAACACTACGCTGAATGTGATTGCTAAAACAACCGGCCTTTCTGATGCGAAAGCCAAGGAATTCAAAGCCGAAACCCGCTTCCTCAGGGGATTGTTTAATTTCGAAGCATGGCTGATTTTTGGTGACAAAATTCCAATCATTCCGGAAGACAAAATAGAAGTTGCACTTTCAATTTCCAATGAAAACGCTCCGGGCGCTGTTTTGAAATGGATCACAGATGACCTGGCTTTTGCTGCCGCCAATCTCCCTGAAACGCAGGCAGACCCTGGCCGTCCGACCAAGTATGCCGCCATGGCCCTTGCCGCCCGCGCCTATATGCAGGTATTGGATTATGCCAGTGCTAAACCGTTGCTTGATAATATCATTGCCAGCAACAAATTTACTTTGATGCCTAATTTCTTTGACAACTACCGGATTGTAAAGAACAACAACGCTGAGTCAATTTTTGAAATTCAGGCAGCTGTCAATGATATCAATGAATCATTAAACGCTGAAATGGGTATTGGCTTGAACTGGCCGCACGGATCAGACATTGGTATGTGCTGCGGTTTCCATCAGCCGTCACAAAATCTGGCCAACGCATTCAAAGTGGATGCAAACGGTCTGCCATTGTTTGACACTTTCAACAATACCGATTTAAAGAACGACCAGGGTGTTCCTTCAGAAGCAGACTTTGTACCTGCTGCCGACCTACTTGACCCACGTATCGACTTTACCATGGGCCGCAGGGGTATTCCGTATATGGACTGGGGAATCATGCGCGGCCGCGACTGGAACCGCTACCAGCCTTGGGGCGGTCCATATCTTCCTGTTGAGAAACCTTTCTTCTACAAAGCACAGCGTAATAGTTTGTCAACCACTACCGGATGGCAGACAGGTATAAATGCCAACAATTACCGCTATATCCGCTATACCCACATTCTTTTGTGGAGAGCTGAAATCGCCGCATTTGAAGGTGATCTGGCAAAAGCGCTGACTTATGTAAACCAGGTTCGTACCAGGGCAGGCAAAGAAGTAGTAATGGGTAAAGTGAATATCACCAAACTGCCGCCAACTGTCTATCCGTGGGGTAACCCGGGCGACGTAGACTTTACCAAACCTGCTGCCAATTACAAAATCGGAACTTATCCTTCCTTTGCTGACAAGAATACTGCCATGAAAGCTGTTCAGTGGGAGATCCGACTTGAATTTGCGACAGAAGGCATGCGCTTCTTCGACCTCAGACGTTGGGATAACCTTCCTGCAGGCATGCGTGTTGATATGGCTGCAACCCTGAATGCATTTGCCGCTGCCGACCTCAGAATCAGGACAGACCCGATGAAAGGTGCAATATTCACAACAAAGGCAAAATACCAGCCAATTCCACAGACACAGCTTGATTTGCAACCGGGTGTTTTGAAACAAAACACTGGTTATTAATCAACCTCTATAATTAAATAAATCGGCTGCTTCATTCAAAATGGAGCAGCCGATTTATTTTACAAAAATAAACCCTCCAGGTTTTCAAAACCAGTCGTCCAGTCATCCCGTCGTACAGTCTTTCCCTCATCTGGCTGCCAGCGAATACCAGGTGCTGTTCTCCTGGTAATCTTCAACCAGCTTTGCCTGATCCGAAAAATTGAAATGGCCTATCAATGCGGAAATTTCTTTTTTCAGGGAAGCAATGCTGTTCTCAATAAGATCTGACCGGAAACCTTTTTCCCCAAGATCTATCACCATTTCCATCGAAATGATCCGGGAAACAGCCTGTCCCAATTCAACCATTTTCCGTTGAGGCAGCTCAAAGTTCAGGTTGAAATTCAGCATATCTTTCAGATAATCAGTAGCCTTTGCTGTAAGATTATTTGTATTCAGGAAAATATAGAGATTTGATTCTTTAAATTGTTTCATCTGCTTGACGATGCCTTCTGAAATCTGAGAATACAACATATCATTTGACCCTTCAAAAATCTGGAACGGCCTGCTGTCGGTAATGCCTCTTCCGCCGATATGGCTCAAACGGTAGGCTTTTGCACCTACCAGCTGCACCAAGGATTGGGCCGCATTTTGCATCAGGTCGGTTACGTAACTTTTTATGGCATTGGCTTCTACTCCATTTGTTGAAAGGTCGTTTTCAATACCCGCTTTGGCGCTGCTGTTGGCACACATGGCTGAGGCGATGGTAAAAGAGGATTGAAGTTCAACCAGACGGTGCTGTACCTGATCGTATTCGACCAGTCTTTTCCCGGAAACCGACCGTTCTCTGGTGTGAGCCAGCGCTTCGTCCATCATACGCTGTATAAAGCCATGCGCCATTCCCGGAAACTGATACCGGCTGCGGTGCAACAAATCCAGCAGCAATTTGATGCCGGTAGAATGAGGTTGCAGCCTGTAAAGAAACGGTACTTCCACATCTATCCTGTTGCGGCCGTAAGGTATCTGGTAAAGACCCAGGTTGTCAAAAAATTCTTCAACTACTATCTGTTGACCGTCCTGACTGACATCACAGACAAAAAAGTCGATATCACGCTTCAGATCGCCGTTTTTCATCTGCTCCCTGGCGGTTAACAGCCAGAAATCTGCCCAGCCCGTCAAACCGGCCCAGTGCTTGGTACCCCGGATATTGTACGAATCACCTGCTGAAGTAAAGGAAGTCTGCATATTCAGTGCATCGCTGCCATGGCCAGGTTCTGTGATCATCAGCCCGCCCATGTTCTGGGCAGTCATAAAACGATCAAAAATCATCTTTTTTGCCTCCGGCGAACCGTATTTGGCAAGTGGTTGCAGAAAAAGCGCGGAATTGATGCCCAAAGTCAAGGAAAGGGCCAATGATTCGTAAGAAGCCGCTGAGAGCAAAGCCAGGATCTCCTCAACCTTTCCTCCCCTGCCGCCATACTCTTCCGGAATATTTACGGACAACGGGTTGCCCGACATTACTTCCCGCATAACAAAAGGAGGCATTCCGCGGATGGTACTCAGCTGATCAATGTCAGCCCTGACACGATAGGCATGCCTGCTTCTGGTACGGAAATCTTCCAAAAAAAGGTCAAATGGCACCTTTTGGTTGGACGAGGTGTTTATGTTCATTGTTTAAATAAATCAATAGTTATCTATTCTTTGAACGTCATATTTCATAATAAGTTGCAAAAAAATTCGCTATTTTTAAAGAATATTTCTAATCAATATCTTAAGCAATGTCAGAAAATCAAAAGAAAAAATTGAGCCGTCGTTCTTTTTTTGGAACTTCATTGATGGGCGCAGCCGGAGTCACTTTGCTCCCGGGTGTTATAACCAGCTGCCAGACAAAGCCTTCAGCCAAACCTGCTGATGTCCGCCTCGGATTTATCGGCATGGGCAGACAATCCATGTTCCTGTTAAACGGGTTCATACAAATTCCCGGTGTAGAAGTTCTTGCCGGATGTGACGTTTATGGTATCAAGCGCAAAAGATTTGAAAAAAAGGTGAACGCTTTTTATGCCAAGGCCGGTAAAACAGTAAAAGTGGAAACCTTCGAAAGGCATGAAGATCTGCTAAAGAATCCTGATATCAACGCCGTTATTATTGCCGTTCCGGACCACTCCCATGCCAGAATCGCCATTGCAGCGCTGAAAGCAGGCAAAGATGTTTATCTCGAAAAACCGATGACATTCACCATCAAAGAAGGCCAGGAACTGGTCAAATGTGTCCGCGACAACAATCGTATCCTGGGTATCGGAAGCATGCAAAGGTCCGATGCCAACTTCCAGAATGCCATCAATCTTGTGCATTCAGGCGCCATTGGAGCAGTTGAAAAGGTGAATGCCTATGTAGGTGCCCCACCGAAACCTTACGATTTACCCGAAGAACCGGTACCTGCCGATCTGAACTGGGACTTGTGGCTGGGTTCGCTGACTGCAAATATCCATTTCAACAATGAACTTGATCCGCCAATTTCACTGGATCCGGAGGTTGATGAGAAAATCTGGGGCGCCTGGCGCTGGTACACTGAGATGGGCGGCGGATTTACTACCGACTGGGGCGCACACATGTTCGATATCGCCCAGTGGGGTTTGAGTATGGACCAGAACGGACCTGTGGAAATATCTCCTATCGGAGACGGCACTGAATACATGACTTTCAAATATGCCAACGGTGTTGTAATGACATCCGAGCCTTTTAACGAAAAGAAAACCAAAGGGGTGAAATTCTGGGGCAAAAACGGATGGATTGAGGTAGCACGCGGTTATTTCAATGCTTCAGATCCAAAACTGATGCCTGAAAAGAAAGAAGAGGTTAAAGGCTCTTACGAAACCAATATCCCCCACCAGGTCAATTTTGTTGAAGCCGTCCGTGCCCACAAAGATCCTGCTGTACCGGTAGAGGTTGGACACAGCAGCTGTACAGTCTGTACACTCGGAAATATCGCTTGTCAGCTGAAGCGGACGATCAAATGGGATCCGGCCAAACAGGAATTCATCGACGATACCGATGGCGCTGCCACCAATATGATGCACTACCAATACCGTGAAGGATATTCTCTACTTTAATGAAAAAAGGCTCTTTCCGGAGCCCTTTTTTATTTCACATAGAGATATGAGATTACCTGGTGCATCCGGCACACAAAGAATTCGGAAATCTGCTCGGGCCTTTTATCGATAAAGTAACGGTAGTGGATTTTTGGGTGAAATAGAAAGAGACAAAATTAAAAATTAACTTTCATCAAACCACGCGATGCAATCGCACGGTAGCTGCGATTATCCAATTGCTGACCTCTAAGCATCAATTTATTGTGCATAGTTTTTTTATTCATCTTCTATAATTCGATTTTCAACATCCATATTTTCGTGTAAAATCCTAATGACTTCAATTATATCACCAGTTTTCCTTAAAAAAATCAAATGGGATTTAACCTTTGTCACGCTATATCCGGGTCTGATATAGTCCCTTTTCCGACACAGATTAAAATTATTTACAATAAATTCAATCTCTTGGATGATGATGTTGTGATATCTATCTGCCTGTTCTTTAGACCATTTATTGAAAGTATAAAACCAAATATTTTCCAAATCTGAGATCGCTTTTTCACTTATTCTATACCTCATTATTTTAGGTGCCTTTTATGTAGTTCGGCAAGGTGCTTTTTTGCATCAAAGTATTCAATCATCTGACTATTTTCTCCTTCGATCAAGGCGTTTCTTAATTCAGTTAATTTTCTCTCTTCTGACTCCAAAAGTCTCAATGCAGAACGAACAACTTCGCTTACAGAGTTATATTTTCCGGAAGCAACCTCCGAAGAGATAAAATTCTCGAAGTATGAACCTAAAGATATTGACGTATTCTTTCCCATTTGAATTACTTTTTCTTCAAAATTACCAAAACTTGGTAACAAAATCAAATTGTAAGCTTACATTTTAACCTTGCACACAACCGGCTCGCAGCTACACACGGCGGGATTTAACCGATGAACTTCCTACGAAGTACTGCTTTTCAATTTATTAATTTCTTGTCAACGAAGCACTGAACCCCGACTTGCGGGTATTTTGCCGTTGGCAGCCAGTTGTTATTTTTTCGTCCAAATAAGACACTAATTTTTAGGATTGTTCGTCCAAATACTGTTGCCAAATATCTATCCAATCAGAGATATATGCTTGTGCAATTTCATAATCTGGAAATTCAAGTTCAGTTTTCTCGTTTTATTCTTGTTTCTCCCATTCACCTGTCGCTGGGTGTTTTATATAATCATAGCGAGTATTGAACTCGACTATTAAGGTATTTCTCTTTCCAATTTCTTTGAAATTGCTTAACTGAAAGCATTTGACTTGTGATAAATTTACTGTCAGACCAGCATATGTAACTACTTTTGGTGAATTCATAAAATTAATTGTTGTTAAGTCCGAAAGAGTTTGTTCCGAGTTTGTTTTTAAAAAGTCGTTCCTTTTTAATCGCTTCATCTGCTGTTATTGTTCGTGGCAACAGCATTAAAATCGAAAATTGGAAATTGACAGCGTGGTTTTTATCTTTTTCAATAAGTTCCTTTAATGTCTTGTTGTCTCCGTGTCCATCTGTTAAAACATATCTGCTCCATCTTCCCCAAAATCCTTCCTCTCCATATGCTGAACCCACATAAAGTTTAACAGTTTTTGTATCGCTAATTAAATATATTCCTTTTGTTGCCGATAACATTCTTTTCCAATCGCTGTATTGGTTATTGATTATCTCTTGCAGTTCATTAAAGTCAAGTATAAAATCTGAATAGTCAGTAAATTGCTTGTAATGAAGTCCTGGATGAATTTTGATTACTTCCATTTCGTTTTTCATCCATTGATGCCAAGAAATTGCATTTTTCCATTTAATAATCACTCTCTCTTTTAAATCCTCAAAACCAAATACTTCTTCCATTTGATATTCAAAATTGCCGTCTTCAAGTTGTTTCTTGTTTTTCAATTTGTAAACTCCAATAAATCTTGATAAGAGTCCCTCTTCACCAATAAATGATACGATGTAATCGACATCGTTAAAAACGTCTTTTGATTGAGTGCTTTGATAGTCTAAAAATTCTTGCCTCTTAGAACGATACAAAGTATATAAATCATGTCGGCTGTCTTTGTGTCTAACAAGCTTTGCTTTTGAATTTTTGTCAAGTCCCCGGTTAAAAAGTAATTCTTGAATTGTTATCATTCCCTTTATGTTAGTTATTTGTCTGCCTGTGTTGTCGCACTTACAATTGCTGCCAACGCTTTACTTGGTCTGACATCATAAGCTATATACTGCAGAATCATGTGGTGTAGGTCTGTAGGTGTCAGGCAATCTATTCGTAAAGTTAAAAGATTTCTTCAAAAATAACAGCCGACGGAACTATTTCTGAAGGCTCCCGATGCATTCATGCGGTTGGATTTCTTTTGATTTTACACAGAGGACGCCCACGTAGGGGCGCCCCTACGTGGGCGTCCGGAAAAATTTATGCAAAATGGGTATTCTGGAAAATTGATGCAAAGTATTCAGCCAGGCAATGAAATCATAATCCGCAATCATTTATAAATTGATTCTCATCCCACTCTGAGGTTAGAAAGGTTTCTTTCCGATTTACCGGTTATCGCGCCGCGCTGCAAACATGCCGGGAATTACAAATTTCTCTTTTATACCTCGATGCCGTTAGTTCTTATAAAATGAGAATTAGTCTTTAATCTGACACCGCTAATTGACCTTTTTAGTTGAAACTCCGCTGGTGTGGTTCGCTGAACCAAATTAAGCAGTGCAGGAATGAAAATCCGCACCGGAAGGGGGATGACAGCGCTATTGAATATACTTCTTGATTTCTTCTTTCAAGGCAGGCAGATGATTAAAAACTATTCCCCAGATATTTTCATCAGAAACGCTGTCATAACCGTGAATAATCTGATTCCTTAAGCCAATAATCCGTTTAGCATTTTCAAGCCGGAATTCAGGATCTTCTTTAAGAATCCTGCTCATTGCCTCACCAATAATCTCTAAATTTCTTTCTGTAGCCCGTTTTAAAATGGTATCATTTTTATATTGATCAAATCTCTTCTGACGCCCTGCGAAGAACGAATCAATTTCATCAATGGCGAATTTGATATCATACAAACATTTAAGCACTTTTTCGTTCATAGACTAACCTTTTTTCTCTTTCCAGGATATTTCTGAAAATTGGATTTCTGATTGCCTGATATTCTACAAGATCGATAGTTCTGTGAAGTAATTGTTCCAATTTTTCCTTTAAGTCCATATAATTGTCAAAGTATTCCATCAAATCTACCTGACGGAACCGGATCAACATGTCGATATCACTTGATTCACTAAACCTATCCGTAAGTATTGACCCAAACAGATACAATTCTTCCACTCTGTGGATTTCACAAAGTTCATTTATCTGATCAATATGTGTTTCAACAAGATTCATAAAGCAAATATAATCAATTAGGTTAATATCTCCGCCGGTGCGGATTTCAATCGCACCAAAAGAGAAAGACTCCATACGGAGCCTTTCTCTTTTCAATGATTTATGAGATATGAATTAAGCGGTTGCGAAATAATTCATAATTAATAACTCATAACTTTTTACTCCACTTTCCACGTATTCCCGCTCGACAAAAGCTGGTCTACCGATTTGATTTTGGATTTGGATTTTGCCTCGGCAATCTGTTCTTCCATCGCCTGGTCATAAATTTTTGAAGGTACCGCACGGATAACACCCATTGCAACAGGGAATTCAGGCAGTTTCATGCTAATAAGCGACTGGTGTAAAAATCCATCCTTATCGCTTGCATCGTGAACAAGGATATCTTCCGGTTTCACACCGCCTTCGCCAATCTGAACGACACTAAGTTTTCCTTTTTCAAGAACCAACCCTTTGTCGCGGTTATTGCCAAAAATCATCGGTTCTCCGTGTTTCAGGAAAATCTGGTGCTCTTCCCTGGTCCTGGGATCTGAAATCTTTTCGTGGACACCGTCGTTGAAAATGACGCAGTTCTGGAGCACTTCCACTACGGAGGTACCTTTGAAACGTGCAGCGTCTTCGAATACCTCCTGCGAATGCTTCAGGTTGTTGTCGACACAACGTGCGAAAAAAGTACCACCAGCTCCAAGGACAAGCCGTCCGGGTACGAAAGGATCTTCGATTGTCCCCATCGGCGAAGTCTTGGTAACAAAACCGCGATCGGTGGTAGGGGAATACTGTCCTTTGGTTAGCCCGTAAATTTTATTGTTGAAAAGAATAAGGTTGAAATCGATGTTCCGGCGAATCGCATGGATAAAATGGTTTCCGCCAATGGCCAGAGCATCGCCGTCGCCGGTGATTTCCCATACCGTAAGTTTCGGATTGGCACATTTAACGCCGGAGGCAATAGCTGCGGCCCTGCCGTGAATGGTATGAAACCCGTAAGTACTCATGTAGTAAGGAAAACGGGAAGAACACCCGATTCCGGAAATAACGGCAAAATCCTCGTGGCGTACACCCAGGTTAGCCATTGCTTTCTGGATACCGTTCAGGACAGCATGGTCACCGCATCCCGGGCACCATCTTACTTCGTTTTCACTCTTGAAGTCTTTAAGCGTATAATTCAATGATTCCAACATGATTATTCCTCCATTAGTTTTACAAAGTGAGCTGATAGTTCGTGGATGGTGAACGGCAGTCCCTGAACTTTGTTGAATTGATGATATTTAAATTCGGGCAGTTTATCGCGCAGATAGGCTGAAAACTGTCCCAGGTTTAATTCGCAAACGACAATCTTTTTAAATCCGGCAAAAACGGCCGCAGTATTTGCAGGAAGTGGTTTGATGTAATTGAAATGAGCCAGGCTTACTTTGACGCCCTTTTCACCCAGCTCACGGATGGTTGTATCCAGGTGACCCAGGGTACCTCCCCACCCGACAACCAGCAATTCTCCGGAAGCTTCACCAACAACTTCTATATCTGGAACCATGTCCACCACGCGATCAACTTTGTCTCTCCTGATTTCACACATCAACTGGTGGTTGGCCGGATCATGGCTGACATTGCCGGCCGGATCCTTTTCCAAACCACCGATGCGGTGCTGGAACCCGTCCATTCCAGGAAATGCCCATTCGCGTGCCAATGTTTCAGGGTCGCGCTGATAGGGTATAAATTTGGATGCATCTCTTGCAATCCTTGGTGTAATTGAGGGTAGTTCGGCCATGGTGGGGACTTTCCAGGGTTGTGTACCATTTCCGAGGAATCCATCTGTCAGAAGCACCACCGGAACCATTCGTTCCAAAGCAATCTTTGCAGACATAAAAGCGTAATGAAAACAATCAGAAGGAGTCGATGCAGCAATAACCACAACAGGGCTCTCACCGTTTCTGCCGTAAAGCGTCTGCAGTAAATCAGATTGTTCTGTCTTGGTTGGAAGGCCCGTTGAAGGACCTCCGCGTTGTACATTGACAACAACCAATGGTAATTCTGCCATCACACTCAGACCCAGTGCTTCTGATTTGAGTGCAAAACCGGGACCCGAGGTAGAAGTAACAGCCAGATCACCGGCAAATGCTGCTCCGATGGAGGTACAGATTCCGGCAATTTCATCTTCGGCCTGAAAACTTTTTACACCCAGATCTTTTCGTTCGGCAAGCGCCTGCAAAACCTCTGTTGCCGGAGTAATGGGATAAGAACCAATGAAAAGTTCCAGTCCGGCCTTTTCGGCTGCAGCGAGTAAACCCCAGGCTGTAGAAATGTTACCGCTGATGTTCCTGTAAAGCCCTTTTTCAATAGGAGCAGCATGAACCACATATCTGGGTGTCATATGCTGCAGGTTATGCGCATAATTGTAACCGGCATGCAACACTCTCATGTTGGCTTCAAGCACCAGTTCCTTCTTTCCAAACTTCCTGGTGAGGTAATTTTCAATGTAATCGAGCGGGCGGCTGAAAACCCAGCATATCATTCCCAGCGCAAACATATTCTTGCTCCTGAGGATGCTTTTATTGTCTATTTCGAGGTCTTTCAATGCTTCCCTGGTTAGTTGGGTGACAGGAACAGGAATTTTGTGGAAATCCAACAGGTTCAGTTCAGTGAAAGGATCCTCTGTTTTAAACTTCGCTTTGTCAAAATTTTTCTGGTTGAAACTGTCGGAATCATAAAAAATGGTACCGCCGGGCATCAAAAACTTGGCATTTGCCTTTACTGCCGCGGGATTCATCGCAACCAGTACATGCGCCAGGTCACCCGGGGTATTGATCTTCTTTTTCCCAAACTGAATCTGGAAACCGGAAACACCGGCTACGGTTCCTTGCGGGGCACGGATTTCTGAAGGATAATCCGGGAAAGTTGAAATGTCATTTCCCAGCAAAGCTGTTGTATCCGAAAACAGCGTACCGGTGAGCTGCATGCCGTCACCAGAATCGCCGGAAAAACGGATTGACACCTCTTCAAGTTCAATTACTTTTATTTGCATGGATATAAGTTCAAATAATAATTTGCTATTTTTGACGCACAAATTTAAACTTTTTTCGAAAATGGCCATCATAAAAACTTTGCGGGGTAAAACACCGGTTTTGGGCCAGAATTGTTTCCTGGCTGAAAATGCTGTGGTGATAGGTGACACAACTATCGGCGACAATTGCAGCATTTGGTTTGGCGCTGTTCTGCGTGGCGATGTCAATTACATCAGGATAGGCGACAATGTAAACATACAGGACAATGCTGTTATCCACGGTACTTATGAGAAATCCGCCACCAATATCGGCAACAATGTCTCGATAGCGCATGGTGCAATTGTTCATGGATGCACCATTCACGACAGCGTTTTAATCGGGATGAATGCAGTAGTCATGGATGATTCAATTATCCATAGCAATTCAATTGTCGCTGCAGGCGCTGTCGTCACAAAAGGCACAGTCGTCGAATCCGGGTCAGTTTTCGGCGGATCTCCGGCAATAAAAATCAAAGAGATCAGTGCGGAACTTATCGAGGGAGAGATAAATCGTATTTCGAACAATTATCATACTTATTCAGGATGGTACAAGGAGAATGATGAATGATGAGTTATAGCCAATTAATCAATATTGTATTGAGAATCATTATTATCCCGGGAAAATGGCAAACAGTTTAAAAAGATTCTTCGCTACACTTCGTTCCGCTCAGAATGACAATTACTTAAGTGCTAGTGGAGATGGGGTTGGAAGCGGCGGAGCCGCTTCCAACCCCATCACAATTAACGCTTAAGTAATTGTCATTCTGAGCGGAACGAAGTGCAGCGAAGAATCTTTCAAAAATGTCTGACATTTTCAAAGGGCAATAATTATTTAAAGTTTTTAAATAAGCGTTCTTTTATCAATCACACGCTGTGCTTTACCTGCTGTCCGTTCGATGGTCTTTGGCTCCACCAGTTTGACATTGACGGATATACCGAGTACACTTTCCAGTTGTTTGGTAATTTTTATCCTCAACTCCTGGAGTTTTTTGACTTCATCTGAAAAAAACTGCTCCTGGACTTCGACCATCAAGGTAACTGTGTCAAGTGTACCTTCACGTTCGATGATCAAAAGGTAATGCGGTTCTACCTCACTCATTTGCAGCAGCACGGTTTCAATTTGAGACGGAAATACGTTAACTCCCCTGATAATCAGCATGTCATCGCTCCGGCCCTTGCATTTAACCATCCTGACCAGCGTTCTTCCGCAGCTGCATGGCTCGTAAATCAGTCGGGTAAGGTCTCTGGTGCGGTAACGGATCAACGGCATACCTTCTTTGGTGATGGTCGTGAAAACCAGTTCCCCTATTTCCCCGGCGGCAACGGGTTCCAATGTTTCCGGATCAATGATTTCCGGCAGAAAATGATCTTCGTTGATGTGCATTCCGCATTGATGCTCACATTCGCACGAGACACCGGGACCTACTATTTCGCTCAGGCCATAAATATCTATGGCTTTGATGCCGAGTTTAGTCTCAATCTCTTTGCGCATGGCTTCTGTCCACGGTTCAGCCCCGAAAATGCCAACCCTGAGTTTAAGACTTTCAGGATCAACGCCTTGCTCTTTCATTACCTCAGCTATGTTAAGCGCATAGGATGGCGTGCAGCAGATAACGGAACTGCCAAAGTCCTCCATCAACTGAATTTGCTTGGTGGTATTCCCTCCGGAAATCGGAATAACGGAGGCACCGAGATTTTCGGTCCCGTAGTGCAGGCCCAGTCCGCCCGTAAACAGCCCGTATCCATAGGCAATCTGGACGATATCGTGGTGATGAACCCCGGCCATGCAGAGGGATCTGGAAACTACTTCCGCCCACATCTGGATATCTTTCCTGGTATATCCTACAACCATTGGTTTCCCTGTCGTGCCTGATGAAGCATGAAGCCTGACGATTTCACTCATCGGTACGGTAAAAAGACCAAACGGATAATTGTCGCGCAGGTCAGCTTTAGTGGTGAAAGGAAGTAGGTTCAGATCATCCACACTTTTTATGTCATGCGGAGTTAATCCGAGTTCCTGCATTTTCTTCCGGTAGGAGGGAACGGCGTGGTAGATCCGCAGAACCGTATCTTTCAGCCTTTTGGATTGAACCGAACGCATCTCCTCCCGTGTGGCACACTCAATTTTTTCGTTCCAGATCATTGGAATTCATTTGATTTTGATATTTTATAAAAGTACAAGAATGTGCAATAAATCCGAGACCGGAAAATATAAAAAATACCCGGCGTAAACAAGATTGTATATATCACCAACCCCCAATATGGTTTGGTTGCCATACAGATATTCATGAATAACAATACCTCTGCCAAAATTCCGTTGTTATAGTTATATTGCAGATCAAATATTAACTATAAACAAAGAATGAAAACAGGCAACTATTTAATGCCTAAGGGTCTCAGAACCGCAGGCATTATCTTTTCAATATCAGGTATTGTCCTGATATTTTTAAAACACCAATTCAACTACAAACCGGAATTTTTAAACCTGAAGGTCTTTGCCATCTACTCCATGTACATCAAAAGCCAGACTTTCTCTTTTATCACCCACCAGATGATAGAAGATATTGGTGGAATCCTCTTAATTTCAGGCTTGTTTCTGATCGCATTTACCAGGGAAAAGTTGGAGCAGGAAGGTTTGGATGCGCTTAGGCTAAAAGCCTTTATCGTCACAGCCTGGTTCAATTTGTTCTACCTGCTGTTTGCGATCCTGTTTTTTTACGGTTTCGGGTTTGTTGCAGCGATGATTTTCTTTGCAATTGGCTGGCTCGTCGTTTACATCCTTTCATTCAGGTATTTGGTATACCGTTCAGGGTTAAAAGTTAAAAAGTAGTTTTTTCACCACAATAGGCACATAGTTCACAATAGCTCCAGTATTTTGGGTGTTCTATTGTGAACTATGTGCCTATTGTGGTGAATCTTTTAATACCTGATGATGGTATTATTTTGCCATTAACCAGTATTCTTTGACGCTTTCGGAAGATTCCTGGTTCCAATAAGCTGCTGTGACAGGTTCTCCTTTTGCAGTTTTCATGCTCATCTCGTAGACGGCAATAACAGGATTGAAGACGAGGTCCGTTACACCGATGTTGTATAACTGGGCCGGCATTTCCTCTGTTTTCGCAACTTCTTCAACCACTACTTCAAATTTGTTGAGTTGCAGCAGGGCTTTTAAAAAGTCGACCCGATTTTTTTCGATTCCCTTTTCAACGACAGTGCAGCGTTGGCCGCTGATCTCTTCAACGATATGCTTAGCTTTGAGTACCATGGTAGTTCCTTAAATCAATTCGTTTGTAAATAATTGCTGAAAAATCAGATTCCGAAAGTCAGGTTGTTAATAAACTCATATACCTGGCTCCAGAAGCCCAGTACGAAGATACCCAATGCACACAGCATCAATCCGATTTTGGTATAAACGTCACTTTGGAAGGTGGCGATAGGGTCCTCATTTTTGTTGATAAACATAGCCTTAACCACCAACAGATAGTAAAACAAGGAGATGGTTGCATTTAATACGGCGATGAACACCAGCCAGTAGTAACCGGCGGAGGCGGCAGACATAAAGAGGAACATCTTACCAAAGAACCCTGCAACAGGCGGTATGCCAGCCAGGGAAAACATCGAAAGCATCATCAGCAGACTCAGTTTCGGATTGGTCAGGTACAAACCATTGTAATCATCCATTGACTCTTTTCCGGTTTTAGCCGAGATCGCAGCTACAACGCCGAATGCTCCGAGGTTGGAGAAGATATAGACCAATACGAAATAGACAACCGAAGTCATCCCCTTTTGATCGGTTCCCAGGATACCCAAAAGGATAAATCCGGCCTGAGCAATAGAGGAGAAGGCAAGGAACCTTTTCATGTTCTTTTGCCTCATGGCAAACAGGTTACCGACCACCATGGTCAGGATTGACACCAGGTAGAGCATGTTTTTATAGACCGGGGCAAGCGCTTTAAAAACCGTAAACATCACGATAATCAGGATGAATGCGGCAGCACCTTTCGAAATAACTGACAGGTAAGAGGTTACATTTATCGGCGCACCTTCGTAAACGTCGGCGGTCCAGAGGTGGAACGGAACCAACGAAATTTTGAAGGCCATCCCTGTAAAGAAGAAGATGAAGGCCAGCACCTGCAAAGGCACATTGGCATAGGATGCTCCGATTGTGTCGAAGTAAATTGATCCGGTGGATCCGTAAATCATGGAGATGCCATAAAGCAGGATCCCTGATGAGAGTGCGGAGGAGAGCAGCAATTTGATACCCGCTTCTGACGATTTGGTGTTGAAGTGCGTAAAAGCGGCCAAAGCAGCGATCGGAATAGTTGCCAGTTCAAGGCCAAGATAAAGCATCAGGAAATCTCCGGAAGAGATCATGAAGTTCATTCCGATCAGTGTTGTGACCAGCAAAAAGAAATATTCGCTGATTTTTGCGTTGTTGGCAGGACTCCTTAACCAGCCGACAGATTGAAAAAGAATGATGAGCGCTCCGATGTTCAGGATGTTCTTCATCAGCTGGATCAGGCCGTTGGTATGGTACATACCGCCGAACAATGTCTGGTCGGGTTGAGGGATAAAACCGATCAGGGTGACGACAAGAAAGAGACCGATCGAGATGGGGATCATCCTGCTTTTCTGTGCGTGGTTCAAATTCAAATCGATGATGAGCAGGATCATGGCCAGGAAGGTCAGAAGGAGCTCATTTCTCATTGTCAGAATATCGCTTAAACTCATATCTAAAGTTATTATTTTTCTTAATTATAGTTCTTACATGCCTGGAAGCTGGATGGTTGCCAGCTTAGCCATCAGTGGTGCAAGACTGAAACGGATCATATCCGATAACCAGTAGGGGGCCATGCCGATGAAGGTGATTCCTATCACGAGTGTGACAGTCGAAAGCCGCTCGTACCAGTTGGCATCTTCCAGGTGAAGGAAATGTTTATCCGTAATGGGTCCCATCAGCAGCGTACCGACCACCCTGAGTATGTAAACCGCAGTGATTACGATGGAAGAAACTGCCAGAATAGTTGCTACCCTGTGGAACAAATCCACATGTTCGAATGCGCCGAAGAAGATGGTCATTTCGGCAACGAATCCGCTGAATCCGGGCAATCCGAGAGAAGCCAAACCGGCGATGACGTAAACAACGCCCAGGAATGGAATTACTTTCATCAATCCGCCCATCTCGTTGATCATCCGGGTATGTGTCCTTCCGTAGATCATCCCGATCAGGGCGAAGAAAAGGGCTGTCATCAAACCGTGTGAGATCATCTGGATCACTGCACCGGTAAAAGCCGTCTGGTTCATCATCAAAACGGCAAAGAGAACCAGACCGCAGTGGCTTACCGAAGAGTAGGCATTGATGTATTTCAAATCTTTCTGGAAGATAGCACCGAAAGCGCCGTAGACCACGCTGATGGAGGTAAGTATGATAAAGATCCATGCTTGTTCATGGGCTGCTTCAGGCATCAGGTAAATGGCAACGCGGAATGCACCGTAACCCCCAAGTTTCATTAATACTCCGGCATGGAGCATGGAGACTGCGGTAGGCGCAGAGGCATGACCGTCTGGCGACCAGGTATGGAAGGGGAAAAGAGCGCCCAGGATACCGAAACCTATAAAGGTGAAGGGGAACAGAAAACGCTGCATCTCGATAGGGATCTGATGTTTCGCAATTTCCAGTACATTAAAAGTCAAATGACCTCCGGCTGGTGCAGAAAAGAAATAAATACCCAGAATACCAACCATTAGCAGAGCGGATCCGCCCATCAGCATCAGGGTCAGTTTCATGGCCGAATATTCTTTCGGACCGGAACCCCAGATACCGATTAGCAGGTACATCGGTATAACCGCGATCTCATAAAAGAGGAACATGGTAAAGAGGTCGAGCGAGATAAAAAATCCGAAAACCCCTGTGGCCAGTAATATGAGTGAGATAAAAAATTCGCGCGGCAGAAATTCCATCTTCCAGGAAGCAAATATACCGGCAAATACCACGACACCTGTAAGGGCAATCATGGCAACGGAGATACCGTCGACGCCTACTGCATAATGGATATTGAGTGCAGGGAACCAGAGTGCATCAAAGGTAAAGAGCATAGGCGCCATATTACCTGCCTGACGTTCTTTGAAATAAAGATAGACCAGGATTCCCGAAAGGATTAATTGAATGGTCATCCCGATTGCACTCACCAACCGCGATTGCTTAAGATCTTTTGTGAACAGGATTCCGAATACGGTAAGAACCGGGATCACTACAAAAAGTGTCAGAATATTCATTTTATTATCAGTTTCTTAGAGTATGTAAACAAAAATCAACACCAGGCCTATTACGCCCCCGACAAATACAAAGGCATACTGTTGCACCCTTCCGGTTTGTAATCCTTTTATTGCAACAGAAGAAAACACAACCATATTTGCAATACCGTTCATCGTTCCGTCTACGATGTGACGGTCGAACCAAGCGACAGGGCGTGAGATGTAATTGAATATGATCTTTTTGGCGACGAAAAGATATACCTCATCGATGTAGAATTTGCGGAAAGACCAGCGGTATAAATTGCTGAATGTTTCGGCCATCCTGGCAGGAAGGGTATTTTCCTTTTTGTACATCACGGTAGCTACACCGATTCCGACCAGCGCAATAAGTACTGAAGGAACGGCGATCAAATAATCAATATGTGATTCAAAACCCAAACCATCGGATGTAACCAGGTTGTGGAAAGGGAGGTAACCGGCGAAAATGGAGCCAAATGCCAGAAGCATGAGCGGTATAGTCATAACCAGTGGTGCCTCGTGCGGGGTATGGTGGTAATGACGGTCTTTGCCCCAGAAAATATTGTAATAGAGACGGAACATGTAGAAAGCGGTGAGGCCGGCTACAATATATTCGATTCCGAACAGGATTTTGTTGTGGTGGAATGCTGCAACAAGGATTTCATCTTTACTAAAGAAACCTGAAAGGAAAGGTATTCCTGAAATAGTCAGACAGGCAATCAGGAAAGTCATATGCGTAATCGGAAGATACTTCCTTAGGCCACCCATTTCGTTCATGTCGTTGGTGTGTACCGCGTGAATAACCGCACCCGCACCAAGGAACAGAAGCGCCTTAAACATAGCGTGGGTGAAGAGGTGGAAGTTACCGGCCATAAAGCCAAGTCCCTCTTCTCCTCCGAATCCGGAAACACCCAGCGAGAGCATCATGTAGCCGATCTGCGACATGGTAGAGAAGGCCAGAACCCTTTTGATATCCGTTTGTGTGAGTGCAATAACCGCGGCAAAAAGCGATGTGAAGGCCCCAACCCATGCAACAACATGCAGAGCCGCCGGAGCTCCCAGCGCATAAACCGGAAAGAGACGGGCAACCAGGTAAACCCCGGCAACAACCATCGTTGCGGCGTGGATCAAAGCCGAAACAGGCGTCGGACCCTCCATCGCATCCGGCAGCCAGATGTGTAGCGGAAACATGGCTGATTTACCGGCACCGCCGATGAAGATAAATATCAAAGCCCAGGTAATGACTGAAAGTCCCATGAAAACGGCTCCGCCTTTGGAGGCAATAGCCAATCCGTTGGGGTCAGTAAGGGTCTGGAAGTCAAATGTTCCGGTGTTGAAAGAAAGCATCAGGATACCGATCAGGAAGCCCAGGTCTGCAAACCTTGTAACGATGAATGCCTTTTTGGCCGCCGAGAAGGCGCTTGGTTTTTCGTAATAATAGCCGATCAGGAGAAAGGAAGAAACACCCACCAATTCCCAGAAGATGTACATCTGGAACAGGTTGGTTGCCAGAACCAGACCCAGCATGGAAAAACTGAACAAGGACAAGAAGGCGTAAAACCTTGCAAAACCGCGTTCACCCTCCATATATCCCAGGCTGTAGATGTGCACCATGAATGATACCGTTGTGATAACAACCAGCATCATCACGGAAATCGGGTCAATTAAAACCCCCAGGTTAATGGTCAGCTTGTCGGTCAGGTGAAGCCAGGTTATCTCGAATGCTTTCAAAGATGTGTAGCCAGTCCCTGCCACATGGTCCGTTATGAAATACTTGAAAGCAGTGTAGTAGGACAAGAATGTACCTATGCCCAGCCCTGCTGTTCCGATCAGACCGCCCAATTTTCCTTTCAGTTTGTCTTCAAACAATCCTACGAAGACAAATACCAGGAAAGGAATCAGCGGAATCAATAAGGTGTATGCGTAACTATTCATAATTAATTGGCTAAACAGTTAGGATTTAAAATTTCATTTGGTCAAGATTCTCGACATCAATCGACTTAAAGTTCCGGTAGATGTTGATGATGATTGCAATGGCAACAGCGGCTTCCGCAGCAGCGACGGCAATAACGATCAGGCTGAAAAAATGGCCCTGCAACTGGTTCGGATAAAGAAACCTGTTAAAAACCACGAAATTAATATTTACTGAGTTGAGAATCAGTTCGATGGACATCAACATCGTAATCAAATTTCTTCTCGTCAGAAAACCGTAGATGCCTATAAAGAACATCAGGGTACTGATAACAAGAAATGAATTGAGTGAGATATTACCTATCATAATGGGTATGGTTTATCAGTATTATTTTTTGGAGATATCAATATTTTCAACATTCTTCTCTTTTTTGGCCAGGACGATAGCTCCAACCATTGCTGCAAGCAGCAGGATAGAGATGACCTCAAACGGCAATGCATATCCGTCTCTGCCGTAAGAAACCAGGGCCCGGCCGACATTCTGAACATTGGATTCTATAGCGGGTGAAGCGGTCGGTATAAAAGCAAATTTAAATATGGTCATCAGGGTGAGCACAGCACCCGCTGCAACTGCCAAAGCTGAAAATATCTGCTGTCTGACCGGCGCAACCACAGCTTTCTCACTGACATGACTGGTCAAAAGGATAGAGAAGATAATCAGTACGATAATACCTCCCGCATAAACGGTTAACTGAACAGCTGCGAGGAAGTTGTAATTCAGCATGAAATAGAGTCCTGCCGTTGAGACCAGCACGAAAAGCAAAAAGACCGCTGATCTGAGAATTCTGCGACTGGTGACGGTTAAGATAGAAAATGTCAGGATTGAACCGGCAAACAGGTAGAAAATGATATCACTGAGCGTCATAACTAATATTTTTTGATGCGGTTTATTACTCTTTTACCCCTTGTGCAATTTTTGATCCCGGACGGTTCAATACCTTGGTTAGTTTGGAGCGGTCCCAGACTGCATGTTCGAACTCCTGGCCCATGATGATGGCACCTGTCGGACAGGCTTTCACACAGAGATTGCAAAACGTACACATGCCCAAATGGTAGATGTGCTGGTCAATTGCCCTCTTTTTCTTGCCCTCTTCGGTTAGCTCCATCTTGCTGATGATTTCGATTGAACCGTTGGGGCAGTTTAGCTCACAGATACCGCAACCGGTGCAAAGGTGCTCGTTGTTTTCGTTGTGGGTCATGATAACCTCTCCGCGAAAACGGTCGAACATCTTCAACGTATCACGATTTTCGGGATATTGTTGTGTGACATGTTTCCATGGGCGGAAGAAATACTTCCCGGTAATTTTCATACCGGTAAGGAGGGTTCCTAGACCTTTGAAAACTGTGCTGATATATTGGAATAGCGCGTTCATATAGCGATAATTTTACAGATGGAATTTGGTTAATACGACCAGTCTCATCAGCAGAATGTTGATCAGATTGATCGGGAGCAGGTATTTCCACTCGAGCGTAAGAATCTGGTCGACCCTCAAACGGGGGAATGTCCATTTGAACCACATGATGAGAAAGATAACTCCGCCAACTTTTGCAAAGAACCATACCAGCGGCGGGATGAAATCCATGACGTGGTTAAACGATTCCAGGGACCCAAAATGGAGCGGCATCCATCCTCCAAGGAAAACGGTCACTGCCATCGCTGCTACAATAAACAAGTTGATGTATTCAGCCAGGAAAAAGAAGGCAAATTTGATGCCTGAATATTCCGTGTGGAAACCGGCTGTCAATTCCGATTCTGCTTCTGCAAGGTCGAAAGGCCCGCGGTTGGTTTCAGCAGTACCGGCAATGAGGAAAATTATAAATGCGATCAGTGCAGGAATGTGTCCTTTGAACAGGAACCAGGCGTCCCGCTGACCTTCAACGATTACAGAAAGCTGCATGGATCCGGCGAGGATGATCATCGTAACCAGCGAAAGGGATACAGATAACTCATAACTGAGGATCTGTGCACCGCTCCGCATAGCGCCGATCAGGGAATATTTGTTGTTACTGGACCATCCGGCGATCAGGATACCAATTACACCGATAGAGGAAACAGCGGTAACGTAGAAAATGCCGATGTCGAAATCAAGCGTCTGCAGCCCCTTGGCAAACGGAAGTACCGCCATGGCCATGAAAGTGGCAATCATGATGATAAAAGGTGCCAGGTTGTAAAGAAACTTGTCGACACCTTTCGGCGTGATCAGCTCCTTCATCAAAAGCTTGATAAAGTCTGCAATTGTCTGGAGTAAACCCCAGTATCCTACACGTGTAGGCCCGAGGCGCTGCTGGAACGCGGCGCAGACTTTGCGCTCTGCATAAACCAGGAATAATCCGAACAATGCAATAAACAGCAGATAACTGACCCCAATAATTGTCCATTCAACAAGGGTAGTGGCCATCGGAGACATTCGCGCCGAAAACCACAGGTGCATGTTGTGGGTCATTCCTGAAAAGTCGTAAATATTGAATCCCATTAGATTTGATGATTTTCGATATAGTGAATCGTATTATTACTAATTATCTGTCAATGTCAGGGATAACCAGGTCGAGCGTCGACATGATCGTAACCAGGTCAGCAATTTTGTGACCAGCGGCCATTTTATTGAGCGCGAAAAGGTTGGAAAAGCCCGGAGAACGGAATTTTACGCGGTATGGATTTTTCTTGCCGTCGCTGACAATATATACCCCGAATTCGCCCCTGGCAGTTTCAACACGCTGGTAAAATTCACCTTCCGGCAGTTTAACCACTCCTTTCATTTTCACCGCATAATCACCTTCCGGGATGTTGTCAATCAACTGTTCAATGATGTGGATCGATTCCCACATTTCTTCGATTCTGAGTCGGTAACGGACAAATGAATCACCCTTGGTGTCCAGTTTTTCTTCAAACTGTACCAAAGGATAGGCGCTGTATGGCTGATGTTTCCTGACGTCGCAGGAGAAACCGGAACCCCGTCCCGACGGACCTGTTACACCCCATGAAATGGCATCTTCCAATGAAAGGTAACCAATGTCGTTGGTCCTTTCCCGGAAAATAACATTGCCGGTGAGCAGTTCGTCGTATTCAGGAAGTTTTGTCTTGAACTCCTTCAGGAAATCTTTGACTCTTTTTTGGAAATTCGGGTGAATATCGAACATCAATCCGCCGGGTACATTGTAATTGACTGTCAACCTTGCACCGCAGGTCTCTTCGAAAATATCGAGGATTTGCTCACGGTCGCGAAGGCCGTAAAAGAAGGTTGTGAGTGCACCCAGGTCCATTCCCATGACGCACCACCAAAGCTGGTGCGAGGCCAACCGCGAAAGTTCATCCATAATGGTGCGGATGTATTTGACACGGTCGGGAACCTCAACCTGTAGAGCATCTTCCACACACAAACAGACAGCTTCGTTGTTCATGTGTGCAGAAAGGTAATCCATACGGTCGGTCAGATGGATGATCTGAGGGTAGGAGAGTGATTCACACATTTTCTCAATGCCGCTGTGGATGTAACCGACATGAGGCTGGATATGGTGCACAATTTCGCCTTCCAAACGGACAAGCAGCCTGAGCACCCCGTGTGTGGACGGGTGTTGCGGCCCCATGTTGACCAGGTACTGGTCGGTATGGATCTTGTCCGAACTAATGATAATCTCTTTGGTTTCAGACATAAGGTTATCGTTCTACTATTCTTACTTCGTCTTTGTAATCTTTTCTCAGCGGGAATCCCCAGCCATCTTCGAGGAAGAGCCGGCGTAAATCGTTGTGGTTGTTGAAATGAACCCCCAACAGGTCATAAACCTCCCGTTCGTGGTATTTGGCTGTTTGCCAGACTTCACGAACCGAATCAATCTTCGGATCCAAACGGTCAGCCGTATTGCATTTCATTACCACGACATGCCTGTGCTTTGTTGATTCGATATGGTATACAATCTGCATCTTTTCGGGATAATCGACCCCGGTCAGGCAAATCAGGTAATCCATCGACAATAGAGGCATCCCTTTCAATTTTGCAGATGTTTCAACCAAATCTTCCGGTTTGACCGTCATTTCAATATACTGCTTGCCGGGCATTACCTCGGCCTTGGTGAACTCACCGGTGAGGTAAGCTTGAAGTTCTTCGTTTGTCATGTCACTTAAAATTCAGTTTGTTAAGTGCCTTAAAATTGATTGATTTTTTTCCATTGTTCGGTTAACTCAGGGTTGTGGGGCTATTTTGTTCTGTTTCCTGGAGAAATAGCGCTCACGTTTGATTTTCTTCTGCAACTGCATCAGTCCAAACAACAGGGCTTCAGGCCGCGGAGGACATCCGGGTACATATACATCAACAGGTATCACATGATCTGCACCTTTCACAATGGAGTAAGAGTTGTAGAAAAACGGTCCTCCGGAAATTGCACATGAACCCATTGCGATGACATACTTGGGATCAGCGATCTGATCATAAAGTCGCTTAAGCACAGGAGCCATTTTATAATTGATAGAACCCGAGATGATAATCATATCTGCCTGGCGGGGAGATGCACGGGCAACTTCAAAACCAAACCTGGCCATATCGTGTCTGGAGGCTCCTACCGCCATAAATTCGATGGCGCAGCAGCGGGTGCCGAAAGTAAGCGGCCATAGTGAATTGGAACGAGACCAGTTAATCAGGTCATCCAATTTTGCGAGGATGATGCTTCCTCCCTCATATTCCTGGAGGATAGGATAATCGTTCTTTTCGAACTCTTTTTTGCTTTTTACTCCCATTTCAATGCATGTTTTTTCCAACCATAGAACAATCCCAAACCCAATATGCCAAAGAAGATCAGAATCTCAACAAAGCCAACCATCCCGACTTCCTTCATGACAGTAGCCCATGGGAAAATAAATACTGTCTCCACATCAAAAATGAGGAAGAGAATGGCAAAAAGGTAGTAACCAACTGTATACTGGTTCCAGGTTTCCCCAATGGTTTCAATACCGCACTCATAAGGTTCAAACTTTGCTTCATTATAAGAGCTTGGGGGCACATAACTGGAGAAAACCAGCGCCAAACCTACCAGGGTAATGGCTGTGATGAAGAAAAGTATTAATGCACTACTTTCCATATTTAATTGTTTTAGGTATTAATAAGAACTGTTCTAAATAACAGTGTATAAGGAACTTCAATAAACAGCGACAAAAATAGAAATTTATCATGAACAGAACCCTTTGTATCAAAATTTATTTAAAAAGTTATTAAAATAGCTTAATTTGTCGATACAATAAATTGAGTCAAAACATCTTATAAAAGCATAAAAAAATGCATAGAAGCCTTCTCTGAATTCCTCAGCCGCAGAAAGTGTAAAGATCACGTTGGGAATTAATGCACATTATTGACAACTCTTCTGAATGATCAATCACATATGCGTCGTTAATTTTAAAAAGCCTGTCAATAATTGAAGCGCTGTAGGTAAAAGAGATGATCAAAAGCCCCTGCTGTAATGTCAGGGCATGTTCCAATGCTTTTTTCTGTAACTTCCAGGTTGAGGTGTGACACTCGACCGTTTCATATGGGAACCTGAAATTTCTAAACAGCCGTTCAATGGAGAAAAGATTGCTCATAACCACCCGGTTGTCCTCCTCAAATGTTTCAATCGATTTGAGCAGCGTAATTTTTGCCCCGTTGTGTCTTCCGAAATAACTGCTCCAGAGGGCAAGATCCTTGCTTTTTTTCATGTACCCTACCGGGACTGCTATTTCACGGTAGTTTATATCCGGATTTTTCACGGCCGAAACGAACAAAAACGGGAACCCGGAATGAGGGAGATGGGACAGGAGCTCTTTGGTGTTTTTTTTGTGTGCCACCAGCAGCAATGCATCATACGCTTCTGCCAGTTCTGTGAGAACTGATTTTATAGGGAGAGCGGTAATATGGCTGTGAACGCGTTCCTTCCCCAAAATCTCAGCAACCGGCAGACAGAATTCCTGTAACCGCGACGCTGCATCTTTTTTTACTTCTCCTCTCTTTGAAGGGTGGTAAAGCAGGCAGATTTCCTTCTCCAGGATCAGCGCAACCTCTACGCCGTGTAATATGGCTACTTCCGTTTCGGGAGAGAAATCGACCCAGATAAAGATTTTTTGTTCGCCGTTTGTTAACATTAAAAGTGACTAAAGTGAGCTGAAATGAACTAAAGTGATCTAAAGTACTTAAAAAATATATTCCTGAATTCGAAGAGCAAACACTTTTTGGACCTCTGAGAGTCTCGAACCCCCAACTTTCTGATCAAAAAATTTTGCTACCACCAAACCTTCTGCCTGACAATTTTTTTAGCATCGCTTTGAAGTATTGGTAAAGTTCTTTTGTGTGAAATTCTAAGAATATTGTTCAAACGCCTGTCGTTGTGCATTCTTGATTTTCACAATCAGTGAAGTTGGTTGGATTACTTTCATTCGTTCAGCGTAATGAAGAAGCTCCATTTCAAAATCATAAGTAATATACAATTTTAAGCCGATCCTCAATTCATCAGGGGTGTCGGAAATAATCTGCCGGGACTCATGAAGAGGTAAGGACTTGATATATTTCCCCTGAACAGGTTCAAAAGATAAAATGATCTCCTCCGGGACTTGCCCAGGTTCTGGTGCAACAATCCCAAAGCAGTCTTTGTAATAGCTGTTGATATCGAATGTATTTGGTGATTGAAATGGCCTTTTAGTAATATCCAGATCACTTAATCTTTCTAGTCCAAAACTCTTAACCTTCTTGTCTTTAATATCTTTGGAAAGTATATACCATCGGTTTTCAAATTCCTTTAATGCATATGGTTCTACCACACGATCGGTGATTTCATCTTCCCAATATTTCTGATAGGTAAATTCAATCTGAACCTTGTTGCGGATGGCATGGAGTAATCCGAAAAGGTTCTCAGTTCCTTGCGGTTTGCGTTTCTGGTAATGGATGTATTTTGAAAGACCTTCAGATACTTGTAAAGCGTTGAAAGTATCGAATGCTTCGAAAATCCTTTTTTGAGCTTCCGGTTGGCCTTCATCATCGATAAAGTAAACTTTCGCCGATGCTTCATACCTGATATCGGTTTGGTAGATCGTCCGGATATCGTTAAGATCTCTTTGAAAGGTTCGTTGAGAGACAGTAAAACCCAGCTCTTGTAACTCCGACTCACGGGCAAGGTAATCGGAAATTTCATTGAAAGAGGATGGTTTCTTTCTCAGTTTATTGATAATCAATCGGTACCGGATCAGATATTCTCTTTTAGCCATTACCTAAAGTTTAGTGGATAATGAATCAAAGATAGAGAACAGGTGCGACAAAATATGACGCAAAGGAAGTCTGAATTGTGATTCGTTGGATTTATTTGATTCTTAGATTATTAATTTTTGCTGCGACACAGATTGTCTCATCGCAGGTTCAATTTTGTTGCCAAACAACAAACACAAACTACATGAGAAATTCAGACGAGGCAGACCGGTATTATTCAGAGAAATATCGCAGGGGAAACGGTCTGACTCCTGTTCCACGCACAGTGATCAATAAGAAAACCGGGAAAAAGGAGACTAAATGGGCATATATTGATCAGTCCGGCAAGATGGTTATGGAATCAATTTTTGATTTAGCCGGAGTTTTTCAAGAGAATGGACTTGCCATCGTACGACAGGATCAGGACAACGTTGAACGATTTGGTTTCATCGATGGTACAGGAAAAACGATAGTACCCTTAATTTATGAAATTGTCTGGCCTTTTGATACAAACGGTTTTTCCAGTGTCAAAAGAAACAACAAGTGGGGTTTTCTGAACAACCTGGGAGAAGTGGATATCCCGCTTCTTTACGATGATGCCTGGAGTTTTGAAAATGGGAAAGCTCAGGTCAGAATTGGAAAGGAGTTTTATTCAGTAGACACCTTAAGTGAGATGATCCCTTCCGACTTTAGGCATATGGATACAAACCATGACCGGCATTAAAACTCAAAGATTTCCGGTATTGATAAAGAATTCCATACACATTTTATAACTTTAATGAAAAATTGCTTCATGGAAAACAAGGCCATAAAACTCGAACTGATTGAATGGTTGACCATTCTGGAAGATGATGCAACCCTGAATTTTCTGGAAATTGTCAAAGAATCAAGCAATAAGCAGGATGACTGGTGGAACCTTTTAACGGATCAGGAGAAATCAGGCATATACAGGGGCTTACGCGATGTGGATGCCGGCAGAGTCGAAGCCCACGAAGATGTAAAGACCAATTATGGACTCTGATTACAAGATTTTTTGGACCGGGGAGGCCGTTGATAATCTTGCATCTATCCTGGGTTATCTGGAAGAAAGGTGGACTCAAAAAGAAGTTGACCATTTCAAACTCAAGTTGACCAAGCAACTGGATCTCATTGTTCAAAACCCGGAACTGTTTCCTGTTTCCCAAATCAACCCAAGATTGAGAAAAGCCGAATGCGTATTCAGACGACCATTTATTATGAACTTTCCGGGAAAATTATTTACCTGGTCTATTTGTTCAGCAATTACCAGGTTCCCAACAGAATTCAATAGCCTCATCAAATTGATTTTCCTCCCATGCATTTCTCCACCAGTTCAGCCAAATAAATCTTTACCGCGGTTTTGTTGATCCCGGACTTGAATGAGTTAATATATTGACCCATTTGAAGTTCAAATTTATTGACATACTGTTCTCCGTAACTGTCGAATAACCGGAGAAGGTCGAGCAAATCGAGTTCATCCGTTGTGATCTTGGTTACGACATCCTGTCTGGGTGTGTTGGCCAGTCTGAATTCCAAATACCGATTGAACTTGCTGATGAAAAAATGTGTTGGTTCGCCGGTAAGCATAAGCCCCAATCCGGACATAAGGTTGAGTCCCATGGCATCGTTCGGGGTATATTTGGTAAACTTGACCATATTATTCTCCATAATTCTAAATTCATTTGTTTACAAACAAATCCTGCTTATTACCCGGAAGTCTCTGTGAAGCTTTTCATTGCCGTTGGCTTCAGCCAACGGATCAGGCAATAGGGTGAATCCCGGCTTTAGCCAAACAAGGGTAACATATTTTGGCTAAAGCCCTGTTTGCCTCCTCATTCAAGGCCCTTAAGCTAAAGCATACGGCAATGAAGGATAAGCAGGACATGTTTTTATTCAAGGGAGGTTCTTAAAATTTATTTTTTAAAATTTATTGAGAAGCGGGCTGGATAATTCCCGACATCGATTCACTCGAGATAAGTTCCGACTAATTTTAATCGAAAAAATACTCAATAGAATGGCTACGATTCCGGCCGAATGCTTTTTTTATTGTTTTTGTTATTTTTAGTGTGTTGATATTCAGTTAATTTGATTACTTTACTAATTGCTCATATCTGAAAATGTTGTACGTCAAGTTCATTAGCCCAATAATTGCAGTAGCCCTTGGCATCCCGACCGACCATATATACATACCGTTCATGCTCCTCTCCATAAAACCAAATATATGTTCAACGCGAACCCTTGTCTTTGATTTCAGATTATTGTTCGCAATTTGTTCTTCTGTGAGTGGCTTGTTCTTGTATCCCTTTTCGTGAATCTTGTTAATCATTTTGTGTTCAGAATCAGAATCTTCCTGGTCTGACCCGGTATAGGCACTGTCGGCAAAAAGTTCCTGACCCTGGTCTTTTTCATTGAGCAATGCGTCCAATACTTGTGAATCATGTACTGAAGCATCTGTGACATAGTAAGTTCCTATAATCTTGCTCTTGGCATCAACTTTAACATGGTTTTTGTAACCGTAAAATGTATCCCCATTCTTCTTTGTCCGGCGTGGATTTGGATTCGCAGGATTAATTTGATTGTTGGTTTGAGAAATTTAAACAAACCTCCTGGAAAGTTGTTTTGAGCAATCAATTGACTATTCCAAAGCCTATGCAACTTGATCATTCCACTTAACAACAGCGATTCAGCTCAAAAATAATATTGTTGAAAACTAAATAGTTGCAATATGTTGGAAAAATAATTTTTCCGGCTAATTTTGTAGGGCGGGAGCCGAAGGGGCTGAGCCCCAAGATACTGGTTTTCAGTATAGTGTTCTCTCAATTCGTTCTTTTTTTTGCCATAGGGGGTTAATGAGGAAC
>JBBQHB010000052.1:0-36916 GCA_038323575.1 Bacteroidales bacterium | reverse complement strand
ACATTGATTGCAAACAAATTGCTAGTGAAATGGTGAAGCAGGGTTTCAGGGTATTCCCAAAACAAGTCTCTCAAATCTCTGAAAGTATTGCTGAATGATTACAATCAATTTACACTCAAAAAATCAAAAAGGGCACTCAAGGGCACTCCAGAAGGGCACTCCAGAAACAAAAAAGACCTCACATCGCTGTAAAGTCTTGATTATCAGGTGGAGAATATCGGAATCGAACCGATGACCTTTTGACTGCCAGTCAAACGCTCTAGCCAACTGAGCTAATCCCCCAAATGAGACGGCAAATATAAAAAAATATTTGGTCTGCAATGCTTTAACTCCTGACGAAATTTCAAAAATGTTGGCAGAAAATCGGACTGAATTGGAATCTGCCAGCATTCTGCCAACAAATGACTGTTTATGACTTGATTTCAAAACTGCCTTGATTGACTTTGATTAAAAAGGGATCGTAATTTATACCGAAGGAATTGTAAAATAAAAAGTACTTCCTTGTCCGACTTCACTTTCCACCCATATCTTTCCACCATGTTTCTCGACAAATTCCTTGCAGAGTATCAGCCCTAAACCTGTGCCCTTCTCATTTTGTGTACCAGCTGTTGAATAGGTTTCATCAATCCTGAACAACTTGTCAATATCATCTTTCCTTATACCAATCCCGGTATCTTTTACCGTGACAATCAGCTCATTCTGCTTCTTTTCGGCTGCTATAACAATTTCTCCGCCCTTCTTGGTGAATTTTATTGCATTAGTTATAAGATTTCTCAATACAGTGCTCATCATATCCTTATCAGCAAGAACATGAATATTTTGAGGTGTTTTCAGGTTTAAAGAGATTGATTTCCGATGGGCGGAGTCTATTAATAATTCGGCAGCATCATTAATCAATTTTCCAAATTCCATTAATTCGGGGTTAAACTCCATTCTACCCGTTTGAGATCTTGACCATTCCATCAGGTTCATCAATAAATCCATCGCTCGTTGAGAGGATTGCTGGAAGTGCCGGTTTTCCTGACCACCTTCCGCCGGAGTGAATCGCCATAAGAGCACCCATCGTATATTTCTGTTATTTAGCTTGTTATATACGGTTCTACCATTCTGGCAATAGGTGGCCAATAGACCCGGCTGATGCACACCAGACATACCTTTGTGAAAACCGCAGGAATGGCCGGTATGGCCATAACCGCTATCCCCGGCATCGATCCGCTCACAGGAGAATCCCCGGGTGTGTGCATACCCTTCCTGCACAAGATGGTTGAACCGTTTTATCCAGGGCTGGACCAAAAGGGAATTGGAGGAGAGCCTGAAACGGGTGCTGAAGAACTAAAATCCCTGGTAAGGGTTAAAGACTAAAGGGAGATAAAGGCTGACAACTGGTATTCAGACGGCAGCCATTCACTCCTCTGCATTGACCTGAAAAAAGGGTTAAACGAATTGATATTGTAAGCAGCGATTGCTGCCATTTTCTTATTGCGCTTTACAACCGGATGAATATCTTTCGTTTATAGAGAAAGAAACATACATACCATAGCATTGCACCGATGTGGATATGGCGTTGAAAGGCACCCAGTTCCCGTGGTCAATACTTCCCGTCAGGATCATATCGGTCCATGAGCCAAAGTTGTGACCGGCAACAAATGGCTGGTTAAATCCCTCAACCGGCCAAAAACGGTAAAGCAGATCGGACACCAGGATCAACAAAAACGAAACAAGCAACTGCCATTTTACCTGTTTGCGCATTATCAGGAAAGCTATCAGGTAAGTGACTGATAGTTGCGCCATAACATTGTTAAAATTGGATGTGGTAGCGCTGGAACTAATTGCCCAGCCTATAACCAGCAAGAAAAAACAACGCGTAAGCACATGGTAAAACCCCGAAAAAAGTCTATCGAAAGAATCCGGTCCTGTTCCTGTTTCAGATTAATTGAGTTACTCATTGAATTTCGCTTTACGAATTGACGTCCGGATAGTTTTTTTCCCATAAAAAATAGTTATTTAGTTAAAATATTTATGAGATCATTTTAGCTACAAAATATCCGCTTACTTGATTAGTTGTTTGCAATGCAATCTAGTAATAATTTTAGGACTTAAAACGCCATTGAATGCCCGCGTTACCGGGATCCTTGAGCGTGATACCTATGTTATTGAGAAAATAATTTTTGAAAGCAGGCTTGGTTTAGCGGTAACGGCCAACCTCTATCTGCCTAAAGGCCGAAAATTCCCCTTGCCGGCCGTCGTAGGCACCTGCGGGCACAGCGATAATGGCAAGGCAAATCCGTTGTACCAATCTTTTGCGCAGGGTTTGGCAAGATTTGGTTATCCCGGAGTGCTGAAATCCTTCGATCTGCCTGATTGCTGCAAGGCCCTTGCCGGGAAAAACCTTTATCAGACAGAACCCAGGAATGCCATGGCCGGGAAAGCGTTCTAAATCAAAAAAAAGTTGAATGCAATTGACGGGAAAAACCCTGAAAGGTGAAACGGGAAAGGCAGCGATAGGTAAAAAGGTTGTAGTTGGATGTAAAACAGAAGATTGACCCTGCCTGTCAAATGAACTGGCCAAAAAAGCTAATCCCCCGAATGAGACGGCAAATATTAAACATTATTTAATGTGTTACAGCATTCCCAATAGAAATAGGAGTGTTATATTCGGTCCCAATATCAAATTCAAGTAGATAATTAAATAAATAAATTTATTTATTGCATTGGTCTTTAGATACATATCAATTTTTTTTGAATTTATTTGGTTGATAGACAGCTATTTGTATTTTTGCATTGAACTAAAACAGGTGCTTTTTCCAATCTTATATTAAGTTATGCGAGGGAATAAAATGTCAAAGGTGATCAATCTGAAACGTGGATTAAATATCCGTTTGAAAGGGGATGCCGAAAAAGTTGTTGAATCTGTTGTCGGAGCATACAAAGTTGCCCTTAAACCGACTGATTTTCCCGGCCTCACACCCAAGGTTGTGGTAAAGGCCGGTCAGCAGGTTAAAGCAGGCGAACCTGTTTTCTTCGACAAATACAATCCCGAAATTCAATTTACTTCTCCAACCAGCGGCGAAGTTTTGGAAATTATCAGAGGGGAAAGGCGAAAAGTATTGGAGATAGTTATCATGGCTGACGGGAAGAACGAATCAGCCGTGTTCAGCAAAGGTGATCCCAGGGAATTTTCTGGCGATGAGGTTAAAAACCAACTCATTAAAAGTGGTCTTTGGCCCTTTCTGAAACAAAGGCCTTATGGTACTGTTGCCAATCCTTCCGGCAAGCCGCTTCACCTGTTCATTTCGGGATTCGACTCGGCACCTTTGGCTCCTGATTATGAATTTATTCTGCAAGGACAAACTTCCGTTTTCCAAACCGGAATCAATGCGCTTTCGAAACTGACAGATGGTAAAATCTTTGTCGGTATCCGGCCCGAACAGGCCAACGGATTCTTCTCAGGTATTAAAAATATCGAAATCAATCTGTTCGAAGGTCCGCATCCGGCAGGCAATGTCGGAATTCAAATCCATCACATTTGTCCCATCAGTAAAGGTGACATCATCTGGACCATCCATCCGCAAGAAGTACTCTTCATTGGTCGCCTGTTCGAAACCGGAAAGATTGATTGCTCAAAAATTATCGCACTTACAGGTTCTGAAGTAACATCACCCGGATACCTGAAAGTGACACACGGCGCAGTTCTTTCCGGTATTCTGAAAAATGCCACGAAACAAAAAGGCAATGAACGGTTTATTTCAGGAAACGTTCTTACCGGTAAACAAGTTGAAACAGATGGTTTCCTGGGTTTTTATGACCATCAGGTTACCGTAATTCCTGAAGGCAATTATTACGAATTCCTCGGATGGGCCATGCCCCGGTTGTATAAATTCAGTATGTCGCATTCCTATTTCTCGTGGCTTACACCTAAAAAAGCGTTTGTTGCCGATGCGAACCTGAATGGGGAAGAACGTGCCTATGTGATGACCGGACAATACGAAAAAGTGCTTCCGATGGATATACTACCAGTTTTCCTGATAAAAGCAATTATTGCCGATGACATCGACAAGATGGAACAACTTGGGATCTATGAAGTGATTGAAGAAGATATGGTCTTGTGCGAATACGTCTGTACTTCGAAGATTGAAGTTCAGCATATTCTTCGTGATGGTATCAACCTGATGATAAAAGAGCTGGGCAATTAATTGATAATTTAAGTCGTTTGATATAGATGAAATCACTCAGAAAGTTTTTAGACAAGCATAAGCCGCTCTTCCTGAAAGGAGGAAAGTTCGCCAAACTGGGTTCTGCCTTTGGCGCTATCGAGACCTTCTTGTTTACCCCTGATCATACTTCCAAATCCGGCCCTCACATTCACGATGCCATCGATTTGAAACGAACCATGACCGTTGTTATTCTGGCGCTGGTTCCGGCAATTCTGTTCGGAAGCTGGAATATTGGTTACCAGAACGGGCTGGCATTCGGAGTTGAAAGAGGAATTTGGGAAAACTTTATTTTCGGGTTCCTGAAATTACTCCCGATCATCGTTGTTTCATACGGGGTTGGGCTTGGGATTGAAATTATTGCCGCACAGATTCGCGGACACGAGGTCAATGAAGGCTACCTTGTAACCGGTATCCTTATTCCCTTGATTCTGCCGGTTAACATTCCTCTTTGGATGGTTGCGCTTGCTGTAGCCTTTGCCGTAGTTTTCGGCAAAGAAATTTTTGGAGGAACAGGCTATAACATCATGAATGTGGCTTTGATTGCGCGTGCCTTCCTTTTCTTTGCTTATCCGTCGCAAATGTCGGGTGATGCTGTTTGGATTTATGACCTTCCGAATAAAATTCCGATTGACGGTTTTTCAGGGGCAACACCACTGGCGCAGGCTGCCCAGGGCGCCACTTCAAAAATGGCCTCCTTCGGCGATATGTTTATGGGATTCATCCCCGGATCGATAGGCGAAACATCTACATTAGCTATTCTGATCGGCGCCGCAATTTTGATCTTTACCGGAATCGGAAGTTGGAAAATCATGCTTTCCGTTGTTTTGGGAACACTCACGATCGGATACCTTTGTAATTTCTTCCCGCTAAACGATTACATGGCGGTTCCGGCCTACTACCATCTGGCCATGGGCGGTTTTGCGTTTGGTACAGTTTTTATGGCCACTGATCCAGTGACTGCCTCGCATACTGAAAAAGGAAAGTGGATTTATGGTTTCATGATCGGCGCTTTAGCCGTGATGATCCGTATTTTCAATCCGGCTTATCCCGAAGGTATGATGCTTGCTATCCTTCTGATGAATGTTTGGTCACCTTTAATCGACTACTTTGTGGTTGAAAGCCACATCAAACGCAGAATGAAAAGAGCCAACGTGAAAGCAAACGCATATATTGGAAAACCATGAAGAATTTTAGTGATACTTATATATTTATCTTTTCCATTATTATGGTTGTTGTGGTGGCTTTGCTTCTGTCTGTAGCTGCCATGCAACTGAAACCATTTCAGGACAAGAATATTGAAGTTGAGAAAAAACAAAACATACTGGCCTCTATCCGCATCAAATCCACTCCTAAAGATGCTGTTGAAACCTATGCCAAATACATCTCAGATAGCTATGTGATTAACGACAAAGGTGAAAAACAAGCTGATTTAAACGCATTTACAGTTGATCTCAAAAAAGAACTCGGGAAGCCGGCCTCGCAGCGTTTACTTCCCGTCTTTGTCGGTACGCTCGATGATAAATCGAATGCCTATATTATTCCGGTAAGAGGAAAAGGTCTTTGGGGGCCAATTTGGGGATATGTTTCCTTGCAACCCGACATGAATACCATTTACGGAGTTACTTTTGACCACCAGGGCGAAACGCCCGGACTGGGGGCGGAGATTTCGACTGAAGGGTTTCAGCGCTCGTTTTCAGGAAAAACAATTTTCAAAAATTTAACCGAATTTGTCTCAATTAAAGTTCTGAAAGGCGGCGCTCACAAGGATGATCCCCACGCTGTGGATGCTATCACAGGTGGAACCATTACTTCCAAATCGCTTGAGGCTATGCTTGATTCATGTCTGGTTCGTTATAAACCATTCCTTATTCAAAATCGTAATTAATAAAAATAGCAATGAGCCTGTTTTCATCAAGAAATTTTAAACTGCTTTCGAATCCGTTGAATCTACAGAATCCGGTGACGGTTCAGATCCTCGGGATTTGTTCTGCCCTGGCAGTTACCACGAAGTTGAAGCCATCCATCGTAATGGGGCTATCTGTAATTGTTGTGACAGCATTTTCCAACATGGTTATTTCCTTCATGAGAAATTCCATCCCTCCACGGATCCGCATTATTGTGCAGCTGGTAGTTGTTGCAACCATGGTAATCCTGGTTGACCAGGTACTTCGTGCGTTTGTTTACGATGTCAGCAAACAGCTTTCGGTTTACGTTGGGCTAATCATTACCAACTGTATCATCATGGGTCGTTTGGAAGCCTTTGCAATGGGAAATAAACCCTGGCCATCTTTCCTCGATGGTATTGGTAACGGCATTGGCTATGCACTGATTCTGTTTATCGTTGGATTTATCCGTGAACTGTTTGGTTCAGGTGCAATATTTGGATATCAGGTAATTCCTCAGTCCTTCTACGATGCAGGATACATTAACAATGGAATGATGATTATGCCTACAATGGCTTTGGTGCTGGTTGGCGTAATTATCTGGATTCAGCGCAGCTTTAACAAAGAATTGATCGAGAAAAAATAATCTCTTAAAAAACAAGACGATGCAAGAAATTATCAACATATTCATACGGTCGGTATTTATCGACAATATGATCTTTGCCTTTTTTCTTGGGATGTGCTCTTATCTGGCCGTTTCCAAGACTGTAAAAACATCGATGGGGCTTGGTGTTGCGGTCATTTTTGTTCAGATTATTACTGTTCCGATTAACTACCTCTTGTTGGAATATGTTATGAAACCGGGGGCTCTTGTTTGGCTCGGCGACAGTTTTAAGGATGTCGACCTTTCATTTCTCAGTTTCATGGTTTATATTGCCACAATTGCTGCAATGGTTCAACTGGTTGAAATGATCGTAGAAAAATTTTCACCTGCACTTTATAATTCGTTGGGTATCTTTCTTCCGTTGATTGCCGTTAATTGTGCTATTCTGGCTGGTTCATTGTTCATGGAACAACACGAGTATAAAAATATTGGTGAAGTGCTTTCATGGGGCCTTGGATCAGGTGTTGGTTGGGCCCTTGCCATTGTTTCATTGGCAGCAGTTCGCGAAAAAATGAAATACCATAATATACCGGCACCACTTCGCGGCATCGGTATTACATTTATTGTGACCGGATTAATGGGAATTGCGTTTATGAGTTTCCTTGGGATAAAAATTTAATACAACTAAAATTCAACTCCTATGATATTGGGATCAGTCATTTTTGTTATAATCTCCAGTATAATTGCTTTTATGGTGATCGTGTTGGTGTTGGTTTGGACACTGTTGTATGCACGCGCAAAACTCACTGCAGTCGGTCAGGTTAAAATAAGCATTAACGGAGAAAAAGAAGTAACTGTAAACCCGGGAAATTCTTTGCTTTCGACATTGTCCGAAAAGGGAATATACCTCCCGTCGGCCTGCGGAGGTGGCGGCACCTGTGCACAATGCCGTTGTCAGGTTGTGGAAGGAGGGGGTTCTATCCTGGCCACAGAAACAGGCTACTTTACCCGAAGAGAACAACAGGAGCACTGGCGGTTAGGTTGCCAGGTTAAAATCAGGGAGGACATGCACATTAAAGTTCCGGAACACGTACTTGGTGTAAAAAAATGGGAATGCGAAGTAGTTTCCAACAAAAACGTGGCAACCTATATCAAAGAGTTTGTGGTTAAGCTTCCTGAAGGTGAAAATCTCAACTTCAAATCAGGTGGATACATCCAGATTGATGTGCCGCCAATCAGCGTTGATTTCAAAGACCACGATATTGATGACGAATATCGTCCGGAATGGGAACGGTATGGCATGTTCAGCCTGCAGATGAAAAACCAGGAACCGACCTACCGTGCCTATTCAATGGCAAACCACCCTGCAGAAGGGAATATCGTCATGCTGAATATCCGTATTGCAACTCCTCCGTTGGACCGGGTAAAGGGTGGATTTCATAAATTTAATCCGGGTATCTGTTCTTCCTACATCTTCTCGCGCAAACCCGGGGACAAAGTTACTGTATCCGGGCCCTACGGTGAATTCTTCCTGAAAGACAATGACAACGAAATGATGTTTATTGGTGGTGGTGCCGGTATGGCCCCCATGCGGTCGCATCTCCTCCATTTATTTCACACCGAAAATGAGCGTAAGAGAAAAGTAACATTCTGGTATGGTGCACGCTCATGGAGAGAAGTGTTCTATTACGAAGAATTTATGAATATTCAGAAGAATTTTCCAAATTTCACCTATAACCTGGCACTTTCAGAGCCACAGCCGGAAGATAACTGGACCGGATACAAGGGCTTTATCCACCAGATCATATACGATGAGTATTTAAGCAAGCATGAGGAACCCGAAGATATTGATTATTATCTTTGCGGACCGCCAATGATGAACAATGCCGTTAACAAGATGCTTTATGATCTGGGGGTACCCAACGACAACATCTTATTTGATGACTTCGGAGGATGATATACCGTCAACCCCTTAAAGCGAAGTTCCCTGTTTACCTTGGATTGTTCAATTTTATCATAAGTTTGGATACAGGTTACTCCCTTTGATCTCAAGTATTTATTACCGCTTACGTGTGTGTTGGGGAATTTTCCACCTTTCTTGAATAATATCTGTAAGGCAAGTCCTGCAAAAGCAATTGCCAATATGACAACAGACAATAATATAACCTTAACCACAGCCATAACTTTTTTCTTCCATTTTTACTGCATGTAAAGTTATCATTTTTTTATTGGAATTTTCAATTCAAGATTTGTCATAGCTATTGAAATGATGGTTCCCTGAGGTAAAACCTTTGCATATTCAATGGAAACACGCTACTTTTGGGTAATCGGGTAACAGAGTGAAATTGATTGCAGAACCGCAGAATTTCACTTCTCAGCCTGTTAAATACCTTAACTGAAAAACGATGCGTTTACTGTTATCCCCATTGATTCTTTGTTTGTTTTTATTGTCTTGTAAATCCGGCCAAAAGGCCTTGGAACACGGTGACTATTACAATGCTACCCTGCAGGCAGTGAACCGCCTCAGGAGTAATCCGACTTCCGAAAAGGCCCTGGTGGCAGTAAAGGAGGGTTATCCACTGTCGATCACCTATTTCCAGGGGAAGATTGATAACGCTTTGAGCGCAGCTATTCCGTTCAAATACACCGAAGTAGCCGGTCATTACGAGAAACTGAATCAATTGTCAGACGAAATAAGCCGCTGTCCTGCAGCCTTGAACTTGTTCCCGAAGTTGAACTATTATACCGGTGAACTGGCCCAAAGCAGGGGTATGGCTGCTGAGGAGCAGTACAGCGCCGGACTGGTGAATGAAAAATTGAATACCCGCCTCTCCTGGAAGGATGCCTATTTCAATTACGTTCAGGCAGATCGCTTCGTTCAAGGATTTAAAGATGCAAAAAACCGGCTGGATGAAGCCAAATACAATGCGACCTGGAAGGTAATCGTTGAGCAGATCAAGGTTTCCAACAAGTATCAGCTCACTTCGGATTTTTTCCTGAACCAGATCATTGAAAACCTGGTGCGCAACCGGCCCAATGAATTTGTGGCCTACTATTCTCCGGCATCCGCCGAAAAAGAGGGACTCAGAAATCCGGACCAGCTGCTGAAAATGGATTTTGACGATTTTGTGATCGGACAGGTGTATGACAAGGAAACAATTTTGGAGGTTTCGCGCGATAGTGTTGAAGTTGGAACTGTTACAACAAAAGACGGGCAAAAACTGAAGGCCTACAACACTGTGAAAGCCAAATTATCGATAAAGCGCAGAGAGCTGATTTCCAAAGGAGTATTGGACGTCACCATTGTTGACCTGGCAGGAGACAGGGTGGTTTCACAGCAGAAATTCCCGGGACAATTCACCTGGTTCAACGAATGGGCAACTTTCAACGGCGATGAAAGGGCGCTTAACAAAGAACAGCTGGAGATGTGCAAACGGAAACAGATTCCACCACCTGATCCTCAGAATTTGTTTGTGGAGTTTACCAAACCGATATTTAACCAGGTAACGCCTTTCCTGAAATCATTTTACCGAAAGTATTAGCGGGATCAGTTGAAAACCGGTTGATAAGATGATTGAAAGAATGAGATTAGAAGCACTTGAAGCATGTAAAATGATTAATCCAATTATTGAAAACAAACTTTAAATCTCAAACCCTGCATACACTCCATACTTATTATTGGTTTTCATACGCTTGCTATCATTGTTGGTCATCTTATCTAAATTTAAAAGTCGGTAAAAAAATAAAATCCAGTCAACCTGACCACCCTTTGCCGATAAGGGTAGAATTGATATACCAATCTTACGCACAGACTTCTATGTCCTGCCTTCCCAGGTAAATTCAGTCCGGAAGGGTCTTGTGGATCCTTATAAAATAATTCATCCGGGAAGATGAATTATCGACCCGGATGAAAGGTGAGGAGTTTTTTGCCTGGGTAATTGCTATAAATTGATGGTCCAGGAAGCATAATACTGAGAACCAATGTGTCCGGTTCCCGGAGCACTGAAATATTCATTGCCTCCTATGTTGGCCCCGCCAATTTTAATTACAGATTTCCATTTCGATATCAAATAATTGATTTGAGCATCGAAAACGGAATTGGCAGGTACCTTACCATCGATAAAACTTGATTCCCAAAGAAATTCATCATGCCATCGATAGTTTATGTTAAAACCAATGTTTTTAACTACATTCTGGTTTCCGAACGAAGCTTTAAAATTGTGTTCCGGTGTATTAAATCCGGCTTTGTAGTCAAGGTCTGTTGATTTGTCAAAATTAAATTTTGACCACACATAATTGACACCCAGTAAATAATCGGAAAAGATTTTTTTGGTAATGCCTATCCCTATACCACCGGAAGAAATTTTGGCGGCAGAATTTGTGTAAACCTGGAAGGGTTTATAATCTCCGCTACCCATTGCAATTAATGCATTCGGCTGTTTGACAATGGGATTAATATCTGACAGATCAATTTTTCCATAATACGGAACTATTACTGTTTTATTTCCAATAAAATCATTGTACTGATTATAATAACCACTCAGGTCAATTGATACACTTTCAAATACGCCTCTGTAGCCAATTTCATAAGCTGTTACCTTTTCAGGTTTCACTAAATCGAAAGCTGATTTCTTAAAGGTTTTATCCAAAACTGACGAATAAGAAAATGAATTCTCATAGGCTGCTCTGCCTGAAATTTTAACAGTCGCAGGAAATCCCAGACTTTTGCCTGTTGCACTTGTTGGCAATGGTAAAGTAGTATACCTGTCCAGATTATCAGGGGCTGACCCGACTAAAATGGCCCTACCCGCATCCAATCCAATGTATAAATCCTGGGTGGTCGGGTTCCTGAACCCGGTTTGGTAAGATATCCTGAAGTTATGATTCTTCTCTTTACCCGCAGTATAGGCAAAAGAAATCCTTGGCGATAAGAAACCATCAAAGTTTTTAGCCTTATCATATCTGAGAGATCCGGTAAACTTTAACCGGTCATCCAGGAGTTTCTTCTGGGCCTGAACATAAGCACCGATCTCATTATAAGTTATTGCCCCATCATAATCTGTAAAAATCGAACCTTTCGAATTAAGCGAATATTGCCTCCACGATCCTCCCAATTGGAAATCTGCAAATTTTACCAGGTGATTAAAATTATAATTTGCGTCCACATGATAAATTCTGGAATTATCTTCAAATTTTGCCCCTGTAGCAAAATTGGGATCAATGATAACATTTTGAAAAGCCTTATCAAATTGCGGAGTTCCGGGTACCAATGCCCCTGTTTGGGCAGCATTTCTGGCAACCAGATGAAGGGCAGCCGGATCGGGTGTTTTGCCCGACAGTAAAGCGCCCATGAAATTTTGAACATAGGTGCCGGCATATTCTGTAAACCATTGCGTATCAGATTTCCAGCTTCGATTGATATTGATCGCTGCAAACCTTGTGTCGTAAGATTTTCCTGCACTTTCGCCGGTCGTATAGGCCCTGACAAAGAAATTTTTATTCCGGACCTCAAATTTGTACTGAGACATTGTAAAGTCCTTGATTGAATACCTGTTGGCACCCTGATAAATGGTGTTTCCGGTTCCAAATTTACCGTTCAAAATAAATTCCAAATCATCTCCCTTTGGACGATAATTCAAAGAAACGTCTGACTTTAAAGTAGAAGCGTTATAATCGATCATTTCAGATTCTTTGTAACCGGTTCTTGAAACTGTCTGAGAGCCCATCATCTTGGCGTAGACTGCCGGAACCTGTGCCCCTAAAGCAATACTCTCAAAATTCAATAATGTTGAAACTTCATCGCCATAAATATTTAATCCGTCGTATGCAGGATTGATCCTGGTCGAGGTGGGATTGGCATAGTCTGTATAATCTGTAGCAAACCATTCTGTACCTTTTAAAAAAGAGACAGATGCTTTGGCAGCAAATTTATCGCTAAACCGATGGGCAACCCTAAACCCGGCATCAACAAACGGGTTGTTGCCTGCAGCTTTTTGCATGGTAAATCCCGATTTCCCATATACACTTACTCCTGCGAAATCAAACGGATTTTTACTTTCCATGAACATAATCCCATTGAAAGCGTTGGCCCCATACAATGCTGATGATGCACCCGGCAGCAATTCAACGGTATGAACATCCAGTTCTGACATCCCCAACATGTTTCCCAGGACAAAATTTAATGCAGGAGATGAATTGTCCATCCCATCGACCAGCTGAACAAATCGTGTGTTGGCAAATGTTGCAAAACCCCGTGTATTGACTGATTTAAAGGTAAAACTATTGGTATTTACATCAACGCCTTTTAAATTCTCCAATCCTTCATAAAAACTGGGAGAAGATGTGTTTTTAATATCCTTTATATCAATCCTTTCGATGGTAACCGGAGAGACCAATATCCGTTCGGGGTTCCTTGAAGCAGAAACGACTATTTCATTTAATTCTTGTTGTGTTTCACTCAAACTAATGTTTACAATCTGATTATTTTGATTTATTTCTACAAGTTGAGAAATAAAACCAACCATGGAAATTTGAATTTTAAAGGGCGGCTGCTGATTAACTTTAATTGTGAAATTTCCGCGCGAATCAGTGAATGCCCCCGAAACTTTTCCAACCGGAACAACAATTGCATCATGCAATGCAACTCCTGTTTTTGCTTCTTTGACATTACCTGAAATAGTTGTCTGGGCATTTGTTGCCATTCCAAAACAGATCAAGAAGGAAAGCCATAAAATTATTTTCATAGTTAAATATTTAGTTATTGTTCATACAAAACTAAAAATATTATTGAATATAAAAAATAAAATACCTGATATTCAGATAATTATGAACATTCTAATAAACAGATCCTAAATTCAAATAGTAAAAAAATCAAATTTATTTTTTAATTCAGTTATTTTCCCCTTAAACGGTTTTCACGATAAGCCTGATGTTCGAACTTAACGGCACGGTCAGAAAATATCTGATAAATCCAAAACTTTACCGGGAGTTCTTTCAATACTTTTTTAATACCGACCGTTGTGGAAAAAATTCAATTATTTTTGAGTCCGGACTCAAAGTGTGTTAGATTATAGAAAATTGGATGAATCATATCGGAATATACCTCTCTAACGAAGTCAACAAAGATTTGGTGATTGAAAACATTCTAATGAATGGACTTCTGGATCACCACGTCAACTTGGCAGGACTGCAGGGCGAACTTTATTCGACGCTAACCATCGACAGAATCATCGATGAGGAGCTGCGGCACGACCGGTTTCCTATCTCAACCAAAGAGAATCCCAATCTTCTGAGTATGTCCAGTGGCCAGCGGCGTAAGGCGCTTCTGTCGTATATCATTGCCCGGAAACCGCAATACATCGTTCTGGATGATTTGTACAGCAGTATTGACAAGGAGACACTGCAATTTGTTTTGAGTAATTTGAATCGGCTAGCTGAGACAACCCTTTTGATACAGCTGTTTTACCGGAAACAGGATGTTTTGCCTTACATGCATACTGTTTTGTCGGTTGACGGTCAGAACAGAATAACTGCACAACATTCATTCAGTCAATTCATTCATGCGCATAGTTCCTCACATCATGTTCAACACATAACACTTCCGCATCTGTTTGGGGATCATGATCCTGACATTAATCCTTTGATTCAGCTTAACTCCGTTTCTGCACATTACGGAGATAAACAGGTGCTTAAGGATATTTACTGGTCTATTCAAACCGGGGAATTCTGGCAGCTGAGCGGTCCGGTAGGTTCGGGTAAAAGCACCCTGCTTTCGATGATTATCGGCGATAATCCGCGGGGTTTCGGACAGGATATGATGCTCTTCGGACGAAGGAAAGGGAGCGGTGAATCCATTTGGGATATCAAGAAGCGGATTGGCTATTTTACGCCCGCCATGACCTTGCAGTTTTCCCACAGGGATTCGGTGGAAGCGATGATTATTTCCGGTTTTTTGGATTCGATCGGCCTTTACAGGAAGCCGACCGGGTTACAGCGTGAAATGGCCAATGCATGGTTACAGGTTCTTGGTCCGTCATTTCACAACAAAGCATTCAACACTTTGTCTTTTGGTCAGCAGAGGATTTTACTGGTTGTCCGCGCCATGGTCAAACACCCGCCGCTGCTGATCCTGGACGAGCCGACAGTTGGTCTGGACGACGAAAACACCGACCTGTTCATCAACATGGTCAATGCCATCGCCACCCAACACAAGGTGGCCATCATCTACGTATCGCATCGTCCTGAGCCCGGCCTGAGACCGGATAAAATTTTTGAATTGGTACCAACCATTGAAGGATCAAAGGGACATATCTGGTAACAGATACTTAAAAAAACACTTCAGTCCTGATATTTTCAGGAGGGATCCCGTTTTGTTCGAGCAAATCCGTAACCTCATTGATCATCGCCGAGTTTCCGCAGAGATAATAAATTGAATCTTTCCTGACCCCGTTCTCCAGGAGATATTGTGTTACATGTCCATAGAAATTATTTCCTTTCTCGCGTGAAGTGCACAGATGGTAACTACCTGCAGGATAATCTGCCGCATCATAGGCTTCCTGGCAGTATCTGACTCCATGGATTACATCAAAATGAAGTCCGGGATTCGACTGGATGATACTGTGAAACGGGGAAATGCCGGTGCCGGTTGCCACGAAAGTATAATGGTTCGTTGGTGATGGCTGGTCCCTGAGTACAAAAAAGCCGTAAATCCCTTTAATCTCAACTTCTGTGCCTATTTCCAACCGTTTTAGTTCTTTGGAGACTTCGCCGTTGTTTACCTCCTTAATCAGCAAGTCAATCCAAGGAGCATGCTCGGGACTGTAAACGGAGTATTCGCGAGCACTGTTTCTTCCGCCTGCCTGAAGTACGAGGTACTGGCCTGCCTTGAACCTGAGATCTTTTTTTTCGAGCCTTAAAACATAAGTTGACTCTTGCAGATTTCTAATGTCCAGTACTTTGCTTAATGTTCCTTTTATAATTTCAGGCATGGATATGTCGTTCTGCATGGTAGGAGGAGCGGACCAGCGGACTGCTTTCGACCATACTGAAGCCTTTTTCAAGGGCCGCTTCGCGGTATTTGATAAAGATTTCCGGTTTGATAAATGCTTCAATTTTCAGGTGATGGGAGGATGGCTGAAGATATTGCCCGATGGTTAGTACTTTACAGCCGGCTTTGAGCAGGTCATCCATGGTTTCGAATACCTCTTCTTCTGTTTCGCCCAATCCGACCATGATACCCGATTTTGCGACAATCCCGGAGGATGCAATGATTTCAATCACCCTGAGACTCCTGTCGTAGCGTGCGATGTCCCTGACTTTTGGTGTAAGCCGGCGGACCGTTTCCATGTTGTGAGAAATCACCTCGGGTTTGGCTTCGATGATTTTCTGAATCAACTCGGGCCGTGCATAAAAATCGGGGATGAGGGTCTCCATCGTGATACCCGGATTCACCTCTTTAACTGTTTTGATCGTCAAGGCCCAAAAGGCGGCTCCTCCGTCGACGAGATCATCCCTTGTAACGGAAGTTATCACGCAGTGCTTGATTTTTAAGGCCTGGATTGTATTGGCCAGCCTGAGCGGCTCTTCCATATCAACCCGGTCCGGGATCATGTTCGGTACATCACAAAACCGGCAGTTCCTGGTGCATTTTTCCCCAAGTATCATGAAGCTGGCCGTGGAAGCGCCCCAGCATTCCGCCTTGTTCGGGCAGTTGCCGCTCACGCAGATGGTATTCAACTGCTGTTTTGCCGCCAGGTTCTTCAGGGAAATATAGGCTTTCCCGGAAGGGAGAGGGGTTTTCATCCATTCCGGAAGCCGTCGCTCAGGTACATTCATGTGAAATCACAAAAGGGTTATAAAGATGGCCAATGCAAGCAAAGCATCTGTCGCCAGCACGGTGACAATGTTGGCGCCGAGAGCCGGAATAAGTTTATCCGTATTGTTGTAGTTGCGCAGGGTTGTAACTGTAGCCATCATGATAACCGGCAGCGGCAAAAGTCCCAGCAAAAGCCACCAGGAGGATACACCCGTTACCGGGAGAAGCAGGATAATGATAAATGTTGCCACTACCCCGGCAGCGTAGACAAATGATGCTCTCCGGTAGCCAAGTTTGATGACCAGATGTTTCCGTCCGCCTTGCTTGTCTGCTTCGGAATCTGGAAACTGGTTGAGAAACAGCAGCAATGCTGTCAGGATGCCGGGAGGAATGGAAACCATGATCACTTCAAACGGTAGAAGTGTTGCGAAGGGTTGTCCCGGCCTGGCCGTGAGCGAAATAAAGGTGCCCAATACGACCAGGGATCCAAGGGTCAAACCTGAAAACAGCTCCCCCAACATTAGTTTGGTCAGTACAGGCGTATAGAAGACAATTGAGAATGCTCCGATCAGCATAATGATAAGAACCGACCAATGGGCATAAATACCGTAATAAACTCCTATAGCTGCTGAAGCAAGCAATGTGGCAATGGCAGCTGCAAGCACCTGTGCGGGTTTCGTAAATCCGGAGTTCATCATTCCGCTTCCTCCGCTGAAAGGTGTTCTTTTGGTGTTCTTGTCGATGCCTGTCAGGTTGTCGGAATATTCGTTGAACAAATTGACCGACGCATGTGCCAGAACAGTACCGACGATCAGTAATGCCATATCCCACCAGCGGATCGATTGACCGGCAGGAAGATATTTAAAGGAAAGTGCGATCCCTATTAGGACCAGGAGGGCTGCCAGGACTAAGAAATTGGCCCTTGTCTGGTTGAGCCAAATAACTAATTTATTTGGGTGTTGCATGATGGTTGAATTTTAAGTTTCTTCTTTTATACGATTAAATAATCAAGATGGTTTTCATTAAAATAGCTTAGAGCTTTCAAGCGGTCACGGGCAAAGCCCAAAATGAATCCTCCACCTCCTGAACCACAGATTTTTAGATGAAAGTCCCTGCTGCCAATCCCATGTTCAAAATGTTTTCGCATAGCGATGGGAATCAGGTGTGTGAAACGGTTTAGTTGAAATTTACTGTATTTTGCTATTGCTCTGTCAAAAGCCTTGAAATCTGCATTGAGTAGGGATTCAATGGTATGGTTAACCAGCGGGATGTATTCCTCTTCAATAGATTGCCTGAAGTCAGTTAGCTCGTATTGCTTCATGAAACCGACCACAAGATCTCTTGTATTTCCCTGTAAATGAGCATTGATTAAAAATAAGGTATAAGAACTCAAGAACCGGGAAAGGTCAACTTCAGTGACTTCTGAAGTTGAATTGTTGATCAGTACCGGCTTATTCATCAGCGAGATGATCGGATCAATACCGGAGCTCAATCCGTGGAAAAAGCTTTCTATGGCAGCAAGGCGTGTTTTAAGTGTCTGCAAATCATGTTGATGATTGTCGACAGCATACCGGTGATAGATTGCTGCCGTCAGCGCACCGGAACTTCCTAAACCGGATCCCTGCGGAATGGTGGAATCGAAATGTAATCCCTTGTTCAGATCCGCTTCAAGGCGATCAAGATCCAGGAATGCAAACCCGGAAGGCTTACTTTTCAGATAGTCCAACAGTTTCAACAATTCATTGTTTGATTGGGATTCCTTTGCTGACAGGGCTTTGCCCGATTCCGCAAAGAACCTGAACCTTCCCGAAAAACGGGGATAAGGTATCGCAAGTCCCATCGAATCCAGCAGGATGCCATATTCACCGAAGAGTAATATTTTGGCAGGGAAATCCATGTCAGCGCTTGATTTCTTTAATGATTTGCTCAGGTCCTGTTCCGATTCTGTCATCGATCCATTGACCATTTTCGCAGTATTGGATCAGGTTTTGCAGGACAAAGGAGCGTACTGCCTCCCGCTGATCTTCGTAATAAATCAGGTGAACGTTTGGCCCGGCATCAATCGTAAAAAAAAGATCCAGGCCGGATAAGTCTCTGAATTTTTTTATCTCACTGATGATATGAAGCGTATTTGGTTCCAGCAGTAGTTCTCCCGGTTGTGAACTGATCAGAAGTGCATGAAGCGACAGCGCCTCGTTTTCGGCGATGGATGCAATTGTCCGGTAGTTGTTGCTGCGGATTGCTTCAGTGATTCTTTCCAGATTCTCATTTGCCTGTAATTTTCTTCCTTCCCGATAGGGATGGTTGGTCATAAGGGCATGTCCGGAACTGCTGGAAACGGATTTTTCCTTTGTACTGACAATCAGAATGATATCCATAACCTGGTTCAGCCGGCTATCTTTGGGAAGCGGAAACGGAGTGGCAAATTCGTCGGACGAATCAACCACAGATGGTATTTTCCCCCAGGTTACAATCCCGCCATAGAGAGAGCGTGCAGCGCTGCCGGAACCAAGCCGGGCTATGCCGGATGCCCTTCGCAAAAACAGCTCTTTGTCCGGTTTTTTCCCGGTTACCTGCTCTTCCATGCTGACCAGGCAAAGGGCCAAGGCAGCCATGGAGGAGGCCGACGAGGCAATGCCGGTAGAGTGGGGGAAATTATTTTCACTGCGGAAAACCAATTCGTAGCCTGCCAGGAAAGGCATTTCAGGTATAAGCACATTCAGCAGCAATGCAATCTTCTGTTCAAACTGAAGATTTCTTGTTGCCTGAAAATAGTATTCCATCTGAACAGAACTTTCCTTTCCGGCTTTTTCCCGGTAGGAGAGGCTGGTAGTGGTTGAGGATTTATCGAGTGTTATGCTTAAAGAGCCGTTGTCAGGAAGCTGACGGCCGCGTTTGCCCCAGTACTTGACCAGGGCAATGTTCGACGGGGCTCTCCAGCCTATGGTGGTAGTATCATTGCGCATATTGGTCATGTATTGAAGGATCAGCTTTAAAAACAATTTCGTCGTAGTTGAAAATGGTGGTTAATCCCTTATTGATAAAGTAACTGCGTACATATTCTTCGGACCCGGAGGATGCAGCCAGGATAAAATCACCGCCCCATGCCCCGAGCGATTTTACGGAGCCTTTGAAATCACTGAAGTATTGTTTTCTGACCGGGATTTTATGAATGGTCCGGCCGACAATCTCCTCGTGCTGATCCATGAGTTCCCGGAATGATTCCGGGTTATCCGCTTTTTCAAATGCCAATGTCAATGCTGAAATGGCATCGATCTCAGCAGGAGTGACATGGCCAAGGTCCGTTTTTTGTATACTTTCTTTGGAGTTCTGTTTCCGGTCGAGGTAAATGAACCAAAGCTGCCGGTGAAAGGAGGGATGAAACGCTGCTTCCCGGTAAACGGGATGATTTCCGGTCACCTGGTAAACAATTGGTAAAACAGATCCTGCACAGGCAATATCGTACCCTGATCCGTTAAATATCTTGCTGTTGAGGACGAATGCGTCACATTTTGCCCACCTGGCAATATTTGAAATCAGTGAACTGCTGGAGCCGATTCCCCATCCCGGTTCGAAATCCATTTCTGAGGTTGCGTGGTATTCTCTTTTTGATTCCAGGAATTCAGGATTCAGCGCTTTCGCAGCCATCAGGATACTCCTCAGCGTTTCAGCCAATTCCGTCTGATTGGTTTCTGCTACCGTGAAGTTATCAGGATTTATTTTTGCAGAAAACCACAGGCTATTGTTGATCAATGAATTCCAGTTGATCAGAGGCATGCCTTCATGTTCAGTAACCGTAAGCTTTTGACCGAAACGCAACGGCAGCGCCAGCGCAAGCGCTCCTTTGAGTACAAAATACTCGCCTGAAACCATCAATTTGGCCCTCGATTCAAAAGTGTTTTGCTCAATCGTTGTCATTGTTTGCTTCTGATTTTCAGGATAAAATCTTCAACGGCTGAATAGCTGATCTTCATTCCCAAAAAATGGGTGATTGTCATTTCATTTTCAATTGCATTGGCATTCAGTTGGTTGAGGATGTTTGACAAGTGCAATTTCATGTGGCCATCCTGGATGCCGGTGGTCACCAGCGTGGCAATGGCTGCAAAATTTGATGCCAGTCCGGATGCGGCAACAATCATCATCAGCTTCCGGGCCTCCGGGTTCTTCAAGATTGCATGTACATTTTTTACCACCGGATGAATGTTGGTAATTCCGCCAACGGTGCCAATGGCCAACGGTAACTCAAGTTCATAGCTGAACAGCTCATTTTCCATCGTGACGGAGGTTAATCCTCTGTATTTGCCGCTCCGCGAAGCATAAGCATGGGCAGCAGCTTCGGCGGCTCGCCAGTCGTTCCCGGTGGCCAGCAACACCGCATCCACACCGTTGAAAATACCTTTGTTGTGGGTGACGGCCCGTGAAATATCCATATTGGCGATCTCTACGGCCTGTTTAAACTTCGAAGCAAAATTTTCATCCGGGGCTGATTTGTTCCATCCGGTCAGCAGTTCTGCCGGGCATTCAACCCGGCAATGAACCATCGAATCCGGCGTATAGTTGGAAAGAATGGCCATGATAATTTCAACACGGGAATCGCCGGTGTTCAGGAGATCCAGGTTTGAAAGCGTTGAAGCAATCTTTTCCAGGCAGCTGTTGATAAAATTGGCCCCCATGGCATCCGCCGTTTCGAAAGAAACATCCAGCTGGTAATAATGTGGTAACTCCGAAGTTTTATCCAGGAGCACAATGTCCGTTATTCCGCCTCCCCTTCGTCTCATCCGGAAAGTTATTTCAATGGTCGAAAGCAACAATTGCTTCTTTATTTCAGGGAAATGTGTAAGGATCAGCTCTTTGTTCCCGTTCCAGGTAAAATGGACCTGTCCTTTCCTCGTTGTTGAAACTATCCGCGCCTTAAATCCGCCCCGGTGCGCCCAGTATTTGGCAGCCTTGGAAGCAGCAGCAACCACGGAACTTTCCTCCGTGACGAAAGGCACCATAAAGAGTTCACTATTCACCAACATGTTCGGAACCACACCCATGGGAATGGGAAAATTCCCGATGTAGTTTTCGATCATTCCTCCGAAAATTTGCTGCGTTTCCCCGTCCGGGGAATCATAATCCCGGAAGTGAACGGTATCAGCATCCGTCAAATGTGAGTTTCCCGTAATAAAGTCCAGCTTGAGGGCGCGGTTCATCTTCGAAAATCCGGAAAATATCTTCATGATGTTATTATCTAACCTTATCTTCTTTCAGTGTAAGGAAACTCTTCGCCATTCTGAAGCCTTCGATTTGAGCGGCGATGAATTGCTGCAATTCAGCGTAGTCTCCCCGGCTGTGACCAAGGAAAACCGAGGCCTGCGCATAAATGGCAGGGATTACGGATTTTTGGGTGAGGTAAAAGCCGTCGAGATAATCGCGTATCCCGCCGGAGATGATCAGTTGGTTGCAGGCCAGTCGTTCGCCGCCCGACACCATTGCGTTGATAAGGTCGACCATCTCCTCCGCACTGACCCCGACATTCACAAATGGCTGATAATGCGGGTTTTTGAGTGTAGATGTGCGGCTGTTTTCGACTTTTGAAAAATTTGTTCCGCCAAAAGCGCCGAATTCGATGGCTGCCAGCGGCAACTGCATCAGGCGGCGGATACTTTTGGGGCCAAATCCCTGCCCTACCTCCTTGACAATAATTTGAAAATCAGTTTTCTCCATGAATCGTTCAATGGTCTCAACCGGTGGATGCAAAATGATATTGCCTTCTGGTTGAATCCACTCCTGCAGCGGATTGACGTGAATGATCAGACCGTCGGCCTTTAACCGGCCTACTAGTCTGCGGACACTATCGGTATCATTTTTAGCCACCAGTTCTTCGATCTGTGCAATACCCAGGTTGGCAAAGAGCGGCCTGTCGTCACCGATAACAGAACGGAGATCGAAATCCTTAAAATCGGCTTCTTCGCGGAGCAACTTTCTGCACGATCCCAATCCCATGCCCATACCAAATTCATTGCATGCCCTTGCCAGATTGCGGTTGATGATTCCCGAGAGGGGATGGCCTCCCGTCATGCTCGAAACCCAAAGCGGAACCTTGAGTTTTTTGCCGGCAAAAGCAATGGATTCATGCTCACCTTGCGGAAAACCTGAAATCATCGGTTCATAATAAAACCGGTTGTCCAGTTCGTTGACAACGGTCTGGGATTGTATCGCCAGGTTGATGTGATCGGATTTGCGGTCAGGTTTCTCCCTGATCACCTCTCTTTGTGTTCGTTTTATGTTGGATGGTTGTACCATGTTGGATGGATCTAATCATTTAGTAAAATATGGCGCGAGATAACCATTTTCAGTATTTCGGAAGTTCCTTCGCCAATCTGGAGCAACCGCTGATCGCGGTAAAAGCGCTCAATATGGTTCTCTCGCAGGAAGCCGTAAGCGCCGTGGATCTGAAGGGATTCATCCGCCACTTCCCTGGCAGTTTCGGAGCAGGAGAGTTTCGACATGGCTGCCTGTTTGGAATAAGGCAGCCCGGCAACTTTCAGCCGGCAGGCATGGTAAAGTGTGTTGCGGGCCAATTCGATTTTGGTGGCCATCTCAGCCAGTTTAAAGGATATTGCCTGGAATTCGGCCAGCGACTTCCCGAATTGCTTCCGCTTTTTGGCGTAATTCACCGCCATCTCAAAGGCTCCCTGGGCAAGGCCGAGTCCCATTGCAGCAATGGAAAGTCTTCCGGCATCCAGGGTCGAAAGCATAATTTTCATTCCTTCTCCCCGTTTCCCGAGCAGGTTACCTTCGGGGACGGTACAGTTTTCCAGGTTGATCTTCCCGTTATCGGCCGCGCGCCACATCAGTTTCCCGGTGATCGGCTCAGTGCTGTAACCCGGCGCAGACCGGTCCACCAGGATTGCCGACAACTCCTTCTCGCCATTATTGACAGCCGTGATAACCTGAAGCGTAACCCCTGACGCGATAGCGGAAGCGCTGTTGGTGATGAATGTTTTGGAACCATTGATGGTCCAATATCCGTTTTCCAGATTCGCCCTGGTCTCGACCCCTTTCGCATCCGAACCGGCATTGACCTCAGTCAGGCCAAATGCCCATAATTTCTTTCCGGTGCACAAATCGGGAAGAAATTTCAGCCGCTGCTCTTCGGTGCCATAAACGTGAATGGGGGCAATTCCCAACGAATTGTGGGCGGCAACCGTTGCTGCCGGCGAACTGTCGATCCTTGCAATTTCTTCAACAGCGATGATGTAAGATAAATAATCTAACCCCTGACCACCGTATTTCCTGGGAAGCGTGATGCCAAACAATCCCTCTTTCCCCATTTTTTGGGCCAGTTCAACAGGAAACTCTTCCAAGGCATCCTGTTGCACGGCCAGGGGCCCCACTTCACGTTCGGCAAATTCCCTTATTTTATTGCGGTATTCTATTGTGCGTTTATCCAAAAATTCATTCATTGTAAATCCTCCATGTATATTAAGGGCATTCCGTAGGTAACCTGGTCTCCGACATCCACGGAAATTTTTTTCACCCTGCCGTCCCGTGCGGAGAGAATCTGGTTTTCTATTTTCATCGCTTCAATCACCAGCAACAGATCCCCTTTTTTAATTATTTGATTTTTTTTCGTTGCAATTTTCAGAATACGGCCATGCAAGGGAGAATGGACCTGCTCATTTTCTGCCCTGGTAAGATCGTCCTTGCTTACAAATGTTTCGGGATAACTTTCCAGTAAACCCGGAAAAGAAACAGCGTGCTGCCGGTTCCTGAAACCAATCCTGATATTGTTCCTGTCACCGGGAATAAATGACATGGGCTCCGTGGTGCCATTTATTTCTACCGAGAAATGATTTTCTCCTTTTCCAATTATTTTGAACGGCGTTTCAACCCCATTCAGTTCAAATACAGGATTTCTCCTGTTTTTCAGGTTTAGTCCGATAGGATACTTTACTTCATCGACAGAAATGGTGATTTTAGGTGTCTGCATCCGCCAGTAGCCAAGATTTTTCCATGGATCATTTGAACCTTCATCGTCAAACCTTAAGTAGCCGGTTGAAACGGCAAACGCGGTAATGTAAGGCAGATCAGACGGGTCTATTTTATTCAGATACCTGCCAATCAGCGCTTCATGGTTGATTTGGCAGTATTCAGTTGAAATATGATTCTGCCGGTAACCAGGATTGTCAAGAATTGCCTCCAGGTACTTTACATTTGTTTCCGGACCGATGATATTCAGGCTTGCAACCTGATCACGGAGCAGTTCGATGGCACTTAGACGGTCTTTGCCGAAGCCGATTAATTTGAACAGTAACGGGTCGAACAGCGGTTTTACCTGCCCCTTACCAGGAAGGTCGTCATCGATCCTCAGCAAGGAATGCGACGGCAGGTTAACGGAAAGCAAGGCTGTTGAGGATGGGGCGAAGTGCTCAGCAGGGTTTTCACTGTAAACCCTCAATTCAATTGCGTGACCCTTCACTTTTACCTTGTCCTGGGTGAATGAAAGCGGGAAACCTGAGGCAATCCTCAGTTGCTCGCTTACAATATCGATCCCTGTTACCATTTCCGTGATACCATGTTCGACCTGAATTCGCGGGTTCATCTCCATGAAAAAGAAGTTTCCGGTTTCATCCACCAAAAACTCGACAGTCCCGGCGCCCGTATAATTAACTGCTTTTCCGATTTTTACGGCTGCCGCCAGAATTTCGGCGCGCAATTCCGGTGTCAGAAAGAGGGCTGGCGCCTCTTCGATGATCTTCTGGTGGTTGCGTTGGATGGAGCATTCGCGTTCGTACAAATGGATGATATTTCCGGAATGATCACCCAATAGCTGAACCTCTACATGACGTGCCATTTGAAGGTACTGCTCGGCGAAAAGTTCTCCGTTTCCAAAATAATTCGCTGCCCTCCGGGATGCATTTTCCGCTTCACTGATAAGTTCTGCCTGGTTATGGACCAGTTTCATCCCCTTCCCGCCGCCACCGAAGGATGGTTTGATTAAAACCGGATATTCCGTTTTTTCCGGAAGCTGTCCGGGGTTTGAACCGAGGTCAATTTTCCGGCTTGAAAGTACAGGGATCCCAAGGCTTGCCGCCAGTGTTTTTGCTTTGGGTTTGTTGCCCAAAATTGTCAGCACCTCAGGCCGGGGACCGATAAAGATCAGTTGATGTTCTTCACAAGCAATAGCAAAATCAGCATTCTCCGACAGGAAACCATATCCGGGATGGATGGCCTTTGAACCGGACAGAACTGCGATGCAGATGATTTTATTGATGTTAAGGAAGGAACTTTTCAGGTCATCCGGTCCCAGGCAATAGGCCTCATCGGCAGCTTTGACGTATCCTGCCTCACTTTCGGATTCCGTATATACCGCAACGGTTCTGATCCCCAGTAATTTGGCGGACCGGATGATTCGGGAAGCTATTTCTCCCCTGTTTGCGATCAGTATTTTATCCAACAATTGCATGATCCTATTTATTAAGAAACTGTTTAAATTTCATTCATTTTGATTTTTCGGATTACCCCAAACCCTGAAGGGAGTCCGAAAAATCAAAAAACACCCTTTAGGGCTGGGGTAATTTTTTTGATTTTCAGCACAATTTCTAATTTTGAACATTTTCTAATTTTCAGAAAAATCACCATTTTGGTTTTCTCTTTTCCAGGAAGGCAGAAAAACCCTCCCGGGCTTCGGACGAAACCCTGATTTTTGCCAACAGGGAAGGAATACTTTCCATCTCTGAAGCCATGGCTGATCCGATCAGGTGGTTGATCAGCTTTTTTGATTCGATGAGCGCCTGTTTCCCGTTGGATAATATTTGCGAAATAGTTTGCTTCAAATTGATTTCCAGCTCCTGCATGGAAGGGAAATGCTGATTGACCAGTCCGAATCGGGCCGCTTCCTTTCCGTCAAAGTGCTTTGCCGTAAAAATGAGCTCTTTCAGCTCTGCCGGCCTAACTTTATTCAGCAGGTAAGGAGTGATCGAAGCCGCAGCCATTCCCAACTTTGCCTCGCTTAAGGAGAAAGTTGAGTCGGCTACACAATAAGTTAAATCGCACACTGCCGCCAACCCGGTTCCCCCGCCGAAAACGTTGCCGTGGATGGCTGCAACGGTTATTTTGCTGCTGTTGAAAATTGCTCCGAACATTTCGGAGAGCTCCCGGCACTCCTGCAGGTTTTCTTCCGGGCTCAGGCTGAACGCGTTATTCATCCACCTGAGATCGGCCCCGGAACAAAATGATTTTCCCTCCCCTCGAACGACCACCACGCGGATGCTGTCTTCTTGTTTGAGGTGGTTGAAGAGTGCGGATATCTCCCGTATCATAATGTCATTGAGTGCATTATGAACACCCGGTCTTGCCAGCCAAAGTGTCAGAACATCGCCCTCTGTCTCCGTTTTTATGGTTTGGTAGTTTTCCATGGCTGATTTACATTCTGAAAATTCCGGATTTTGGTGGATCCGTTTTTTTGTTGGATGCGATAGAAATTGCCAGGCCTACAATTGCCCTGGTATCGGCCGGATCGATGATCCCGTCGTCCCAGACTCTTGAAGTGCTGTAATATGCGGAACTCTCCTCCTCAAACTTCCTGATAAGGTCTTGGTTGTCATTCTTTGAATCTCCTTTGATCGCGTTCAGCACATCCTGCGCCTGTTGCCCGCCCATTACACCGATCTTCGCATTGGGCCACATAAACAGGAAGTCGGGATCGTAGGCACGTCCTGCCATGGCATAATTTCCAGCCCCGAAAGACCCTCCTATAATGACTGTAATTTTTGGTACAACTGCCGTAGCAACGGCGTGGATCAGTTTGGCCCCGTTGCGGGCAATGCCCTCGTGTTCATAATTTTTGCCGACTACAAAGCCGGTGATATTTTGAAGGAAAAGGAGCGGGATCTTCCTGAAATTACAGATTTCAATAAAATGGGCCCCTTTCAGCGATGCTTCGGAAGTGAGGAATCCGTTGTTGGCAATGATCCCTACCGGGAAGCCTAAGATGCGGGCATATCCGGTTACCAGGGTTGTTCCCCAATTTTTTTTGAATTCTTCAAATTTACTCCCATCCACAATCCTTGCGAAGATTTCATGGATCTCCACCGGTTTTCTTAAATCAACAGGCGCAAATCCATAGATTTCGGAAACAGGGAATGACGGTTCCTCGATTGTGGTTTTTTCGTAAGTCTGTGCCTCATATTGCGGAATTAGTTCAAAGATATTCCGGCAGATCCGGATGGCATCTATTTCATTTTCAGCCAGATGGTCGGCAACTCCTGAAATGCTGGTATGTACAAAGGCGCCGCCAAGTTCTTCAGCCGTAACCTCTTCGCCGGTTGCCGCCTTCACCAACGGTGGACCGCCGATGAAAATGGTTCCCTGGTTTTTAACGATGATGGTCTCGTCGCTCATAGCCGGGACATAGGCGCCGCCGGCAGTGCAGGAACCCATCACGATGGATATCTGGGGTATTCCGTTGGCAGACATGACCGCCTGGTTGTAAAAAATGCGACCGAAACCATCACGGTCAGGAAATATCTGCGCCTGTTCAGGCAGGAAAATTCCACCCGAATCGACCAGGTAAACGCACGGCAAGTGGTTGCGAAGGGCAATTTCCTGTCCGCGGAGGTGTTTTTTTACGGTTTCTTTGACGTAGGTTCCGCCCTTGACAGTCGCATCGTTGGCAATGATCATGCAGGATTTGCCATGAATCTTCCCGATACCGGTAATAATGCCGGCAGAGGGAAACTGGTTGTCATATTGACCATAGGCAGCCAGTGCGGAAAGCTCCAGGAACGGAGTATTCACATCCACAAGCAGTTCAATCCTGCTTCTGGCATCCAATTTCCCGCGTAAGCGATGTTTTTTTACGGCCGGATCTTCTTCCCGCCCCATCACACCCTGCATCCGTTCATGGTAGGTGCGAAGGATCTCATGGAATGCTTCGGATCGCGACCCGAAGCTTCGTTCGGAAATATCTGTGTTTGATGGAATCTGTCTCAATTTCTGCCTGTAAAACGTTCATAAAGAATCGGATACTAATCTGAATGCTGACAGGCGCTCCAAACAGCCGTTGCATCCGCATCAAATCCTTCGGGTACATAGGAAATACGGCTATTCGGCGTTTGAGTTTCAAATGGGGGGAAAAGAATTTTGGGAACTGTAACACCGGCGGTTGCGGGAGCGACCGGATGACCGGACCTCCTCCTTCGAAACGGGTGATCATCCGGGACACCCGGTCACTTCGCGGCAAAGATATTTTATCCGGCAGTCGGTTAGATGGAAGAAAATCATTAGCTTTAGAGGAACACCGGCAATAACCTGATGATGCAGACCTTCTGTTTCCATAGAAAATTCTGTCAATGCGACGGATCCTAAAGCCACAGTTGAATTGGATCTTAATCTGTCTCCGACACACAATTCAACCCTCAGAAATCCAAAAGAGCTAAAATTTTCCCTTCGCACGTTGCGTCTATCTTCTGTATCTGTTTAATAAGTTCGCCTCTGATAAATAAACTATGAAGAATAATTTATTGAAAAAATCTGATAATTATTAAATTATTATTCGTATCATTTTAATGAGACGAAACCTGATATTAGAACTATGAGAAGTAAAAATATTTCAACTCAATCCAATGAACTTTTAGCCCATTTTAATGGGATTGAGAAACCTTGCTTTAAAAGTTCAGAAGCATTTGAGATTCTGGCTAAATCGTCAAAACCAACTGTAAATCAGCTTTTGAGCGACATGACAAAGCGCGGTTTATTGATGAGAATAAAAGATGGAGTCTATTATATCATACCCTATGTGAAAGACCCGGAAAGTTTTATGCCTGACTGGCACCTGCTGACAGAGAATCTCGTAAATGGAATAGATCATTACATCGGGTACTATTCCGCACTTCAAATACAAAACTTAATAACTCAACCTTCATTAAAGCAGCAAATTGTAGTAGCCAAACAAATTCGGCCTTCGACAATTAATGTAAAAGATGTTCCTTTTCAGTTCATCTATCATAATTCAGATCACTTTTTTGGAGTAAAAAAAATGTGGATTGATAACTTTCACAAAGTGAAATGTTCGGATTTAGAAAAAACTTTTATCGACTGCCTTTTTAAACCGGACTATGCCGGTGGTATTGTCGAAATTGCAAGAGCAATCTACATCTCAAAGGATAAAATGCAGTTTGACAAGTTACTTGAGTACGCAAAACGATTTAATTCTCAGGCAGTCATTAAAAGACTTGGTTTTTTATTGGAATCACTGGAAATTAATAATCCGATTGTTAATGATCTGCAAAATATAAAAACAGCATCGTATGTTGTTCTCGATACTGAATTACCAAAGGAAGGAAAGTTGTTAAGCAAATGGAGTATTATGCAGAACATTGATATCGAAACGATTAAATCGGCTATTTACACATGATTAAACCAAGTGAAATACAAAGTAAAGCACGGGCAGTAGTTGTGCGTGACCAACAAATTGAAAAAGACTATATCCTTTCATGGATTTTACAAGGGGTTGCTAAAAATGAAAATTTAGCACAAGCTCTTGTATTTAAGGGAGGAACAGTTTTGAAAAAAGCTTACTTTAAAGACTATCGCTTTTCAGAAGACCTCGACTTTACTTTGTTAAATGATGAGATTACAAATGACCAGATTTTTATGTGGTTCAAGGAGACATTTGAATTTATACGTGAAGAAGCCAACATTCCCTTAGAGATCATTGACAACAATGAGCATGAAGATGGCGGCATTAACTTTTATATCAGCTATATAGGACCATTAGGTGGTCAAGGAAATAATAAGCGTGTTAAAGTAGATATTTCACGAAGTGAGAAACTTGTATTTGCTCCTGTTTGGCAAAATATGATTCTAAATTATACTGATCAGGAAGAACACAAACTTCTATGCTATCCTTTGGAGGAAGTTTTAGTGAAAAAATTACGTTCAGTAATGCAACGCATGCAGGCACGCGATTTTTATGATATTTGGTACCTACTTGAAATTCATGGAATGGAAATAGAATTTTACGTTCAGGAATTTAAGGCAAAATGTGAAAGCAAAGGATTAAATCCCAAGCAATTTAATGAGAAGTTAGGACAGCGGCTTGCTTCATATAAAGGGAGATGGCAAAAGTCTATGAATGATCAAATAAAGGATTTGCCCGATTTTGATAAAGTGGAAAGGGAAGTTCAAAGACACCTTCGTAAAATGAATTTATAATATTATCGTGAATATTAACAACAGAATTAATGCTGGTTTTGATGGAATCTGTCTCAATTTCTGCCTGTAAAACGTTCATAAAGAATCGGATACTAATCTGAACGCCGACAGACCCTGCAAACATCTGTTGCCTTCGCATCAAATCCTTTAAACACATAGGAAATACGGCTATTCGGCGTTTGAGTTTCAAATGGGGGAGAAGAATTTTGGGAAGGGTTGCACCAGCGGATGCGGGAGCGACCGGATGACCGGACCTCCTCCTTCGAAACGGGTGATCATCCGGGACACCCGGTCACTTCGCGGCAAAGATATTTTATCCGGCAGTCGGCTATATGGAAGAAAATCATTAGCTTTGGAGGAAAGCCGACAATAACCCGATGATGCTTACCTTCAATTTCCATGGAAAATTCTGTAAATGCGACGAATCCTAAAGCCACAGTTGAATTGGATCTTATTCTGTCAACGGCACACAGTATACCCGAATGGTGATGGAAGGATTTATTCTGTTGCGTTTATTGGGATTGAGGTGCATTTAGGGAGAGGTTAGCATGCATTAAAGAAAACGCTTCAACAACGACTTACTCATTAGTCTTCAAGTTTTGTATATTTGAAGAAAGTGGAAGATTATGAATAATTCCAATATTGAAATATATCAGATAGAAGACGGCAAGACCGAAATATCTGTTAAGCTTGAGAATGAAAGTGTTTGGTTGAGTCTAAATCAGATGGTTGATTTGTTTGGTAGAGACAAATCAGTAATATCAAGGCATTTATCAAATGTTTTTAATGAAGGTGAATTGGACAAAAAATCAGTTGTTGCAAAAAATGCAACAACTGCATCAGATGGAAAAACTTATAATGTAGACTATTTCAACCTTGATGTTATCATATCAATCGGGTATAGAATAAAATCAAGCCGAGGTACACAATTTCGGATTTGGGCTAATAAAATATTAAAAGAGTATTTGATAAAAGGTTACTCACTGAACGAGAAAAAACTAAAGCAAAAAACGGAACAACTACTAGAGTTGAAGGAATCTGTCAAAATACTGGGTGAAGTAATTCAGTATAAATCATTGAGCACTGATGAAAGCATAGGACTGCTAAAATTAATTTCTGACTATGCTTATGCATTGGATATTTTAGACAGATATGACTACCAAAATCTTGAAATTAAAAATACTTCCGGCAAAGAAATTTATCAACTGACCTACAATGAAGCCATTGAAAAGATAAGAATTGCCAAGAAGGCATATGCAAATAGCGATTTATTTGGCAATGAAAAGGATGATTCATTTAAAAGTTCAATTTCAACTATCTATCAAACATTTGACGGCCTTGATTTGTACCCAAGCATAGAAGAGAAAGCAGCTAATCTGTTATATTTCGTCACAAAAAACCATTCCTTTTCAGATGGAAATAAAAGAATTGCAGCGTTCCTTTTTTTGTATTTCATGGAACGGAATGGAATTTTATTTGACAAAAACGAAAATAAGCGTTTAGCAGACAATACATTGGTCGCTTTAACATTGATGATAGCGGTAAGCAAACCAGAAGAAAAAGACATTATGACTAAAGTAATTGTAAATCTGATAAATAAAGATAATTAACGCATGCTAAACGCTATAGCAAATGCGGGTTTGCGTGTTCGTTGATACATTTGAAATCTTTACATACATTTGTGTTGGCAGACAGTTGAGCAACAATTTATTCCCGCACTTGCCATAGCGTCAACCGTTGGCAACCATAAAAAAAAACGTACACCTGTGATTTTTTGAATAGATAAGTTACTAATTGGATAAATGTGTACACGAATTGATTTATTAACCAAAAAGTAACTGAATGAAAAATGACAGATGATAAGATTAAGGAACAATTCCTAGATATTTTGGAAAAAAATATTGGGATAATTATTAAAATTTCAAGAGTTTATACGAAGATTGAACAGGATAGAGAAGACCTAATTAACGATATAACCCTTGAACTTTGGAAGTCATTTAGAAATTTCAATGGGAATTCTAAGATTTCTACGTGGATTTATCGGGTTGCATTAAATACATCGATGAATTATAAGCGAAAGAAAAAGTATGACACATTGTTTTCTTCAATTAATGATTTCAAAACTGAAACCTCAGAATGGCTAAATGAACAAGATAATTCAGAAGAATCAGAGATATTATATCGATGTATTGAAGAGTTAAACGAATTAAATAAAGCTATTATTTTACTCTACCTTGACGGCAATTCTCATGATGATATTTCTGAAATTACTGGAATCTCAAAAACAAATGTGGGAACAAGGATTGGCCGTATTAAAGAACAAATTAAAAGTTTAGCAATTAAAAAAATATAACAATTATGGAATTAATGGAATTACAAGCAATATGGCAACAATATGATAAGAACTTAACGGAAAATACAAAGATTAATAAAGAGGTTCTTAAACAGATTCTTATTTCGAAACCTGAGAAAAGGTTGAACTGGGAAAAAATTAAAGCAGGTTTTAATTTAATTTTACCAATCGCACTGATTTTATTGATATTAGTACCAAACATTCAATATCGCTCTTCAATTGAATTTTATGTCGGTATTTTTTTGTTCGGGGCGGTTTCCTCTGCTTTATATTATTGGTCAGTAAGATACTATATACTTATTGGCAGAATTGATTTTTCAAGTTCAATTACGTTGATTAAAAAGAACATAAAACAACTTGAAAAGTATAAGATTAAGCTTAAAAGATTAGGATATATACTTATACCTTTCGGAATAATTGGGATTTTTTTAATGAGCAAATTTCCTTTTTTCTCCAAGAATTCAATTTTACCGTTTTCCCTAATTATTGCGGTCATGATTGCATCAATATATTACACATTTAAGTATTCAATTTTTAAGCAATTTAGATTACTAAATAAAGAAATTGAAGAATTGGAAAAGCTTGAAAAAGAATAATTTACGGTTGTCACAAAGGCTATGTTCAAAAGCTTGCAGAGGTAAAGCCTGCGGCAACCAAGCTTATCGGGGTATTCGATCCTGGCGGATCGATAACCGTTTCAAACCCAGCTTCTGCACATAGCCTCAACCGTTGAACAAAAGCCTGAGCGAAATGGTGAGTGATACGCGGATGCCGGCTAGTTCGGAGCTGTACGATTAATCCCGGATCGTTTACAAAATGGCAAGGAATAACAATTACCGGCCTCAAAACCTGAATTAACGGGGTAAAAACATGAATTAGCGGGGTCGGAATAAAGAGTAGTTCTCATTTTTTGTGAATTAATTGTATGGCGTTAAAAACAACCTCATTTTCAGACCGTGATAATTTATTGGAAAAGAGAACCGGATAATCCGGATCATGCTCGGCGGCCCCGGCATCGGTCATGTATTCGCGGGAGCGTGAGATGGCGACCCGGCGGGGGGTCAAAATACTGCGGATTTTTTTACCGCTTTTTGGAAGTTTAGGGGGTCAGCATCTGCCGGATTGTCATGCACAACAAGCATGAAAGTCCGGGGAAAATGATAATTTTATAACCGGTGGAGGTGGGGCAGCATGCTCCGGATTATCCAATACAAGAAACCTACACTCATTTCTTTAAAAAAATTTAAATTTGAGTGTAATAATTCAGAATTTAAACCACTAACAAAACAAAAGAAGTATTGAGTAGTGATTTTTATAAAATATCAATTTTACCATTTTCAGGAATCATTATCAAGTTGTGCAGGGCATATACCAATTCACAAGAGGATTTTGAAGATTATTTTCAGGAAGTATGCTTGCAAATTTGGAGGAGTAAAGAAAATTTTCGTGAAGAATCGGAATGGAGTACCTGGGTTTACCGAATTTCATTAAACGTTTGTCTAACCTTACTGAAGAAAAAGAAAAACAATGTCCGGCATTTTGTATCTGATTCTTTGGCAGCAGAGGAAACGGAACATAATTATGCATTTTCAGACGAATCTCTAAATCTACTTTATGAGGCAATTAGACAACTATCAGAAATTGACAGAGCCATTATTATGCTTTATTTAGAAGAAAAATCCTATCAGGAAATCGCTGATATTATAGGAACAAATCCAAATAACATTGGTGTACGCGTTAAAAGAATTAAAACCAGATTAAAAAAAATATTAGATGGAAAAATCAATTGAAAATATTTGGAAAGAAGGTTTTCTTAAAAGTGATGCATTAATTGCGCCAAAAATCAATAACCTGTACAAACAAAAATCAATTCATGTTATTGATAAATTTAAAAGAATGATGAAAGTTAATATTTATGTCATTTTGGTTTTTGCAGTTTTAAATTTGGGACTGTATGCTGCGCTTGGGACTCCAATTGCCGGAGGATTCATCTTTTTACTCCTAATGGGGGTATGTTTGATAAGTATTAAACAGACAAAGACCCTGAGAAACATTGATGCAAATTTGAGCAGCTATGAGTATATCAAGTCATTTAACTGTTGGCTTAAAACGGCTATTTCTAACAATACAAAAGTGATGCGCTTTTTCTATCCGCTGATATTTTTAGCTGCCTTAATGCCGATAATACATGCATTGAAAGCTGAAGAATTAACGAATGAAGCGATTATGAATTCCGGATTTAACCTCATGTATGGAATACCCACTTTTGCTTGGATAATAGCGCTGACAATGGCGGTATTAATTTATGTCTTTGGTGGTAGAATTTATCAATGGGATTTAACCCTGGTTTATGGCAGAGTATTTAAAAAATTAGAAGAATTAATCGCTGATATTGAAAATATGAAAAATTAACTGCCTTCTAATGTGTTATATTTCAATGTTTTTATGTTTATATTAAAAAAGACAAGTTAGTAGGTAATAATTTTCGTTTTCAGCCACTAACCAGAAAACACTAAAAATTAAATATTATGACATTGCAAGAAGCTTATAACTTTTTCGAAAGTTTAAAAAACGAAACATCTAATAAATCTGAAATTAAGGTTTATGAAAAATTCCTTCATGCCCTAAACGAATTGAAGAATAGAGCGTTCTCAAAAGATGAAATTCAATCCATTGAAGCAGAACTTGATAGTTTAAATTTAAATGCAAATTCTGAGAACAGAAAAAAATACTTTAAGAGAGCGCTTAGTAAATTTGAAAAATATTTGAAGGATACATTTTCTTTAACTTCAAAAGGGTATTATACTAATTTGGGCATAGCTCTTGGGTCGTCTTTTGGAGTTCTTTTTGGAGTTGTTGTTTTGTCGGATTTTGAGAGGTCTTTGGGTATCTCTTTTGGATTGATTATCGGAATGTTACTTGGCCTAATCATCGGCCGTTATTTGGATTCAAAGGCCATAACCGAAGGTCGGGTTTTATGAGCAATTTAACAAAAGGGTATCGGCTTGAAAAAACAGTATATTATGAAGAAGAAACTAATAAAACGAATACTCAGAATATTATTTATTATTGCAAGCATAAGCTCATTGTATTTCGTCCCATGGATTTTGGTAAAGGCCTGGATTTTACCACTTCCTGATACGGTTCAGGAGCAAGTAAATGAAGCTGTTGGGCTTGGGTTTGATGGAATGATTGTGTATGTTGATGAGGCTGGTAAGCCACCGGCATTTTATGCTGCCGGCTGGAAAAATAGAGGTAACAAGATTCCGGCCGATCCGCATTCATTGTTCAAGATTGCCAGTATCAGCAAGCTGTATGTCGCAGTTGCTATTACAAAATTAGTCCACAACAATCGTTTGTCATCGGACGAAACGCTTGCTCATTACTTTCCGGAACTTGTGGGAAGGATTGAAAATGCTGATAAAATTACCGTGAGAATGTTGGTACAGCATCGGAGTGGTATTCCCAATTTTACCGACAATCCGGATTTTTGGAAGACCTCAACAGATAGCAGTAAAGCGGTTCTTGATTTCGCACTTGATTTGCCGGCTAACTTTAAACCAGATCAAGATTATGGTTATTCAAACACTAATTATTTGTTGCTTAGCAAAATCATTGATAAAGTTGTGGGTTATGACAATTTCCAATACATCAAGGAGGAAATTCTAATTCCTTTGGGATTAAAAAATACGTTCGGCTCGATCTGCAAAATCTGGATCAAAACGGACACCCATTCCGGGCGAAGGCGGACAATGATTCCGTTTTAAAGCGGACACTCATTCCGGACGAAGGCGGACAGTGATTCCGGAGCAAGCCGGACACTTTTCTCGTGGTACATTTGGC
>JBBQHB010000051.1:0-37452 GCA_038323575.1 Bacteroidales bacterium | reverse complement strand
GCCTATGCCCGTAGCTCCTGTGGTGGCATGCGTGATATTGGTCAAAACCGTGCTGATACACAGTGTCGGGGTTGTTGATGGCGCTCCTGCCGTATTATTTGGAGTGACGGTGATGGTACCGCCAGAAGTAATATTTCCGCAACCACCGGTTAAAGTCACAGTATAGTTAAAAGGACTACCTACAGTTGTAGTCGGAGATCCGCTGATGGTGACAACATTTACAGCCCAAGCACCGGTGACACCTGCAGGTAAACCACTAAAGCTGGCACCAGTCGCACCGGTAGTGGAATAGGTAATATTAGTTATTGCTGTATTGATACACCTGGTCTGGATATTTGTACCTACTCCCGAGGTAAGTGTAACCGTATTATTTGGAGTGACGGTGATCGTGCCTGTGGCGTTGACTGCCCCGCAACCACCGCTCAGAGGGATGGTGTAGTTAAAGGTACCTGAAGCTGTCGGCGTGCCGCTGATCGTGATAACATTCGCTGCCCACGCTGCCGTAACTCCCGCTGGTAAGCCCGTGGCTGCACCTATGCCGGTGGCTCCGGTGGTGGCATGGGTGATATTGGTCATCAGTATGTTGATGCACAAGGTTGGGGTCGATGAACCTGCTGCTGCTGTATTATTCGGGGTGACCGTGACGGTGACTGCACTGGAAGTAGCCGGTGAAGCACATGTCCCGCTCACAACAACATCGTAACTGCCCGCATTTGCAGCGGTCGGAGCGGTCAATGTCAGGGTCGCCGTGCCCTGGCCTGAGATGACTCCGCCGTTGACAACTGCTACCCCGCCTTTGCGCCATGAATATGTTAATCCTGCACCGGTAGCGGTCACACTCATGCTCTGTGAACCAACACCTGTACAGGTAGCTGCCGGGGTTGTAGGCTGAACAGTAATGGTTGGTATGGCATTAACTGTAATCGTCCGATCTGCCACAGCCGTACATCCCCCTCCTGCAGACGTTAACCGCAAGGTTACCGTGCCACTGTAATTTACTCCGGGGGTATAAGTTACCGTTGCAGGAGTGGCAGTCTGGGCATACGAACTAAGGGACCCGCCACCTGAAATAATGGACCAGGCACCAGTGGTAGCGCCTCCGCCGACACTTGCCCCGGTTAATGTAATCGGTGTCGGAGTAGCCGACTGGCAAGCAGCATCGGGTCCTCCCGCAGTTGCCGTTGGCCCGCTTACAGTGATTGTTACAGGAGTGGTATAGCCGGAATAACAGGTTGTGCCACCGCTTAATGAAACAGTCCTTCTTTGATAACTTGTTGTTACTGTCAGAGCCGGAGGTGAATAGGTTGCAGTTGTGGCTCCTCCAATTGTAGCATATCCGGATCCTGCATTCGCTTGCCATTCATAAGTAATGGATCCGGAACCGGTACCGTTTGTCGTAGAAGATAAGATAGCAGGAGTGGCTCCTGTACATATTGCCTGTGAAGCTGCTATTGCACCGGTGGTAACCGGATTGTTCAAAGTCAGCACTACCGTTGCTGTTGATTCACAGATGGGTTGAAAAACAAGATCATCCAATGCAAAGTCATTCCCGTTTGGAGCAATATTTTGATTGACCAATGATAAAGTAGCCGTTGTACTTGATCCTGAATTCCAGTTATAGGTAAACTGTTTCCATGAATCCACGGCAAAATCAGCTGTATAAGTAGGCCCTGCAGGAGATCCGTTAATAAATAGCTGTAACTGTGACGGAGCAAGAGCATAAACGCTCTGAACCCAATAGGTATACTGATATTTGGTATTTGGCACAACATTTACGGTTTGCGACCAAATAACGACATTTGGGGCGGGCGCCCCATTCACTACCATCTGCAGTCCGGTACGGGGTGCAGTCGTGTGGTCACCGTCAGACACAAAATTATTATGGACTGAATTAGGGTTATTAACAACAGTATACAAGGCTTCTGGCCAAAGGGCATTCGTAGCTGGTGCTACGTAACCGTAAGCACTCGTGAATCCAACATTACCCGCTTCAAAATTGCCATTGTAGATAACATTTACATTACTCAAGGCACTGCCTTTCAGGGTATAGGTTCCGTTCAATGCAGCAGTAGCACCGGGAAAGGAAGGATCGGCACTCAATAAGTAATAAGAGTTTGGACCGGTCCAATACCAGTCGGTATAGTTAGTTGAACCTGTCCTGTTAAGTGATACATTTGATCCGTCACATAAAGTTCCTCCCCCGCCGGCCACCATACTGGGAGCTGTAATAATTGAAGCAATCACCGGAATCCTTGGCGTTGAAGTGCAGGCACCATCTGTTGCTGAAACATAGTAAGTCGTTGTAGTGGATAAACTCGGAGTCGTATAGGTTGAACCCGTTGTAATTGCAACCCCACCGGTTAATGCGGCATACCAGCTAACGGTACCCGCTGAAGCAGAGGCGCCCAAATTGACTGTTCCCGTGCCGCAGCTGCTTCCTGAAAATCCGCTGACGATTGGGGAACCAAGTGTTGCCACTAACGGCACCCTGTTTCTTGATATACTCCAGTTGTAGAAATAATCATACCTGTTTGCATTAACTGCACCATTTTCAATACTGCTTGTAATTGTTCCAATACTAAAATTAACAGGCCAGGTTGTATATGGATTGGTGGTCCCCAGATTAACGCCAGCAGTTTTTACAAGCCGAAAACCTATACCGGCAGGAATGGTCCAGCCTAAGTTTACGGTATTTGTTCCAATTGCAACAGCCGTCGCAGCAGAAGTAAAAAGGGCCGTTCCGGCATTGTTTTGTAACTGTATCGTTACAGTACCTGCAGCTAAAGCATTAACCTGTACTGATTTCAGCACAACTTGTTCGCTAAGGTTAAAGGCTAATCCAAAAAGGTTAGTTCCAAGCGAAGTTCCCCCCAATGTGCTTAAACCTCCCGTAATTCTCTCCTCGGCATAGTAAGTCGTAGTAGCATTAAAAGGGTTGATGGTATAGGAAAAAGTTCCTGTGCCACCTGCTAAAACAGTGCCTCCGGTTGAAACATTGTACCAGTCAACTGTTGAAGTTATGCAAGATGATGATTGAGAAGCGGTTATTGTTAGAGAACCACCTGCTGTGCACTTGGATGCCGGATTAGTCGTCAAGGCGGTCGGAACAACAACTGTTATTGCTCCCGAAACGTCACTTGTTGCAACAGGGGTACAGGTTCCGCTGACAACACAATAATAATACAACGTTCCGGTAAAATTTGAAAGCGGGGTATAGCTAGGAGAAGTAGCTCCGGCAATTAATGTACCACCACTGTTTGCGCTGGTTGCATTCTGGTACCACTGGTAAGTTAACCCTGTGCCTGAGGCAGTAACAGAGAGAGCCGTCACTGCGAAGCTCTGACAACCACTCTGATCTGTAGTTGATGGTTGTACCGTGATGGCCGGGCTTTGTAATGGAGTAACTGCCAGGGTTCGCGCCGTTCCGTTCCCGCAGGCATTGAACGGAACAACCTGAATATTTCCGGAAGATGAACCAGAAGTAACGGTGACAGAGTTAGTCGTTCCACCCCCGGTCTGTAACCATCCTGCCGGGAAGGTCCAGGTATAAGTGACTCCGGCTACATTGGTGACCGTATAGGTTAACCCGGCCGTATTGGCACAAGGTGTACCACCACTTCCGCCAATGACACTTGGCTGCGCCGGGACCCCGGAGACGACAGTAATATCTGCACCATTGTCACTTCCGTTGATGGCCGGTGAAGCTGAAACAATTCGTATCCTGTATCCGGCTCCTGCCGCAGTGCCGGAAGGAATTGTTATGTATAAACTTTGACTTCCGCTGGCATTGGATGCAATACTTTGCAAAGTTACAGGAGCTGCAAATGATCCGGCAGCACTGGATAATTGGGCAGTGAAAGTGGTAAAAATTCCACCTGGGGAATATGTGAAAGGAACAGATATGCCAGTTTCCCCTGCGCAGAAAGGGGAACCATTGATTGTATAGGTTGTTATTGTGGCTTTTGGTACGACCTCCCCGCTTGCAAGAATTATGGCCGGGAAATAGTTCGTACCATCAAAGAAATTAATCTGGGCTAATTGGCCGGCAGTCAATCCTGTGACAGCTGCACCGACAAAAATTCGACCCGCAGTTCCAGCTGTTCCGTCCCAGGCACCAGCCCAGCCGGTAACCGTAAGCGTTTTTCCCGCCGTCCATCCTACTCCGTTGCTTGCTGCAAAAGTAAGAGTATGAGCGCCGGTACCCAATGCAATGGTAGAATTATCCGACAGGTTTAGGGTTCCGACAGTATCTCCAAACCCTGCTGCTACCCCGGTTGATAATGTACCTCCATCCAGTTGAACAGGTCCGTTAGCCAAAGCATTTGCTGCACCGTATCTCAAAGTTCCCGCACTCACGGTAGTTAGGCCAGTATACAGGTTGGCACCGGATAATGTCAATACTCCGGATCCTATTTTGGTTAGTGCACCGGATGTATTTGTACTGGCACCTGAAATAGTAAGATTGTTCGTTGTAACATCAATTGTTGAAGTTGTGCCTGCTGTAAGGGTATAATTTCTGTTGGTTGTGGCAGTGGCACCTGTATATTGCAATGTCCCACCTCCAAGTACAAGATTGGCTGCGGCATTGGTGGCTGCTCCAAGGTTGCCGGCAGCACTACCGTTACCAATCGTTCCGACACTTAGAACGCCGGCGTTGATGGTTGTTGCACCTGTATAGGTATTTGTTCCTGAAAGAGTCAATGTCCCGGTTCCGGTTTTAGTCAAACCAAGCGGACCACTTATTGTCCCTGTAAAGGAGTTACTGTTGTTGCTGCTGCCTGTGGTAAATACATCTGCCGCCGCACTGTTTGTAAGTGTTCCGTCGCCTGTCAGGTCGCCGGATGATGCTGTATAGGATGCGATATTCAATGTCCCGGACGTAAGATCCAATAATCCACTAATTGTGGTATTAACGGCCAAAGTCGTTGTTCCTGTGGAAACCGTTAAATTATTAAAAGTGGTAAAAATGGAAGCCGGTAACGTGTTTGTTGCAACTAAAATAACTGTCCCAGTTCCTGAAGTAAAAACGTTTGCACCTGCATTCGCAAGTACAAAACCATTGCATGTAAGGGAGCCTCCGTTTGTCATATCAAGAGTTCCCCTCCTATTATTATTGCCAGCCCGGCCTAAAGTAACGATACCAGAAGCAACACAAGCGGATCCATTATCAAATTGTAATGTGGCTATTCCGTTTCCTGTTCCCAAATTAATATTTTTACATACGGCAGAGACTATATCGACTGTTACTGTTTGACCATTTGCTAAAGACACATTATCAGTGGCCACTGGAACTCCGTTAGGGTTCCAGTTATTAGCACTACTCCAGTTAACTCCATCACCGCCTCCATCCCACGTTTTTTGGCCGAACAATTGATTGCTTGCCCCTAGAAAGCCCAGCAGCAACAGCACAAACAATACTGTTTTGGAGATTGATATTTGCAGAGCTCGCTTCATATTCCACTAGCTCTTAAAGGTTTAACAAGGAGCGATGCGATGACGGAAGAAGAATAACTGTTATGTCCAGTACAAATGTCTAAACGCAGCGAACTGATAATGCCCCGGGGGCCATTATCAGTTCGCTGAATCCGAAAAGGAATGTACTGGTTCAAAATTTTTCTGCTCGATCGCATTTTACAAAATTCACGTACTTGCTGTTTTTGAAAGGATGACAAAATTAAATCAGAACTTCTAACACCGTTTAATCATTAAGGGATAATGAATGAACATATTAGCAACACTTATTATAAAACAATTATCATGCCTGATTTAAAAACAGCCGAAAAATACAAAAAAAATCAGTATAAGTTGCTAATTTTGAATAAATTTACAATCTAATTTATAATGAATATAAATTGAATATTTTTATAATCAGACCTAAAGTATCAATTTTGAACAATTGTCCGAACATTTGTTCTGATTTCATTTTTCAAAATATTACTGCCTCCCCCCAATCTTCTGGTAAATGACATAAGAATAGACAATCGGAACCATTACCAATATTACCAATAGCGGAATCAGCACCCATTCAAATTTGTCAAACACAAAATAGAGGCCGATTCCGGCAAGGCTGCCCCAAAACCATAGCTTTCCGGCCAATTTATGGGTACGGATCCAGACTTCATCGCTGTTCAGCGTCCATGGGACTTTGATGCCTATAAAATAGTTGGGCCTGATATTGCCCATGTAATTGCCGATCAGCATAAACAGGAAGAAAATAGTCAGAGGCAAAAATTTTTGAATAGAATCAGTTTTGTTGACAACACTCCAGATAATAGCAGAATTAAGAAATCCGATAAAAACAGCCAAAATCAGTCGGAGTTTGAAGTAACTCTCCTGAAAAATAATGTAGTTGGCTTTGCGCGGATCGATCTTCGGCAACACCAGCATCAGGAAATAGAGCCCTATCGGCAGCCATACATAAACCCATCTCGATCCGTAACCGTTGGGTGTGCCGTGAGCATCAAAATGGATCGGCATCGATTCCGGAAGAAGGTTCCAATTGGCTGCCAGGTAAATAATCGGGAGTACTGTCAATACGATTAGTAACAGCTCCTGAATTAGTTTTTCTTTTTTCATCATTAATTTGAATTTTATCATTAAAATTTTTTTTTCCTTGTCCGTTTTTCTCAAATCCCGTTCCCTTCCGTCCGAAACGATCAAACCTGTTTCTGCTATCTGCTAACGCGGACGGTGATCTTTCTGCATCCGTCTACCCCGGGTTTTGCTCCGCTGCACCCGGGGCTATTCACTGGCCACCACTTCGTGGTTGGATTTCCGCCAGGCCACAAAGTGGTTAAAACTTCACATTTCTTGTTCCTGTGTCATTCTCCAAACCACATGGTCGTCCAGTCATTCCTACGTTCCGACACTCCATTCTCCGTTTCTCCATTCTCCGTTTCTCCGTTCTCCGTTTCTCCGTTCTCCGTTCTCCATCCTCCGTCTCTCCGTTTCCCCGTTTCCCCGTTTCCCCGTCTCTCCGTTTCTCCGTTTCCCCGTTTCCCCGTTTCTCCGTCTCTCAGTTTCTCCGTTTCCCCGTCTCTCAGTTTCCCCGTTTCTCCGTTCTATTTCGTCGTTTGCAGGATCCATCTGGTTATTTCTTCGAGCGCTATTGGCGAAAAAGTCTGTTCTATTTCGGAATATTCTGCTGGCAAACCTGTTTTGCATTCCTGGAACAGATGATTCAAACCGGGAAATTCCTTGATGGTGTATTTTTTATTGCTCCCCTTTTTCAGCGCTTTTTCGATGGCAGACAGGTTTTCTTTCGGCGGAACCTGTAGATCTTTCTCCCCGTTTACCGCCAGAACTGCACATTTTACCTTCTCCAACACAGGCGCCGGATCATATCTGATAAAGTACAGCATCCACGGACTTGTGGTCTGATTTACCTGAAGAGACACAAATTCATCCTCCGTCATTCCTTTGGGCCAGGCATCAGCCGGAATTTTTTTTATAGCTTCCTTTAGGTATCGCGTCAAATCTGCCTTTAATGTTTCAGTGTCTTTTGATTTTAAGACCATTTCAAAAGCCTTGGCATTAATATCCTTTGTTTTTTGAATGTCAGCTTCTGACGTACCCGATGCTTTTGCAATGAGTCCCGACTGAAGCAACAATATTTTGTCCCCGCGTAATCCTGTTCCTGCCAGCAATACAATGAAATTCACATCTTTAGAGCTAACGGCAACCATTGGGGCTATTATCCCCCCTTCACTGTGACCAATCAAACCAATTTTATTGATCTCTTTCCTGGTCTTTAAATAGTTAACTGCACTTTCTGCGTCAGATCCAAAATCTACAGTTGTGGCCGTTTTGAAATTACCTTTCGATTGCGCCGTGCCCCTGTCGTCGTATCTCAGCACTGCAATTCCATTCCTCGTCAGATAATCCGACAATACCAGGAAGGGTTTATGTCCCATCAGTTCTTCATCCCTGTTTTGGGGTCCGCTGCCTGTTATAAGGATTACAGCCGGATAGCTGCCCTCCTGTTTAGGTAACGTTAACGTTCCAGCCAGGGTTATGTTTGCTTTGGCATTTAGAAAAGTAACCTCTTCCGCGTAATACGGATATGGTTTTATTGGCTCCTGATGTCTTACAAAAGACTGTTTTACAATATGTTCCTTCGATAAATTCATAGGAAATTCCATCCCGCTTTGTTTAAAGGTCCCTTCAAATTTGTTTTCCTTAAGTTCACCATTGTATTCGGCCTTTAGATTGGCTATTTCAATCTTCAATTTTGAATCTTCAAACGTAGTGGAAGTTACCGGAATTCCTTTTGCTCCCTGATCCGGGCTGTCCATCGTCGAGCTGTAACCGCTTTCTGTTTTGGTGATGTTGAAAACAATCCTCAGTTGCATTCCCTGGACTTTTAATGATCCGTTCCATTGGCCTGCAATATCCTGACCAAATGCATCAAAACCTAAAAGTAGCGTGATAAATAATGCTGCAATAGTTTTCATTTTAATGTTCATTTCTCTTTAGTTTTGGTTTAAAGAATCCGGAGGATTCAAATGTTTATGAGATGAATTTGACTCAAACATTTATATATGATCACATTAAGGACTTGAATTATTTTGCTTAAACTGCATCAACCACACCATAATACCGTCAAATACCGTGGTGTTGATGGAGTATTTCATAAACTGACCTTCACGGATACTTACTACCAGCCCGGCCTGTTTCAACAAATCGAGATGATGGGAGATACTTGGTTTGGTCATATCGAAATGATCGGCTATCTCACCGGCAGTCAGGTCCCCTTTGTTGAGCAATTCCAGAATTTCCCGGCGGGTGAGATCGTTCAGTGCTTTGAAAAAAGCATTCATTATTGATAGATATTTAGACAAATATCTAAATATTATTTCAGATTTCCAAATATTTCCCATTTCTTTTACTTCAAAGGACCCAAAGGAAATAAACGAAGGAACACCAAGTCCGGAAATTCAAATATTGATCATCTGAAACCTTATTCTCAATAAATTTTATTATTGTCGTCTGGTCCTAAACATTCAGATTCTTCATCAAAGTCAAATAAATCAACATAATCTCCTTTTTGTCGGTAATCAAAAAGTTTAGAAAATATCTTTCCGTATTTTTTATCAACTACTCCACTTTTGACGAAATGCAAACCAAATTGAATTCTTGCTCCATCGTGAGTATGTGTTTCGATGTCATGCTTAAGAAGTAAAGCAATCACAGCATAGAAACTGGAATAGTACAACCTGTTGACAACAGCATTCCAACGTTTGTTTATTTTCCGCAAGTATCAAAGCCTCTCAATAAGCTTCAATGCATCTTTGAAACCTGTATCTAATGTAATCGTCTTTGTTTTCTATGATCATAACTTCAAACCCTCTTTCCGGACATTCTTGTACAATGGAGAAAAAACCAAACTGCTGTTCCAAGTGCCTTTTGAATAGATCAATGTAGATATTGTCTGTCCGGTTTCTAATTGATTATGCTGCAGCCCATATACGGAACCAGCACTTCCGGCACCCGGATCCCCTCCGGTGTCTGGTAATTCTCGAGGATAGCTGCAACAATTCGCGGCAACGCAAGCGCACTGCCATTAAGCGTGTGTGCCAGCTGCGGTTTTTTATTGCCTTCTTCGCGGTAGCGGAGTTTCAAACGATTAGCCTGAAATGATTCAAAATTGGAAACGGAGGAGACTTCCAACCAGCGCCCCTGCCCTGCCGACCAAACCTCAAAATCATAGGTCAATGCAGAGGTGAAACTCATATCCCCGCCGCACAGCCGGAGAATCCGGTAAGGCAAACCCAATTTCTCGACCAATGACGTCACATAGGTAACCATCTCATCCAAAGATTCATACGACTTATCAGGATGCGCAATCCTGACAATCTCTACTTTGTCAAACTGGTGCAAACGGTTTAGTCCGCGCACATCCTTTCCGTAAGATCCTGCCTCCCGGCGGAAGCAGGCTGAATAAGCTGCCGTTTTGATCGGAAGATCCTTTGCCTCCACGATCACATCCCGGAAGATATTGGTAACCGGAACTTCTGCCGTCGGAATCAGGTAAAGTCCGTCGATCTGGCAATGGTACATTTGTCCTTCTTTGTCGGGTAACTGGCCCGTACCAAAACCAGAGGCTTCATTGACCACATAAGGCGGCTGAACCTCCAGGTACCCGGCCTCCCTGGCCTGATCGAGGAAAAAATTGATCAGCGCCCGCTGTATCCTGGCTCCAAAGCCTTTGTACACAGGAAAGCCTGCTCCGGTAATCTTTACGCCGAGTTCAAAATCAATCAGGTCGTATTGTGCTGCCAACTCCCAATGCGGTTTGGAGCCCTCGGGCAGTTGCGGAATTACGCCTCCGGTTGAGACAACCAAATTGTCTTCGGGAGTCCGTCCTTTGGGGACCAATTCAGAAGGAAGGTTGGGCATCAAAACCTGCAATGCTGCCATTTGATTATCAATATTCTCAAAATCAATATCATGCTGCTTTATCGAATCTTTCAGAACCACAGTCCTTTCTTTGGCTTTATTGGCATCATCCGTTTTTCCATCTTTAAAGAGTATCCCAATCTCTTTCGAAAGCTGGTTCATTTCTGCCTTGCAGCCATCGCTTTCGATCTGGTATTCATTGCGCTTCTGGTAGAGCGCCAATACCTGCTGAACAATATCGCGTGCATCGAAATGCTTTACGGCGAGTCTTTCGATCACAAACTCAGGATTTTCCTGGATAAATTTTAAACTTAACATTTTGAATGTCTTATAATTAATAATAAGATTGCGTTGTGACTAATTTGATATGTAAAAATGCAACTCCTGATAGATTGCTTCCCGTTTCGTTCCTCACGGTCGCAATGACGTGATGTTGTTGTAGCTGTGGTGAAATGAGAAAAGGTTGGCGGGAGAAAACGCTGTGACAAAATGAGATATTTACCCCGCCAATCTTTTCTCATTTCACCACCATAACTTGATCATGATCCGTCATTGCGAGGAGGTACGACGAAGCAATCTGCCTCCTGACCTGAATCCGCTTTTTAAAATCATTTACAAAGCTACAACAAAAAAAACTCCTGCTTTATTACCATCGCAATAAAACAGGAGAGATTTTTTTGTTGAATGGAGGGTTACTCTGCTTCCTTCAACGGCTCAACTTCGGGTGATGCGGTTTTTAACCGCATCTGAAACGGTTGTGAAGTTATTCCACCTCCTTCAAAGGCTCAACACTAACAAATGATTTGGCGTTTGTCTTCTTTTTGAAGGTTACTGTACCATCGATCAATGCGAAAAGCGTATGATCTTTCCCAATACCGACATTAGCTCCGGGATTGTGAACAGTACCACGCTGGCGTACCAGAATGTTTCCTGCTTTGGCAGCCTGCCCACCAAAAATTTTCACGCCAAGACGTTTGCTTTCTGATTCGCGGCCGTTCTTCGAACTACCCGCTCCTTTTTTATGTGCCATGGTAAATTGCTTTTAGAGGGTTACGCTACTATTTCGGAAATTTGAATTTGTGTAAAGAATTGACGGTGACCGTTTTTCTTCCTGTAGCCTTTGCGGCGTTTCTTCTTGAATACAATTACTTTCTCCCCTTTCAGATGCGAAAGTACAGTTGCATTAACCTTTGCGCCTTCAACTACGGGGGTTCCTACTGTAATAACACCTTCATTGTCGACCAATAATACTTTGTCGAAAGTTATCTCTGTTCCCACTTCGTTCGGAAGACGGTGAACATACACTTTCCTTGAATTTTCCACCTTGAACTGCTGTCCGGCGATTTCTACAATTGCGTACATGTTTACAAATTAAATATTTGGGTCCGGAAGGCGGGATGAATACTCCTCTTTTTGAGCCCACTCGAACTATTTTGGACTGCAAAAGTAATCATTTTCAAATTACAGCCAAAAACAAATGAAAAAAAATTTCCGATGTGCTGATGAGCCGATGTGGCAATGTGCTGATTTGCTAATCCCAACAATTGAAAACCCGGATAGTCTATGAATTGTAAGACTATTCGGGTTTTCCTAATAAACGCAATAAAGTCTATTTAACCATATAAATACAGCAAACATAATTCAATTAATATGTTAATATTCTAATAATAAAACATATAAAAAGAACTATTAAGACCCATTTACTACATCAGTTACCATTCAGCATTCTATGGCTTAAAATGAACTAAATAAATTTTCTCAATTCGCTTTGTGTTCCCTTCTGCATTCCTTAGTGCCCTTAGTGTTTAATTTTAATACTGTTTTACACCAAAGGACTCAAAGCGGGGAAGAATTAAGAAGCGTTCTTCTTAAGCAGATCGCGGATTTCGGTCAACAACATTTCCTCTTTGGATGGTTCGGCAGGAGCGGGAGGAGCTGCAGGCACTTCGTTCTTTTTCATGATGCGGTTCATCATTTTGATCATGATAAAGATGGCAAAGGCGATGATGACAAAATCAACAGTCACCTGGACGAATTTACCGTAATTGAGGCTTGCCCCTTCCACAACGACTTTCCCGCCCGATATGACCGGTTCGCTCAGCATAATTTTCAAGGAACTGAAATCAGTGCCTCCAATGATCATTCCCAGCGGAGGCATCAGTACATCCGTTACAAACGAAGTGATAATCTTGCCGAAGGCGGCTCCGATAATAATACCGACTGCCATATCGACCACATTGCCACGCATGGCAAACTCTTTGAATTCTTTTCCGATACTCATTTTTTCATTGTTTAAAAGGTTTATAATGTTTGAAAAAATTATATTGTTTATGATGTTATTGAGTATATAGTTTTTGGTTTATCTAATTTCAAACATTTCAAACATTTCAAACATTTCAAACATTTCAAACCAAAAACCTCTCAAATTCCAATAATCTTCTTTATCTCATTCAGTTTGTTCAGCGCTTCAAGCGGCGACATCCGGTTGATATCAAGGTTACGGATTTCGTCGCGTATCTGTTTCAATACCGGATCATCAAGCTGAAAGATACTGAGTTGGTAGCCTTCCCTGTTTTGGGCCAGGTCACCCACCGGTTTGACAGGATACTCCTTGCGGTTGCTTTTCTCCATCTGAGCAAGGATGTCTTCCGCCCTGGCCACCACGCTCCTTGGCATCCCGGCCATCTGTGCCACATGGATCCCGAAACTGTGGTTACTTCCTCCGGGTACCAACTTCCGAAGAAAGATAATGTTTTTCCCCAACTCTTTGATCGAAACGTTGAAATTCCGGATACGGCCGAACGATTTCTCCATCTCATTCAGTTCATGGTAATGGGTGGCAAACAAGGTTTTAGCCCTGACCCTCGGATGTTCGTGGATGTATTCTACGATCGACCATGCAATGGAGATGCCGTCGTAGGTGCTTGTACCGCGGCCCAGCTCATCGAAAAGGATCAGGCTGCGGTCTGAAATGTTATTAAGGATGCTGGCTGCTTCCGTCATCTCCACCATAAAGGTAGATTCGCCCGACGAAATATTGTCGGAGGCCCCTACCCTCGTGAATATTTTATCGATGTATCCGATACCTGCAGCCTCGGCAGGCACAAACGACCCGATCTGAGCCATCAATACAATCAAAGCTGTCTGGCGAAGCAGGGCAGATTTACCGGCCATGTTCGGACCGGTAATCATGATGATCTGCTGTTCCGTATTGTCCAGCACCAAGTCGTTGGCAATGTATTCTTCACCAACCGGCAGCTGCTGCTCAATCACCGGGTGGCGTCCGCCTTTAATCTCCAAAATGGTGCTGTCGTTTACTTCCGGACGGTTGTATTTATTTTGAACGGCTACCGCAGCAAAAGAGAGCAGGCAGTCAATTTGCGCAGTGAGGTTGGCATTTAACTGAATGGCTTGGTAATACTCTGCCAAAGAACTGATCAGTTCGTTGAAGAGCAGGGTTTCGAGCGACAATATCCGCTCCTCCGCACCAAGGATTTTGGTCTCATACTCTTTCAATTCCTCCGTGATGTAGCGCTCGGCGTTGACCAGTGTCTGCTTTCGGATCCATTCGGCCGGGACCTTGTCTTTGTGCATGTTGCGCACCTCAATGAAGTAGCCGAATACATTGTTGTACGAGACCTTCAAAGAGGATATTCCGGTTCTGATGCTCTCGCGCTCCTGCAGTTTGCGCAGGTAATCTTTGCCGGAGAAAGCAAGCATCCGTAATTCATCGAGTTCTTCTGATACACCGACAGCAATCACATTTCCTTTCACCAGCATCATTGGCGGATCCGCAACCAGCTCTTTTTCAATCTTATCACAAAGAATATGACACGGATTAAGTTGCTCTGCATATCTTACCAGGATATTGTTCCCCGAAGTTTCGCAATGTCCTTTGATTTTCGCGATTGCCAGCAGGGAATTTTTGAGCTGAACCATCTCCCGCGGATTAATGCGTCCTGTTGATGCCTTTGAGATGATACGTTCCAGATCTCCGACAAGGTGCAGTTGGGTATCCAATTCATCCCTCAGATCGGAATTTTTAAAAAGTGTCTCCACTACATCCTGCCGCTCGCGTATTTTGCCTACCTCTTTCAGCGGAAGCGCAACCCAGCGCTTAAGCAGCCGGGCGCCCATGGGCGAAATGGTGCGGTCGATCACCTGTATCAGCGTTTTGGCCCCTTCGTTGATCGAATGGAAAAGTTCCAGGTTGCGAATGGTAAAGCGGTCGAGCCAGACATACTGATCCTCTTCGATCCTTGACAGCGCCATGATGTGGCTCACCTGTTTGTGCTGGGTAATATCCAGGTAATAGAGAATGGCCCCGGCAGCGATAATCCCCATTTCGAGGTTCTGAACACCTAACCCTTTCAGGTTGACGGTTTCGAAATGGCGTAACAGCCGGTCGTTGGCAGCATCGAACGTATAAACCCAGTCGTCGAGTTTGTAGGTGTAGAATTTCGGTCCGAAGAGTTCTGCAAACAGCTTCTCTTTACCTTTCTGGAATAGGACCTCTTTGGGCTGGAAACTGTTCAGCAGCTTGTCGATGTGTTCAAAAGTCCCTTCGGCGGTAATGAATTCACCGGTGGAGATATCCAGAAAAGCCACACCTGCACTATTTTTTTCAATGTGTACGGATGCCAGGAAGTTATTTTCCCGGTGCTCGAGTACATTGTCATTGATGGAAACTCCCGGAGTGACCAGTTCCGTAATCCCGCGTTTGACAATCGATTTGGTCAGTTTGGGATCTTCAAGCTGTTCACAGATGGCTACCCGCTGACCGGCACGAACCAATTTCGGAAGATAAGTGTCCAGGGCATGGTAAGGAAAGCCTGCCAATTCGACAAAACTGGCAGACCCGTTGGCCCGGCGTGTAAGGGTAATTCCGCAGATCTCGGCAGCCTTGATGGCGTCCTCTCCGAAAGTTTCGTAAAAATCGCCCACCCGGAACAGCAATACCGCGTCAGGATATTTGTTCTTGACGGCATAATATTGCTTCATCAGCGGGGTTTCTGCGTATTTATTCGGGGTGGTGGTCAATTTTATAGTTTTGTGGATTATTCGGGTAAATATAGGAAAATCATGTAAATGGTACTACAATTCTTTAACCGCTACGCGGTAATCGTTCATATCGAATCATTATTTTCTACAATACTTTAACCGCTACGCGGTAAATGAAAATCTAATTGCCAAACGTTCCAACCAACCCATAGCCCGTAGGGCTTAAAGTATTGTAGAATTGAGAATTACAAACAAAACCTGTACCGCGTAGCGGTTAAAGGTAGATGAAATTCTCCTTGCCAAACGTTCCAACCAACCCATAGCCCGTAGGGCTTAAAGTATTGTAGAATTGTGAATTACAAACAAAACCTGTACCGCGTAGCGGTTAAAGTATTGTAGAAGGTTAAAGAAATATCAATCAAAAAATTCAAATAAATATTGATCTTCAAATTTAATCTCAAATTTTTGTAAGAAATCCAGATATTCCTTTTTGAATGTTGTCCTTTGATGGTGCATTTCCTGATCTCTTATATAATTATATACATTTTGGATTTGAGAATGGCCGTATGAAAATCCACCATAGCCTTCCTGCCATTCAAATTTACCAGCGGTAAATCTCTTTTCATTGATTAAAATACTTGTACTTCTTTTTAATTCTTTGACTGTCTCAGAAACAGCAATTTTTGGATTTAGCCCCAAGAAAATGTGTACATGATCCGCCATACCGTTAACGATTATAGACTTATGACCAAGATTTGACGTTATACCACTCAAATATTCCAGAACTCTTGGTCGAAATTTCTCATTTAACAGGCTTTGTCTGTGTTTTGGACTAAAAACCAATTGAATATAGATTTGGGTAAAAGATCCGGGCTTCATGATGTGGTATAATTAAATAATATCTTAAAGAACATTGTAATACAACCCTTTAACCGCTACGCGGTAATCGTTCATATCGAATCATTATTTTCTACAATACTTCAACCGCTACGCGGTAGTCGTTCATATCGAATCATTATTTTCTACAATACTTCAACTGCTAAGCGGTAAATGAAAATATAATTGCCAAACGTTCCAACCAACCCATAGCCCGTAGGGCTTAAAGTATTGTATAATTGTGAATTACAAACAAAACCTGTACCGCGTAGCGGTTAAAGAATTGCAGGTTTAATATTTTTTATGACCGTTCCCGTCCGCATAAGCATAATCAAACAAATCGGCACGACGAGCCAATGGAAGGTTTGCGGGATAAAGAACATGGAGATCAGGAAGATGACCAATACCACCGAAGTAAGTTTCATGTACCAGTTCAGTTTGGGACGCATGGAGGGGAATAACCAGAGAATAGCCACAATCAAGTGCGTAGGCCATGCCCAGATCAGGTTGAAGTTCCATTTGGTCCAGAACATAACGGATATAAATGTGGTGAAATAAAGAATCAGTGCGGCAATACCAAAGGCAGTAAAGATCGAAACATCGAGCCAAATGAATCTTTCGTCCTTCTTTCTTTCCCAGACCGTCAGCGCTAATGTCAGGAGTAAAAAGAAAATAATCACCACTGCCGGGGAACTTAAAGAGAAAGAGTGGTCAGGAAGCGGAGCCTCAATGATTGTAGCAGTGCTCAAAACCAGCGGAGAATCGTGCCCGTCTCTTGTTACCACTGCCTGAGCCATATCTTTCCCAAGATAATCAGGCAGGAACATTTTCTCAGAAAAAGTGGTGATACGATCGGTCGGATTGCCCAGTGCAAGTTTGATGCCCAGGCCAATCCAGGTGTTTCCGTCAACATACCTGTCGATCAGATTTCTGAAAGTTAACCGTTCGTCTCCTGTTGTGTTGTACTTGATCTGCCCTCCTACAGCTTTTTCGATCTGGTCCCGAATCCTGGTAGCGCAATTGTCAAGAAAGTGGTTGTAACGGTAAACCCGGTTTTCCGGCTTATAATTTTCTTCTAAGATATCATACAAAAACTGTTTTTCTTTTGGTGATAAATCGAGTACATATTCAACAACACTTTGCTTGTAAGCATTGTATTGCCGCTTAAATGAGTCCATCCGCTGCACTGCAATCTCATAGTCAGTCTCCCCTTTAGCAAAGCGCCAGATAAAATGGGGGGCCTCATAACTGAATGCTCCGTAATGAAATACAAAATCTCTGTTTGTCAAGTGATCATTGATTCGGATAGCTGCATGGCCGAAGCCGGATTCGATCTCATCTCCCGGAGCACAGACCAGCAAACTGATTTTTGCCACCGAAGATAACAGCTGCGAAAAACCTTGAAGGCTAAACAAGGTAAAGATCAGGCAGAAGAGGATTTTATTTTTCATCCGTTTATCAAATTTAACGCCAGTAACCGACGATAGCACCCATCGTCATATAGGTAACCAGATCAAATCCTGCATGCAGCAAAAAGAGTTTTACCGGTTGATTTTCGAACAGGACGTTGTATAATTTGGACATGGAAATCCAGCAAATGGCAATCACTGCACCGACAATTGCCCCAAATCCGGCACTGGATCTGGGCCCCAGGACGGCAGCTATCACATATGCCGCGATGGCCGCAGAAAGAAATGACATTGTCAGGATCATCCACATCCGCTTGCTTGTCTTAAAATCCTCATCTGTAAACCCCAGGAGTTGAATCCACAATTTCCCAAACAGCAAAGGTGAATACCACAATGAGCCAATAATCAGGTAAGAGAAGGCGGCCAGGATTATTGCCCAAATGTTCACTTTAGTAAGCATGTCAATCATTTCCATATATATTTTTTCGATTAATCTGATTTTTGACTAAACTACAAAAAAAACAGGTCTCATCCTTCCGGCTAAGTACAATTCAAATAAAATTCTTTTGTCAATTCTTTGTACTCCTCTGAATATTTGTTCTTTTCAAGGAGAATAACAAGCTCATCCACAACAGGATAAACTGCCTTAACAGAAAACTCCAGCAACACTCTTTTGGGTAACCTCCCGGTCAAAGGGATAACGAGTGTTTTTCTGGAAAGGTAAAAACCGTTCAAACGGGCCGTTTCCCGAAAATCATCAAAAGCCTCAACCGGAACAATTACAGCCAGCCGGCCTGTATCTGCAAGTATTTTTTTTGCTCCTGAAATCAGTTGTAAAAAAGAGAGGGAAACATCATGTCGGGCCACAGACGAGGCCCTGTCAGCCGATTTCAGGGACTTTGAAAAAAAAGGAGGGTTGCATACAACCAAATCGTAACAGCAGGATATTTCCCCGCAGAATTGATTGAAATCTATAGGAAAGAGCTTCAGCCGGTTGTTCCAGGGTGAATGCTGAAAGTTGTTCAGCGCATCGGCACAGGCCTCTTCACTTATTTCAACGGCATGTATCGCTGCCTCTGACCGTTGCGCCAGCATCAAAGCGATCAATCCGGTCCCTGTCCCTACATCCAGAATCCGCTCCGCTTTCCCCTGTATCTCCCCCCCATGATCCATGCCCCATGCCCCTTGCTCTTTGCTCCTTGCTCCATGCTCCATGCTCTTTGCCCCCTGCACACTGCACCATGCGCCAAGCAATACCCCGTCTGTTCCCACCTTCAGGGCAGATTTTTCCTGCGTTACCAGGAATTGTTTGAATTGGAACCAGGTGTTGGACATAGAAGAAGTGCCTAGAGTGAACTAAAGTGAGCTAAAGTGACTAAAGTTTTAAGAAAGTGCCTAAAGTGAACTAGAGTGCCTAAAGTACTTATGCTGCAAGAGAAATTTGTTTGGAGTCCATAACTTTAGTCACTTTAGTTCACTTTAGTTCACTTTAGCTCACTTTAGCTCACTTTAGTTCACTCCTGATAAGGCCATCCTGCAGCCTGATCATCCTGTCTGTCATCCCGGCAAAATGGTCATCGTGGGTTACAATAACGAATGTATGGCCAAATTTTTCGCGCAGGGAGAAGAAGAGCCGGTAGAGCTCTTCCTGATTTTGGGAGTCAAGGTTACCGGAAGGCTCATCGGCCAGGATCACGGAAGGATTGTTGATCAGGGCCCGTGCAATGGCGACCCTTTGTTTCTCTCCGCCTGAAAGCTGGGAGGGTTTGTGGTTCTCGCGCGGCTTCAGGTCGAGAATTTGCAAAAGCTCATGTGCCCGCTTTTCGACCTCCGATTTTTTGGTTGCTGCAATAAACCCGGGTATACAAACATTTTCAAATGCAGAGAATTCCGGCAGCAAATGATGGAACTGAAAAACAAAACCGATCTGCCTGTTCCTGAACCTTGCCAGTTCCCTTTCTCCGAGGGAGAACAGGTCAAAACCATGAATGATCACCTTTCCGGAATCGGGTTGAATCAAGGAACCCAGAATCTGCAGGAGGGTAGTCTTTCCGGCACCGCTGGCCCCTACAACAGAAACAATCTCATGTTGTTTTACATTCAGGGAAACACCTTTAAGCACCTGCAGCGTTCCGTACGATTTGGTTATCAGGTTGGCTTCAAGCATGGTTTACTTTAGCTCCTCATCAATTTTACGTGTAAAATCCCCGCTCTTTTTATCGACTTTATCCTTGAGATTCGTAAACTCATTTTTAATATCTGATGTCTGATCAGTAATTTCACGTTTGATGTCGTCGGTAGCTTTATGAAACTCGCTCATCAGTTTCCCTACTGTTCTGGCTACGCCGGGTATGGCATCTGCGCCAAAGAACAGAAGGATAAAGAAGACAATGATCATGAGTTCACCGCCGCTGAAAAAAAGTAATGGATGTGACATAAGACTACACTTTTGTACAAAGATAACATTCCTCTTAAAATTGATCCTCCTTAGCGGACTTTAACACAAGAAAAAACCCGGATTTTTTGGTTCCGGGTTCTAAATTTTATTTAATAAGAAGCTATTTTTTCTCTTCTTGTTTTTTCAATCTCTTCATGAGTGTATCATAAGCAACCGGTGTTGCCACGAAAACTGACGAATATGTTCCGAACATGATACCGAACAACAGTGCAAATACAAAGCCTTTAATGGAAGTTCCGCCGAAAAGGAAGATGGAGAACAACACCACCAAAACGGTTAGCGAAGTACTGAAAGTACGGCGCAAAGTCCTATTCATGGCATCATTGTAAGTTTTCATCGCATCTTGTTTCGGGTGTAGGTGGGTATACTCACGGATACGGTCAAATACGATCACGGTATCATTGATGGAGTATCCGATGATGGTCAGGATCGCTGCGATAAAGGACATATCAACTGATAAGGAGAATGGCAGTAATCCGTCCAGCAAAGAGTACAAACCGATAATGATTATCGTGTCGTGCGCAAGGGAAACCAGACCTCCCAAACCAAACTGCCAGTTTCTGAACCTTACGGCGATGTATAGGAAGATAATTACCAGGGCGAAGAAGACCGACAATACTGCATCCTTCTTGATGTCATCAGAAATGGTCGGCCCAACCTTTTGAGAACTCATCCGGTAATCCGTCAGGAACTTATCCATTGTCACATCCGGACTGAGGTAAGGTTTCATTCCGTTGTAAAGTTTGGCCTCTACTTCCGCATCAGCAGCTTCGGATGTTTCGGAAATGTGGTAATCTGTAGTGATACGGATCTGATTGTTTGCACCAAATGTTTTTACTTCGGGCGCATTGCCAAACTCTCCGGCCAGCGTTTTGGATACATCCTCCACCATTACATCCTTGTTCAGGCGGACGACATATGTGCGGCCTCCTTTGAAATCGATGGAATAGTTCATTCCCTTGAAAACTATCGATAAGATAGCGATAGAAATCATGGTGCCTGAAACAAAATAGAAAATCTTACGTTTCTGGATAAATGGCAGATCCACATGACGCAGCCACTCAGCCGATGCTTTAGATACAAAAGTGATTTTTTTGTTGTTGTCGAGCCACTTCTCAAACATCAAACGTGAGATGAAGATGGAGGTGAAAAGTGAGGTGATGATACCGATAATCAGGGTGGTTGCAAAACCTTTGATCGGACCTGTACCGAATACATACAGTACAATACCTGTCAGCAAAGTTGTAACCTGACCGTCAATAATCGCAGAATAAGCATGGTTGTAACCGTCTTTGACTGCAAGCCTCAGTCCTTTACCGGCGCGAACTTCTTCTTCGATACGTTCGTTTATCAATACGTTCGCATCGACCGCCATACCCATGGTTAAGACGATACCCGCGATTCCCGGAAGGGTAAGAACTGCTCCCATCGAAGCAAGGATACCGATCAGGAAGAAAAGGTTGACCAACAATGCCACGTTGGCAGCCCATCCGGCTTTTTTGCTGTAGAAGAACAACATGTAACCGAGTACCATCATGAAGGCAATCACGAATGACCACATTCCACTCTGGATAGATTCTTTACCAAGTGTTGGTCCAACAATCTCTTCCTGCACAATGCGCGCCGGAGCGGGCATCTTACCTGATTTCAACATGTTGGCTAAATCCTTTGCCTCATCAATTGTGAATTGTCCCGAAATTTCGGTCCTACCGTTTGGAATCTCTCCCTGTACTGTCGGGAATGACTGAACATAGTCGTCAAGAACAACGGCCACACTCTTGCCTACGTTTTCGCGGGTCATGCGCTGCCATATCTTGGCGCCTTCAGTATTCATGGTCATGTCGACAACACTTGCTGCCCTGTTTTGTCCGAAATCCTGACGGGCTTCGGTAACAGCGCCTCCGTCAAGCGGTGCGCGGCCATCGCGGCTGGAAACTTTAATCGCGATCAGCTGGTAAAAATTGCCGTCCGAAGAAGTCGGTTTAGCCGTCCACCTGAAAATCATGGTACGAGGGAAAACTGATTTGATCTGCTGTAATTTGAGGTATTCGTTTACCTGTGCCGTATCCTTGACATGAGAGAAACCAACTACCGGTCCACGGGCAATCTGTCCGTCACGCGATGTATTGGGTGTCAAAACGGAGAACAACGGGAAATTTTTTGCAATATCTTCTGCAGAACCTGCAGCAAGGGAATCTTTCTCCTGTTTTTTGATCTCACTTACCAGACCGCTAGCTTCTGCCGTTGCCGGTTTGGTTGCATCTGCTGCGGGAGCGGCAGGAGCTGTCGCGACCTGTACGGCTTTAATCTCGCGTAATCTTTTGTTTGCTTCAAGCAGGTATGAATATACTTCGCTGTTTTCGTAGGTTTCCCAAAACTCCAGGTTGGCAGTACCCTGAAGCAGCTTGCGGACCCGGTTCGCATCTTTTATTCCCGGAAGTTCAACCAGGATACGGCCTTTGGTCTGAAGTTGCTGGATATTGGGTTGTGCCACACCGAAACGGTCGATACGGGTTCTCAGGATCTGGAAAGAGTTATCGATGGCACCATCTGTTTCCGTGCGAATCACTGACAATACCTGCGCATTGGTGGAGTTATAGCTTATTTTGTCCCTCAGGTCCAGCGTATTGAAAATCGCGGCCAGCTTGGCATTGGGATCAATCTGTTCGAACGCTTTGCCGAAAAGGGTTACAAAATCTTCCTGACTGGTTTTTTGTTTTTGAAGCGCCAGACGGACGGCTGCATTGAAGGTTGAATCAGTGCTGTATCCCGATAGCGCATGAATCAGGTCGACAACAGATACTTCAAGGGTAACGTTCATACCGCCCTTCAGGTCAAGACCCAGCGGCAATTGAAACTCTTTTACCTCTTTGAAGGTATACTTTCTCAAACCAAGGAAATTGTACACCGGTTGATTTGCAATTGAGTCGAGATAACGTGTCTCCTGTATCTTGGCCAAGCGTTCAAGTTCTACCTGCGTTGCGCTTGGATTTTCTTGCCTGGCTTTGTGTATGCCATATTCGACTGCGTCGTTTTCAACCTTTACTGCCTTGTAGGTAAAGTAAAGCTGATATACACAAACCAAACCTATCAAAATGGCGATGAGCCTGATCAATCCTTTATTCTGCATTGGAAATTCGGTTTTATTATCTAATCTTTGTTAACTTCCTAATCCTAAAAAAAACTTAGAGCGCAAAGATATTTATTTTTTCGATATGAAATAGTTGAAGATTAAGGTTTGTCGCCTGTAATGGAATATTTGATTTAAAATATTCATTGTCAAATAAATAATATGCACTTTTATAGCAAAATGGCTCTGCTGTCATAATCGATCATTGCTTTTTCGCGGTAAAAAAAATCACTCCCCAGCAATCCGGCAATTCTTTTGTCTGAATATTTTGAATATTCTTCATTGATGTGTTGCAAATCTACAATGGCAACAGTAAGTGGTTCAAAACTGAATCCTCCCAGGGTGAAATTGCTGATCAAACCGGTGGAGGTCTCCACCATCTCTTTCCCCAGCCCGGTGGCCATTGCACCTGCTGATTCTTCTCCTACAAAAAGGGCGGACACGGCCCTGTCGATGACACTTTTTGATGCTCCTGTATCCACTACCCACCAATGGTTTTCCAACCCCTCAATTTCGGCAGGAACCAGCAAATGGATGGTTTCTTCTTCTAGCTCAGCAATCACCATCGGAATTTTCTTCATTTTTCTCATGGTGCAAAGTAAAATAAAAAAGAAGCGAATGAGAAATGAAAATAAAACTCATTAATGCCTGACAATTTTCTAAAAGAGTTGTACAACTATATTTATTCCTCTATTTTTGGATTCGCCAAACTAAAAAGAAATTTTATAAAGTTTTGGTATTGTCAAACTTTCTTAATGTTCCTTTAAAATTTATAACATCCTTATTATGAGTACAATAATTGTCATAATATTTATTATGGGCTATAGTGCCATCGCTTTTGAAAGCACATTAAAAATCAACAAATCGGCCATTGCCCTGATCACCGGTGTTCTTTGCTGGACTTTTTATATGTATTTCTCGCCCGACAAAGTGATTGTATCGGAAGAACTGACCAGGCACCTGGGGGATCTTTCTGCAATTCTGTTCTTTCTGATGGGTGCAATGACAATTGTAGAACTTATTGATACTCACGATGGATTTGATATCATTACGACCCGTATCGTTCAGAAAGACAAACGCATACTTTTGTGGGTAATTGCCTTTATCACCTTTTTCATGTCGGCTATCCTGGATAACCTGACAACCACCATTGTCATCATATCTTTACTGAGAAAACTGATCCGAAATGATAAGGACCGTTTGTTTTTCGCCGGAATTGTGGTTATTGCCGCCAATGCAGGAGGAGCCTGGACGCCTATCGGTGATGTGACAACAACGATGCTTTGGATGGGGGGACAAATCACTACCTTGAATATTATGCTGAAACTTATCCTCCCAAGTCTGGTTTGTTTGATTGTTCCATTGGTTATTATCTCCTTCAATTTCGGCGGTGTTGTTGAAAACACATCGAGAAAGGTGTACACCAACCATGGCTTATCGCAAAGGCAAAAATCTATTGTATTCATATCAGGTATTTCAGTTCTTGTAATGGTACCTGTTTTCAAAACAGTTACACATCTACCTCCCTATATGGGAATGCTCTTTGGCCTGAGCATACTTTGGATTATCACTGAGGTCATTCACAGAAAGAAGGATACCGATGCCCAACATGCCCTTTCCGTTTCCCAGGCTCTCCGGAAAATTGATATGTCAACCATTCTCTTCTTCCTGGGCATATTGATTTGTATCGCTGCACTGCAGTCAACAGGAATTTTGTTGACCGCGGCTAACTGGCTTACTTCCAACATCAAAAATTTAAGCGTAATATCAATTGCAATCGGTTTACTCTCTTCAGTTGTTGACAATGTCCCACTTGTCGCAGCGGCTCAGGGCATGTACGGTTTGAACGTATATCCACCTGACCACTTTTTCTGGGAATTTCTCGCCTTTGCCGCCGGTACCGGGGGCAGTATCCTGATTATCGGTTCAGCAGCAGGCGTTGCAGCGATGGGGATGGAGAAGATTGATTTTTTCTGGTATATTCGGAAGATAAGTCTGCTTGCATTACTCGGATATTTTGCAGGCTGTTTCACCTACATTTTACAGCATTATCTGTTGGGATTGTAAAGCTGAAAATACATAAATGAAAAAGGTTTCAGTTTTTCAACTGAAACCTTTTTCATTTATGTATTGGGAAATCTTATTGTTTGTTCAATTCATCAAGTACATTCATTACTTCGCGGACGTGGCCTTCACTCTCTTTCATCATGGCAGCCTCTTTTTCGTTCAGCTGAAGTTCAAAAATCTTCTCGATTCCGTTTTTGCCCAAAACCACAGGAACACCCAGGTAACAGTTGTCAATACCGTATTCACCCTTCAATTGGATGCAAACAGGGAAAATCCTGCGCTGGTCTTTTATGATGGCCTCGACCATTTGTGCTGCAGCTGCACCAGGTGCATACCAGGCAGAGGTACCCATCAGTTTTACCAGTTCGCCGCCGCCAACCTTGGTGCGCTGTACAATGGCATCAAGACGCTCTGCTGAAACAAGTTCGGTCACCGGGATTCCTCCCACGGTTGTGTAACGTGTCAGCGGCACCATGGTATCTCCATGGCCGCCGAGTAACATGGCTGTAATCTCTTTTTGTGAGATATTCAATTCATCCGACAGGAAAGCGCGGTAACGCGCAGTATCGAGAATTCCGGCCATACCCAAAACCCGCTCGCGCGGAAATCCGGAGGTAACATGTGCCTGATAGGTCATCACGTCCAAAGGGTTGGATACAATTACAAGGATGGTATTTGGCGAATATTTTACGATGTTTTCGGTTACGGATTTTACGATTCCCGCGTTCACCTGGATCAGGTCATCACGGCTCATTCCGGGTTTACGGGGAAGTCCGGAAGTAATCACGACAACGTCAGAGTTGGCTGTCATCGCATAATCGTTGGTCACACCGGTTGTCTTCGTATCGTAACTATTGATAGGGGCTTTCTGCCAGATATCAAGCGCTTTACCTTCAGCGATTCCTTCTTTGATGTCTAAAAGGATCACTTCGTTGACCACTTCACGCGACGCCAATACATCAGCACAGGTGGCTCCTACATTTCCTGCTCCTACGACTGTAACCTTCATATTTTGAAAATTTAACTGGGTGAAATTTAAATGCAAAAATATTCAGATATTCAATATCTTGAATATATTTTACCGAAATTATTTAAAAATTTAATTAGTTAGCTTTTTAAAATTATCAATAATCCTGTCGGCCAGAGCATTAGCCATAACGGTAGTGCTGCTTTCAGCATAAATCCTGATGATAGGCTCGGTATTGGATTTACGTAAATGTACCCATTCTTTGTCAAAATCAATACGGACACCATCCACATCGGTTATTTTCTCGTTTTGATACAATGCCTTCAACTTCTTCATAACCTCCTCAAGGTCTATCTTTCCGGTCAGTTCAATCTTTTTCTTGGCCATAAAATAAGAGGGATATTTTGCACGAAGTTCGGAGCATTTCAATCCGCTTTTTGCCAGGTGGGTCAGAAACAAACCGATCCCGACCAGGGCATCGCGTCCGTAATGGCTCTCCGGATAGATGACCCCGCCATTCCCCTCACCACCGATGACCGCACCCGTATCCTTCATGGCCCGGGTTACATTCACTTCACCAACTGCCGATGGGGTATATTTTACCCCGTATTTTTCAGAAATATCCATCAAAGCCCTGGATGAAGAAAGATTGGAAACAGTATTACCGGGGGTATTGGCCAGGATGTAATCGGCAACGGCAACCAGGGTGTACTCTTCGTTGAACATTGAACCATCTTCGCTGATGATGGCCAGGCGATCCACGTCCGGATCGACCACAAAGCCCACATCCGCTCCGTTGTTCACAATTTCGGCAGCTGTCTCAATCAGATTTTCAGGAAGGGGCTCCGGCTGGTGAGCGAAATTCCCGGTAGGGTCGCAGTTGATCTCCACCACTTTGGCTACTCCGAGCGCCTTGAGTAACAGCGGAACAACCACTCCTCCCACCGAATTGACGGCATCGATAGCCACGCAAAAGTTGGCTTTTTGGATGGCTTCCACATCGACTAGTTTCAGTTCCAGTACTTTTCGGATATGATAATCCGTATAATATTTATGTCCAATTACTCCAAGCTCTTCCACTGCTGCAAAAGAAAACTCGTTGGATTCGGCCAGCGCCAGAATTCTTTTTCCCTCTTCGTCATTGAGGAACTCTCCATCCCTGTTCAGCAATTTCAGCGCGTTCCATTGTTTGGGGTTGTGACTGGCAGTGAGTATAATACCGCCATCCGCTTTTTCAGCCACCACGGCAAGTTCGGTGGTCGGGGTTGTTGCCAGGCCGATGTCAGTCACATCAGCGCCCATGCCGATTAACGTGCCCGTCACCAGCTTATTGACCATCCCGCCTGAAATGCGCGCGTCACGACCTACCACCAACTTTAACCTGCGACCGGCAGACATTTGCTCGCGGGCCCACGCTGCATAGGCTGCCGTGAATTTGACCACATCAACAGGCGTCAATCCTTCCCCGGGTATTCCTCCAATCGTACCCCTTATGCCGGATATTGATTTAATAAGTGTCATCTTTCTTCAAATTTGTGCAAAATTGTTAAAATATCCTTGTTTTTCAAAGGAATAGAACAGGTTTGTATAAGTCGCCTGTTTTATATCCGTTTTTTTTACGAAATTTGCGCCGGAATTGTATAATTAGTTGAATACCATGAAGCGAGAAAGAGGACAGGAGCGCGACACAAAGCGTACCGTCGAAAAACGTAGCCAGGGGAGCAGACCCCGTATTATAAAAGACGACGCGACCGGGACGACCGGACGATCTAAAAGAGTGATCAGAACGGGAACAGCCTACCCCGAAGAAGTGGTCAAAGCCAGAAAAAAAACGGTCATTCCCCCACCCACCGGGGCCGGAAAACGAGTCGGCAAATCCCGGCCTGAGCCTTCCATAGAAGAGCGTGCGAGACCCAAGAGAGTATTCAAAGAGCGGACTTCCGACATTTTCAGACGTACTGTCATCAATAAGCCAGTACAGAAACGTTTTGAAGAGACCGAGACCGATAGTCTGATGACGACCAAAGGAAAAGTTCTCCGCGGCAGGTTGGGCAAGAAAAATGTCATTGAATCCCTCGACAGGGAAAAGAGAAATCCGCTTTCCAAAGCCCCAAAAAATGACGGAACAATCCGCCTGAACCGTTTCATTGCCAATTCAGGCATGTGTTCACGAAGGGAAGCAGATACCTACATAGCCACCGGCTGTGTAACAGTAAACGGAGAGATCGTTTCAGAGATGGGTTTTAAGGTTAAAACCGGAGATTCCGTAAGTTTCAACGGAAAACTGCTCTCTATCGAGAAAAAAGTATACGTGCTGCTCAACAAACCCAAAGGATTTGTGACAACGGTCGAAGATCCGCACGCCGACAAAACCGTGATGGACCTTGTGCAGCATGCCTGTTACGAACGTATTTATCCGGTCGGCCGATTGGATAAAAACACTACCGGGCTCCTGCTGTTTACCAACGACGGTGACCTGACCAAACGACTCACCCATCCTAAATACAACCGTAAAAAGATTTACCATGTTCATCTTGACCAGAAAGTTTCCAAAGCCCACCTTGATGAGATTGTTAATGGTGTGACACTTGAAGATGGTTTTGTCGCCGCCGATTCGGTCAGTTATGCTGACGAGGAGGATAAAAAACAGGTTGGTATAGAGATCCACTCCGGAAAAAATAAAATTGTCAGGCGTATTTTCGAGCACCTCGGTTACAAGATTGTCAGGCTCGACCGGGTTTATTTCTGCGGTTTAACGAAGAAGAACCTGCCGCGCGGCAAATGGCGCTTCCTTACACAGGACGAAGTCAATATGCTAAAGATGAGTTCCAATTAGCATTTTCTCTTATTTTTGTAATTATAATCTCTTATCCGAGACTAATCTATTACCGTGAAAGAGGATTTTTTGCGACATATCACCCAAAATCAGGGGATTATCCACAAGGTTGCCAGAATATACTGTGACCACGAGGATGATCGAAAAGATCTTTTTCAGGAGATTCTCATTCAGCTATGGAAATCTTACGACAAATTCAGGGAACAGTCGAAGTTCTCGACCTGGATGTACCGGGTCGCTATTAATACGGCGATTACGAATTTTAAAAGGGACGCAAAAAATAAAAAAAAGACAGAGATTGGAAAAGATCTCTATCTGATGGCTGATGAACCTTACGATTTTGAAAAGGAAGAGCATTTAAATTTATTGTATAAAGCTATTAACCAACTTACAGGGATTGAAAAATCAATCACTTTATTATACCTGGAAGATAAACCATATGAGGAGATCTCCGAAATTACAGGAATTTCTCAAAATTATGTTCGGGTAAAGATGAACAGGATCAAGAAAAAACTGGAATCGCTTGTTAAAAGCAAAGGGCTACTATAGATGGATTTAAACGAATTTAAAAAAGCCTGGCAAAAGGCAGCAGAGGATAAAGTCCGGGATAAGGAGCTGGACGTCTCAAAAATAAATGAGATACTCCACAGCAGGAGTACAGGTATATTGTCGCGGTTGGACAGAAGCGTCAAAATCGGAATCTGGTTCCTCATTGTCTTCTTTTTACTAACCCTGGCGGATCAATTGTTACCGACTGACCTGTTTTTCCCCGAAAATTGGAAAGCAACCATGGAGGTTCCGATGTGGATCAACGTTCTTGAATGGATAGTGAACTTCGCGCTGATATTCTCCATCTTAATTTTTGTGATCAGATACCGACGGCTGCAGTTAAATACACTGGCAAATCAGGATTTAAAAGGGGCGATTGAGAAGGTGCTCAACCTGTTGGATACTTTTAAAAAGGAGTTTTACCTGGCAGTTTTTATATTGGTTTCGGGAATTGGCCTGGGTTTTCTGTCAGGGGCACACCAGGGTTTTGAGTCAATAAAAATTAGCCAGCCTCCGTCATTCTTCTCGGTCGTATTGGTAGTCGCATTAATGTTCATTCTTTTCGGTTTGTTAATTGGTTCAATATTCTATATCTTTCACAAGGGTTTTAATCTCTTATTCGGCAAATACCGCGACCAATTAATCCAGTCTTTAAATGAGCTCCAGGAGAACGAAGAATAATCTGCATCTTTATATTCTCGCTCTTCTTTTCACGATGTTATTCAGTTTTAAGGGGCAATCTCAATCAGCCCGGATTCAGGGATGTGTTATCAATTCGGCCGACCTGTCACCGCTTCCTTTTGTTAATCTCCTTTTTGACTCCGGGAACAACGGTACCGTCAGTAACATTGACGGGAATTTTACCGTTCCGGACTCGGTTAAGCTGATCCGGTTCAGTTACATTGGGTTCAAACCGCTAACTCTGCCTGTGAAAAATTCAAGCGACACGAGTTGGATTGTCAGTCTCGCCCCTGATAACAAATTACTCAGTACCATTGAGGTATTTCCCGGAAAGGATCCTGCCTATAAAATTATGCAGTCTGTCCTGGATCATGCGGCAGAAAACAATTCCGAGAATCTTGATAGTTACCAGTATACATCCTATCACAAATTCTGGCTTTCGGCAGACGCCCTCACAGATGACAAAATGAGCGGTAAACAGAAAATCTCTGCCAAAGAAATCGAAAAACTGAAGCTGCAGTTTGAAGCGAATCACATGCTTCTGATTGAAACCCTGAGCCAAAAAAAATACCTCCATCCAAAACACGTAAACGAGGAAATTCTCTCTACCAGAGTCTCCGGACTGAAAAAGGAAGCCTTTTACCTCTTGGCCACACAGCTTCAGAGTTTTTCAATTTACAATGAGAATTTCTATGTATTGACCAAAAACTACCTCTCGCCAATCAGTAAAACAGCCCTTCGGAACTATGCTTTTGTGCTGGAAGATACGCTGCAGATCAACAAACTGGATACGGTATACCTGATTCGGTTTCATCCTGCAAAAGACCGCAACTTCGACGGTTTAAAAGGATTCCTGCACATCAACACCCATGGCTATGCGGTTCAAAGTGTCATTGCCGAGCCGGCCAACACGGAGAAAAAGGATATCTATGCTTCAGTATGGCAGCATTACGACCGGCTTGAATCAGGACATTGGTTTCCGTCAGAATTGAATGCATCCATCAACTTCAAAATGGCAACTTCTATTCCTGTTGATTCTCTGACAAAACAAAGAAAGCCATTTGAACTTTCAATCACAGCCAACAGCCGGACCTATCTTTATCAAAGAGCAGTGAACATTCCGCTGGATCCGAAATCATTTCCGAAATATGGGGTTACGGTTTCGACCGAAACCAAAGATTCTCTGACAGAAGAGAAGTGGTTTCGCTATATTCCTTTGACACAAAAAGACTCAATCACATACCAATATCTTGATAGTCTGGGAAATAAAGCTCATCTGAACCGGAAAATAAAATTATTGCACGCCCTTTCCCTTGGAACCTTCCCGATAGGGCCGGCCAGCATTAACTTCATGTATCTTTTCGGTTATAACATCAACGAAGGATATAAGGTCGGACTCGGGTTAGAAACGAACAAGAAATTTTCAAAATATTTCGCACTCGGGAGCTATTTTACGTATGGGACCAGTGACGGCGCATTCAGGCACGGAGAATGGCTGCGGGTTTATCCTAACGGGTATCCCGACTTAAAGATTGAATTGAGTCACAAAAACATTAAAAAGGAATACGGTGTCGAGGAGATGCTTACCGATTTCGATATTTTCGAACCTGAATACTTCAGGTCGTTGTTGATAAAAAACATGTACCAGACCAACAATTATACGGCAAGCGTCGAGATAAGACCCATAGAGCCCCTGAACCTGAAGCTGTTTTTTGATCAGGCAACCAATTCCAGGCTTCCCTATGGGAATTTCACTGCGCCCAAATGGGATCCTTTTCAACTAACACGTGCCGGATTTGAATTACGGTACTCGCCGGGGATTGCTTTCCTGAATGATCCCGAAGAGCTGATCCAAAGCGCTCCGCCAGAATCAGACATCTATTTAACTTTGATACAGGGCTTAAGGATGTTTAACAGCGAATATCAGTTTACGAAAATTGATATGAAGGCCAAGTACAAAATCCGGTTATCCGCATTGGGGACTACCTCATTTATGATCAGGGCCGGAAAAATATTCAACAAGGCTCCCATCACCGACTGGTTCCACGGTTATGGCAGCTATTCAGGCGATTTTACCCTGTTGGCCCAATTCGCCTTTGCGACGATGCGGCTGAATGAATTCTCTGCTGATCAGTATGCTGCATTCCACATCCGGCACAGTTTTGGCAGCGGATTTATTCCGTCCTGGTATTTTATCCGTCCGGAACTGGCTTTGGCTCAAAATATCGGCTTTGGTTCATTGGAGCAGCAATACACGGATGAATCCGGAGCAACAGACTTCAGAAAGGGGTTCTATGAATCAGGGATCGAACTGAACCGGATTATCAATTCCAACTTTGTCGGGTTCGGGTTTGGCACCTATTACCGATACGGTCCTTACAGGATCAACATTTATGCACAGAATTTCGCTTATAAATTTACGATCAATTTCAAATTCTGACGGAAGCACAAATTGCACAGATAAATAGCCCGACCACAAATTTCACAAATTGACACAAATAACCCCACTCCAACCACAGATTAAACAAATTACACAGATTACTTAAGAAAATATAGGATTATCATCTGGTCAATTCCGGTGCCATTCCGTCTTCCAGTCATCCAGTCATCCAGTCATCCAGTCGTCCAGTCTTCCAGTCGTCCAGTCATCCAGTCATCCAGTCTTCCAGTCGTCCAGTCGTCCAGTCGTCCAGTCATCCAGTCGTCCAGTCATCCAGTCGTCCAGTCTCATATCCGGTTTCATCGTCCCCCAGTCGTCCAGTCGTCCCCTCCTTCCCCGTTTCTCCGTTTCCTTCTCCGGTCTCCATGCCCCATGCCCTCAGCCCACGGCTACTCGTACCTCAGCGCCTCAATCGGATCCAGTTTGGCGGCTTTTACAGCCGGAATAACCCCGGAGGCAAAACTTACCACTAAGCACACGGTGACACCCCCGATGATCCACTCCCATGGGATAATAAATGAACTGCCGATCAGCAAAGAGACGCCGTTCCCGGCAAGAATTCCCAGCACGATGCCCAGCGCCCCGCCCAACTGTCCAATAATGATCGATTCAATGAGAAATTGCTGTCTGATGGTGCCGGAATTGGCGCCAATTGCTTTACGGATACCAATCTCCCGGGTACGTTCGGCAACAGTAACCAGCAAAATATTCATCAGACCGATGGCTGCACCAAGCAAAGTAATTACTCCGATAACAGTGGCTGCCATTGTCACATATTTGATGTTGTCGAGGAGAATATTGACGAGGTTGTCACTTTTCTCCACAATAAAATCGGAATCGTCGCTAATGTTGAGTTTGCGGATATTCCGGAATACCGCTTCTGCTTCGCCTGTTGCAGCATCCATTAGCTGAGCCGAATTAGGGTGGACGCTGATCCTGAAATTCATATTAGGCCGCGCAAAATATTGCCGGACATTCGTAAAAGGCAAAAAGACCAACCGGTCGCCGGTTTCGCCAAAACCGCTACCCTTCGATTTGAGAATTCCGATAACTGTATATTTGCCGTTTCCAATGGAGAGCAGCTTACCGATAGGGTCTTCGTCCCTGGAAAAAAGTTTGGGCACCATCTCTGCACCAATAAGTGCAACATTGGCACCATCAAACGCTTCCTGCATCGAAAAATTCCTGCCTTCGTTCACATCATATCCGGCAGTCTGCAGGAAATTTTCATCAATCCCCCGGACCATTACGTTGGGATTGGTTTTTTTTGACTCATATTTAACAGTTGCAGTGCCTGTAGCCATCACCGAGATGGAAACAGTGGCCGGAAAATGAAATTGTTCCCGAAAACCCTTTGCCTGAAAATAACTAATATAGCTGTAGTTTTTGGAACGGTAACGCTGATTCCCGATCTGAATCCGCATGCCCCTGCTCTGAATGGAAAAGGTATTTGCCCCGAGCCGGGTAAAGTCGGCTGTAATGGCATTTTTAATCGAATCGATGGCTGTAAGAATCCCTACCAAAGCTGAAATTCCTACTGCGATGATCAGAATAGTGAGCACAGAACGAAGCAGATTGCTGCGAATCGATTGAAACGCGATACTAATATTTTCAAAAACCAAAGGTCTCAGTAACATATTCAAATAAATGAAAAATAAACGATATAATTTAGATAAAAATAGCCAATTTTGCAACACAAAATTGAATTACAACATTGATTAGTTTAACTAAATGATTTGAAGTATTCGATGTACGTTCAGCTATTCATTTTTCATTTTTCATTTAATTAAATATTTGATTATTTATGGCCTACGATATTGAAATGATTAAAAAAGTCTACGCTGAATTTCCTCAGAAAACTGAGAAACTGAGAAATCTCCTTGGCAGACCGGTTACCTTAACCGAAAAAATTCTTTACGCTCACCTGTCTGAAGAACTTCCTGCACTTCCTTTTGCACGCGGCATCTCTTATGTGAATTTCAATCCCGATCGTGTTGCCATGCAGGATGCGACAGCGCAGATGGCCCTGCTTCAGTTTATGCAGGCCGGCAAAGATGAGGCTGCTGTTCCTTCAACAGTTCATTGTGATCACCTGATCCTCGCCAAAGAAGGGGCCATTACGGATTTAAAGAATGCCGAAAACACCAACAGGGAGGTATACGACTTCCTTTCGGCTGTTTCCAAAAAATACGGCATCGGTTTCTGGAAACCGGGCGCAGGAATCATCCACCAGGTGGTACTTGAAAATTATGCCTTCCCGGGCGGGATGATGGTAGGAACTGATTCACACACCGTTAACGCCGGCGGACTGGGCATGGTAGCGATTGGTGTCGGCGGAGCTGATGCTGTAGATGTAATGACAGGAATCCCCTGGGAACTGAAATTCCCAAAACTGATCGGCATCAAACTGACCGGCAAACTGAAAGGGTGGAGTTCGCCCAAGGATGTGATCCTGAAAGTAGCCGGTTTGCTTACCGTCAAAGGCGGCACAGGAGCCATAGTCGAATATTTCGGCGACGGCGCCTTAACCATCTCCTGCACAGGTAAGGGAACCATCTGCAACATGGGAGCCGAAATCGGTGCAACCACCTCCATTTTCGGTTACGATGAAAACATGGCCAAATACCTGAGAGCAACCAGCCGGAAGGACATTGCTGACATGGCAGATCAGATTGCCGGGCACCTGAACGGAGATCCTGAAGTATACCAGCAACCTGAAAAATATTTTGACCAACTGATAGAGATCAACCTTTCTGAACTTGAACCGCATATCAACGGTCCGTTTACACCTGATCTTGCCACTCCCCTCTCCCAATTCAAAAGGGTAGCCAAAGAAAAAAACTGGCCTATGGTAATGGAAGTCGGACTGATCGGTTCCTGCACCAACTCTTCCTACGAAGATATGAGCCGTGCAGCTTCAGTAGCGCTGCAGGCCAATGCAAAAAATCTGAAAGTAAAAGCAAAATTCACAGTAACCCCTGGCTCCGAACTGGTGAGATACACCGTCGACCGGGATCAAATCCTGAAGGCATTTGAATCTATCGGCGGGGTGGTCCTGGCCAATGCATGCGGACCCTGCATCGGACAATGGGCGCGCGAAAATGCCGATCAGCTGCCTGCAAATTCAATCATGACCTCTTTCAACCGTAATTTTGCCAAACGGACTGATGGCAATCCAAAAACCCATGGCTTCGTGGCTTCTCCGGAAATTGTCACTGCTTTCGCTATTGCCGGAACCCTGGACTTTGATCCGGTTACCGATTATCTGGTGAATGAAGCAGGAGTAAAAGTAATGCTCGATGTTCCTCACGGTGACGATCTGCCTAAAAAAGGTTTTGCCGTGGAAGATGCCGGACTGATTCCTCCGTCAAAAGATTTCAGGAACCTTAAAATAACTGTAAATCCCGCCTCCGACAGGCTGCAGCTGCTCGAACCATTTCAGCCCTGGGACGGAATGGACATGACCAATCTCTCCCTGTTGATCAAGGCACGCGGCAAATGTACCACCGACCACATTTCAATGGCCGGTCCCTGGCTGAAGTACAGGGGGCACCTCGACAACATCTCCAACAACATGCTGATCGGTGCCGTGAATGATTTCAACGGAAATACAAATTCAGTGCTCAATCAGATGACCGGCGTGTACGGTACTGTTCCTGATACAGCCAGAAGCTATAATAAAGCAGGTATTGGCTCTGTAATCGTAGGCGATGAGAATTACGGTGAAGGATCTTCCCGTGAGCATGCTGCCATGGAACCGCGCCATCTTGGGGTAAAAGCAGTGCTGACCAGGTCCTTTGCACGTATTCACGAAACCAACCTGAAAAAACAGGGAATGCTTGCATTGACTTTTGCCAATCCGGAAGATTACAAACTGATAAAAGAGGAAGACCGCATTGATATTCTCGGTTTGCAAAATTTTTCTCCGGGTACGTCTTTAAAACTGGTTTTGCACCATAAAGACGGTTCTTTCCATGAGATCCTGGCAAAGCATACTTATAATGACCAGCAGATCAAATGGTTTCAAAGCGGCTCCTGTCTTAATTTCATCAAATTGGGCCAGTAAACTACCGATAAAAATGACAAAAGCCGGAAAAATCTTCCGGCTTTTGTCGTTTTTATTGCTCCTCCTAAATACCTGACAGCAAGTGTTAACACAAATTTAATCTGCAAATTAACATTTTTTAAGACAATTAAAGAACAATTTTCCCCATTGCTCGATAAATTTGACCGACGTTAGCAGCGAATTTTAAATCTGGTTAATCCCGTTAAAACGATCGGCTATGAAGAAAAGTTCAACTTATTATGGTAAAATGACTACTACAAAAGGGTCTGAATTTCAAATGAGAAACTTACAAAACGACACAGATTTACTCCTGGATGAGAACACTGAAATGATGAGTGTGATGAACGACCTGGGTGAACTGGAAGATTTGGCTGAACTTTACGGCAACAAGGACGACATCATCTGATGTGCTGAATTCTGAAGGCCTCTCTTGTTATACCTAAATTGAGCGATTCATAATTTCAGTTAGTCCCTATTTCCACTTTTGCACAATTTTCAGTGAGTTGTGCTTCTGATTTTCTGGTTTAGTATAGCTTTCGTGCCAAAATTAACCCCGGGTGCAGCCGGATAGACA
>JBBQHB010000050.1:0-38580 GCA_038323575.1 Bacteroidales bacterium | reverse complement strand
TTGGGCTAGGATATACTGCCACTTTGTGGCGGGCAATAGTTCATGAATCAATTTTGTCAACTCTTTCGATTCTCTTCTCACAAATCTTTCAAAATAAAGACGTTGCCATTGGGCTAGGATATGCTGCCACTTTGTGGCGGGATTATCAGCATTTCAAAACTACAAATAACAATTAAAATATCCCAGAAAAGATTATTCCTTTGGTTCCGGCGATGTTTCACCTTTTACCGGTTTAGGGCTCAACTGGTGCAGGTCGAAGATGATAATCTCGTTTATCCCTTTTTTCAGCCAGGGTGCGGGGCAGTACAACCTGGTCTGCGGCCCGATGTTCCAGTATCTTCCGAGGTTATGGCCGTTTACCCAAACGATTCCTTTTTCCCATTTGCTGACATCCAGGTAGGTATCGCCGGTCTCTGTCAGCTGGAATTCACCTTTGAAGAAACTGCCGGGACGCACGGCTTCCGCAGCAGAGAATTTCAGTTTGCCCAGATAGGACTCGTCGAACGGCAGGGTGAAGATCTCCCAGTTCATCAGGGTCATTCCGTTTAAGGTAACCCGCTCGGTAATTCCTTTGCGGTCGATCATGTATTGGGCAAAATTGATGCGGCCCATGCCTTCCACCAATATTTCAAGTAATGGATTGGCAGTGGTGGAAGCGGGTAATTCAATGACGTTTTCGGCTTTGCCGCGGTCGAGTTTGCCGATGTATTTGCCATCCACAAATATTGTTGCATAATCGTGCAGGTCGGTGATCAGCAGTTTGCCTTTCTTGTGTCCGATCAGGCTGGTGCGGTATAAGATGAATCCACCTTTCTGGCCAAGCATTTCCATGGGTTTAGGTTGTGGTGATTGTATGGCTGCTGGGAGGTTGTCCCAGACAGATGCTGATTGGGTCAGGTTGATTTCATGGATTTCTATCACCGGCAGTGCGGCAGGAAGGGCAGGTAATTTTTGACCGGAAGGAAGATAAGATGCCAGCACTTTGCGCAAAGCGTCATATTTCGGCGTCGCCTGTCCCATTTCGTTAATGGGGGCGTCGTAGTCGTAACTGGTAACATCGGGCTGGTACTGCGTCGGACTGAATGCATTGGCGCCGGCCCAGTAGCCGAAGTTGGTACCGCCGTGGACGACATAGAAGTTGAACGATTTTTTGTGGTCCATCAGCCAACGAACCTCCCTGATGAGGCTGGCCGTATCGGGTCGCTGCCATTTCTCGCCCCAGTGGGTCAGCCAGCCAGGATAGAGTTCACTGCAAAACGAGGGAACATCCGGGTTCACCATGGTGGCTTGCTCAAAGTTCTTTTCATTGGTCCCGGGATCCAATCCGATGGCTGCACCCGGAACTGTACCGGCCTCCAGCATATATGGAGTCGCGCCGTCTGACGTATAGAATGGTACTTCGATGCCGTTTTTTTGCCAAGCTTCTCTCAGCCAGTTCATGTAGATGCGGTCGTTGCCGTAGCTGCCATATTCGTTTTCCAGCTGAACCATCAGGATCGGACCGCCTTTGGTTACCTGCAAACCCTTCACCTGTTTCGCCAGCGTTTTGATGAAACGTTCGGCAGCATCGGTATAACGTGTATCCATGCAACGCACCTTGATGTCTGGAATCGCCAGCAGATAGGCAGGAAGTCCGCCGAAATCCCATTCTGCACAGACATAAGGTCCGGGGCGCAGAATTAGCCACATGCCTTCTTCCTGAACCAGGCGGACGAATTTGGCAATGTTGTGGTTTTCCGTCTGGAAATCAAATTTGCCGGGTTCGGTTTCATGGTAATTCCAGAAGATGTAGGCGGCAATGGTATTGCAGCCCATTGCTTTGGCCATATGAATGCGTTGTTTCCAGTATTCGGCCGGAATTCTGGCAGGGTGCATTTCGCCGGAAATGATTTGAAAGGGTTTTCCGTCCAGCAGGAAATCCTGCCTGGCCAGCGCAAAGGAATGGGGTTTTACTTGAGACCAGGCAGCGCAGGTAATCAGGCTGAAGAACACCAAAGCAATTATTTTTTCTCTCATCCGTTTATAATTTATTTTTTATTGTGAAGGCTACTGACGGGGTGACTCTGAGTCACCCCGTCAGTTATTGTGTCAGTTCTTGCTAATTGACTGGTTTTAAGTCGTGTAAATCTGTTAAAACACTTTTGAGTCCGGCGCGATTAAAGTCAATGATTTTTTCATTGCCCGCATATCTTAAGATACATTTCCCTGGGAATTGGTTCTTAATAACAGCCTCTGAGAGTTTGCCTTCCGACCATTTAACATTCACGGTGTATCCGCCCCTCGCCTTCAATCCGGTGAAGTTGCCGTTTTGCCAGGCATCCGGCAGGGCAGGGAGTATCTCAATAATTTGCAGCTCTTCTCCGTTTACTGTTTTTGTCTCCTGGCTTTGCAGCAACATTTCGATGACTGCAGCCCCTGCACCAAAATTGCCGTCAATGTTAAACGGCGGGCAGGAAGAGAGAAGGTTTGGTAACAACCCCGGTTTGCGGCGGCCTCCCATGACAAAAAGATTGTTGAAAATCTTGTAAGCATGGTTGCCGTCTTTTAGCCTGGCCCAGCAGCAGGCTTTCCAGGACATGGACCAACCTGTGGCTTCGTCACCCCGGATTTCAAGCGTGCGTTTGGCAGCATCAAACAGGGCAGGTGTCTTCTCATTTGTGATTTCGAAGCCCGGACAAAGTGCATATAAATGTGAGATGTGCCGGTGTTTTGGATCCGTTTCGCGGTATTCCATGTCCCATTCGAGTAACTGACCTTTTGTGCCAACCTGATATGGCTGAAGGCTATCTTTTTGATTTTTAATTCTTTCGATAAATTTGTCATCCATTCCAAGTATTTTTGAAGCTGCAATGCAATTGGTAAACAGCTCCCTGGTTATTTCCAGATCCATTACGGCACCTTCGCAAAAAGGTGTTGTGTATTTCTGACCTTCCGGGAAGTAAGAGTTCTCCGGTGAAGAACCGACAGGAGTTGTGTAATGACCTGATTCGTTTAGGATCAGCCAGTGGCTTAGAAATTCGGCTGCACCTTTCAGTTCAGGCCAGTACTGTTTCAGAAATTCCTTGTCTTTGGTGTACTGGTAATGTGTCCAGATTTGCTGGCAGGTCCATCCGCCGGCCATCGGCCAGAACGAACAATTGGCGTTGTCGACAGGCTGAGCCGTGCGCCAGATGGAGGTATTGTGGTGGGCAGTCCAACCGGGATAACCAAAACTTTCTTTCACATGAGCCGTTCCGCCGACCGCCATTTCCTTCACAAAGCGCAGGACAGGTTCGGTACATTCGCTTAAATTGGCGGCCTCCGTCATCCAGTAATAGATTTCTGAATTGATGTTCATGGTGTACCCGCTGGCCCACGGAGGGACGATTTCGTTGTTCCAAATACCCTGAAGGTTGATAGGCTGTCCGCCGGGCCTTGAAGCAGCAATCGTCAGATAACGGGCATACTGCATGGCAAGGGCTGCCATCGACGGGTCGCTGCCGTTATTGTAGGCTTCAAGCCTTTTGTCGGTAGGAAGTTTACCTTGATCTGTTTGTACGCTGAGGTTGATTTGCACCCTGTTGAACAGGCTTTGATAGTCTTTCAGATGGTTGGCAAGTAAGGAATCATAGCTTTTGGACAGCGCTTTTTTTAGGTTTGCAGATGCTTCAATTGACGGATCGATGCCTTCCCTGCTCGGGCTTTTGTCGAAACCATTGAAACTGGTATCGCCCGAAAGGATGATTTTTACCTCATCGGCACCTGTTATAACCAGTTGGTCACCCTCGGCCGTCATTTTACCGCCCTTCAGTTCAACGCCGACACGGCCTTCGTAAAAGGTCCCTTCACCGTTCAGTTTATCCCCGTACATAACCGGTTCCCTACCCGGTATTAACAGACCATTTTTGTCAAATATTTCAGGGTACATCCACTCCTGTTTCCAGTCCTGCACATTCTTGACAGTCCTACGCAATGCAAGAGCCGGAGCCTGTCCTTTCATGACCAGTATTCCGTCAACAACCGTGGTTTTTGCAGTGGGGTGTGCCCCTGTCAAACCCATCTTAAAAGAGACTGCCCCTTTTTTATCTGCCTTTATTTTCATTACGATCACCTTATCAGGGAAACTTGCAAAGACTTCCCTTTCGTATCCGACCTTGTCTGCGACGTAGGATGTCCTGCAAACAGCGGAAGTTAAGTCAAGGTCCCTTTTGAAACCTGTCACCTGATCGGTGTGGTTAAATTCCAACTTAAGATCACCGAACGGCTGGTAGCAATCCTGGGCCCTACCAAGGTATTCACGGGCAATGATTTCGTTGACTGATTTCAGGTCTCCCTCGTTGATAAGTTTTCTGATTTCCCCGAGACTCTTCGTGAAATCAAGTTTGACCTCGCGGCCGGGTTCACCTGAATACAAGGTGTTTTCATTCAGCTGAAGATGTTCTTTGACAATTCCGCCATAAACCATGGCGCCCAGTGTGCCGTTTCCGATGGGTAATGCCTCGTACCAGTCTGTTGCAGGTTTGTCGTACCAGAGGGACAAATCCTGGTTTGGTTTTCGTTCCTGGCAGCTGGTTGCCTGAAAGGAAAGAACAAGGCAGATAACCAGATAATTTTTTTTCATGGTTGCTGGATTTTCGGGTTTTTTTGATTTGGTATTTGGTCCAATGGCTGAGTGATCATTTTCGGACCGTTGATTTCCGTCGCTACATCACTATGTGTGAAATCAAAATAGCGGACGGAAAATTTTTGATAAATATCTTCCATATTTGTCATTCGCTGCTTAAAATTGTTGAAATCTTTGACCTCCGGGTTGCTCCAGGCCGATTCAGCCAAAGCTGATAAACGAGGGAAAATCATAAACTCCAGCCGATCTGATGTATGCATGGTTTCTGTCCACAGGTTTGCCTGGATACCTTTGACAAGCGGGGTTTCTACCGGTATTCCTCCCGTAAAGTTAACGGAAGGGAAATCGTAGACACTTTCGATCGGGGCAAATTTACCCGCCCATTTCCGGCCGGATTTATGGGTGTCAAGTTGGACAAAATCAAAATAGAGCGGGATTCTCGGGCAAAGAATTACTTCATACCCGTTCTTCAGCGCCAGATCGAGCATTTTAGGCTGATCGTGCCTCCACCACATCACTACTGGATGCGTGGTCAATCCGGCAGTAACCACCTCATCCCAACCAATCATTGTTTTTCCCAATGCTTGCAATGAATCGGCCATTCGATTCAGGAAATAATGCTCAACTCCCAGCAGGTCGGACAGGTTTTCGCGTTTCATTAGCTGCTGAATTTCCGGTAAGTCTTTCCATTGCTGGTTCCCGTAGGATACTTCGTCGCCGCCGATATGGATGTATTTGGATGGAAAGAGCGCTGTCACCTCACGGAGAATGTTTGTCAGGAACCGGTAGGTGCCCTCCTTGCCGGGATTGAAGGTGAAATCAGGATATTTAGCAGAACCTCCACCGCTGAATTCGGGATAGGCCTTTGCCGCTGCTGTGGCATGTCCGGGCATATCAATTTCGGGTATTACCTCAATAAAACGTTCTGCGGCATATTTTACAATTTCAGCAACTTGATGTTGGGTATAAAATTGGGCTTCGGCATCCGGATTGGACTGGTTGCCTTTTCCACCGATAGTTGTCAGCAAAGTATATTGTTTGATTTCGATCCGCCAGCCGGGCGAATCGGTGAGGTGCCAGTGAAACTTGTTGAGTTTGTGAAGGGCCATCAGGTCCAGGATCTTCTTCACTTCGGTTTCCCCGAAAAAGTAGCGTGATGCATCCAGCATCAGTCCCCTCCATTCATATCGTGGTTGGTCTGCAATATCCGCGCATGCAATTTGCCCGGATTTTCCGGCAGCATGAAGCAATTGCACCAGCGACTGCAAACCATAGAAACATCCTGCCGGAGAACCGGCTTCAACAGTAATTTGTCTGGGTTCAATTTTCAGCCGGTAGGCTTCCTTTCCTGAAATTTCAGGATTCCGGGTAAGCCGGATGGTTCCGTTTTTAGATGATTCTTTTAACTCAATTGTTGCGAGTTTCCGCACAGATGCTGAAAAAACCGGAATAAGTTCCTTAAAAGTAGCATCAGAAACCGAAACAGTTAAAGTAGAAGGAACCTTAAATACGCCTTTGGTTGGATGGCAACTGTTTGGGAGCGGGATAATTTCTTGCGCTTGGGCAGTGGCGCTGAATAGCAAGAGACAGAATATTAAGCGGTAAAACATGGCAGTTGGTTTTGTTTCAATATTTTATATCAAATATCCAATATTATTCATAATTTTTGAACAAATACGTCCATAAAATATGGATGAATATATTCGTAAATTATATAAAACTTCAAATTACCACGATCTTTCGGAATTCTGTATATTTGTTTAAAAATATATGCCAACGGTTTTAATAATAAAGGGATACAGATTTTTCTTTTATATCAACGATCATACTCCTCCTCATATTCATGTTGAAAAAGAAAGGAGTACTGCTAAATTTGATTTGAATAACGCTGAATTGATCAGATCCAGACGGTTTAATGCAGGAGAAATAGCGGAAATAAGAAAACTTGTTGTCGGAAATATTGAATTCTTTAAATCAAAATGGGATGAGTATATTAACACTAAATAAATCAGCAAATGCAACAGGCATTTGGTTTGATGAGATTAAAATGTTCGTTATCCTGGAAGATGGCCGTGAAATCATCATCCCGATTGACTGGTTCCCTTCGCTACGAGACGCAACTCCGGAACAAAGGAACAATTGGAGGTTAATTGGTGATGGAGAGGGGATCCATTGGGAAGATTTGGATGAAGATATTTTGGTTGAAGGGTTATTGTAAATTTCAATCCTTCGCCACCACACTTTTCCACCAATTGTTTTTTCAGCCGGCGGCCTTCTTTCCTTCAACAGCCAATGATCCGGGAACTTTAAAAGTTCCTTTGGAAACATGATAACTGTTCGGCCTGGGAATAATTTCCCGGGCGTGGGCGATGTTGCCAATAAACAAAAAACACAGGATTAGTCGGAAGTGCATTTGAAGCAGTCTTATTTAAAAAGGTAAAAAACAGAATTCAAAAAGTGAGCGGAAGTGATTTGCAGATTTCTCCAGATAACTTTGTCTTAATCAATAAAATAATATTTTGCAAATTCGATACAACAATAGTTATCGTATTGGAGGTCAATTTCTTTAGGGTCATTGATTTTTTTTCATTAACCCAGTGTTTCCCTTTTCCCATTCGGGCATCAGGGATTTTACCACACCAGGGTAATCACCGGCTATATTTTTTGTCTCATTCGGATCCTTGTTATGATCGTATAATTCAATCGTTGGTTCCTGATTTCTGAAATAGCGGGTTAGCCGGTATCTCTCTGTTCTCAGGGAAATACCACTATTGAAATAACCGAAGGAAGCCTCTTTCCATGCTGCTTTCGCATCATTTAAAAGCGGCACCAGGCTCTTTCCGTCGGTTTGAACCGGCATCTTCATTTTGCATAAGTCGATGATGGTGGGATAGATATCAATGGTGCTTACTACGCTGGAAATATTGCCTCCATGGGTAACCCCCGGAACTTTGACTATCAGCGCACTTTTGAGTGCACGTTCAAAGATGGTGTGTTTTCCCCAAACGAGCTGATCTCCCAGGTGCCAGCCATGGTCACCCCAGATTACTACCACGGTATTTTCTGCCAGGCCAAGGGTCTCAAGTTTTTTCAGCAACTTACCTACCTGGGCATCGGTGTAACTGACGCAGGCAAAATAGGCATGCCGGATTTTCCGGGCATATGCATCAGAAACAGGACCGTTAAGTGATGCTTTTTCGTCGCCCAACTCATACCCGTTAAATTCGCCACTGTTGTGTAAACTCGCCTTATTTACATTTTCCGGAATAAATGGGTTAGGTGAAAGAGGTATCCGGGATTCATCATACATGTCCCAATATTTTTTCGGTGCATTGAAGGGTAGGTGAGGCTTGAAAAATCCTACGGCCAGGAAAAATGGTTCTTTGTTTTTAGACAGTTCGCTGAGTTTGGTCAAGGCTAGTTCGGCTGTCAGACCATCGGGATAACCTGTGTCCTCCACGTCTGCCATTTCATAGGGCTTTACCTGTTTCTTCATGCTTTGCCTGTTTTGACCATCGGCGTATCCGAAGAAGGCATTCCAGCCGGTACCCCATTTGCCCGGATTCAGCAACATTTCGTTCCAGCTGTGCGGCAACTCATACTCGGTCCCCACCGGATCGGTATATTCGTACAATAATCCATCCACATAATGGCTGATTTTCCCAATGCCAACCGTGTAATACCCGTTTCGTTTCAAATGGTGAATAAAGGTTTCCGGGACTTCGGTTTCAGGTTTTCCTGAGATGAACTCGCGGCATGCTTCATTGCTCAGGTGTTTGGCTGTTTTTGGAAGCATTCCAGTCAACAGGCAGCACCGGGAGGCGCCGCAGGTGGGTACCTGTGCGAAGTGATTGGTGAAAACCACCCCTGTTTGGGCCAGACGGTCTATGTTGGGTGATTTGATATAGTTATTCCCGTAACATCCTAACTCAGGCCGGAGGTCATCGATACAAATAAACAAAACATTGGGTTTTCCTGCAGTTTGTTTATCACCCGCACTGGTTGTAAGAGAACCTGCAACCAAAACTGAGAACATGGAGAAAGAAAGATAGTTTTTCATATCCGGATTATTAGTGAATTGAACCTTAGGTTATTAAAACGGAGCGGCCGGATTTCCGACCGCTCTTTGTTCTGAAATTATTGATTGTTATCAATTACAATAAGAGGAGGCTTGTTCTTATCTGTTCCGATATAACCTATGTTCTGGTTGATTACCCCGCCTGCATTGGACTCAATGGCACTGGCAGGAATAGGCCACAATACATGAAACGAACTAAGGGTGTAAACATTCGTTCCCCACAGGATGTTGCCTGCTTTGTAGAAGGAATTTTTCTCCATAACTCTGTCGAACCAGTAGTTTTTTGTTGAAAAATTCTCAATGGTGTAACCGAATTTATTGTTGTCAGCCATAATAAATGCAATACGGGTCAACTCAGTTTTACGGGGTTCTTCGGCATAGAGCTCTCTGGCACGTTCATCGAGGATGTAATTGATGTCCACCTGTGCAGGACTCACCGGAGCAGCTTTGGCACGGATACGTACTAAATTGATATCGTTGGCTGCATTTTGGAGATCTCCCAGCCAGTAGTAAGCTTCGGCACGCAGCAGATAGGTTTCTGCCAGGCGGAAGGCGTACCAGTCGGAGTGGCCGCCCACAGGCTGCAAAGGAACTTCCTCATCCGGTACATTCACTTTATAATATGGATACGGGAACCAGCAATGGATGGTATCCTTCGCATTTGTATATTTAATCTGAACTTTTTGCAAATAATATTTCGACGTCGGATTATTGTAAACATACTTTGATGTCGGGAACCAGTTGGCAACGGTGTCGTGGCGCAGGTCGGTCTTATCCTGCCAGATGTTATAATTATAGTAATCGATCGGTCGGACATAGCCAACTCCCCGGCCCCAGAAAATGGCATATGCATTTCCTACAGCATCTGTCATTCCATGCTTTCCGTCAGGATCCCTGATGTAGTTATTCCAATAGCAAGGGGTATAACGACGCATTGACCTTGTTCCGCCGGCAACTTCTGCATCCGGGAAACCAAATTTATCCTGAACCACGAGTAACCCTTCCTTGTTGGCGGAAATGCTTTTGTTTTCCTTTTGGTGAAGATCCCAGATCACATTGTATTTGGTATTGGAAGCTACCTGACCAAATCGGGAAGTCATCAGGGCATTTCCTCCCGAGATAGCCGCTGAAGCGGCAGTGACTGCTTCGTTGAATTTACTGTTAGCCAGGCAAATCTTTGACAGAAGGTGATAACCGGCTGCCCTGGAAACTGCTCCCGGTTGTATAATGAGCGGAAGATTTTGAACGGCAAGGTTCATATCATCCTGAATCTTTTTCAGAATGGTTTTTCGGGAGTGGGTGTAGAAGTCGATTTTTGGTGCGGTATATTCAAGTGAAAGAAAGGGAACATCTCCGTAAACATGAACCAACCGGTAGTACCAGTAGGAACGATGGAACAATGCTTCGGCAACAATTGCCTTTTTTGTTGTTTCATTTTTGATATCTGCCTGATCAATCCTTGCCAGAATTACATTTGCATTTCGGATCTGGTTGAAGGCTACATCCCACAATTCAAAAAAGTTATAAGTGCTGCCTGTTCTGGTAGGCAGAAGCTGTGTATTGAAATTGTGCATGGCATCGGCACCCTTGTTGGCAGCGACGGCAATGTCGGATGAGATGATTTCACATCCAAGGGCACTAACCTGGCCGTAATATTCAAAACGAAGGCCTTTGCGCAAGGCAACCAGCACCCCATTGAATCCTACTTCGTCTTTATAAATCGACTCTGGTGTAAAAATTGAAAGAGGTTTGATCTGGAGAAAATTATCATCACAAGCAAAAAGAGTGAGGATAAGCGTTACATATAAAAATATTTTTAACTTTTTCATGCGTATTCAGTTTTATAGTTACAATGTTAAATCAATGCCAAATGTAAGGGTTCGCGGCATTGGTGTATTTCCTGATTCCGGATCCCAACCGCTCCAATTCGTAACTGTGAGGACATTCCTTCCACTGACATAAAGCATACAACGGTTAATACCGGCTTTTGCCAAAATAGTCTTTGGAAGGGTATAGGAGAGTGAAACATCCTGCAAACGGACAAAACTTCTTGACTCATATAAGGTAAACACTGGCGTATTTACCGTATTCAGACGGGTATAGTTATTGATAGGATTAGTGGGTGTCCAGTAGGGAAGATTGTATGCATTCTGACGGTCTTCTGACTGGTTTGTATGCATCAGAAGTCCGTTGGTGCTCATTTGTCCCAGGTCTGCACGAATGAAGCATGAGAAATTAAAGCTTTTAAGGAAAGTAATGTCGTTGCGCAATCCCACACGGTACCGGGGTTTGCTATAGCCCAAGAACTCCTTGTCTTCCTGTGTGGAGACACCATTGCCATCCGCATCATAGAGTTTTACATCGCCCGGAGCCTTGCCAAAAGTTTTTGCAACATTTTCTTCTCCCAACTGCCAGATTCCCATGGATCGGTAGTTCCATATACGGTCAATAGATTCGCCGATAAACCAGCCATTGCCTCTGTCGTCGGCCTCTTTTTGTCCGATAACGTTTCCGTCTGCATCTTTAATGTCGACCATCTCACCGTAGAGGTGAACGATCTTATTGCGGTTGAATGAAAAAACCAAAGATGAGTTCCATACAAAATCAGCAGTTGAATAATTTTTGCTGTTCAGAGTTATTTCAAACCCTTTATTGTCTAACTGGCCCATATTTGACATCACACTTTTATACCCGATTATGGCAGGCAGACTGCGGAGCAGCAATAAATCGGTTGTTGTCATTTGATAAAGGTCGATATTTCCGGCAAGTTTTCCGCCAAAGAAGCCGAAATCCAATCCTCCGTTCAACGCTGTGGTCCGCTCCCAGCGAAGTCCGCTGTTTGCCATGGTGGCACTGTAAATACCAGAAACCTGGTTGGTCCCGCTTAAATATTTGGTAGTTCCAAGTTGGGCCAGCGCATCATAAATTCCGATGTCCCGGTTGCCATTCACGCCATAAGAAAGACGCAGCTTCAGGTTATCAATCCAGGATACATTAAAGAATCCCTCGTCTTTGATGTTCCAAGCAAGCGCAGCGGAAGGAAAATTCGCATTGGGATTCTCTTGTCCGAAAGCGGAATAACCGTCACGACGGAAGGTCAATGTTAGGTAGTATTTGCTCATCAGGGTATAATTAAGACGGCCCATAATGGCATTACCCGTGCTGTAGGTATCGTTGTTGACGATTGTAGGAGAAGACCCTACGTTTAGTTGATGGAATGTCAGGGCTTCACTGGTAACAAAATTGATATTTTCTTCCTGGTCTCTCCAGGTCTGTTTCTTCTCCGCATTGTATAGGAAAGTGGCATTAAAATCATGTATGCCGAATTTTTTCTTCCAGGTCAGAACGTTGTCGATTTGCCATTCATAAAGCGATGAATTAATACGCTGAGCAAAGCCCGTGGTTTTATTTCCGTTTGGAGTAGTTGACGGATCGTAATAGTAATTTTTGTTCCAGTCATACCTGTTGATATACGATGATCTGAAACTGAAACCAAAGGGCAATGTCAATTCCGCATAAAAATTGGCAAACAGATTCTGTGTTATGTTGAATTTATTGCGGTTGTAGTAATTGATAAACGGGTTGGAAATTACCGAGTCGTCGTGCGGATACCATTTCAGTATTCCATTGTCATCATACGGTTGTCCGTAAGGACTTTGGTCAATGATATTTCCGAGGTTTACGGCAACATTGCTCTCATCCTTGTTGCTGAATTGGACATTCATTCCGATTTTTAAATAATCGGTTACTGTGGCATCGGTATTCAGACGCGTGCGTATAATCTGATATTCATCACCGATCATGTAATTTTTATTGTTGGTATATCCGCTGGAAAGGTAGTACTTTAAAACTCCTGTTCCACCTTTAAGGCTGACATCGTAGTTCTGACGTACACCAGTGCGCATGGCCGCATTGTACCAATCATATGTATTTCCTGCCAGGATATTTTTCTTTTCGATTTCCCGAAGTTTTAAACGGTTCATCCAGGCGTCCTGTATATCCGGATTTACTGTGGCATCATATTTTTGCCATGTATCGAGTGTTATCCCGGAAGGAAGTGAATTGGGATTATCGTAATATGCACCAGGAAGTGCCGGGTTTGTCCGACGCAGAAAATCCTGACGATAGTTTAAATATTGCTCCGGGCTGCATGGCAGAATTTCGTTGGTAGTGCCGGTTAATCCCAACTGTGATGAAAAGTTAATGGTAATCTTGTCACCAGTCCCTTTTTTTGTGTTAATGATGATTACCCCTGCAGCAGAACGTGCTCCAAATACAGCAGCAGAACTTGCATCCTTAAGAATGTCAATGCTTTCAATATCATTTGGATTAATATCGTTCATACTTCCATTGAAAATAACACCGTCCAGAACTATCAGGGGCGAGTTGTTGGCATTCAGTGAAGTAGGTCCCCGGACTTCAATTGAGGCATTGTCGGAGGCTGAAGTGCTGTTGTTCACGTTAACACCGGCAACTGTTCCTGTCAGGTATTGTAGTGCGTTGGAAGCTTGCTGGGTTTCAAACTGTTGTGTCTTTACTTGAGTTACAGAACCGGTCAAATCTTTTTTGCGGATGGACCCGTAACCAATGGCAACCACCTCTTCGATACCGACCGTTTCTTCCTCCATTACAATGTTAAAAGTCGTTTTCCCTTTGGCAGGAATCTCCCGGGCTTTCATACCTACGAATGAAAATTGCAAGGTTCCATTTTCAGGAACATTTGATAGTGAAAACTTACCCTCGCCATCAGTTATTACACCAAGAGTGGTGCCTTTCACCACGACAGAGACACCGGGAATGGAGCCGCCTAACTGATCAGTTACTTTCCCGGAAACATTTTTTGATGGTTGCTGTTGTGTTTCTGCTATCGGGTAGGTATCCACTGCATATGTTTGACTTACACATAACAACAAAATGCATAAAGTCATCCCCATAGCAAGGAATGTTTTGCCGACCCAATATCCCATAGTGAGCCGGTTGTTAAACGATTTTACTTTCATTGATTTAGTTTTGGTTAATTAAACACTTAATTATTTAATTGAAGTTGTTTGAAGCTAAAGTTAGAAAAAAGATTCAATAATGATAAGTAACCGCATCAATCATTTCTATTCAAATATTCAATTTTATCCTCAATCCTTCGTCACCGCACTTTTCCACCAACTGTTTTTAGGGTCAAAATCTTCGGACAAATAGTTTAGCCGCTGTTTCTCCAGTTGCGGAAGTCTTTTGTTGACAACATCCTGATAAGTTTTCTTTTCATCTTCTGCAGAATATTGCGGATCGTTTTCAGGAAGTCTGGCGCCGACAGATTTCAGATATTGAGACAGTTGACTGCTCAGTTCTTTGACCAGTTTTTGGTTTTGTGCCGCAACATTTGTGGTTTCTGACAGGTCTGATTTCAGGTTGTACAACTCTTCATGATCATCCTCGTAATAATGGATTAGTTTCCAGTCTCCTCTTCTGATGATAGAACTTGGGTCACCGCCCTGGTTCCCGTAATGCGGATAGTGCCAGATCAATGCTCTTTCCGCCATCTTTTTGCCTTGCAGTAACGGCAGGAGGCTGACACCGTCGCTGTGCTGCCCGGGTTTCAGCGGCAGTCCGGCCAGATCAAGAATAGTTGGGTAAAAATCGACGCCTGAAACGGGGGCATCACATTTTTTCCCGGAAATATTTATCCAGGGTACTGAAATAAGGTAGGGCTCACGGATTCCACCTTCCCACTGGTATCCTTTTCCGCCCCGCATGGGTGCGTTGTTGGTCGAATAATTGTCGCCGGATGTGACCCCGCCGTTGTCTCCTGTAAAGATGACGACAGTATTCCTGTCGAGGCCCAAATCTTTCAAAGCCTTTAAAACTACGCCGACAGCATCATCCATCGATTCAACCAACCCGGCATAGACGGGATTGTCCTGGTGCAACCGGAAAGGCAACCTGCGTTCCATGGCAAAGCCGGTGTCAGAAATACCTATTTTCTCAGCTTTGTCGCGGTATTTTTTCCATTTCTCATGCGTTGTCTGAATGGGTGCATGAACAGCATAAAACGATAGGTAAGCCAAAAACGGAGCGTCTTTCTGAGCGCTCATAAATTTTACCGTCTCGTTGGCCAGCCTCATTTCCAGGTTTTCTCCCTTTGGTCCATCCGGCAGGTTTGGATTTTCGTAGGGAGAAAAGTAGCCCCCTTTCGGACTGCCGGCGTCCCAGCCGCCTTTGTTGACATCGAATCCATGGTCTTCAGGCCAGGAGCCTTTCTCTCCCAGGTGCCATTTGCCGGCAAAGAAGGTTTTGTAACCGGCCTCCTTCAGCGCTTCCGGCAGGGTGATATATTCTGAAGGCAGGTTATGGACATAATCAGCAGGAAGTAGTTTTGTGTGGCGGTTGGTCTTGCGCCAAGCTTCGCCCGATGCTTCCCCGATCCAGTTGGTAATTCCGTGCCGTGCCGGAAATTTTCCTGTCATGATACTGGCGCGCGACGGACTGCACACCTGGCAGGCAGCGTATCCGTTGGTGAATACCATCCCGTTTTTGGCGATTTGATCAATGTTGGGTGTTTCGTAATACTTGCTGCCCATGCAGCTCAGGTCGGTGTAACCGAGGTCGTCGGCAAGGATAAACAGGATATTTGGTTTGCCTGAAGTTGTTAGTTTTTTTATCTGCCCATATCCTGAAATTGCCGATAAACAGGCAGCAGCAACAAGTATATTTTTCATGGTAATAATCCTCCTAAAATAGTGTGAATGTCTGGTTTGATACTTTCTTTCCAATTCTGTATAAATGTGTTTTTGTGCGAATGAATAGGGCATTATCTATAACTGCCGGAGAAGCAAGGCAGCCATCCTGCAACCTATTCTCTGCTATTTTTTGGAAGGTTTTCCCGGGTTTGAAAATAGTTGTAAGGCCTTCCTCATCCGAAGTGTAGATTTTACCTTCTACATAAACAGGTGAAGCTGATGACTGTGTTCCTACGCGGGCGGTCCATAATTCCTCGCCGGTTTCTGCCACAAAACATTTTGCCTGTCCTCCGGTGTTTACCATGTACAGCAAACTATCGATATATAACGAAGACGACCGCGCTTGCGTATTTTTTTTATTGATCCACTTTATGCTATCCGTAACATTCCCTTTGCCTCCAAGGCGCACAGCAACAACCGATGAAAAAGAAAATCCGGAGTTGATAAATAGCATATTATTACCGACAACAGGGCTTGCGGATGCTGAAAACCCACTAAATAATGCGCTCCAAATCAGCTCTCCGGTTTGTGGATTATAGCCCATAACCGAATGAGCTCCAACACTGATTAATTGGTTCTCACCATTTACCAAGGTAACTATTGGTGTGGTGAAAGACTTTCTGTTCGGCAACGGTTGATCTTTCAGGTCTACTTCCCTTGTTATTTTCCAAACAGTCTCGCCGGTTTGCTTATTCAATGCGACCAGGTACCTAACATCTATCCCATCAAATGTGAGTATCAAAAAGTTATCATAAATAAGCGGAGATGAGCCAGGTCCTACATCATGATCACAATGAAGATCTGTACGTTTCCAAAGTACCTTGCCGGATTCCGTATCAACACAAGCCGTTCCGTAGGTACCGAAATGGGCATAGACATGATTTGCCTCAATTATAGGTGATGGTGATGCAAAACTGTTTGCCGGATGATTTACTCCAAGGCTATCCGGTTCAAACAATTTCAGATCATGCTTTAATTTGCCGGTAGTTGCATCAACAGACAATAAATGGAGTTCTTTACCATCCAAAAGTGCCGTTGTCAGCCATACTTCATCATTTAATACAACAGGAGAAGACCATCCTTTCCCGGGTATGACAGTTTTCCATGCAACATTGGTCGAATCATTCCAGGATGTGGGAATGTTCCGGGCGGCACTTTTCCCGTTTTTATCGGGCCCCCGGTAATTCGGCCAGCTTTTTGTCCTTTCCTGCGCAGTTGCGTTATAGTCTACAAATAGTAGCGAATAAATACACAACAGTGGTAAAATAATTGTTATCGGTCTCAAATTCATTTTTTCAAAAATTTCAGCAATCCATTAGTCCTTATCTCAAGCGCAGCAAGCCTATTTTGTCTCACGAAAAAATTGCGGAGGCTGCGCAATTGTTGGTCTTTTGCCTCCATTTAAAACATAATTTTCCCAGTCTGTCTCAATGGTAGTCCATTCTGCAAGTGATCTGGTCGGATAAGTTGCTGCCCATCCGCCGGAACGAAATTCCGGGGTAATGTCTTCGTCACCTACTTTAGTCCGCCATTGGGAAAGCTGGCTGCGGAATTCCTTCAGGGTATCAGCATATTTTGGATTGCCTGCCAGATTGTGGACCTCACCCGGATCACTCCAAAGGTCATACAATTCTTCGTCAGGTTTGCGATCCTTCATAAAAGCATCCTGTTCGGGAGTAAGCTTGCCCTGAAGATGAAGCACATTCAGCAAGGCCAATCCGGGATAGTTGTCTTCTTTGTACCTGTTAAACTGGCAGTATGGCCGTTCCGGCATCAGGTTGAGGATGTACCTGAAATCCTGTGAACGGACGGTGCGCATGGCATCATGTGTATCATCCATTTTGTCCCGGCCGGCGAAGATGTATTTTGGTTCTTTCCGGTTCGGATCTGCGAGCGAACCTCCCTGTAAATAAGCAGGCCTGTTAATTCCTGCCAGATCAAGCAGCGTGGGAACAACATCCAGGTTACAAACCAGTTCCCTGGAAACCTTTCCCGGAGCAAGCCTGGCAGGGAAGCGGATGATAAGCGGAATGTGAAGACCTTCGTCGTAAAGAAATTGTTTGCTTCTGGGGAGGGCGACGCCATGGTCTGCCGTTACCACGATAATTGTGTTATCATAAAGCCCTTCTTGCTTTAGCCTGGCAATGATATCGCCCATATCGCGATCTGAGGTTTGGGCGCTTTCCAATCCCATGGCCCAATCCTTTCGGGTCATCTGCGTGTCGGGATACCACAAAGGCAAAGTGACCATTTGGGGATCAATTGGCCGCTTCGGATCTCCTTTCCATACCCGGTGGGTCTGTTGCAAGGTGAGGTGGGCATAAAAAGGCTGGCCTGATTTGCGTTCCTTCCAATCGTTGCCTTGGTAAGAAACTGTTTCATCAAACTTGAAATTGACGTCAGTCTTTTTGGAGTATCCACAACCAAGCGCTGTGAAATAGCCTGCGCTGCGAAAGAGGTCGGGGAGGGATTGAATCCCCGCAGGTAATTCCGGTTTGGGATTTGGCGTACGATGCTGATGAGTATGTGTAGTGTATTGACTCAGGCCAACCATCAATGTGGACCGTCCTACAGAGCAGACGGGAGCGCTGCTGAAACAGTGCGTAAACCTGCAACCTTCTTTTGCCAATTGGTCCAGGTTGGGCGTGTACATCTCCTTTTCGCCATAACACCCCAGATAGGGTCCCCAATCCTCCAGAATTACCAGCAGAACATTCGGTTTTTCAGCGGGCCCTTTTTCTTTTGGATCTGTCAAGTGCTTATTAATCTGAGCAAAAGACAAGGTTTGAAAACCTGAAAGAAAGGCTAAGGATAACAGCGTTTTGCAATGGTTCATGAGCTGGATTATTTTTTGTATTCCGGATTTAGTTCTTTTGGAATGGGAGCACTTGTCTCCTTCCTCCATTTATCGAGTAAATCTAACAATTCTATCGTTTTCTCCCGTTGCAGGCTAACAAGGTTATTCTTTTCACTGATATCTTCTCTCAGATTATACAATTCAAGATCATTGTTTTCGAAATACTGAATTAGTTTCCAGTCTCCTAAACGAACAGAAGAACCGGGACGTGTTCTGAAAACCGAATCCTGTGTTTCCTTGTTTCCTCCTTCCAGATAAATGGGGAAGTGCCAAAACAGCGGCCTTTCTTTTAATGTTCCCTTTTGAGTTAAAATTGGCAAAATGCTTTGACCGTCCAACACTTTACCTGAAGGCCTGACAATCCCGGCAACTTCAAGGATCGTTGGAAAAAAATCAAGGTTGGTTACCGGAATATCAGATTTTGTTCCTGGTGCTATTCTTTCTCCCCAACGCACGAACATTGGTTCCCTTGTGCCTCCTTCATAATAGGAACCTTTGCCTGCCCGGAGTGGCCACTGTTTGGTGACTTTGTACAGGCCTCCGTTATCAGATGCGAATAAGATGAATGTATTTTCAAGTTCTCCAAGTTTACTGAGAAGATCAATTACCCTGCCAATCTGTGTGTCAAGGTTTTCAACCATGGTAGCATAGTCGGCATTGTTTTGACCGTTCCATTCAGGTTTATCTGCATATTTTGGCAATAACTTTTTAATTGCCTGAATCGGCGTATGGACTGCATAGGGCGCAAAGTAGAGGAAAAATGGTTTGCCTTTTGTTGTCTTTATGAAATCAAGTGTATTGTCAGTGATTAAATCTGTCAGATTACAATCCTCCGAAGGCGGATTTAGCGGAATTCCATTGTAACCTGTTGGTGTATTGAGCTTGGCATTGGCATAGGGAGGGTAATAGCTTTTCGTACTTCCGGCATGGCTTCCGCCGACGTTCACATCAAATCCACGCTTGGCCGGGTCATCCGACAGGTGCCATTTGCCCGCAATGCATGTCTTATATCCTGCTGACTTAAGGATCTCAGCAATGATCAGATTGTTTTCAGATAAAGTTGAATTGTTGGGAGTCGGGATAAGCTTACGGTCTGCGCTTTTACCCCGGTCGGAATTGTCAACAGTATAGATACCATTGCGTTGTGTCCATTGTCCGCTCATCAGACAAGCACGGCTTGGCGCACAATTGGCAGCTGAAGCATAGGCATTGGTGAAAACCATGCCTTGCGCTGCAAGCTTGTCGAGGTTTGGCGTTTCATAATATTTACTACCCATGAAGCCGACATCGCGCCAACCCATGTCATCGACATTGATAAGCAGAATATTTGGTTTTGAATTGATTTCAGCCTGGATATTTGCAGTTGTATAAACTGTCAAGGCCAATAAAACCGGGCCAGCTTTAACATTCATATTTAACGTCTTAGAAGAAAAATTTCAATTAGTCACTTTGATAGTTTTGTCATAACTGACGGGGTGACTCAGAGTCACCCCGTCAGTTGAAATTATTGGTCCCCTAACGCCTTCATTTTAAATATATTCTGGATCGCAGGGACATGTTCTTTGACCATGATCTGCTCCATCCGCTTCACAACGTCTGGATATTTGTCTGATATATCCGCCAATTCCTGCAAATCGGTTTCAAGGTTGTATAGCTCGACTTTCATGTTACCCTTCCGGATATTTTGTCTGATCCCTTTCCATTTTCCGATCCTTACTGCCTGCTGGCCCCCGGATTCGGGGAATTCCCAGTACATGTACTCATGTGATTTCTGTTTCTGACCGCTTAATTCCGGCAGGAAACTGATCCCATCGGTATCGGCAGGTATATCCGCCCCGGCTATTTCGCACATCGTCGGCATCACGTCCCAGAAGGCAGAAATGTGGTTGCTGGTTGACCCTTGCCTGATTTTACCCGGCCAACTGGCTATCATCGGCACCCTGAAACCACCCTCGTGGGTAAAGCCTTTTCCCCATCCGAATTCGCTTTTAAAGGGGCCGCCGCTGTTGAACCATGGTGAGTCTGTACCACCGTTGTAGGTCGGTCCGTTGTCGGAGGTGAAGATGATCAGGGTGTTTTCATAGATTCCCAGTTCTTTCAGTTGTTGAACCAGAAGGCCCACCTGCTCATCCAGGCAGGAGATCATGGCTGCATAGCCGGCATGCGGATAGCGGTGCGGGAAGTATCCCTTTTCAGCCAAATAGGGCTTCTCGTCCCCGAATTTTTTTACATAATAATCGACCCACTTTTGTGGAGCCTGTATAGCCGCGTGCGGAATGGTTGTAGCCCATTCCATAAAAAACGGATGATCTTTGTTTGTTTTGATAAAACCAACCATCTCTTCGTAAATCAGATCCGGGGAATATTCCTTTAGTGTAAATTTTGCATAACTTTTGAGATCGTAAGGATCAGCGCCTTTGTCCAGTCTGGCTATGTCAATCGGAACCGTATCATTTTTCAGGTAGACCCTGTGGTCGTTTTTGTACAAATGAAGCGGGTAGTAGGTATGTGCCTGCCGTTGGCAGTTGTAGCCATAGAAAAAATCGAATCCCTTCTGTAGTGGAGTGCTGTTGGTATTTGGCGCCCCGAGTCCCCATTTCCCGACGATACCGGTTTTGTACCCTGCTTTTTGAAGCAGTTGAGGAAATGTTACCAGGTCTTCGGGCAGCGGACGCTGTCCTTCGAGGGTGGAATCGGCAAACATGGCGAGGTAATCCCACACTTTGCCCCGCTCGGCCCACTCGTCGTTACCGCGGATGTAGGCATGTCCCATGTGTTTGCCTGTCAGCAGCACACAACGGGAAGGTGCGCAAACCGGGGCTCCGGCATAATGTTGCGTAAACCGCATGCCGTTGGCAGCCAGTTTGTCGATATTGGGAGTTTCGATCTTTTTCTGCCCGTAGCAGCCAAGGTCGCCGTAACCTAAATCATCCGCTAAGATGTAAATGATGTTAGGTTGTTTGATTTTGTTGCTACCGGCCTTTTGTGCATTTCCATGTTGGGGAACCATAAATGACAGGCAGAGAGCAGGCATCACATATAGATTTCTCATTTTTCTTATTTAATGTATTTCATAATGCAAAAAGCGTTTTGCCGTTGGTTTATCAACAGCAAAACGCTTTATTGTTTTCAGGTATTACCAACCCGGATTTTGGGTCAGATTTGGATTCAACGCGATGGCGTTGGTCGGGATTTGGTAGAGATAGTATTTATCCAACCAACCCTTACCGTCTTTCACCGGATCATTGAAAAGGTAAATGTAACCCTCGGTTAATGACGGATCAGGCAACTTCGTGGTAAGATTCAGCAAAGCGCCTGTTCCAACCTGTGCTTTGGTTGCCCACATACCATACTGTTGTTTGTTGATGAACCAGGGAGCCACTTTCCAGCGTCGCACATCGTAGAAGCCAAAACCTTCACCCATCAGTTCAACCATACGTTCACGCCTGATTTCCCATAATACGGGATTGACGGAAGGATCGCGGTTTGGATCAAAATTCCCGTCAATATTGGCAACAATCATGTTGGCAACCTTTGCCCTCGGACGAAGCTTGTTGATGGTCTTGTCGGCTATCACCTGGTTAAACTGACCCAGTTCAAATTGAGCCTCCGCTTCATTCAGCAATACTTCCTCGATTTTGAAAATAGGTTTGTCAGCAGTATTGACAGTGCCCACATTCGAATTCAAATCCCAGACATTATAATTTTTATAAAAATAAAAACCGCCACGGCAGGATTCGTACTGCTGACTTGATTTGGTTGAAAGATTCGGCATTGCCAACACAATACTGGCAGACCAGTTCATCAACGGCATAACCTTGTGTTTACCTGCCTCTCCGGGATTCGCGATCACTTTCGTTGTTCCCATTAAATCAAGATATTCCCTGTAGGTCGGATCTGCCGGATAATCCCAACTGGATACAGTGCTATTTGCTGACAATTGATACGGAGGCGCAATTGTTTCCAGCATTCGTAAGTCCCTGTTTCGGTAAGTGGTGTAAGGAGTCTTGTCTCCTGCGTACAGCGCACTCCCGGTTACTGGTTTTCCATCCTGACAGAGGTACATATCTACTGTTCTTTTTGGCATTTCAGACACACCGGAAGAGGTGCGTTCATAATGACCGTAATTGTTCGTGACTATGCTTGTAATGTATTCCTTATACAGAATGACTCCAGGGATAACTCCCAGGTCAGGACTTGTAAACATCTCCCCAAAATCTTTGTGGAGCGTAGGGAAAGCAGTCATTAACAATTCTGATGTTCTCACGCATTCGTTCAGGTACTTGGCGTGATCCCCCAAACCGTGGTATTTGCGCCAGGTACCCTCAAAAAGGCAAAAGCGAGACATCAAAGCCCTAATACAATTGGTATTGATGGTATTCTTTCCGTCACCTGCCGCTTTGATATTTTGTTCGGCATACTGAAGGTTGGCCAACACACTATCAGCAACGGCTTTTCTTGGCATCCGGGGATCTAAGATTTCCGGGTTCGTATCTGAAAGCACTTTGTTTACCCATGGCACATCACCAAACCGCGCAATTAATTCTGCATAATACAAGGAGCGGAAGAAATATCCCACTGAACGCCAGTGCGCTTTTTCGGCAGCACTCATATTTGCTTTGTCAATATTTCCCAGCAAGATATTAACGGATCGGACGTAGGAAAAATCCCATCCGTTTCCGGATGATGCGTTTGTAATAGTTTGAAATGCAAAAGGGTTATATTGGCTGGTCCCTTTTTGTGTGAGGTAACCTGCATAGATGTCTCCAATATTTAAACCTGCATCTCCATATGCCCCGATTTTTCTTAGGATATTGGTGTTATCAAACACGCTATAGAGAGACCAGGCATAAGTCTGAAAGTTGTTATAAGAACCAAATGCAGTACTTTCTGTAAGTTTTTCAATTGGTAATTTCTCCAGGAAAGCATTGTTACAGGAAACAAGCGTAGCAATTGCAAATATCAGGATAAAAATATATTTTTTCATTTTGCTCGTTTTTATCGTTATAGCGTAATGTTAATACCGAAAGAAGATGTACGGTAAAAGGGATATCCCCATGATAGCCTTTCCGGGTCATATCCGTTTGGCAGTTTGGTCCAGGTATATAGATTTTCAATACTCGTAAATACTTTAGCACCGGAAAGTCCTATTTTCTGAGTAAATTTGGCTGGTATGGTATAGCTCAGGCCAATATTTTTCAGACGTATGTACGAAGCATCCAATAAATATTTGGATTGGATACGTTTGTTAGATCCTCCGTTTTCCATTTGGTTGTAAATCCGGAAATATTCAGAATTTGGATTTACGGCTGCATAATTTCCACTTGCTGCATCAACAGGTTTCCAGTAATCAAGCTGATCGGCGAAGATTGTGCCAAATTCATTGGAATTAAACGGCCATCTGCGGTCATCACTGGTCCAGAAATCACGTTGGCCAACTCCTTGAATAATAAAATTTAAATTAACTCCTTTCCAGGTTGCTCCGCCGTTTACACCAAACTGGAAATGGGGAGTTGAATTGCCAATAATTTTTCGGTCCCCCGGATCAGACAATGTACTGCTTCCGGCATCAATTTGGTTGGTACTGTTTGGTCCGTCGTTCAGATTCTTGAATTTGACGTCACCTGGTTTAACATTATACCCCTGGATGGTGGTCACATCTGAATTTAATTTCCAGGTGGTAGTATTGGAAAAATCACTTACCTGGTAATATCCGTTTGAAACATAACCCCATATTTCACCTATTTCCTGCCCTTCATAATAACTGTTCAGAAGTCCTGAGACGTTATTGTATTTGTCAACATGCGTCCGTGAATCATATATATTAAGCCCAATATTGTAACCCACCTTTCCAATTTTGTCGTGCCAGGACCCAAAAATTTCCCAACCTTTTGTCCCGAGGTTTGCAACATTTTGGAGAGGGGCAGCAGCACCTACAACAGCAGGCAGTTCCATTCCCGGCGCAAGCATATTTTTTGTGTCGCGCTGGTACCAGTCAAAAGTGGTTTGAAGACGATTTTTGAACATATTCAGGTCTAATCCAAAGTCCAGGGTCTGCACTGTTTCCCAGGTAAAGTTGTTGCTGACGAGTCCGGGAGGATATAGTGTAGTAGGTTGGGCCCCGCTTTGAATCCAGTTGGCTAAATAAGAAGCCATGGAAGGCATGTAGGCATACGGGCTGATTGCCTGATTGCCGATTTGGCCCCATGAAGCTCTTAATTTCATTGTATTCAGCCACCTGTCTGACCATTTCATGAAATTTTCATTGGCCAAATTCCAACCCACAGAAAAGGATGGAAAGAAACCAAAACGACTGTTGGTAGGGAATTTAGAAGAACCATCATAACGTCCGTTGGCCTCAAACAGATATTTACCTTTGTAATCGTAATTGAGACGATAGAATCCACCTCTGACAGAATATTCGGAATAAGCATCTGTAACTTTTGTTTCTCCTGTTGCGCTGCTAAAAGATGGCAGATCGTTGTTAATCATGCTTTTCCGGTTGGCATTCAGTTCTTCATACCGGCTTTTCTCCTGGTTGTATCCTGCCATTGCTTTAAGATGATGATCTTTTTTCAGGACCACCGTGTATGTTGCATAGGCGTTGACCGCATTGTAATCAGTAACTGATTTGTTGTCCCAGTATTGAGAAACGTTGTTGTCAGTAAACGCACTGCCCAACTGAATGGAGGTGTACTCATACGGTGCATTGTATTGTTTGTAATCTGTGGTCTGGTTATTAAAGGTGTATTCAAGAACAGCTTCAAATCCTTTGAAGGGTTTTATTGTAGTACGCGACAAGATGCGTGGATTTTTACTGTTTGTAATTGCCGGTTCAGAATTCAATAGCATATTCTTGGGGGTATTCATCGGTAATATTTTCCCGTTGCTTGCAGCCATATCACCCTCAGGCGTTAACATACAGATTCTCATGCCGTAAAGGCTGCCCGTTACCTCGTAAGGAATTGACTTGTTGCTGTTGGCAAAACGGATATCTACAGATTGATTCAACCATTTGGTAACGTCTGCAGAAATATAAGAAGCCGTTGTAATACGTTTGTAACTGTCTTTGTTGGTAAGCAGTGGTCCCTGCTCATCGTTGTAGCCAAGTGAGAGACGGTAGGAAATATTGCCGGACCCTCCGCTGACTGATACGTTGTGTGACTGGAGGAATCCATATTTGTCCAGCATGTTTGCATAAAGATCCTTTTCATTCAGATAATAACGTGTATTGGTTGGATTGTCGACTGTCGGAATATAAATGCCATCCCCGGTAGTAACAAACTGGCCGGGATTTTTCTGATAATCTGTCAGATATTGTATCCATTTGTCAATATTCTGGTTCGCGAAATAGTTTCCTGATAAGAAGCCTGCGTCCTTGTATCCTTTTAAAAATTCAAGGGCAGTAGCTTGCTGCGGGCGATTAATAGAATTTTCAAATCCGAAATTGTTGTTGTAGGTTAATTGAAATTTTTCATTCTTCCCACCTTTTTTTGTTGTGACAAGTATAACCCCATAGGCTGCCCTGGCTCCGTATATGGCAGAAGATGCCGCATCTTTCAATACTGAAACCGACTCAATGTCTTCCGGGTTAATCATATCGAGATCTCCAGGTACGTTATCGATCAGAACCAATGGACTGCCACCATTTAAGGAAGTTGTTCCGCGGATGTTGAACGATTTGCTCTGTCCGGGAGAGGAGCCACCCGTCACAACCAGTCCGGGAATAGTTCCCTGCAAGGCGGTTGCCGTGCTGATAACAGGTCTGTCTCCTAATACCTCATTCATTTTAACCTGGGAGACTGCTCCGGTCATATTTACTTTCTTCTGTGACCCGTAACCTACTACCACGACTTCATCTACTCCGAAGGTTTCTTCTTCCATGACAATGTTGAAGGTAGTTTTTCCTGCAATGACTATTTCCTGTGTTTTCAATCCCACAAACATAAAAACCAGGATCCTGGCATCAGCCGGAATTTGCAAAGCGTAAGTTCCATCGTTGCCGGTAATGGCTCCAATGGTTGTTCCCTTTACTACAACTGAAACACCAGGTAGAGAGGCGCCTGTCTGATCGGTAACTTTCCCCGATACCTTTCGAACTTGTTGTTGTGCAATCTGCATCACAAGATTCGTTTGATCAGAACTATTTGTCAGCACAATCTGCCGGTCAATAATGGTGTAGTGAACTTCAGTCCCGTTGAAAAGATCAACAAGCACCTCATCGATCTTACTGCCTTTAGCCTGAATATCAACTTTCCGCTCTGTGTTGATAAGATCCTGGTTGTAAAGAAAATAGAATTCTGTTTGATGTTCTATCTCATTCAAAACCTGCTCGAGTTTGGCCTGGATGAAATTTAGTTCCAGTTTGGTCTTTTGGGCATAGGTTTCCGTGGCTAAAGCCTGGATGATTCCAAAAAAGAAAAAGAGCAATGTCCATTTCATGATAGTTAAACTTTTATTTAGGGCATACCGGTCCGGGGCCCACCATTCATGATTTTTTTTCATAGATTTACCATTGTAGGGTTAATACTTATTCATAATGACTGTTATCGCTACATTTCACAGGGAAGTGTGCAACCACTTCCCTGATTTTTTTATTTCTTCATAATCGTAATTTCCCTGACCACATATACACCTTGTTCATCATATTCCCGTTTCTGAATCTTGTATTCAATGGGCAGGGTCAAAGCAATCAGCCGGATCACCTCTTCAATAGGTTCGTTTTTAAATGTGGCTCTGTATCTGTATCGTTTGATTTGTTCATCCGAGATATTTATTTTCACATTGTACCACCGGCTAAGCCGTTTGAAAACATCATCAAGCTGTTCGTTGCGGAAAATCAGCAGTCCGTCTTTCCAGGCATTGTACTTCAGGGCATTGAGCGTTTTAATTTGGTACTTCTTGTTCAGGTTGTCAAATTCAAATTTCTGATCCGGTTTCATTACAGCGGCAAGCCCGATACCGGGATTGTAAATTTCCACTTTGCCTTCCTCAAGGATTACATCTGTGGTACTTTCCTCAGTAAGCGCGGAAACGCTGAATATTGTTCCTGTAACCCTGATGTCCAGGCTTGGTGTCGAGACTGTTAACGGATATTTTTTATTTTTGGCTACCTCAAAATAGGCCTCTCCGGAAAGGTCCAGGTGGCGGTTATGGCTGAAGTTCAGGGGGTATTTTAATCTGGTGTTGCTGTTGAGCCATCCTTTGGATCCGTCGGGAAGGACAAACTTTGTTCTGGCTCCCGGCGGTGCGTAGATTTCTGCCCATGCTGACTCTCCTTTGTTGTTTTTTTCAGCAAGGATGAAAATGGTAAATGCCAGTAACGGAAGCAACAGAACTGCTGCAATACTTGAGTAGAAACGGATCATCCGCTTTTGAAAGCTTATGGTATGAGGTTGTTCCCTTCGTACCTGTTCGCGGAGTTGATCGAAAACTATACTCAGGTCTTTTTCAGGTTCCTCTGTGCCTCCCGTGAATTCGTTCCAATGCTTGAGGATTCCTGATTCAAGTTCATCACGCAGCGAGTTGTCTTCGAACCAGGAAGCAATCCGTTTGAATTCCCGGAAGGAATATTTTCCCTCTGTAAAGTTCTTCAACAATTGGTAATCTATTTTTTCTTTCATCTCATGAACAGGCTCTCTGAAAACTCAGAAGTTTGTTGGTTTGTCTGTTATATCCCGGAATACAAGAAACCCCTATCCAATTTTGTGATTTATTTCAGGATTGTCATTCTGAGCGAAACGAAGTGTAGCGAAGAATCTGTTTGAATTATTTGCCATTTTCCCCCGACCATAATGATTTTATTATGCAATGAAGAGTAAAAAGAAAAATTTACCAGCGATTTTGTCTTCCATAAATGTTTTACGCAACGAATGCATGGCTTCAGTGATTTGATTTTCAACGGTTTTCCCGGATATTCCCATCTCCCTGGCAATTACCGATATTGATTTTCCCTCTCTCTTTCTTTTCAGGAAAATCTCTTTCCGACGGGATGGTAATAGTTCAATTAGTTGATTCAAGCGCAGAAGCAGGGTCTCAAAATTGAGTTGATCTTCCAGAGCAGGATTTTCTTCCGAAAGTATTTGAAACAGGTCAAGACTGAATTTTTTTTGCTTTGCTTTGTTGTTAAAGCTTTTCTGGATGGCATGAAAGGCAATTGTAAAGAGGTAGGATTGAAAGGAGGTTCCCGTTTTAAGTGCGTTCCTGTTTTGCCAGATCTTCAGAAATACTTCCTGGACAATATCTTCAGCTTCAGTTTCAGACTTCAAATAGGAAAAGGAAAAACGGTACAATTTTTGACTGTAATTTTCAAATAAACTTTCAAAAGAGGATACAGAACCTCTCTTGAGGGAGGTAATCAATTCCTGTTCCGTTTGAAAATCAACGTTTTTCAAAATAATAGTTCCGGTAGTTTAGCAGGCTTTAAAAGTAGCGAATAAATTGCCGGAATTTTCAATTTGTGGACTAAAAAAAGGCAACTGACGGGGTGACTCTGAGTCACCCCGTCAGTTGCCTTTTTTTAGTCTTTCTTCAGGTCATAAACCATCAACGCCTCGTTGTGTCTCAGGTATAATTTCTTGTCTGCAATTACCGGATGGGCCCAGTGCTGCATGGTTCCCAGGGGCACCTTGAACCTGCTGATAATGTTGAACATATCAGGATTTCCATCTGCCAGGGCCATCTCCCCGTCTTTTTCAGCATAACAATAGAAAAGACCGTCAGCATAAATCACCGGACCTCCGCCCAACTCTTTGGCGATGTATTTGGTTAGTCCGGTTTTCAAGTCAACACAGAACCACTTTGGCTGCAAATAGGCCGAACCGTACATGAAACCGTCTTTCAGAATAAAACCCTCCATCAGATTGGTATATTCTTTATTTCGCCATACAATATCCGACTTTTTACCATCCGGGGAAAGCTGTAGTAAAACAAGCCCGGAGCTATCCTTCCTGGATGCACTGGATACCAGAATTTTACCGTCGAAATAGGCTGGTGTATTGGAGTGAATTTTGTTGTCCTGAAACTGGTGAATTCGCCAGTACATTTCGCCGGTTTCGGCATCCAGGCCAATAATGGAAGATGCAGTCAGGTTGACCAAAATAGGATGCCCGTTTTGGTTAATTAATATGGGGGAAGTGTAGGTTGCAGGTTCTCCGAAAGCCGGACTGGCCCAGATTTTCTGTCCGGTGAACCGGTTCAGCGCCACCACGTTGTTTGTTTTCCCCCCTGGTGTGCAATAGAGCCTGTCACCGTCGATCAACACCGATTCGGCAAAACCAAACTGCACGGAATCGCACTGCAGATCCGTGAAAAAATCAACACTCCAGACTTTTTCGCCGTTATCGGTTTTCAGGCACATGACGCTGCCGTTACCATTTTCAAGGTACAGCAAATCGTCAACAATTGTGGGCGTTGAACGTGCCCCCGGGAAAATACCGGTCCAGTCTTTGCCGTAACTTTTCTTCCAGAGCAGCTTCCCTTTGGTGTTAAAACTGAAAAGAAATCCTTCTGCGTTCAGCGTGTCCGGAATTCCTGTAACAAACAATCGTTCTTTCGAAATTGCCACACTGCCCATTCCGATTCCGAGTCCTTCGAACGACCAAAGCATTTTGGGACCTTCGGCCGGCCATTGTTTCATCAATCCGGTTTCGGAATAAATGCCGTCGCGGTTAGAACCGCGCCATTGCGACTGGGCTGAGGCAGGGTAATAACCTGAGATTGTCAACATCAGGCAAATAAAAAAAATAATTCCTTTTACTTTCATTTTTTTTGGTTTGTATTTTTTATTGACTGACCCGTCGTCCCGTCATCCCGTCATCCCGTCGTCCAGTCGTCCCGTCGTCCAGTCGTCCAGTCGTCCCGTCATCCCGTCGTCCCGTCGCCGGACGATCACACATGGTCGCCCCTACCTGCCCCCTGTCAGGCGTTCCACCAGCCATTTCCTGGCCAGTTCATTTTCTTCAGGATAGGTCCAATGGCCGGTTTCTTCGAAAATATTGAGTGCCTTTGGTGCCGTGATAACATTGTATGCCGAATACATGGAGGTGGGTAGACATGTTACATCGTTGTATCCCCATGAGTATAGTCCGGGGGCTATCACCATCCGGGCGAAGTTCACCACGTCGTAGTATTTAGAGGTTTCGATCTTCTCCTTTTTGTTGTTGAACGCTTTGTTGTAGTCGTTGAACATGTGGGGCCATCCTCCGGCCCTGCCGTATAAATAACCTGTTACGTCGCAGAGAGCGGGATAAAAGGCAGCAAGAAATTTGACCCTAGGATCCAGTCCGGCGGTAACAATCGACAAGGCTCCACCCTGGCTTCCGCCGGTTACAGCCAGTGTCGAACCGTCGTACTCCGGCAGAGAACAGAGGAAGTCGTTAGCCCTGACGCATCCCAGGTAGACACGTTTGTAATAATAGCGGTCGCGGTCGTCGAGGTTGAAAAAGGGATAACCATCCAATGCGGTTTTACCGAGATCAATGTAAACGGAAGGATCCATTGTGACGGGGATGCCGTGAATACCGATTTCAAAAGTGATCACGCCGATTTCGGCCATCGCAGCATCGCCGGCATATCCGCGTACACCGGCGCCCGGGACTTTCAACAAGGCCGGATATTTACCGGGTTTTTTCGGAACGCATAAAATGCCGTACAAACGCATTCCCGGTTTATAATTCTGGATATTGGCCTGGTAAACATTTACCTTTTCTGTGCAGCGGTCGGGCAGTAAAGTCAGTTTTGCATCCATGGGAACTTTGGCCGCGTCGGCTTTGGCCTTTTCCCAAAATGCAACAAAATCTGCAGGTAATTCTGTGGTAGGTTTTATCTGTTCGGGGGAGTAAGCCGCAGTTGCCAGGTTTTCGTAGCGGACACCTTCGATCGTTACAGAAACTTTGCACCGCAGGAATCCGGGTACTTTCATCGTTCCAGCCTCTACCAGAACCGGTTTGTCTTTTTGCGTTGCAGAATCAGTTTTGGTGGCGGACATCTGCTCGGGCCCGACTTCATACCTGAATTTGACATTTTGAATCAGTTCGCTGTTTTTCATCACATGGATCCTGAATTTTGCCGGTTCACCCGGTTGGTAAATCCAGTCTGCATGATCCGGTGACACTACAATCTTAACCAGACGCTCAACCGGTTGGGCAAATAATACGGCGTAGCTCAGCAGAAATAACAGGGTAAAAGCTGTTTTGAGTTTGTTGTTTTTCATAGTTATCAAAATATCAGTGAATGATTGAAATGTTATGAAACTGGATCAATATGCCAAATCCGGCCACCGGACTTCAGTCCACAGTCTCCAGTCCACAGTCTTCAGTCTCCGGCCTCCGTTCTCCCTACTCCCTGCCCCATGCTCCCTGCCTTATTTCTTCAGCTTAATCACCTCACTGCCGGCCAGCAAAAATGCTCCGGAACCGTATACTTCCCAGCTGTCGGCATTGAAATTTTTCTTTGGGTCGGCGCCGATGGGTTGAACCCAACCAACATGACCGTCTTTCTGCACGCATTGGTTCAGCGCGATCCATGCTTTCTTTACAACCGGCAGGTAAGTTTCTTTGTCAAGAATCCCGTTGTTGATTCCCCAGGCCATTGCATAACAATCAAAGCCTGATCCGCTCACTTCGCCGCCGGGATAGGCATCCGGATCCAGCAAACTGGCACGCCACAGTCCGTCGGCCTGCTGCAGATCTTTCAAACGTACAGACATCTCTTTAAATAGGGTTACATAGAAATCACGGTTGGGATAGTTCGCAGGTAGTTCCTGCAAAATTCTTACCAGGCCACCCATTACCCAGCCATTTCCGCGTGACCAGAAAATCTTCTTTCCGTTGGCTTCGCGGATATCTTTTCCGTCATTTTTGATCACATATTTGATGTCGCGGGCAAAGAGGTGTTCCTCTCTGTCGTACAGAAGGTTGTAGCACTCTTTGAACAACTGGTCGCTGTAGGTCAGGTAACTGTTGTTTCCTGTAACCATACCCAATTTGACCATTGCCGGCGGTCCCATGAAAAGTGCATCACACCACCACCATTTAATGGATTGTATACCCCCCTTGGACGTTGGGTAAGGCTTCGACATGAATACGGCAAGGGTATCGATAAAAGGCTGGATCATCTCCTGCTTTTTGGTCACTTTGTAAACATCAACGTAGGTTTGGCAGATCGCGATATCATCGGCATGGAACCAGCGTTTGCCTGGCTTCCAACCGGTTTTGTCTCCCATATCCATCATTGCCTGCCAGATGGTTTTGGATTTAGTCGTTTCCCAGGCTGCTGAAACTCCGGCATAGAAGGCCCCGTTTGTCCAGTCAGTTGGTTCATGTTTGGGATTGTTCAATTGCCATTCGACTACTTTTTCCATCGTTTTTTTGATGTTTCTGTCGGCGAATAGTTTTTTTGTATTCTCAGTTTTAGCAAAACTTGCAGAAGCAATAAATGCAAAAAGGACCAGTACAATAATCTTCTTCATGAATTGAGGTATTAATTAATCAGGATACAAATATATTAAAGTGGCGCAATCGATTGTAAAATTAATTAGGATTTAATTTGGATTAATAGGATTATTGGATGAATTGGTTATTTTTGTTTGATGAGTCTGTCAACCAGAACAGATTATCGGAAACCATATGACTAAAACTTACCAACGCTTATTGATCACCATCCTTCGGATTGCCATCGGCTGGCATTTCCTTTATGAAGGAGTCTCCAAAATTGTGCAGGGGAACTGGACGGCATCCGGGTTTTTGCTGCATACTTCAGGTGCCTTTTCGGGATTTTACCATTTTTTGGCTGGTTCACCCGCTTTGTTAAGGTTCACAGATGTGCTGAACATGTACGGACTCGCGCTAATCGGGCTGGCGCTCTTCCTGGGGCTCTTCAGCAGGCTGGCAGCGCTGTCCGGCGCTATAGTCCTGACCGTTTATTACTTTGCTTATCCGCCTTTCGGTAATCCGATGCTGAATCCGGCAGACGGACATTTGTTTATTGTTGACAAACTTTTCATTGAAGCCGCGGCACTTTTATTTCTTTTTATCAGCCGCGAAAATGGTTACGGGCTGGAGGCATTTTTAAAAACCTACCGGGAAAGACAAAAATCATCCAAAACAGGAGCTGCAGAGAGTCATTCGAGGCGCGAGGCCATCAAAAATCTGGCTGCCCTGCCTGCCTTGGGAGCAATGGGCTGGGGTGCAGTGCACAGCTTCAAAACTTATGGTGTCGATGTCATGAGCGGCGCGACCATACAGGTCAAACAGACTGAGCTGAATGAACTGAAAGGTGCACTACCAAAGGGAAAGATCGGCAAACACGAAATAAGCAGGCTTGTAGCCGGCGGTAACCTGATCGGCGGATGGGCACATTCCCGCGATCTGATTTATGTATCCACCCTTTTCAAGGCATACAACACCGAACAAAAAGTCTATGAGACTCTGATCCTTGCCGAGCAGGCAGGCATCAACACCATCAACATCGGTTACGCCTCGAACCCGCTGCTGGCAAAATACAAGAAGATGACAGGCAGCAAAATCAAGGTGATCTCTCAGGTTGCACCCCACTTAAACAACAAGGAACTTGCCAAAATTGGGCCGGATACGGATCCAAAATTCTATTATGAATTCATTGACAAAGCCATTGATTTCGGAGTTGATATCGTACAAGTCCAGGGAAACTGGTGCGACTGGCTGGTGCGGGATCACAAGCTGGAAGTCATAGATAAAATGCTTGGCTATATTCGCCAGCAAGGCTATACGGCGGGCCTGGGTGCCCATTCGGTGGAATCGCTGATCGCCTGCCAGGAGCAGGGCATCATTCCGGACTATTACATGAAAACTTTTCACCACGACCAGTACTGGTCGGCCCATCCGCGCGAAAACCGCTTTCCGTTTGAAGTCGATGGCAAGGATTATCTCGACCACAACCGGTTCCACAACAACATGTTCTGCTTGTTTCCGGAGCGTGCGGTAGAATTTATCAGCAAAACCACTGTGCCGGTCATGGGTTTCAAGGTATTGGCTGCCGGTGCCATCGAACCGAAGGATGGGTTCAAATGGGCCTTTAACAATGGCGCCGATTTTATCTGTGTAGGAATGTTTGACTTCCAGGTGGTCAGCAATGTGAACACCACCATCGACTGCATCAATACTGCCACCCGCACGAGGCCGTGGGTAGGCTAGACCCCCTCAACTTCGCTCGGGGAGCGGGAATCTGCTCCTGCCCCACATCTCGACTCCGATCGATGACCGATACTTTTGGTTGATTAGAATCATCGGTCCCCGAGCCAAGCCAAGAGGCACTCATGAATAAGAAACGATTGTCCCCGAGCGATTTCGAAGGGGGAACTTTATATACTTTACCTTATGAAAAGACTAAGATTAAATTTTTGTTTCCTTCATGCATTTATGTTGGTAACTGCTCTTATGATGATACAGTCCTGTAGCTCAGGTTATTATTCTGAATCCGATTTCTTCAAGGTAAAGAAGATCGATGCCCATGTCCATATTCTTACAACCGACCCTGCCCTTCAAAAACATGCAGCGCAGGAGCATCTGAAGTTCATTACCATCAATGTCAATGCAAGTGAGGATGTGAACAGGCAGCGGGATTCGGCATTAGTGCTGGTAAAGAAATTCCCTGATATGGTTCATTACCTGGCTACCTTCACTTTCGATACCGCTACCTGGAACAGCAGCGACTGGGAAAAGAAGACAATCGAAGAATTGGATAAAAACCTGTCGGGCGGCGCAGTCGGGGTGAAACTCTGGAAAAATATCGGCATGACAGAACGCGACAGGTCCGGAAACTTCATCATGATCAGCAACAGCCGTTTTGATCCGGTGATATCCTACATCGAAAAGAAAGGACTGCCGCTTACCGGCCATTTCGGGGAACCGAAAAACTGCTGGCTCCCGCTCGATTCGATGACCGTGAACAATGATAAGAGCTATTTTAAGCGCCATACGGAATACCACATGTTCCTGCATCCCGAATATCCAAGTTACCAGGATCAGCTATCGGCACGCGACAGCATGCTTTCAAAACATCCCAACCTGAAATTTATCGGCTGCCATCTGGCCAGCCTTGAATGGGATGTAGATGTGCTGGCCACAACACTCAACAGGTTTCCGAATATGGCCGTAGACATATCTGCCCGGATTTGTCATCTGCAGTACCAAAGCGCAAAAAACCGGGATAAGGTGCGCGATTTTTTGATCAAATACCAGGACAGGATCCTTTACGGGACCGATATGGGCTACACCGGAAAGCCCGACAGCAGCTTTTACGCGCATGCACTTGCCGGCCGGCTCAACGACTGGAACTATCTTACCGGGAGCATGGAATTGAAATCAAAGGATGTGAACGCTCCTTTTACCGGACTGCACCTGCCCAGGCAGGTGGTTGACAAGATTTTTTATGAAAATGCGGTGCGATGGTATAAGTTGGAATAAATTTAACCTGGCAATTCACGGAAAACAGCATGCTTTTGCAAATTTGAAAAGCCTCTCCAGCAAGTACAGGTAGCTATCTATTTATATCAGGATCGTAGGCTCGGAACTTTATATTTGCTATTTTTGTTTCTATGGAAAAACTCGATCTGTTAAGAAAGATAAAATCTGGCATAATAAGCAAAGACCCAAGCGCTGAGATTTATTTGTATGGATCCAGAGCACGTGGTGATAACAGAACGGATTCTGACTGGGATATTCTTGTTATTTCGTCAAGTGAGAAGATAACTTTTGACTATGAAAATGAATTACATGATCCAATTTATGATGTTGAATTAGAATCAGGTGAGGTTATCTCATTGTTGGTTTATTCAAAGTCGGATTGGCAACACAAGAAATTAATCTCTCCCCTGTTTACGAATGTTATGAAAGAAGGAATAAGAATTTAGGCAAGTGAAAAACGAAAATATTGTATATAGAATAAAAAGGGCCAGAGAAACCTATCAGGATGCAGTATTCCTGTTTGAGAAAGGAAGTATAAACTCAGGTATTAACAGGTTATATTATTCGGCTTTTTATGTTACAGTTGCCCTTTTGTTAAGCAAAGGCATCGAAGTAAAATCACACAATGGGGTTAAGCAAAAATTGGGAGAAGAATTTGTTCTAAAAGGACTTTTATCCAAAGAGATTGCCAAGACTTATAGCGTATTAGCTGATTACAGGCAAAAGGGAGATTATGATGATTTATTCGACTTTGATGAAGAAGTAATCAAAAGATTGTTGGTGCCTGTTAAAGAGTATATTGATAAGATTGAAGAATTAATCAACCATCATGTACATTAGAGCAATTGATTCCGTCGCGCAGTTTACCAAACCAATCCATATCCTTTCAAGAACTTACGGGGGCCTTATCAATCCAGGATCCGCAACTTTGTTTTTTGTCAATGATGAGGGTGTTGCCGTAACTTGTAAGCATGTATTAAATTTGATTGTCAATGCAGAGCAGTTGAATGCTCAGTTCCAATCGTTTAAGGCAGAGCGGGATCAACTGCCAAAAGATGGGAAGTTTAAAAGGAAATTATCTCTGCTTGAAGCGAAGTATGCTTACAAAAATGAAACCACCGTCCAGACGAAAATCAATTTTGTGAATTGCGTTGAAATGTTTGGCGGTTTCAAATGGCAGGTGCATCCGACGCTGGATTTGGCCATCATTATTTTTGAGGGGTTCAAGCAAAAATTCTACACCTCCCACGCTATTTTCGTTAAAGATCCCGGCAAGGTCAAACAGGGCAAATCCCTTTGCCGGCTCGGCTATCCGTTCCCTGAGTTCACCAATTTCAGGCATAATCCCGAATCAGATGACATCGAATGGACCAGTGCCGGGAACCCCGATTCGCCGCAGTTCCCGATGGACGGTATCATCACCCGTTTTGTAGGTGATGGGCAGCAAATAACCGCCATCGAAATGAGCACACCCGGTTTGCGCGGACAAAGCGGCGGTCCGCTGTTCGATTCTGAAGGGCTTGTTTACGGGATGCAGCACCTGACCAGCCATCTACACCTGGGCTTCGACATTAAAGACAAAGAAATCATCCAGGACGGTAAAAGGGTGAAAGTCTCCAATTATCCTTTCATCCATGTCGGGCATTGTATCCATGTCGACCGGATCAAAGAATTCCTGAGGCTCCATGAGGTCAAATTTTACGAAGAAGAATAAAATCAAATATTACCATGACAGATCAAATTCAATTAATCGCCTCGAGGATCAAAGAACTGCGTGAGATTGCCGGTATTTCAGACGAAAGTTTTGCCCTGGAACTGAACGTGGAAAGGGAATTGTTACTGGATTACGAAAGCGGCAAAACGGATATCCCGGTAGGATTTTTATTCAAGGTTGCCGGCCGGTTTAACATGGAGCTGTCGGCGCTGCTGCGCGGTGATCAGCCAAAATTGCACGTTTATGCCGTTGTCAGGAAGGGGAAAGGCGTGAATGTGAATCGCCGCAAGCAATATACCTATGAAAACCTGGCCTGGAATTTTATCCACAAAAAGGTGGAACCGTTTGTTGTAACGGTAGCTCCTTACCAGGAAGAGCGGACTCCCGAGTTCAACTCCCATCCCGGGCAGGAGTTTAATTTTGTGCTGGAAGGAACATTGATGGTGATTGTTGACGGCCATGAAGTGGCGCTGAACGAAGGCGATTCCATCTACTTCGATTCCGGTTACCGGCACGCCATGAAAGCCCTTAATAACCAGCAAGCCAAATTTTTGGCCGTCATTATTTAATCTTGCTGGTTGATCCTTTATCCTTTTTCCTTTATCCTTTATCCTTCTTTAGCATGCTACTCAACAAATATCTATCCCAAACAGAATTTCAAACCTATTCTGACTTTTTAGAGAACTACAAAATCCATATTCCGGAGAATTTCAACTTCGCTTTCGATGTGGTGGATGAAATTGCCCTCCGAACTCCCGGGAAAATTGCCATGGTCTGGTGTGACGACAAAGGAGCCGAGGCCGTTTTTACTTTTGGTGAGATGAAAAGGCAAAGCGACAAGGCCGTCAATTTCTTCACTTCTGCTGGTATCCGGAAGGGTGATCCGGTGATGCTGATCCTCAAGCGGAGATACGAATTCTGGTTCTGTGCCATGGCGCTCCACAAGATCGGCGCCATCACCATCCCTGCCACGCACCTGCTCAGCACCAAGGACCTGGTCTACCGCAACAACGCTGCCGACATCAAAATGATCGTTTGTGTGCCGGAACCCGAAGTGATTCAGCATGTTGAAGAGGCCGGGCCAAAGTCGCCGACCTTCCAGATTAAAGCATTGATCGGCGAGGACCGCGAAGGATGGTTGAATTTCAGCAAG
>JBBQHB010000049.1:0-38661 GCA_038323575.1 Bacteroidales bacterium | reverse complement strand
GCTTTGAAAAATGGCATTAAACTTTTTTTCAGGATCATCATTAACCAAAACAGCATTCTGCAACCGTTGATCAATGATTCCGGCTATGTAATCGAGCATGGCAATAATGATTTCCTCTTTACTTGTAAAGTGCCGATAAATGGCGCTTTCGGAAAATTTCATTTCTTTGGCCAGGTTTTTTATCGTTAAACCGCTAACACCGGAAACAGTCAGAATCTTTCCTGCGGCTTCGATAATTTCTAATTGACGGGGAGTAATTTCCATGTTGATTTTTACAATTTTATAGTTGAATATTAAAGTACTTTGGTCGCAATGGTCGGCCGCGGCGCTTTTACTACAAGTATTCTGGCAATTTTTTCAGAGCTATTGCTGATGTGATGTACAATATGAGCTGGACTTTCAATCAATGTATCAGCGTTGCACTCTTCACTTTCTTCCCCGATATGAATGGTAGGGCGGCCTTCCAGCACATAAAAGAAAACATCAACCGGTGTTTTATGAGGTTTGAGACTTTCGCCCGGTTTGAGTGCCATCAGCATTGCCTGGGCCGATTCCTTGTTGTACATTTCCCGAACGTCAATTTTGTGGAGAGTTTCTTTAACTGCCTGATCAAGGTATTTTGTGATTTTCATGTTCTTTAAATTAAGTAAGTAAATATTCACTCTGCAAAGATACAGGCTTTTATTTGACTATTCCAAATTTTTTATACTTTATTTTAAAAAAAAAGCAAGAGACTTACTAATCAGCTGCTTAAACTAACTGTAAACAGCTTTCCGATTAATATTTTTATTTCAAAATCTAAAATCGAAAATTTTCGTAAATTGTGTCTTTTTAATTTCTGCTGAGAGATGGTTCTCTTTCCCAATGCCAAAATCAACATAGGCCTGAACATCCTGCGCAAACGGGAGGATGGATACCACGACCTTGAAACGCTCTTTTATCCCATCGGATTAAAGGATGCATTGGAATATGTAGTAAACGGGACGGATCAGGTGAATTTTGAGATCAGCGGATTGCAAATAGATATTCGGCCTGAGCAGAATATTGTTTTAAAGGCCTACCGGCTGCTGCAGTATGAGCACTCACTGCCCGGGCTCGACATTCACCTTCACAAGGTAATACCTGCGGGAGCGGGGCTGGGAGGAGGGTCTGCTGATGCAGCTTTCTTCCTGAAATCTCTGGTTGAGTATTTTGAACTGAAAATATCTCGAAAAAAATTGGTTTCGATTGCAGGCAGGCTGGGTGCAGACTGTGCTTTCTTTTTGGAAAACAAGCCTGCTTATGCCACCGGAACAGGAGATCAGCTCTCGTTGGTTGATTTAAGTTTAAAAGGATACCATCTCCTGCTGGTGAAACCTCCGTATGGTGCAAATACCAAAGAAGCCTATTCGGGTGTTGTGCCGCAGGAATTTCCCTTCGATTTTAAAAAGATCGTCTGCGGAGAGATGAAGGAATGGAAAAGTCACATCAAAAATGATTTTGAAAAAACGCTGTTTGTGAAATTTCCGGAACTTGGACTGCTTAAAAACAGACTTTCCGGAATGGGGGCTGAATATGTTTCCATGTCAGGAAGCGGTTCTTCGGTTTATGCCATTTTCCGGCAGGAACCAACGATCGGTAAAGACGATTTTCTGCCCGACTTTTTCATCTGGCAGGAGGAGTTAGGATAAAACAGAAAAGGATGCTTATCGGCATCCTTTTCTGTTTTATGGTTATTATGATCGGTTGATCAATAAAATTTTGCACGTTTGTCGACCACTGTGGCATTTTCTTTCAGCGCATCAAAAGCCTGGACTGAAACCCTGTAACCAAGTGCCATCTTGGCCTGAAATTTTTCGGCGGCGATATCGGTATTGGTACCTTTGTTAACAGCTGTTGCCTTAACAACATATACTCCGTTAGACCCGATGATCGGTTTTGAAACAGCTCCCGGTTCAAGCACGGAAGCCACACCGGCAATAGCAGGTTCGTTACCCAAACCCGATATGGAGTAAGACTCAAAATTAACATCCTGTGCCTGACCTACAGTTGTACCAAGCGAAGATGCAAGTGAACTCAGGTCGGTCTTACCTTTCATCTTTTCTATCAGTTGTTCTGCTTTCTTGTCTTTTCTCAGCTCAAGATCGATGGATGGTTTGACTGTGGCAAAGCTGGAAAAACCTTTGTCCTGTGTGCTGCTCAACATGGCAACTACAAATTGAGTTCCCAGTTCGAAAATCGGAGTTCCTTCTGTACTGATTACAGGTTGACCTGTTTCTGCTTTGAATGCAGCACGAACCAGTGTCCTGGAGTTCTCCAATCCGGTAACATCTTTGTCAGCTTCAAGAAGCGTTGCAAGCCTTTTGTTAAGTCCCTGCGCAGTAACTGCTGCACGGAAGGCTTTCAGATCGCGGTTTTCGGCAGCAAATTTAGAAGCGACGGAATAGGTTCTCTGGTAAGTCTGGCTGCTGGGTTCAATATTGCGGACGATGGTTGCCATCTGGACATTCTTTGTTGTATTTCCGCGTTTGGTAACCTGAATCAGGTGAATTCCAAATTGGGAGGTGACAATTTGATAGTCATTGATTTTGCCGAAAAATGCCGCATCGTCGAAGGGTTTAACCATCATTCCTCTTTTGAACCATCCCAGTTCACCGCCTCTGATAGCTGATCCTTCGTCAGTCGAATATCTGCGGGCCAAAGCTGCAAAATCGCCGCCCAGGGTAAGCACTCTTTTCAAACTGTCGGCTGTGCTTTTTGCTGTTGCAAGTTCCGGTTGTGAAGCAACTTTAATGAGGATGTGCCGTGCATTCACAGAGTCGGGAAGTTCCTCGAATTTCTGAATCTTGCAAAGTTTCCAGCTTTGTCCTTCTTTGTATGGACCGTAGATATCACCTTCCTTACCGTTGAAGGCGAAATCGGAAAGAACAGGAGACAGTTCAGATTTCTTAAAAAAGGAGGGATCAAACTGTTTGTCGGAATTGATATTCACATAGGCAGCAGGATCTTCAACTGTGGCAAATTCAGGCTTGATATCAGTAATCCATTTGATCACTTTATCTTCATCGCCTTTAGATGCAATAACAGGGAACAGAACATATTCTATGTCGCGGCTGGCCTCTTGTTTGTATTTATCTTTGTGCGCTTCATAATATTTTTCTTCTTCCGCCTGGGAAACAATCACGGTGCTGTCCGAAATCGTAATGAAGGGTTTTCCTACGTATTCAATGTTGACTTTTTTGTTTTTTCCTTCAAGGCTTTGTTTGGCTTCGTCAGAGGTCGTATAAATACCTTTGGTTAGAAGATTGTTGTATTTGGTAAAGGAACGTTCTTCAACGATTTGATTTTCAACAAACAGCCAGTAATTATGCTCCGGGCCGGAAGTATTGGATTGCTGGTACTTCAGAAATTGAATTAAAGCAGGACGGTTGACAGTCCCGGTTTTTTGATCACGAAAAAGGCTCTGGATAATCGGATGAGGATTTTCTCCTGACACAAGATCGAAAAGTTCATTGGAAGTGACATCTATGCCAAGATTACCATAAATATCTTTCATGATATTGTTGCGCACAAGTCCCATCCAGGTCTGTTCCCTGATCTGTTCAGTCGTTTTTTGATCGAGAGCAGCAGAACCTGAGTTCATTTTGTAAATTTCAGTGAGGTCGTCTACTTTCTTCTGGAATTCTTTAATGTCGATGCTTTTACCTGCAATCTTTGCGACCTCCTGTTGATTCCCGCGCATGATCGAACTGCCTGATTTTACAGCATCTCCAAGAACAAATGCTGCCAGTGCCAATCCAATAAAGATAGTGATTCCTATACCTGCCCGGTTTCTGATTTTCTCTAATGTAGCCATCCGTTTTCTGGTTATTTATTTACTTAACTGTTTAATCTTTTATCTAATTTTTTGAGCGTACGAATATAGTAATTTTAGGTTTTTAAAACCGCTCTATCTGAGCAATTTTACAAATTACTGATCTTTTTCATTTCAACCAGCTCGATTTTGGTTCTGGTACTCCGCAAAATTTTGAATTCGTAACTGCCGATAAGCAGTATTGAGTTGTATTTCGGGAAACTGGAGTGATGAAAAAGTATATAGCCTGCCAGGGTTTCATACCGGTCGTCTTCTTCAATCTTTAATGAATATTTGTCATTCAGGTAAGAGATTGAAGCGCGGCCGGAGAAAATGAAGTGGTTCTCACCCAATACTTTTTCAGTGATATCAGGTGTGTCGTGCTCATCTTCGATCTCACCAAAGATCTCCTCCAGAATATCTTCCGTAGTAACCATTCCTGCAGTCCCGCCAAACTCGTCCACAACGATGGCCGTGCTCTTGTGCTCATGGAGTAATATACTCAGGAGTTTGTTTGCTTCCATGGTTTCAGGCACAAAAGATATTTTGCGGAGACACGACCGAATATCTTCGGGATTGTGAAACAGATCGGATGAGTGAACGTATCCGATGATGTTATCGGAGTTATCCTGATAGATCATTATTTTTGAATAACCGGTTTCAATGAATTTCTGGCATAGCGAATCCATTTCCTCATTGATGTCCAGCATAACTATATCAGTTCTGGGAATCATGCAGTCCCGTATCTTTAATTTTGAAAAATCCAGGGCATTTTGAAAGAGTTTGATCTCACTGTCTACTTTACTGGTTGAAATTAAATTGGTGCCGTCCATTTCACCGAAAAGGTTATTCAGATCGATTCGTCCAAAAACCCTGTCCTCTGTTTTCGGTTCGATTTTTACCTTGAAGATAAATTTCAGGATAGGTTTTGATAATCCTATCGCAAACTTTGTGACCGGATAAAAAAGGATGTAAAAAATTCCTACCGGGAGTGCCAGTACATTGAGGGCCAGGTTAGGATTGATCCTGAAGATGGCTTTGGGAATAAACTCGGCAACAAGCAGGATTACAAGCGTGGAGACGGTTGTCTGAATAAACAGGTTTAGGGTTTCGCCGGCTTCCAACCCGGAAAAAAACGGGTGCATCAGGTTGGCAAATGCCAAACTGTAGACAACAAGGGCAACATTATTGCCGACAAGCATCGTGGCGATGTACTGACCCGGATGCCTGTTGAAAATGCCGATGATTTTTCCGTTAAGCCTGTTTTTACCTTTGTCCAGTTCGAGACGCAGTTTGTCAGCTGAGAAAAAAGCAATTTCCATCCCGGAAAAGAAAGCGGAGGCTAACAAGGTGATGATTATGATCGACAGCTCGTTCATAGGAGTAGGATGGGTTTATTGTCCCTCAACGTATAGATTCCCTTTCGTTTTGGTAATAGACCATTTCGTCATTTGGGCATCCGATTTAAAACCGGTTCCCATAATGTATTTGTCCCCCTTTTTGATGCTTACAAACTGATCAGAAAAGATGAGATCCTCTTTCTCGTGGTATTTCAGCTCTTCTGACCGCAGTGTATCTCCAGTACTGTTAACGAGGACTACATTCCCGTTTGCCTCCCATTTCCTTTCGAGATCGTAGTATTTACCGTGATTGCCGGACATTTGGGAAACAACCTTCATGTTAAGGTCGTATTTTTGAAAAAGGAAACCATCGGGGAAATCCTTGTATGGTTGTGTCGGGTCTTCGTAAATAAGCATTTTGGGCGTTTCCAGATGGTATTTGACCACTCCTGAATCAGTATAGAAGGTTTCAAAGTCCAGCGCTTCAACGGAAGGAAGTTTAGTATTTTTCATTAGTTCCGGCGAAATGTCCGCAGCAACCTTTGTCTGGCATGAAAAAAACACCAGCATCACCGGTAAGAAAAGAACCATCCGGAGAAAAGGACGACAAATAAATTTCCCTTCTTTCAAATTACCGGAAATGAACCAATTTACCTTCATTTTAATTAATCGAATTTTGTCTTGTAGAACCACCTGTCGTGCAGCATAAAATGCAAGGTGAATTTAGCGTAAGTCTCCCTGATAAGGTCATTCTGCGTAGTACCAAGTCTGCCGATTTCGCACGAAACGTTCAGCAATGAACGGTACATACGGCTTAAAGGGAAGCCCATCCCAAATGTCAGGCCGTAATTTTTCAGTTGCTCACCGTTAAGGGTCAGGTAGGAGTTTTCATAGAAACCGCCAAATCTGTATTCGGCCCTGTCCCAATAACTTCTGATGGAATACAGGTTGGGGACATATTCCAGCCCTGCTGAATACCTGCTGCTGTTGGTAAGGTAATCTGTTGTCTGGCCAAGAAACTTGACATCTTTCCATTTCTGGTAATAGGCATCTGCACCAAAGGTGATTTTGTTTTTTATCTGGTAAGAAAAACCTGCTCCGAATGTCTGGGGTGTTTGAAGACCATTGTTATTTGATTCAATATGCCGGATGGTATCTACGATTTCAGAATAGGTAGATGAAGACCTGTAAAGTGCGCGTTCTTCATGGATAATGTAGGTAGAGCTGATATTAACCTTCGGCTCAATCGTTGCGCCGATGATAAATTTGTTTTTGTTTTTTGTCTCAATTTGGTATTGAAAGCCTCCGGTGATTCCAAAACCGTGCGAATTGAGGCTGTTGTTTTTCATGTAGTCGTAAGAGTTATTATCGTTGGGGAAATAGATATAGGTGTTATCATTAATTTTCCCAAACATAAACCAGGTATTCACCCCCAGCGAAAGATGCTTCCCAAGCCGGATTGCATTTCCAACATAGGCCCTGGTAAGGGTACCTGTACCGATAAAACTGGAATTGGATTGCAGGGCAATTGAACCTTCAGTACTACTAATTTCATAACCCTTTGTAGCATATGGTATAAGGCCAAATGATGATGCCCACCAGTGGGTGACAGGGAGCGCAAATGTCAGGTGATTGAAATTTACATTGTTTCTGGTATTCTGAGCATTGGTTGTTTCAGATCTGGTGAATCTGGCTTCAATTCCAAACTGCATCAAAAAGGTCAGCGAGTCAATGGAAGTATAGGATGCAGGATTAGCGGTATTGATCTGATAGCTGTCCCTTGTCCCGATTCCGATTCCGCCCATAGCGTCTCCCTTTCCAAAACTCGTGCCATATAAGGTGCCAAAACCAAACCTGGAATAGGGCGAACTTGTACTGCTGCTGTTTTGTCCATACATACCTGTTGGGATGGTCAGAACTAAAATGATTGCGAAAAATTTCAATTTATTGCTTTTCAACATTATATTCAAGAATTCTGTTTAAACCTATGAGTGTGATCTCAAATTTTACAAAGATGTGATTTTTTAATCTTCTTTCAAAGAAAGGTGCATCACCACCGGTAAGAACGGGAAGTATTTCAGGGCGCTCTTGTCTGATCCGGTCAATCATTCCGTCCATTTCGAAAATCATTCCGTTGATGACTCCTGCCTGTATAGCATCCATTGTTGTCCTGCCGATTAAAGGCGAAACATCAGTTTCTTCAGCCAATGGTAAATTTTGGGTGAATTCATGCAAAGCCCGGAACCTGCTTCTCAATCCCGGAGAGATATTGCCGCCTGCAAAAGTGCCGTTACTTTCTACCAGGTCGAAAGTCACTGCCGTACCGGCATCTATAACAAGCAGATCCCTGTAAGGGAAAAGAACACCCGCTCCAATGGCAGCTGCCAGTCGATCCAAGCCAAGGGTCTCGGGAGTCAGGTAGCTGTTCCGGATGGGTATCGGCGTTTCGTGAGTAAGTTCCAGGAAATAGAAGAATGCACTTTGCAGGTATGCTCTTAGTGAAGGTTGCAACGATTTAACATTTGACAAGATCGCTTTCTCCGTACCCGGAAACTCCTTCACCAGCGCTTTGACATTATCCACAGAAAGTTCATCGAACAAGAGCGATTTTACCAGCTCCCGCCTGGAGAAAATGGCCACCTTCGTTCTGCTGTTTCCTATGTCTATGACTAAATTCAAAGTTGGCTTATTTGAATGTTCATACTGATATCCAATGCAGTAACTGAATGGGTCAGGGCCCCGATTGAAATATAATCCACTCCGGTTGCTGCAACTTTTCTCACTCTTTTGAGATTCATGTTTCCTGACGCTTCTACTTTTGCCCGGTGATTGATCAGCGCCACACAGGCTTTCATTGTCTCGTCCGACATGTTGTCGAGCATAATGATATCTGCTTTCACCTCAAGTGCCTCTGCCACCTCCGCCATGGAAGATGTTTCAACTTCTATCCTGATACCTGCAGGCACACTTTCCCTTATCTGCGCTACCGCTTTTTTTATTCCGCCTGCAACTTTGATATGGTTGTCTTTGATCAGGACCAAATCGTAAAGTCCGATCCTATGATTTTCTCCTCCGCCGGCTTTAACCGCGTATTTATCAAGAACCCGCAATCCGGGGACTGTCTTTCTTGTATCCAGTATTTTGGCGCCGTATCCTGCAACCTCCGCGGCATATTGTCCGGTAGCTGTGGCAATACCACTCATCCGCTGCAAAAAATTCAGGGCCAGACGCTCACCGGTCAGCAAAGCCCGGTAAGGACCACTCATCTCTACCAGTAAATCCCCTTTTTTTATCTTGTCGCCATCCTGTACAAATGGTTTCCAGGAAATTTCTGCAGATAAATACCTGAATACTGTTTCGGCAACCTCCATCCCGGCAATGATGCCATCTGCCTTTGCCACCATGGTTGCCGTACTTACCATAGTATCGGGTATCAATGCATTGGTGGTGATGTCACCTGAGCCAATGTCCTCCTTTAGGGCAATTTCAATCAGCTGGCCAATGTGTTGAAGCGCTAATCTGCTCATAGTGCCGGGTTATTTCTGACCCATTCGGTGGTTATCATCTTTCCTTTCTCCTGAATGATGTGATGAACCATTTCAGTTGATTCGTCCCTGAAATCAGACCTTATGTGTCCGCCCCGGCTCTCTTTCCGTTCCAGTGCTGAGATGCAGATAAGGCTGCAGACCATTGCAAGGTCATTGATTTTTTTCAGGTTGTAGTCTTTCCGGTCGTCGGGATACTGCCTGAGAATCTCATTGATCCTGTGCAAGGCTGCCGACATCTCTTCCCCGTTACGTATGATGCCCACCTGGTTACTCATCAATTGCGACAATTCGTTCTTGATATCCAGATAAGTACCATCCGTTTCCTTGTTGAGGACAAAGGCTTCAACAGGAAGCAGAATTCCGGCCTGTGCAGGTAATTTTTTTGCTTTTTCAACCAATCTTTTACCAAAAACCAGACATTCAAGCAAGGAGTTGCTTGCAAGCCTGTTGGCGCCCATTACTCCTGTGGATGCCACTTCGCCGCAGGCAAAGAGCCCTGTAATGTTGGTCTGTCCCCATAAATCAGTTCGGATTCCGCCTACCGTGTAATGCGCTGCAGGAGAGATTGGTATAAGGTCATTGGTTAAGTCAATTCCGAAACCGGTTAACTTTGAATTGATAGAGTGAAAGCGTTCTTTCAGGTAATCGGGGTCTAAATGTTTCAGGCTCAGGAAAACAGTTGAATCTGTCTTCTGCATGTGTTTAAAAATAGCTGAAGCCACCACATCACGGGGGGCAAGTTCTGCCATAGGATGACATTGAAGCATAAACCGCTCACCGTACTTGTCAATTAAATGGGCGCCTTCACCCCTGACAGCTTCACTGATCAGGTAGGCATCCTCACCGTCAACAGAGAGTGCAGTGGGATGAAACTGGATAAACTCCATGTCTGCCAGTCGCGCGCCGGCCTGCCAGGCAAGTGCAATACCGTCTCCGGTAGCTGTATAGGGATTGGTGGAACGGGCGTAGATCCTGGAGAGACCGCCTGTGGCAAGGATGGTTGCTTTGGCGCTGAAAACTAAATTTTCGCCGGTCATAAAATCCAAAGTCTGAATACCCGAACAAACTCCGTTTTTGGTGAAAATTTTTACTGCAGTCGTATATTCAAAGGGGGTAACCTGCGGGTTTGCCAGAATTTTTTTCAACATGAATCCGGTCATGATTTTGCCTGTTGCATCCCCGTCGGCATGCAGGATCCTGCGGTGTGAATGTCCGCCTTCCAGACCCAATATTAACTCACCATGGTCGTCTTTGTCGAATTCGACGCCCATTGAGATCAACTCCTTTACCCGGGAAAGCCCTTCATTGACCAGAATAGCCGAAGCGTCGTAGTCACAGAGACCGCGGCCTGCAGTCAATGTGTCGTTTAAATGGAACAATGGATCGTCATCGGCGCCAATAGCTGCGGCAATTCCGCCCTGTGCATTGTAGGAGTTGCTGATATCAAGCTCTGACTTGGAGATGAGGGCTACTGTTCCGTGGGCAGAAGCATGATAAGCTGCCAGTAACCCGGCCAGTCCGCTGCCGACCACTACAAAATCAAAATCAAATTGTTTCATTAATATCGATGGATACCCTCACTTAAATTGAGCGACAAAAGTAATATATATGATCAAACATCAGGGAAAGAACCCTGTATTTGCATGAAATCGGACCCAAATATAGGCAGGATTCAAGAGATTATGGTGCGTTTAGATTTTGTTAACTAAAATTCGTTTGTAAGAAGTGAGCTAAAGTGAACTAAAGTGAACTAAAGTGACTAAAGTGAACTAAAGTGAGCTAAAGTGAGTTAAAGTACTTGCAGCTTCAGAAAGCTGATGTTGCCTTTCGGATAACTTTAGTCATTTTAGTTCACTTTAGCTCACTTTAGTCACTAAAAAAAGCCGTTACTCAATTCGCAACGGCTTTTTTTATAGGTAATTAACGGCTTTTTATCAGGCAGGCATGTCAGGAAGTGACCATGGTGCGCGGTAAGTGTGCTTGATTAATTCGGCTGCAAATTCAGTGGCAGGAACCGGATCCGTGTAGGTTTTGTTGAAAGTTGGGTGCCCGTCATGGATACTGAACTTATCTTCCATCACAATCTTGATTTTTTCTTCAGGTGTGATGTTGGTAAATTTCATGTTCGGACCATCCCATTCCAATTCCTTGTTAAGTGTCTGAAGACGCACAGCCAAAACGCCCATAACGACCATTTCGTTGAACGGTCCGGCCTGACTGAAATCGGAAGCAGTTTTTACGCGTGATGCCGGTGATTCCTTGGCAGCGCGTACCCAATCCATTTCGTGGGAAAGCGGTGCGACGCGACGACGGAATTTAGGGGCATTCTCGGGTTTGGATACGGTACCATCCGGACGTAAGATCCAGGGATTAACGCCATAACACCCACAAACCAAAGTCCCTTTGGTGCCATGGAAGAAGACGCCACCACCTGCATCGTTCGGATTTTTGCCAACTGGCCATTTTGCAGGAAGCATAGGTTTAATGCCGCCATCAAACCAATAAACTTCAACCTGTGGAAGTTTCATCTTGGCTCCCTTAGCTGAAAATCTTGCAGGGAAAGTGAGTTTTACAGATTGGGCAGTCGGAGCACAATCCTCCAACAATAAAGTTGAGTTACCCTGTGCTTTAACAGGATAGCCAAGCTGAAGACCCATAAAAACCGGATGAAGGATATGGCAGGCCATATCGCCCAAAGCTCCTGTTCCGTAAGCCCACCAACCACGCCAGTTCCATGGATGGTAAAGTTCATTGTAAGGACGCATTTTGGCCGGACCGGTAAATAAATTCCAATCCAATGTTTCCGGAACCCATTGTCCCTGTTTAGGTGTATTTAATCCCTGAGGCCAGATAGGCCTGTCTGTAAATGCTTCAACCATGGTTACATCTCCGATTTCACCATTCGCAAGCCATTCGCAAGTCAGGTTAACGCCTTCAGCAGAAGAACCCTGGTTACCCATTTGCGTGGCAACCTGGTATTTGTCAGCCAGCTTGGTTAACAACCGTGATTCGTAAACAGAGTGGGTAAGCGGTTTTTGTACATAAACGCTTTTTCCCATTGTAATGGCATGAGAAGCAATGATCGCGTGGGTATGGTCGGCTGTAGCAACCAATACACCATCGATTGATTTTCCCAACTCATCAAACATCACTCTCCAGTCTTTGTACTTTTTGGCTCCGGAAAATTCTTTGAAACAGCCATCGGCATATGCCCAGTCGACATCACACAAGCCAACGATGTTTTCAGATTTCAGGTTTTTTAAATTACCATGTCCCATCCCGCCGATACCAACGCCGGCGATATTAAGTTTGTCGCTGGGTGCCTGGTGTCCCAACCCTGCAATTGTGTTGGAGGGTACAAGGGTAATTGCCGCAGCTGCTGCAGCGCCTGTTCCCAAAAACCCTCTTCTCGAAACTTTGTTTTTTTCCTTCATCAGATTAAATTTATTGAGTTTAAAAAATTCGTAACGTAGCCGTAAATATAAAAAAAAATAAAGGTGGAACGTACCAAAAGCTAACTTCTTGAAGTAAAAATTTTCGATTTGGTCCCTGAGCTTGTTCAAGGGTTCGATTATCGGTATTCCATTTCGGGCAAATGGAGTTATTCTCTTTTTTTTAGGCTCAAAACGATTCGCCGGAAACTTCCGTTTTTGGTAAAATTAACTTCCGGCGATAAAAAATCGACCTCAATGCTCGACGACAAACGGTTGCCGTTTGCCAACAAGGCGCTCGATTACGCGAAACGTTCGTCTTTTTTAAGCCCCAACCCGCAATTGCTCGAAGAGGCAAAAAAAGACAATAATTTATTTATTAAACTTCAATCGGTCGACCGCGAACTAAAGAGCCTCAGCGAAATGGTGAGCGATACCCGGATGCTGGCAGGTTCTGAATTGTACGAATTTGCCCGGATTGTGTACAAAATGGCAAAGATTTCCTCGTCGCTCGGTACGCCAGGTACCAAAGTGATCATCGACGATCTTGGCCGGTTGTATGCCAACATGGGCAAAAGCGTACCGGTCAATCCGCCTGCGTCAGCATAGACAGCTTGGTTGCCGGCAGGTCAGGCTGCACAGGATCTGCCGGCAACCTTCTGCTCATTTTAACCACATTTTGACCGTGAAATGATCATGACCGGGGTCAGAATGAAAACAACCGGGGTCCGGATGAATAGTACCGGCATCGAAATGAAAACTACCGGCATCCGAATGTAAGTGATCGGGGTCCGGATAAAGGATATCAGGGTCGGAACAAAGGTTAGTTTAATAAAAGTGAAAAGTGCCAGGGTGAAAATGAACACTACCGGGGTCGATTGATAAGTCACCATTCATTTTCATTAGCCGCACCTTTATCGGATAAAGACCCGGTTGAAGAAGGTTCGGTTTTCAGAGTACAGGATTACAGGTATAGTAGTGCCTGTGATTATGCCGGAGAAAATGGAATGCAAGATATTCTTGTAATAGATTAATTGGCACGGTACGCAGAACCGCGCCAGCAGGGGGGACCTACTGCGCCCGCGGAAATTTGCATTTAGCCCGATTCCGCCGGACGCTCAGCCCTCCGGCATACAATCCGAATGCACATGTTGAATAACACCTCATTATTTCCGGCATTTATTGGCTTTAATCAGTTATTAACCATAAATTTGGCTGACCTGAAACAGAAATCTTAAACCGGAGTGAAATATCCCCTAAAAATTGATTTTACATATTTTGATAACAAGCAATGCGCCTGCACACCGGAGGTTGGGTGGATTGGGGCAATTGCGGAAATAAATAGTTGTGCGTCAGTTTAAAAAACCAAAAACATATGAGTAAATACGGAGACATTCAATATTTAATTGACAGACCTGAACCAAGTGAAATTTTTCTCAAGGCGAGACATTTAGCAGGTAGTCAATTACAGGACCAATTTAATTCTAATAACAATAAGAGTGTAAATTCAAGTTATGACGGTTTCAAATGGATAAAAGCAGAAATAACCTATCCTTCATTTGATAATTTGACATTTGCATTCAAGAACTCAATTTTCTCAGTTGTAATAGAATTAATTGACGAAAAAGGAAGCTCTTTTGCAAAACAGCAGATAGACCGACTTTTAAAAGCTTGCGAAGAGAATAATTTAATTCCTTGCACTTTCAAGTTAAACTTCAAAGAGATTACAAACAATTTCTTAAGTCGATTAATGGGTGACAAAAACGAACTTGACTACGAATTAAAAGCTATAGAACAAGGATGGAATTTGTATGACGCAAGAACAAACGAAAAAATTAACCCGTTAAATTTGGCGAGTGATGAACGAACAAGAATGTCAAAGTGGGAACTAAGTAACTTTGCGGTACAAGTTGTAAGAAACGATATTGAAAAAGAAGGGGACGAAATTCTTTCATTCTGCGACTTACCCGAAGTAAATCCACAGATTTGGTTTAAAAACAAAAAGGGAGAAACAGGATGGGTAATTGTAAAACATATTAAAAACGAGAATGAAAAAGACTTTAAAGAATGGGTTGGTCTTGAAGACAGAAGTCCACAATTAAAACCGTATGACGGATATTTTGCTTCTGTTCAATTAATTCCCTCGGTTGGTTGGAATGGAGTATCAGAATTTCCTACAGATTTATTTAGGGGAGACGGAATGTATGTTAATTACAAAGGACTTGAAAGAATTTATGTATCGTAATGAAGAAAACCGAACGCACAACAGGGGTTTTGCAAAAGTGGGGCATTTGTGCTAAATTTGAGCATTGGAATTCTAATCAACATTTGTGCTAAAATGAACATTTGTGCTTCGATTTCCCCACCTTCGCAAAGCCCCAAAACGTTATGTGAAATTGCACGACAACAGACATTAAGAATAACTAATGGGACAATATTGTGAACTTTATATATCAGACTATCCAATTTCAACGACTAAGAATGAAATTGACCCATTCATTCTATCTCTTTTTCAACCAGAGGATTTAAATCATTTTGACCGATTAATTGGCGAGAGAAATCAATTGCTATATGGACGTGGTGACTCAGATGACGAAACAGAACACGCAGTTGAGTATTCAAATACAGCTAAAAACATTAGAGACCGTTTAGAAATAATGGGTTTTACCTTGAAGAAAGCAATGTCTGAATTTGAAGCTAGTAAAGAAGATTCAATCGAAAGACTGACGGGCTACTTAAATGATAAAAACTTCACAAGCAACCCAGAAGTTGAAGCCAAATTGAAATTAGAAAAAGAACTGCTTGAAAAATCTTCTTTCAATGACTTTTTATTAGCTAGTAAAGAAATTATTGACAATGGCTATAGATACACTGTTAAGGTAGAGGACTTACCAAAAGAAACGAATCCCTTAATTCTTTACCTCCTAGAATATGCTCATGGACTTGACAAGTTTCCATACAATTACGACCAAAGAGTTTTATTACGTTCGTTACTCGAGTTTACTCCAAACGACAGAAAAATAACTTACGATATAACTGAACTTATTGACCAAGAGTATTACGAAGATGAAATAGAGAACATCTACGAAGATACTATTCAGAATATTACCTATGACTACGAACTCGGAGAAAAATTTCTAATACTTACGGAAGGTTCATCTGATATTCAAAATCTTCAAGGCGCAATGAATGTTTTATATCCTCATCTAACAGGATATTATTCGTTCATGGACTTTGGAATTTCAAATGCGTCCGGCAGTGCAAGTTCTTTAGTCGCAAGTGTAAAATCTTTTGTTGGTGCAGGAATCAAAAATAGAGTTATTGCATTGTTCGACAATGACACAGCTGCAGAATCTGCCCTTCGAGGATTTCAAAAAACAATCATCCCAAAAAACATTAAGATTCTTCAATATCCTAATATTAAAATTGCAGAAAACTATCCAACCTTAGGACCTTCAGGAATTTCTCAAATGAATATTAATGGTTTGGCATGCAGTATAGAATTGTATTTAGGAAAAGACATCTTGACTAAGGACGGACAACTAATTCCTGTGCAATGGAAAGGTTATGACCAAACCCTTGGAAAATATCAAGGAGAAATAATTGATAAATCGGGGGTTCAAAAACAATTTCAGACTAAAATCGAAGATTGTTTGAAAGACCCAACCAAGGCAGTTAATTACGACTGGACGGAATTGAACGAATTACTAAAGACAATATTTAATGCATTCAACAATGACAATGATGAAGACTAAAACAACTTCACATAATATGTAAGGCTTCGTGTGGCGGAGCCCAACATGAAGCGCTGTTGAACGAAATCGGGTGCTGAGGCTGGTCTGCTATTTTAATTTTCTATGGGGATTAAATCTTTTAAGGCTATTTCCAAAGTGAGCCTGCCGGCGAAATAGTTTTGAACGAATATGGGCAAATTGCATACAATGAATGGTTGAAATTACCGGAACGATTTGCAAATTTTGAAATGGATGTTTTTCAAATAATGCCCAACCATATCCATGGTATCATCATGTTGACCACCACATTATCAATAACCCGACAAAATGGGTGGATGATAAATTTTATACAGCATGAAATTCACCGCAGCAAAATTAGAACGGGCATTTACCGGATTGTTGGGGCAAGAAGGATTTCCCCGCCACGTCGGAGAATCCCTTTTGGATGTGACAAGATTTACCGACAATTCCCATTAGAGAAAATGACAATAACTTCTTTTGTTGCGGTGAATAAATAAAATAAATACCGCACATTTGCGGTGAATAATTCGTATATTTGCCGCATAATCGTTTCGGGCAATGGCAAAATATATCTACAAGAATAAAAACTGGACAGCCTTTACCTGGCAAGACAAAGCCATTAATTCCGTTTTTGGAGAGGTTAGGTTGATGCAAGGCAAAATTATTGGACAAATGAACGCCCTGGGCTTTTCTGCCAAAGAAGAAGCCACCCTTACCACATTAACCTTAGACGTGGTAAAATCGTCTGAAATAGAAGGTGAAATGCTCAACTACGACCAGGTGCGTTCCTCCATAGCAAGGCGTCTGGGCATTAACACCGCCGGACTTGTGCCTGGCAGCCGTCCAATAGAGGGTGTAGTAGAAATGATGCTCGATGCCATACAACGCCACACCTTGCCTTTAACCGAAAAACGTTTGTTTGGTTGGCATGCTGCTCTTTTCCCCACAGGTTACAGTGGGCCTTATAAAATAGAAGCGGGGCAATACCGAACAAGTGAAATACAAGTAGTATCGGGTGCGATGGGCAAAGAAAAAGTGCATTACGAAGCCGTAAATCCAAAACTCGTTAAAGCTGAAATGGACAAGTTTTTAGATTGGTTCAACAACGACAAAACGCTTGACCCTGTGTTGAAAGCTGCCATAGCACACTTTTGGTTTATCATTATCCACCCTTTTGATGACGGAAACGGTAGAATCGGAAGAGCTATAACCGATATGATGCTCGCCCGTGCCGAAGGCAGTAGTGAACGGTTTTACAGTATGTCGGGCCAAATATTAGCCGAACGCAAACGCTATTACGAAATATTGAAAAAAGTGCAACACAGCTCAGGTGATATTACTGAATGGATCGACTGGTTTTTACATTGCCTCAAAAATGCGATGCTTGCCACCGAAAACACCACACAAAAAATATTGCGTAAAGCTGAATTTTGGAAAAAATACGAACATACACCCATCAACGAACGGCAACGACTAATGCTTAACAAACTCTTTGACGGTTTTGAAGGAAAACTGCAAACATCAAAATGGGCTAAAATTGCCAAAACCTCTACTGACACTGCCCTACGGGATATAAAAGACCTGGTAGGAAAAGGTATCCTGGAGCAAACTGACGAAGGTGGACGAAATGCAAATTATGAATTATCGTTTTGTTGTACAGGACAATATTGAATCTGGCTATTCGAATACGATTCCATTGTGGTTATTTGGATTTTTGTATTGAATCTTGGATGAGGACCGTCGCAATCGGCAAATGATCGCTCACCCCGCCATGGTATACCGGTCCCAGGTAGGTTCTGAAAGGCTTTTTCCCAAGGTACCTTTTATCTTCTTCCAGGAGAATATCAGCCGTACAAATGGAAGTTAAAGAGGGGGAAATAAGTAAGCCATTGCCATAAAGCAGATTTGCCGAGCAAATAAACTGGTCAAAGATCTCCCATTTCCCCTTGGTTCTGATGGTCCCAATTCTTTTGTTTAGCCAGGAACCGGATAAATTGACAAGCAGAGAGGACGGATTATTGTCTGGTTGGAGGGATGCGCCCAGTATTTTGGTCAGGCTTGCTTCATCGGGTGTTGCATTGAAATCACCCATCAGAACAAACCTGCTTTCGGGAGCCGCTTTCAGTATTGAGTCAAGCGCCCGTCGGGCAATCCCGGCGGCAATATTCCTTTTCCCTTGTGTCTCCAGGTAGCCGCCGCTCCTGGAAGGCCAGTGGTTGACAAAGAAATTGAATGTTTCCTTGCCGAGCTTTGCTTTAAAATGGAGGATGTCCCTTGAAAAAAATGGTCGTTTGCCGCTTCCGTGAACCGGGATAAAAGTATAATCAACCGGCACAATGGTCTCTTTCCGGTACAAAAGCGCCACATCAATGCCCCTTGGATCTGGTGATTCTTTGTGTACAATGCCGTAATTCCCCTCTTTAAGCGGAGTTTTCCGAATCAGATATTCAAGGATCCAGAGATTTTCTATTTCAGCCAGTCCGATGATATCAGGGTAACGACCTCCCGAAGCGGAAATGATGGCCCGGTAAACCATCATCACCTTTCCATCCAGTTTCGACAGGGTCCAGTGGTTTTTCCCGGCAGGAGTAAATTCTTCGTCGTTGGTGAGCGGATCATCAAAAAGGTCAAACAGGTTTTCTGTATTGTAAAAAACAACACGAAAATCTTCTGCCTCTTTATTTTGCCCGGACAAGGGAGAAGTGCACAGGAGTAAAATCAGGAGACCTGACGGGAAGGGTCTGAAGAAGAGGATCATTATATGTTATTTTTTACGCTCAATACGCTCCAGGGCCCCAAGGTCAGGGCCTCCGTCATTGTTCCTGTCCGCACCTTTCAGATCAAGAGGAACCATTTTGGAATAGGACACTTTTCCGGCATCTTTTGCTACAGAAAGTGTGTCAAGTTCGTAAAGGCCTTTCTGCGGATTGATAAAGCGGGGTGAAATATTTCGGATCAGGCCAACAAAACGATCGGGATTTTGCAGTTTGAATGTATCCGATATTTGAATCAGGCACTTGTCGAAGAGATAATTGCTTTTGCCCTGCTTGTCCATTGATATCTTGAGTTCATCGCTGTTCAGTCCGCTGATAATACAATTCCCGAAAACCGCCTGGTTCAGGTCGCCGATATATTTTGCTCCGTTTGTGCTGTTAACCAGATAATTGGAAATAGTTAATGTCTCTTTTTTTGGGAAATTGCTAAGCACATTGTTGCTGTTGTTCGCAAAAGTGGTATGGTAAAACTGGTAATCACCTCCCAGTAAAAGGGCCGTATTGTAGTAACCAACATTGGCCACAACACAATTGTAAGCCAGGATTTTGGATTTCATGGCCCAGATTCCCGACCAGCTCATGTTTTCGATCCGGGTATTGGTAAGTTCAACAGAGGCAAATCCCTCTTTCTCGATGTTTCCCACCTGTAACCCGATGTTCGCGTTTTTAATTACTGCGTAATTAATAAGATTGTTATGACTCCCCGACAGTAGGGTGATCCCGTTCCACTGATCCGGTAGATTCATGTAACTGCTTTCAAGCCGGTCCCCCTTGAATATAACAGGTTCCTCCTGCGTTCCATTGACAATCAGGGTGCCTTTGATAAATAATCCCGCATTTTTATGAAAGTAAACAGTAGTGCCGGGTTCAATGGTGAGGGTCTGACAGGAGTCAACAAAAGCATAATTGTAAACAAGATAAGGCTTTTCTTTGATCCAGGTCGTTGTTTTCAGCATCTCTGCCTTGATTAGTTTGTAATCTTGTCCCCAGGCAACCAACCTTACTTTTTGTTCTCTGCTGTTGATTCTGAAAAGGATTGAGTCTTCAGCTACCATTAAATGCTCACTTCCGCTTTTATTCAGCGTAGCTTCGACAAAGATGAATATACTGTCGCGGGGAGGAATTTCGACGTTGAAAACTTCATTGGATGCTTCGCCATTTACATTTAAGCGAAAACCGCTGCTTTCACCTCCCGCCAGTTTGATGGATGAGATAACCAAACGGTTGTTGGTCGAATTATACACCCGAAGATTTTTGGTAGGAGAACCAATTGCGTTGAAAAGCGTATCGAAGGCAATAATATCTGCCGAAAATAAAAGCGCCCTCCCGCCGGAAACACTTTCATTTTCTTTCTGACAACTTCCTGACAAGAAGAGCATCAGAACAACAATCAATGCCTGAACAAAGCTTTTCATTCCGACGGGGTATTAAAAGAAGGATTTTTAATTAGACGGACTATAAGCAAAGTAGTTTATCAAATATACTAAAAAAAAATGAATTTTAACTTTTTTTAACGATTTATTTTAATTCTTGATTCTTACCAGGAATAATCCGATGAAAGTGAGTAGTCCGTTAATAATAATTAATTCAAAACCAATTTGATAGCCATTCAGTATCTGTTCTGAATAGTAATTGAGCAGTCCGGATAAAACCGGTGCGGCTACTACCACAATCGGAACCAACCGGTCCTTCACCTTGTATCGCGTCAGAAGGCCGAAGGCAAACAGCCCGAGCAAAGGCCCGTAGGTCAGGCCGGCTACTTTGAAAACCGCCATCACCACACTCTGGTTGTTGACTGCTTTAAAAATTAATATCACCAGCAGCAAAAGCAGGGAGAATCCCATATGGGTAATTTTGAGGATCCGCTTCTTATTTTGATCCTTGCGTTTGCCGAAATTCAGAAAATCGATGCAAAATGCTGTGGTCAAAGAGGTTAATGCTGAGTCGGCGCTTGCATAATTGGCGGCAGTGATTCCCAGCAGGAAAAAGATGCCGATCATGAGGCTCATGTGGTTGATGGCCAGCAGGGGATAGAGGTCATCACTTTTTTGGGGCAGGGCAATTTGGTGTGATTCGGCATAAATGTAGAGCAAAGCGCCCAGGGTCAGGAACATCCAGACAACAAAGACAAAGATGACACTGAAAGTGACCATGTTTTTCTGGGCCTCCTTCAGGTTTTTGCAGGTCAGGTTTTTTTGCATCATATCCTGGTCAAGTCCCGACATGGTAATTGTAATAAAAATGCCTGCAATAAATTGTTTGACAAAGAATGTTCCTGACCGCCAGTCCCAGTCAAAAACCTTGGAATGCGGACTATCATAAACTTTACTGATCATGTCGCCAAAACTCCAGCCAAAGCTCCTGAAAATGAAATAGATTGTGAGGACGACGGCTGAAATAAGGAAGATGGTTTGCAGGGAATCGGTCCAAATAATGGTTTTGACACCTCCTTTGGTCGTATAGATCCATATCATGATGATGCTGATCAGTACCGTCACGCCGAATGGAATACCAAAATGGGCGAAGAATGCGAGCTGCAACACTTCTGCAACCAGGTACATCCTGAAAGCAGCGCCAACAGTTCTGGAAAGCAGGAAGAAAAATGATCCTGATTTGTAAGAGAAGAATCCCAGTCTTTCTTCCAGGTAACTGTATATCGAGATCAGGTTCATGCGGTAGTATACGGGTAGCAGCACAAAGGCAACGATCAGATAACCCGCGAAATTTCCCATTATAAACTCAAAATAGGTAAATGCCGAATTACCGACTTCCCCGGGTACGGAAATAAATGTCACACCCGAAATGGTTGTCCCGATCATGCCGAAAGCCACAACAAACCATGGTGATTTCCGGTTGGCCGTAAAGAAAGATTCTGTTGTGGCAGACCTGCTGGTCAGATATGCCACAACAAGCAAAATCAGGAAATATCCGGAAAGGAGGGATCCGACTAGGTATGGATTCATAAAAAAGTGACTAAAGTGAGCTAAAGTGAACTAAAGTTTGAAGAAGTGAGCTAAAGTGAGCTAAAGTGACTAAAGTTTGAGAAAGTGCCTCGATTGAACTAAAGTGCATAGAGTACTTATAGCTTCAGAACGTTAATTTTGCATTCATTAACTTTAGTCACTTTAGCTCACTTTAGTCACTTTAGCTCACTTTAGCTCACTTCTTAGTAAATTAAATATTTTGAGCGAATTTTTCTGTACTTACCTAACTCTTCCTGCCAGCTTTCGGCAATCTCTTTCTCGTTTTTGCCTGCCTGGATGAGTTTTAAAACCTGGTCGTCGCCCATCAGCAGGTTAAACCAGCGCTCCCTTGTCAGGAATTCGGCGGGTTGCTTAAACTGCCGGTACCAGTCAAGAAAATATTTCAGGGTAAACAGCGGGATTGCTTCCAAATTCCTGAGATCCTGGCCATAGCATAATTTGTCTTTTTGAAGCGGATTCATCTCAAATCCTTTGAGACTAACAGGTGTAAAAGAGAAATCACCAAATTTCTGATCCGGATAGCCAATGACCTGGAAGGGGAAAGTGGTGCCCCTGCCGATACTGACGCTGGTCGACTCAAATAAACAAAGCGAAGGGTAAAGCCTTATGGCAGTATAATTTGGCAGGTTTGGAGATGGTTTAACCGGGGGCGCATAAGTGGTTTCGTGGGTGTAATTCCTGACGGGAATAATTTTCAGGTTGCATTTCAGGTCGTTCTTCTGCCATCCTTCCCCGTTGATCATTTGTGCCATTTCACCAACAGTGCATCCGTGGACAACAGGTATCGGATCCACACCGACTCCGGATTTAAATGCCGGTTTAAGAATAGGACCATCGCAGTAATCTCCGTTCGGATTGGGCCGGTCGAGTACCATCAGCAACTTCCCGTTCTCTGCACAAGCTTCCATCACATAATGCAGGGTACTTATATAGGTGTAAAATCTGCAGCCTACATCCTGTATGTCATAAATGAGTAGATCGATTTCACTGAGTTGTTCCGTGGTTGGCCTGTTATTCTTACCATAGATGGAGATGATCGGAATACCGGTTTTTTCGTCTACCGAATTGTTAATCTTTTCACCGGCATCCGCTTCTCCGCGCAGTCCGTGCTCAGGCGCAAAGAGCGCTTTCATGGTAATGCCTTTTTCATGCAGAAAATCGACCAAATGCTTGCCACGAACTGTCGAGGTATGGTTGACAACCAGTCCCACCCGCTTGCCCTTCAGGAACGGAAGATAAAGATCCTCCTGGTCTGCACCGCAGACAGGCGAATGCTTTTGGGCTTGCAGGGGCGAAACGGATAAAAGGACAATTAGTATCACGATGACCGCTTTTATCTGCTTTTTTGAATGACGGATGTACTGTGCAGCTGGTAGAATGACCTTTTCCATAAGCTTGTTTTTTTTTGCTAAGATATAGATATCAATCGTAAGGGAGGGTCTTGACATACCAATTTTTTCCGGGATTCTTCAATTTTGGAATTGGATGGTTTTGGTTAGTTTTGAACGCATAAAAATAATCCGCCCCGGTTGATGTTTAATAAACTGTTACTGCTTTCAATTTTCTTTCTCCTTTCGCCTGCACTTTTCTCCCAGAAGAAAGTTGTACCGGCCAAAATTGTACATCCCGTGCATACGGTGCCTCGGGTAAAGGTTGCTTCTGCTTCAATTATTTCTCCGGAACGCAAACTGCGTCTTAACGGCAGGATAGTGGCACAAAAATCGCTGGTTGTGCTGAAAAACGATTCTCACCTTTTACCTCTGGGAAGGCTGGATACCCTGAAAATATTGGTTGTAAGCATTGGAATGGGGAAGGATAATCCAATGCCGCAATTGACAGGACGGTACATCAAAGCCGATTACCTTACTTTTCCGTCCAATGCCAAACTTGAAAGCATTCGCCAGAACCTGCCGAAATCTAAATTTTACAATTTGGTTGTCCTGGCGATAAGCGAACAAAATAATGGGACAAAAGCCCAAGAGGGGCAAGGAATTTCGGGAGAAAGCAGTTCAGCGGAGTTGGAGCAGCGATCCCTTGCAGAAGAAGAGAAGTTGCTGATGGGCGGTTTTGCCGCGGGTACCAAAACGATATATATGCTTTTTGGCGGGCCGCTTTTTCTGTCCCACTGGACAAGCACCGGCGGGGCCAAGGCCTTTGTTGTTTCCGATAAATCTGATTATGACAGGGTTGACCTGTCTGTCCAACTAATATTCGGAGCTATTAATTCAGATGGGAAACTGCCCTTCGACCTGAACAATTACAGGAAAGGAGATGGAATTTCTTTACCTTCCATTGACAGGCTGAGTTATGTTATTCCGGAAGAACTGGGGATGGATTCGGTCAAACTTTCCCATCAAATGGACTCTTTGGTTGGTATAGGGCTGAAAGCGAATGCTTTTCCCGGATGCCAGCTTCTCCTGGCCAAAAAGGGGAAGGTGTTTTACTATAAATCATATGGTTTTCACAGGTACGACCATAGAGAACCTGTATTGAACGATGATATTTATGATCTGGCATCTGTTACTAAAGTGCTGGCGCCGGTACCGGCCTTGATGATGCTTGCAGATCAGAAGAAATTTCTGGTAACAAAGAAAATGAGCGAGTATTTGCCAGACTGGAAAGGGAGCAACAAGGAGGGAATCCTGGTCTCGGATTTGCTTTCGCATCAGGCAAGACTCAGGCCCGGGGTTGTTTTGTGGCCAATGACGATGGACGGACGGGGGCATTATCTTCCTGATTATTTTGTAGACCGGCCGACACCCGGTTATGACCTGCGGGTTTCAGGAAACCTGTATCTGAAAAATAGTTTTCAGGATACTGTTTACAGGGTCATCAGGGATTCTCCGCTGCTGAAATCCAAAAGCTATGCTTATTCTGACCTGGGCTTCGTAATTTTGCCCAAAGTAATTGAGAACCTGTCAGGTGAGCAGTATGAAACGTTCCTGCGTAAAAAATTGTATGACAGACTGGGCATTTCCACGTTGATGTACAATCCATATTTGTTTGAACCCATGGAGAAAATTGTGCCTACGGAGGATGACCGGATCTTCCGGCACGACCTGCTTCAGGGATTTGTCCACGATGAAACGGCAGCGCTGCTTGGCGGTGTATCAGGAAATGCAGGTTTATTCGGGTCGGCGGGCGATGTTGCCAAAGTCATGCAACTCTACCTGCAGGAGGGGAAATATGGAAATGAAAGGTACATCACTGCTGAAACATTGAAAAACTGGACAAGCAGTCATTTCCAGAAAACTAACAACCGGAGGGGATTCGGTTTTGACAAACCCGGAATTCAGGTGAGCCGCTATAACGGGAAAGAGAGATACCCTTCTTCCATTGTGTCGGAACAAAGTTACGGACATTCCGGGTATACGGGAACCTTCGTGTGGGCTGATCCGGCAAGCAGCCTGTTGTTTGTGTTTTTATCGAACAGGGTATTCCCTGACCGGGATAACCATAAAATCAATAAATTAAGATTACGACAACTGCTGCTCGAGAACCTTTTCAAACTGGCAGGGGAGACATCCGCAAAACACTGAATAAACATGTTATACAACAGTTAATCCAATAAGGCGTACTTACATGGATTAATTCCATGTGTATCAAGTGATAATATAACTAAACAGAAATGTTAAATGTTAAAAAATCTAAATTTCAACATTACTGTTCTAAATGATGTATCCGGAAAGTAACAACATTGAAGTAAAAATATTAATTTGGCTGAACTGAAAATGGGAGAAATAGAACTTTACTATAAAGATTATTTATTAACTTTTTAAAACCAATACGATGACAGAGAAAATAACATTTAACGAGTTAAGAAAAATTAAAGATACTTTACCTGACGGTTCAATGCACCGCATCGCAGATGAGTTGGGTATGGATGTCGAGACCGTCAGGAATTATTTTGGTGGAGCAAATTATGCCCACGGGAAAAGCGTAGGCATGCACATTGAGCAAGGACCCAACGGGGGTATCGTCCTTCTTGATGATACAACGATATTGGAAAAAGCCCAGGAGATACTTCATGGGCATTGATTTGTGAATTTTGGTTCAACAACTGTTAACTGCCCTGGATTCGGGGCAGTTTTTTTAAATCCTAAATACTTAAAAAAATGCGAAAAATTCTTTTTCTGGTTGCTTTTCTGCTTCCGGTATTTGTGTTTGCCAAACCCAAAGAGGTGAAGTTATTTAATGGCAAGAACCTCAAAAACTGGGAGATTTTTACAGGAACATCCGCTGCGCAGCCTGCAGAACCCATTTTCAGTGTTGTTAAATTGAACGGCGAAAATCTGCTTCGGATCACAGGCGAGGTGAATGCATCGCTTGCAACCAAAAAGGAGTATGGAAATTACCATATCAGGATGGTATTCAGATGGGGGGAAAAAGTATTCAAACAAAAGAATTCAGGTCTGTTGTACCATAGTTATGGTCCTTTCGGGGAAGGTCTTGGCGTTTGGATGAGCGCTCATGAATTTCAGCTTTGCACCGCCAAAATGGGTGATTCTTATTGCATGGGTAACAGTTATTTTGAAATCAATGCAGCCAAAGACGCCGATGGAAAGACTTTTCGCTACGCTCCGGACGGGACAAGATCCAAATTTGGTCTGGGATTCCCGGCTAAAAGCTGTTCGAAACAGGCTGATCATGAAAAGCCTGCCGGTGAGTGGAATGTGGTGGATCTTTGGTGTTTTGGCCAAAATTCCGTGCATGTGGTAAACGGTGAGGTCAATATGGTAAACTATAATTCCGGACGTATTGAAAAAGACGGGAAGGTATTGCCGCTCTCCCAGGGAAAGATCCAGATCCAGTCGGAAGGAGGAGAGCTGTTCGTTAAAAGTATTACACTCGAAAAAATTGACCGGATTCCTGCCGGTTTCCTTAAATGAAAAGTGAAAAGTGAAAAATGAAAAGATTTCAGGCAATATTCAAAGTTGTTGCTGAAGCTAAAATTTTTCACTTTTCACTTTTCATTTTTTACTTTCTAAAAGTCCGAATAATCTGCCGGGTGAAGAAATAAGATGACAGATTTTGAAACGGTGTTCTTGTATTCAGCCATGCCGGAAAGTCTTTTCCAGTCGGGGTGAGCTTTAAATGAATCCCAGTGCGCGGTGCGGGCTTCCATATCTGCAAAAGTAGTCAGATACATAAGGTTAGGCATAGTACTTCCTGAGATTACCTGGGCAAAAAAGACAGCATTGAAATCGAGGGATTTGAATATACCGCATTCACCGCCTTCGTTGAACATTTGTACTTTCTTCTTGTGAAGATTCTCTGTTGCACTTTCGTAGCTTCTTAATTCATAAATTCGCTGAGCTTTTGGAGTCGGAAATGAAGGGACCGCAAAGTTTGGAGTCAGAGGAAAAGCCAAAAGAATCGTAGATTCTTTGCGGACAAATGGAGCCTCATTGAAGGGTGCACCCAAAAAATCTGCTCCGCTTTTTTGGTACACATTGTCTTTATCAAGCGCTTCGAGGGTTTTGGTAAAATGGTCCATAGAGGTAAAAGGAATCCATACAAATACTTTTTTGCCGGCAGTGGTATCACTCTCAATGGGTTTAAATACACCAACGGTTTTTATTCCGGCACGGTGTAAAGCAGGCAAATAAGCATTCTTCAGAAAGTTATCCACCTTTTCTTCCTGCACTTTCCCGGTTAACCGGTAAACTTGCAGTTGGTAATAATCACGGGATTTGGCAATGCCTGAATTTGACAAAAAAATGACAAAAAAGGCAACAAATACCAATTGTAAAATTGATATTTTTGGAATTCGGTTCTTTTGATACATAGGATACGATTAAATTTTTTGGGTTTTTAATGGAATACCAAATATAATAAATTTTGAGAAGATGAAACTAATTGTCCTGTTCCTTTTATGTGCGTTTTCATATACGGTTGTCGCTCAGAGAACTGAAGTTCAATATTTGTCCGGAACCGACAAAGACCACACCGTCAAATGGGATTTCTTTTGCACCAAAGGGATGTACAGCGGAAAATGGTCGGCCATCCAGGTGCCGTCCCATTGGGAATTCCAGGGTTTTGGCTCTTTTAATTACGGACAAAACGAGAAGGTCTTCAACGATGAACAAGGACTTTACAAATACCGGTTTTCCGTCCCCAAAACCTGGGACAAGAAAAATGTTTTCCTGGTGTTTGAAGGTTCCATGACAGATACGGAAGTGAAAATCAACGAAAAATCAGCCGGGGCTACCCACCAGGGTGCTTTCTACCGTTTCAAATACGACATTACCAAACTGCTGAACGTCGGCGGGGAGAACCTGCTGGAAGTAACCGTCAGTAAGGAATCCTCCGATCCGAGCGTCAACAAAGCCGAACGCAGGGGTGATTTTTGGGTTTTTGGGGGTATTTACCGCCCGGTATACCTCGAAGCAGTTCCCTCAGAATTTATCGACCAGGTCGCCATAGATGCCAAAGCAGACGGCACCTTTAACATGGATGCCTATCTGGGAGGTATCACAAACGCAAAATCCATTGAAGCCAGAATTCAAACTACTGACGGAAGGGTATTTGGATCGCCTGTTCTCGTTCCGGTTACGACCGGCCAGGGATCGGTAAAACTCTCTGGTTCCTTTTCAAATCCCGCGCTTTGGAATCCTGAAACGCCTAATCTCTATGATGTTGTTGTCAGTTTGAGAGACAGTAGGCGGGTTGTCCATCAGCAAAAAGTGCGTTTTGGTTTCCGGACTGTTGAAATCAGGCAAAACGACGGGATTTATGTGAACAACCAAAAGATCATTTTCAGGGGCGTTTGCCGGCATACCGCATGGCCAACATCAGGGCGCTGCAGCAGCAAAGAGTTGAGCATCGCGGATGTGAACCTGATGAAGGATATGAACATGAATGCCGTACGCATGAGCCATTATCCGCCCGATCAGCATTTCCTTGATGTGTGCGATTCCCTCGGGTTGTTTGTACTTGACGAATTGACCGGCTGGCAGGCTTATTACAACACCGAAATCGGGAAGAAGCTTGTGAAGGAATTGGTCGAGCGGGATGTAAACCATCCCTCCGTTTTGTTGTGGGACAACGGGAACGAAGGCGGTTTCAACAAGGATTTGCGCGGCGAATATGCCAAATACGACCCTCAGAACCGGGTAGTCATCGAGCCGTGGGCCAAAATCAACGGAACCGACACCAAACATTATCCCGGATACAAATACGTTGACAACGCGCTGAATAACGGAAATTTAATCTATTTCCCGACGGAATTTCTGCATGGGTTGTACGATGGAGGACTGGGAGCCGGCCTCGACGATTACTGGAACCTGATGAGTTCCAAACCGCTGGCAGCCGGTGGTTTTCTGTGGGTTTTTGCCGACGAGGGGATTGTACGCAACGATTTGAAAGATTCAATTGACACACATGGCAACAATGCCCCCGACGGTATTCTCGGACCCTATCGGGAAAAGGAAGGCAGTTATTACACCATCAAAGAAATCTGGTCGCCGGTACATATCGGCAGGATGAAAATTGACGGCAACTTCGATGGAAACATTGAGGTAAACAACCGGTTTTTGTACACCAACCTGAAGCAATGCAAATTTACCGCAGAATTGGTAAAGTTCAGCGGAATTTTCAGCCAGCTTAGTTTGCAAAAGAAACATTTGAAAATGCGTTCACCCAATGTAGCGGTTGGCGACAGCGGATTTTTAAAATTGGATCTTCCCGGCAATTGGAGAGCATCCGATGTTTTGTACCTTACTGCTGTCGATCCGTTTGGCAGGCAGATCAACAGGTGGTCGTGGGATATCACCAATCCCGGAGCGTTGAAGGACCGCATTGTGAAAATATCAAAAGATGAGGTAATTGGCAGTGAAAAAGGTGATTTTATCCTGCTCTCCTCCGGGAATACCACGGTTCAGTTCAGCAAAAAAACAGGTTTGCTGACGGAAGTCAAAGTGGGGGACAGGTTAGTGCCTTTTAACAACGGGCCGGTATTTGTCGGAGACACTTTAACCTTCAAATCAATAAATCTGCAGCAGTCGGGCAATAGCAAAGCTGTGGAAATTTCTTACGACAAATCGCCGCATTGTTTCGCCAGGTGGACGATGCTGCCCGGAGGATGGCTTCAGCTTGATTACCAACTTCACCCGTTAGGGAAAGCCAACTTTGCGGGCATCACCTTTAATTATCCCGAGAATCTGGTCAGTGGTGCAACGCTTGTTGCCAATGGTCCTTACCGTGTATGGAAAAACCGGCTGAAGGGAATAGAATTCGGCGTTTTTGACAAGAAATACAACAATACGGTTACCGGCGAAACATGGGATTATCCTGAATTCAAAGGATATTATGCCAATTTTCATGCGGTGCAGGTTAAAACAAATGAACTTCCGTTTACCATAGTTTCGGAAACGAGCGGATTGTTTTTGCATCTGTTTACCCCGCAGACGGCAAAATTCAGCAAAGGAGGCGTATCGCCCGCTTTTCCGGCAGGTAATATTTCAGTTTTACATGGGATCAGCGCCATCGGTACCAAATTTACCAAACCTGAAGTCGAAGGACCGCAGAGTCAAATGAACGAATACCTGCAAAGTGCTGATCCGCTGACTGGTAAGCTCTATTTTCATTTTGGGGAATGATTTTCAATCTCCGTAAAATTTGCGGCGAATAAGTAATTTCTATTGATCACTTTGCTTTTGGAGAGACAGTGATAAATTATTGATACACCAATAATCATATTCCCGAAGTAGCGCTATTACACCAGAACCGGTAAAAATTGTCTTTTCATTACTGCCTTCAACTTTGGCTGAAAAACTGAGGTTATAGTCAACTGTTGCGGTGTACTTATCCAATTTAAGATTCCTGAGATCAATTTTCCTGAGCTTTAAGGTATTATAAGCATTTCGAAAATCTTCAAACCAAGGGTTATTTGTTGCTTCCTTTGTCAGGTAACTGGTATAATAATTTATTTTCTTTCTAAAAAATAATTTGAAGAATCCAATACAGTTGTTGGTAATGTCATATTCGTGGTTTGGATGAAATTCTTCATAGATATAATGATGAGTCATTCCAGGGATTCGCATATTATCCATTTCCTCTAACAACAATTCTTCGGTTATAAAACGGTATATTTCCCGGTCATCAACATTACAAAGAGTGTCCAGACTAATTTGGTTTTGATTTAAGATGTAAATCATATGATTTAATTCTACGCGGATTTCATGATCAGTAATAGTATCTGTTTTCCTGAATTCTGGTTTCCCGATAAATTCAAATACGGAAATAGGTTTTACCTTTTTGTATTCCCTTTCATACTTTTCAATGTTATCCAGAAACAGGCTTTCGATCAGAGGATCTAGTTCTTTATTGTCAACTTCGCTTGAAAATGAAGCCCCGAATTCCAAACTCAATTTCATTTTTTTGAGTTGATTTTTTTGTTTTAAACAACGGATATCATTACCATCTTTTGAGTCAGGTGTTTTCATTTGGAATGTTGTTAGGATTTTAATATAAGAAAGAAAAACCTTCAATTAATAATTGAAATATTGTAATCCGAATCTTTGATACAACAAGTTACATCAATTTGAATTAATAAAAGAATAATTGGAATTAAATTTCTTTTTAAACTGATTCAGTTAGAATCGGCTTGTAAAATCGATGCAAAATATAATACCAGCAATTAAATTATTAGTAAATTTAGTTACAATTTTAACCTGGAAGCTGAATAAATGATTTGATCCATGGCTCACCTAACCCTCAAAACGGCCTATTCGGACCTTGTGGACCGGCTTAACCGGTTTCCGCAGGGCGCGCCGCCTTCTGAATTGCTGAATAAAATATTGCAGGTTTTGTTCAGCGAGAAGGAAGCGCAACTGGTTTCCCTGTTGCCGATCAGACCATTTACGGCAGAAAAGGCAAGCCGTATCTGGAAAATGGACCTTAATACCACCCGGAAAATCCTAGACGCACTTGCTGACCGCGCCTTGCTGGTCGACATGGAGCAAAACGGAGAACAGGAATATGCCCTGCCGCCGCCAATGGCAGGTTTCTTTGAGTTCTCCCTGATGCGGGTACGCAACGACATCGACCAGAAAACCCTGAGTGAACTCTTTTACCAATACCTCAATGTAGAGGAAGAATTTGTGCGCGAACTATTTACCAGGGGTGAAACACAACTTGGCAGGGTTTTCGTGCATGAACCGGCCCTGTCAGAGGAAAATGCGCTGCACGTGCTGGATTACGAACGTGCCTCTGAAGTCATCCAAACTGCCACCCATATTGGTGTTGGATTATGCTACTGCAGGCACAAGATGGAACACTTGGGCAGGTCCTGCGGTGCACCGATGGATATTTGCATGACTTTCAATGCTACTGCTGCCTCCTTGACTAAACACGGACATGCCCGGCGGATCGATTCTGCTGAATGCTTGGATTTGCTGCATCAATCTTACGAACACAACCTGGTCCAGTTTGGAGAAAACGTACGTGAGGAGGTCAATTTTATCTGCAATTGCTGCGGTTGTTGCTGCGAAGCCATGATTGCCGCACGCAGGTTTTCCATTTTGAATCCTGTGCATACCACCAATTTTATTCCGGTTGTCAGCGATCAGGAATGCAACGGCTGCGGCAAATGCGTGAATGTCTGCCCGGTGGAAGCTATGACCCTCGTTTCTGCCTGTGACCCGCATCACCCGAACCGCAAAAAGGCACTTGTCAACGAAGAAAGATGTCTGGGGTGCGGCGTGTGTGTGCGCAGCTGCAACAGGAAAAGCATCATCCTGAAATCCCGCGAAAAAAGGGTCTTAACACCGTTGAACGGTGTCCATAAAGTCGTTGTGATGGCCATCGAGCGCGGCCATTTGCAGCATCTGATCTTTGACAACAGGGTATTGTTCAGCCACAGGGCCCTGGCTGCAGTGCTGGCTGTCCTGTTAAAACTACCGCCTTTGAAACAAGCCCTGGCGAGAGAGCAGGTAAAATCAAGGTACCTGGAAAGGATGATACAGAAGATGAAACACTGAATGTGCAGCAATCTTGAAAAAGGCAACATTTTTACTCTCAGGTTTCTAGCCTCTTTCTGGTACTCAATCTTTTGCTTTGTTCTAAAAATTTTAATCCGACAAAAAAAATCAACCACAATAGACACAATAGATCACAGTAGAATCTATTGTGACCTATTGTGCCTATTGTGGTGAAATCGAAAATCGAAAATTTCCAATTGAGTGTGACATTCTTTCTTCATTCTGCGGAAGCTGCGTGGATAAGCGCTTTGATATATCCGTATGAGAACGCAAATCCCTGGCTGCTGCTGGCGGGATCCTGATGATGGGGAACATGGTCGGGCATCACCATGTAAGGATAATCTACTTCTTTTAAGGTCTTGATGATCTCATAAAAATCAAGATCTCCGTTATCGGGATATACTTCCTGGAAATTGTCCCACCCGCCTTTAATATTGCGCAGGTGGACATTGAATATCTGACCTCTTTTGCCTGCCCATTCTACGATGGGGATGATTTCTGTCCCCGGATCTTTTAATCCTTCCGCAATGGATCCGATGCAAAAATTGAATCCGTGGTACTTGCTTTTGTATAGGTTGGCAAACCGTTTGATTCCCTCAAAAACATCAGGACTGTTCCACCTCGTAATACCCCGGTATCCTGCATGTGTCGGCGGATCTGCAATGTGGTTGGCGAGCCTGACCTTGTACTCTTCGGCAACAGGCAGCAGCCGGTCCAGCAGATAGGTGATCCGTTCGTACATTTCATCTGCAGAAACAACCCCGGCAATGGTCAGGGGTTCATTTTTTGCTTCAGCCTCCCGGTAATTCCAGGTTGTGTAGGATGCATTGCCGCGTTTGGGATCCACTATTCTGCCGGTTCTCAGGATCGGGAGGATGGTTGTGTTGTAATTCAGACAATGAACGCCGCTTTTACCTGCAACTGAAATCATCTGCTGCAGCATCTCAATTTCCCTGTCACGTTCCGGACTCTTGCCCAGCATGATGTTCGGGAATTCTACTTTATCAATACCCGAGGAACTCAGCGGCAGATGATAGGCGTCCAGTGAAATACCGTATTTTTCGCAGGCCTCTTTTTTTGCCAGCGAATCGGCCAGGTCCCAGCCAACACCCGGGATAAATTTGGGCCAGCCTCCGTTAAGGTTAAATACCCCGCACCTGGCTTTGAATTCGAGGTTTTCGACAGTTGTTCCACCGTATTGGCATCCTACTTTCATCAGTACTTTTTTCTTTTCTGCTGATGGCTTCCCGGTTCCGGCCGATCCGGCACCAATGGCTGTTGCAGACAAGGAGACTCCCCAAAGCGCTGCGCCGGCAGTGCCTGCTGCAACTGCCTTGACGAAATGCCGTCTTTCCATCTTTTTCTCATCCATTTCAGGTATATCCATTTGGCAATAAGTTTATAGCTGTTTTATCTAATTCAAATTCAGCATGTTGTATTGATTTCCCGTTTTTCAAATATACTTTAAATATTGGTAACCGTTGTCCTCCTTATTTATATTTTCGGAGACAGTCCGGTTAAAACATTTTTAAGAGCAGGTAAAATATACTTTATTCACTTGTTGTTTAAACCGTTTTTTTTCAGAACTTTATGGTTATAACTTTTAAACTGAATACCATGAAGAAAACGCTGTTTTTTTTAGCCACGATGTTGTTTTCAATCCTTGTTTCAGCACAGGGAACAGATTTTTCAGGAAAATGGAAATTGAATGCATCAAAAAGCAAACTGAGCGCAGAATACAGCATGGCTCCCAAAGACGTGGTTATTGTCCAAAACGGAAATGACCTGAGTGTTGAAAAGCATTCGACATTCCAGGAGCGTGAGTTCACCATCAGTGACAAATTTACCATGGATGGAAAAGAATGTATCAACAAAGGCTGGCAGGATTCAGAGAAGAAATCAACTGTTCTGGTGTCTGGAGACAAAAAAACGTTAAAAATCACCACCACATTTACCATGGGAAACAATGGCACAATGACCTTTACCGAGGGATACAAACTGGACGGGAAAAACCTGGTGGTTGAAACCAGTGCCTCCTCTTCTTTTGGCGACAGGTCTGAGACTATTGTTTACGACTTGCTGTAGTACCAATTATTTTTACCATTATTGTAATTATAAACTTTTTTTTATTTATCTTAACATCTGCTTGATCCTACCCGAATTTCTTTTAACAATTGTGCATCCCTTACCACAATTTGATTGCCTATTTGCTGTAACTGGTTCATTATAAGATGATTTGCAGTTTTTTGGTGTTAAATACCGTTGAAACATGATTGCCAAAACAGAAGAGAATCAGCTTGAAAGTGATTTGCCGGGGAGTGATAATCTCTATCGTATGTTTTTTATGAACAGTCTTGATGCAGTTTTATTGACGGCGCCGGACGGGAGTATATTGGATGTAAATCCTGCTGCCTGTAAGATGTTTGGCCGTACAGCAGAAGAATTGTGTCAGGTTGGCAGAGGTGGTTTGATGGACACAGCTGATCCGCGGCTTCAGCGCGTATCAGAGGAACGTGAAGTCTCAGGTGCATTTTTTGGTGAACTCAATTGCATAAGAAAGGACGGAACTAAATTCCCCGTTGAGATTGCCTCTGCCATCTACAAAGATGCCTATGGTGAAACCCATACAAGCATGATCATCAGAGATATAACTGAACGCAAAGCAATTGAAAATGCGCTGAAAGAAAATCAACACCATTTGCATGAAATGATTGCCACCAAGGATAAAATGCTTTCCATCATTGCGCATGATCTTAGGGGTCCTTTCAACGCAATTTTCGGATTCAGCGATCTTATTGTCAGTGAAATTAATCAGCAAGAGTACGGAGACGTCCTTAAATATGCTATGATTATCAAGCAATCCTCACAGCGGGCAACTAATTTGTTAAATGGCCTGCTGCAGTGGTCACGTTCACAGACAGGTCATTTGTTGTTTAAGCCTGAGTATATGGATATGGGTGCATTGATCATAGAAATTAAAGAATTGTTCATTGATTCAGCCCGGCAAAAATCCATCAGGTTTGTAAGCAAATTACCTCCTGATGTTCCTGTTTTTGCTGATAAAGCCATGATAAGTACCGTGCTAAGGAACCTGATTTCAAATGCGATAAAATATACAAATGCCGGAGGTGAAATTGAAATTTCAACGGAACAAAATGCTGATGAACTGACCGTATCCCTGAGTGATACCGGCATCGGGATCAGCAATGAGGACATGAAGAAATTATTCAGGCTTGATGCAGATTTTACTACAAACGGCACACAAAACGAAAAGGGAACCGGTTTGGGTTTAATCCTTTGCAAGGATTTTATCGAGAAGCATCAGGGTAAAATCCGGGTAAAAAGCGAGCTGGGGATAGGAAGTACTTTCTTCTTTACAATTCCGGGTATTTAATTACGGGATAATCATAATTTATATTTAAAGGTATTGATTTATTCGATATGCTAAAGGTAAATCTGCATGTTTTTGGAAAATATCTTGTCTGGCATATTGTTCATGATATTGATTTTCTTCTTTGGTAATTTGAAATTGATTTATTGAAATGGTCATCAGAAATGGTGGTCATTTTTTATCCTCTTCATCATTTTACAAGTAGTGTTGGTTGAATGGCATCCCGAAGCCTGGTGTCGACTTTTACTTCATCTGCATAATTATTCCAGTTCGATATTGTTTCGTTGATTTTGGTGACGATTTGTTTTGCTTTTTTGATATTCATTTGTTTCCCTACGGCCAAAAAATCATCTTTAGTAATATTCTCTCTTTTCCCATTTACGGTCAATGATTGACTGTTTACCCAAGGACTATTTGGTCGGTAGGCATGGCAAATATCAAATGCAGGAGAGAGCTTCCACTTACCGGTTTGATCCATCAAAAATGCAAAGTTCTTGGTATGGTCATCACAGTTCCGTGCAACCACATTAAAAACCATCCTGGAAAACATCTGCTCGGCTTCAGGGTAGGGTAAACCCAACATTCTCATAGTTTCAAATAATTGTTCGTAGGCAAAATATCCTACCATATTGAAATCGAAATGTCTCATTGCGCAAAAGCTTTGCATGTGTATTTTATCGCCATTTTCATTTCGGTCAAAACGCCTGGTCATAAAGTGTGCCCTGTCATTTTCTTCCAATAACTGGCATTCGGTCATCTCAATACCTGCATCTTTGGCCATAAGGTGATAAGCCATTTCTACCCGGCCATAGCCATTCGATACTCCAAATTGGCTATCGGTCACACCATCAAATTTTAATATCCAATAGGTAAAACCTTTGGGTGCTTTTACCTGACCGCTTCTGACTTCCTTTGTTTTTTCGTTATAAGCAATGATCGCTTTTGCTCTTGCACCTCCAGCCGAAGTTCCAATTTTTAATATATCACTTAAAGAGGATTGCTCATCGTGAGATAAATCGACCACAAATTGAATTCGTGTATCCAATATTTTGTTTGCTATGGAGACGAGATTATTTAATTCAATTTTGCCTGCTCTTTTGGCTTCTTCTCGTAAAAGTGGTTCAATTTCCAGTGCACCCATCCCACGTTTACCTATAAAGCAAAGTGTCTCTATTGGCGTTAGATTCACTTTACCTTCAGTTGCAAGCCATGCGTTAATTAAAGCATTTCCATATTTGTCGGGCAACATATCTGCCAATAGTCCAGGCAATCCTCGGAATGTTGAATTTGCACCACTGTTTTCAATAAACGAGTAAACTCTTCCTCTGGATTGATTGATAGGCATCATTATGGGCGCAATGTCCAAATTTAAAGTTGAAAATTTTGGTTCGAATTCAAAATTCCCGATCTCATCATTCTCTGACCATGCTACATAACCTACAATTTGATCCCATATTTTAATTGTTGCCGTTTCGTTAGCCATCACCATTCAGATTTGGGTTTTTTATTGGCGTCTTTCACGCTAGATGCTCTTTTGCGTTTTTCCTGTGCTAATTTTACAAGCTGCAAAGGACTTGGTTGAGTGTTTATCTTGAAACCATTCAGTACATGCAAACTATTTAATGCCCTCAATATTTGTATGAGTGTCAGAATATTAATATTCTTTTTGCCAGATTCTATTGCAGTCAGGGTTCTTCTGGCGACACCGGCTTCAAAAGCTAAATCATTTTGGGTTTTATTAATTTCTAAACGAGTATGTTTTATATAAACGGCTATTTGCCCTGCAATTGCCACATCACTCATTTTCTTCCAATCATAGCCAGTACTTTCCATTGTAAACGATCGGGTTTAATATTTATTCGATGCTAAGGTAATGATTAATTGGTTTGAAAATCAAAATGTGAGAACTATTATTCTCATTAAGATCATAATACTTACATAACGAGCACAATATTGCCCATTAATGATCTTAATTAAGTGTTTTGGTTCAACAATCCTAATATTGTGATGTTGAATCTTTACATTTGAATCAAAACGTTTACTCACAGTAGAACTCATCAACTGTCTTTTCTTTTATAATGGACTTGTCAATTTCCATTAGATTTGTGAGGGTAAAATCTTTCTGGCTGGCATTAAACTCCAAAATCTGTTTCTGTACTTCAATAGTTTTATCCAGTATGATTTTTTGAATTAGGTCTCCATTGGGACAGGTTGGCTTGGGCTTATTCTTCACAAAATCCCAAAAATTTTGGTTAATTGAGACACCCAAGCTTTGATATTTCCTTCTTCCATTCTTCCATACTTGGAGCATAAGAGGATTTTCCCAGTTGGAAAGTGTCTTTGATTTATAACAAACTACTGAAATTGTGGGTTTCATGGTAATTCTGGTTTAAGCCTCGATTTACACAAATGCCATAAAACGCCTCAGATACCCCCTAAAAATGGAAAATCAGCCAATCACATTTTACTGTAACTAACTGATCTCTAGTGGGAACTGTTGGAATCGAACCAACGACCCTCCCGACTTGCAGTCGGGATGCTCTAAACCAACAGATTTGAGCTGTTAATAAGTTTTTCGATCATTTTTCTGCTTTTCCAGCCTTTGATAGATTTTTCTCTTTCCA
>JBBQHB010000048.1:0-39004 GCA_038323575.1 Bacteroidales bacterium | reverse complement strand
GAGAACACTATACTGAAAACCAGTAACTTGGGGCTCAGCCCCTTCGGCTCCCGCCCTACAAAATTAGCCGGAAAAATTATTTTTCCAACATATTGCAACTATTTAGTTTTCAACAATATTATTTTTGAGCTGAATCGCTGTATATTGTGACAAATTGCATGGTGTGATGGTCAATGCCATACCTCATATTTAACACATTGGGGTTCGTTTTTCTCATAAATTTAGTGTAACTTACTGTTGGAGTAATGCTCAAGCCCCGTTGGGGCTGACATTCCCGGACCAATTAACACCCTGAAAGGGTGATCGCATGAGCATGGGGCATCGCCCCATGCTAAATGAAACAAACATCGCCCCGTTTTAAATTAAATGCAACAAATATTTAACCAGCTCTGAAAGAGCGTAAGCCCCAAAATTATGCCACAATCGCTATCGAAGGTTTATGTACATATCGTCTTTAGTACAAAACACCGTCAACATTTAATTGATCATGAGATAAAGGACCGGTTGTTTGATTACCTCGGAGGAATTTGCAGGGGGCTTGAGTGCAATCCGGTGAGGGTAGGCGGCCATTCTGATCATGTGCATGTATTGTGTCTTTTATCCCGAAAAATTGCCCAGATGAAGTTGCTGGAGGAATTGAAAAAGCAATCATCCTTATGGATTAAAACCATCGGTCATTCCTATTCCAATTTTTATTGGCAGGATGGTTACGGGATTTTTTCAGTTAATCCGGCTCAGGTTGAAGTGGTGGTGAACTACATCAAAAATCAGGAAGAGCATCATAGCAAGCGGAATTTTCAGGATGAATTCAGGATATTTCTCAAAAAATACAAGGTGGAATATGATGAAAGATACGTTTGGGATTAGGCGATCAACTCTTTCCGTAGGGCGGCCCTACACTATTGCTCACGCCCCGTTGGGGCTGCTATCTCACACTGATCGGCACCCTGAAAGGGTGGCAGCATTAGCATGGGGCATCGCCCCGTGCTATGATGGATCATGCGGTGAATGAGCCCTGAAAGGGCGTGAGCATATGCCGCAATTTACGGCCTCCGTTATCAATGTGGAACGCGCCAACGTGCTTTATGAGGCTGGTGCACGCTCATGAACTCACGCCCTTTCAGGGCTATGTTCATGCTGACTATCATCATGTTGGAGGCATTTAATGTCCTAACTAATTTCATAGGGCGATGCCCCATGCTAATGCTCCCGCCCCGTTGGGGCTGATATCTCACAACAAATCGGCACCCTGAAAGGGTGGTAGCAATTGCACTGGGCATCGCCCTGTGCATTAGGGCAAATATTCAGCAACTACCAGGCACCCTGAAAGGGTGGTAGCAATTGCGCAGAGCATCGCCCTGTGCAATGATTGTTATTCTGCCACCAACTCCCCCTTAAATGCCTTTTGCAACAGGCTGTTAAACAATTCTTCGGATTTTTGAAGGGCGGATTGCGCTTGCTGCTTTTGCGCTTCGATGAGTTGGATGCGGGTGGCGAACTGGGTTTGAAGGGTGATTGGAGGATTGATAACTTCATAATCTTTTATCATTCCTGAATTTAGGTTTGGTTGATTGCCTCCCCTTCCTAATTTTCTTAAATCTTCATAACTCATCTTCAACAAGCTAAATAGAAATGTATAATTCATAGTGGATGAAGGTGGAATTACTGCACAAGCTTGATTTGTCGTAGCATCAATTCCCAGTAATCCAATTTGACCTCTTGTCTTCCCTTGACCATACATGGCAATTATTAGGGAACCACTTGGATAGATTCTACAACTTGAATTGTCCAATCCCTTTTGAGTTATTTTTTCCTCAGTACGTAATATCACCGATCCATTAACTTCGCCAGTTTTAACCCATGGTATTTGTCCATCGAAAAAATCATCCTCATCTCTGCTTGGGGTACTTCCTGAAGATATTTTCGCGAGTTTCTCCAGCTTAATTTTCTTCCACCCCTTCCCATTTCTTACCGGGTCCCCAAACATCTCCAAAAACAACGACTGCGCCAACTGGTCGTATTTGGCTGCCAGGGCCTTGGTTTTTTGGCGGTAGTCGTCGGCAGCATCCAAAATGGCGGCGATCTTCTTTTGGGTGGGGAGCGGGGGGAGGGGGATTTTAATGTCATCAAATCTTTTTTTAGTTATATGTTTCATGGTTGAACCATGAACTTCTTCAGAAATAGCAACTAATTTACTTGAAATTAAATACTTGAAGAAAGTTTTATCAAATTCATGCTTGTCAAAAACGACTTTAAAAATATGCTGATTTAACCATCCATCTAACCTTTCCCATTCATAAATACCTAATGTAGCGGACCAAGAAATAAGTAAATCCCCTTTCTTAACTTTATATTTTTCATCAATCCTTCCAGAGTAATAGTTTGTTTGACTGGAACTTCCAGTTAAGTTTTGAATACGAATAATTTCTAATCCTGAGTCTTTCCAATCGGTTGGTTTAAATGGATAACCATTAATGAAAGTTCCTGCATCCCCCAACTTTATTTGTCTCCAAATCATCCTAACAGTTCCTCCAATTTTTTCAATGCCAAAGTACGCTCAGCATCCAATTTTTTAATATCGTCGAGAATTGTTGCCGGAGAAGCGTAGTTCACTTCTTGGTATTCAACCTCTTTGTAACGGTTGATACTCAAATCCCAATCGTTGGCTATTATTTCGGCAAAAGGGACCAAAAAGCTTTGGTCGGTGTGGCTTCGGGTTGATTCGTCTGCCAGGTTGTGATAACGATTCAGGATATCGGGAATATCGTTGTTTATAATTTGTTTGCGCTGGTCGTCGAGGGAAAAACCATCGGCCTGCATATCATAAAACCAAACGTTGTCGGTTCCGCCCGAATTGGTTTTGGTAAAGAGCAGAATGGCCGTGCTTACCCCGGCGTAGGGTTTAAATACGCCGCCAGGCATCGAAATCACTGCCTGCAATCGCTGGTTTTCCACCAGCTCCTGCCGAATCTGTTTGTGCGCATTGGAAGAGCCGAACATTACACCGTCGGGCACAATTACCGCACAGCGGCCACCGGTTTTGAGGGCGCGCAGCATCAACCCGAGGAAGAGCAGTTCTGTTTTTTTTGTCTTCACCCGTTTCAGGATACTGCTTTCAACAGCGTCGTAATCGAGGCTGCCTTTGAACGGCGGATTGGCCAGGATCAGCGAGAATTGGTCGGTCATGCCGATATTCGATTCGCTAAGGGCATCTTTGCTCACCAGGTTCGGATGCTCGATGCCGTGCAACTGCAGGTTCATGGCGGCAATGCGCATCATGGTAGAGTCGAATTCGGCGCCTGTAAACATTTTGGTGTTGTAATGTTCGCGGAAGGAAGCATCCATGAACCAGCCGGGATGGTATTGGTGGAAGTATTCGCCTGCAGCCACCAGGAAGCCTGCCGTCCCGCATGCCGGGTCGCAAATGGTATCGTCCTGCTGCGGTTTCACCATCTCTACCATCATCTTGATGATGTGGCGCGGGGTGCGGAATTGTCCGTTGGTACCCGAGGTGGCAATCTTCGAAAGCAGGTATTCGTACAGGTCGCCCTTGGTGTCGCGGTCCTCCATTTTAATCTTGTCGATCTGCTGAACCACCATATCGAGCAGGCGGGGCGTCGGGATCATAAAGGTGGCGCCTTTCATGAAACCGGCAAAAATAGATCCGGCGGCACCCACATTCTTCATGAAATCGAACACACCGTTTTCCTTCTGGAACAGGCGGTACATGGTTTCGGGGTCGTTGTTGCGGAAGCTGCTCCAGCGCAATGGTTTCTGTTCTTCCGTATAAACCGGATCTTTGATGGCAATGCCCACCAGGTTGGCTTGCTTCTCTTTGGTGAGTTGAATTTCGTCGAGCCTGCGGATAAAGAGCAGGTAAGTAAACTGTTCGATGACCGTCAATGGGTTGGCGATGCCGCCAGTCCAGAAATCGGTCCATATCTTGTCTATCTGTGATTTTAGTTCGCCGGTTATCATGGAAGAATCAGGTTTTTTGTACGGGTACGAATATACTTCGTTTCATCTTCAAATTCAGGTTCAAATTCGGTTAATTTATCGTGGTCTCACTACATTTCGTCAGAGTGTTGCCATAAATTTCAGTCCGTCGAGCGTAAGGTTTTCGTCAATCAGTTCAATCCGCGAAGATATGTTTTGAAGAACAGAGGATAGTCCGCCTGTGGCAACAACTTTAAGTTTCTCCGAAATCTCTGCTTCAGTCCGGTTCACGATTGAATCAACCAATCCGGCAAATCCCAGAACGAGCCCCGACTGGATGGCATGAATGGTATTGTCGCCCAAAACCGATGGCGGCGCCACCAATTGCACATCGCGCAACTGGGCAGTGTTGCCTGTCAGCGCTTTTAGGGCAGTCTGTAATCCCGGAACTATGGCAACACCGGCGATCCTGCCAGATTTTAGGATGGTGGTAAATGTGATCGCTGTTCCGAAATCGATTACCATGCAGGGTCCGCCATAGCGGATAAAAGCTGCGGTGGCATCCGCTACGATATCCGTTCCGATTTCGTAGGGACTCATGATTTCAAGTGGAAGTTTCGGATACAAAGATGGTTCTACCAGCAAAGGCAGATGACCCAGAAGCCGTTCCAGCATTTCGTTAAAAGGCCTGATCAGCCGGGGGACTACGCTGCTCAGCACGGTCCTGTCTATTTCACTTTTTTCGATGTTCGAACTTGCAAACAGGGAAGTGAAGATTACCTCATATTCATCAGCCGTTTTGGCGGCATCTGTCTGGATTCGCCATACCTTTAGCCATCCCTCGCCGCTTGAGACACCGAAAACGATGTTGGTGTTGCCGATATCAATTGCTAAAATCATTTGTTTCAATTTAATTGTTTCCTGCAACTTATTAACTACGATCCGGGAACAATATTAATAATTTCTATGTTTATTGTGCCTAAAATTCATCCATCTCTGTTAAGATTTCGTACAATACCAATAGCATAAATTGTTATTTTATTCCTGCTTTCTATCAAAATCCGGCTGAATTTGATGTTGTAACGACCTCCCTGATTACCGGTGCCAGCGTAATCTTCACAAAAAAGGAGATTGAAAATATCGGAATTGACAAAGTATTGGTTGCCTCATCGAGTATTCCGCTTATTTCCCGACCGGCAAATATCAGCGGACAGTTGTTTTTTGACGGTGGCTTAGCTGATCCGATACCGGTAAAGTACGCATTAGGTAAATATAAAAAAGTTGTGGTTGTGCTGACTCGTCCACGAGGCTACCGAAAAACAGCCGGGAATATGATTCTATTTAAACTTGCCTTTAGAAAACATCCGGTATTTTTGAAGACCCTGCTTCAGAGGAATGACGAATACAACAAGACGCTGGATTACTGCGAACAGATGGAGCAGCAAGGAAGATTATTTATGATCGCCCCATCTCCTGAATTTACTATCGGACGCACCGAACCAAGCCTCGAAAAGCGGGTTGGTTTGTACAACCACGGTTACATAGTTATGCGCAAAGAGTTTGATCCTCTTCATTTGTTTATGAAAAAGCCAACAGCACCTGACAGTAGCTTGTGAGCACATGCAAATAAGGAGAATCAGAACAAGACCCTATCGAAACGTTTGGGTGCCTTTTCTAAACTCCTAAATTGATTTTTTCATTACCAGGAAGATACAGTCAGCAATTGCCATGTGCTATACCCAATCACTTTCCGGTATCCAGGCATTGATTCCGGGAAATCGCAAAGTCTCCCGGTAGGCGATTCTTGAATAGTATGATTAATTCTTAGCCTCTGACTTTGCTTCCTCTGCCATTTTTTGGTTGGCAGTGATGGCGAACTCTACGCGGCGGTTTTGGCTCTTTCCGTCGGCTGTTTCATTGGACGCGATCGGATCAGCGATGCCCAGACCGGTCGTTTTAATACGATTGCTGCTTAATCCTTTTGAAATCAGGTAAGCTTTTACCGTCTCTGCTCGGTGCCTTGATAAAGTCAAATTGTAATCAGCGCTGCCCGAACTGTCGGTATAACCGAAGATATTGATGTCTGTTTCGGCGTATTCAGTAAATACAGGGATCAATTTATCCAGATTCGTCTTGGCCTGTTTGGTTAACGTAGATTTGTTGACATTAAATCTCACCGCATCCTCTTTTAAGACCATACGTATGCCCTCACCGACTCTTTCCACCTGGGCCCCCGGTAACGCTTCCGTAATTTTGCGTGCCTGTTTGTCCATTTTATTGCCGATAATGGCTCCGGTTCCGCCGCCAATGGCAGCTCCCAGCACGGAGCCTAAAACAGCATTTTGACCGTTACCAATATTGTTACCGAGAATTCCGCCCAATAAAGCGCCTGCCGCTACACCAATTCCTGCACCCTTCTGTGAGTTATTGGCATTTTTAATAGATGTGCAGCTGGTAAGCATGGTTGATGCCATAAACAAAACGGCTATACCATAAATCGTAATTTTCTTCATTTGTTTAATTTTCTTTTTCAAATTGATAAGTAATTTCCTTGTTCTGACCTCCTACGCTGATCACATCAATCAATTGAAATGATGTTTTGGTCATGTTCGCTATTTTCAGCAGAAACCCCTGCGTAACGGTCTTTGATTTTACACCCGGATTGACAATCTTCAATCCGAAATTGCCATTCTTGTCAATGCTCCAGACGATCGGAGAACTAAATGCCGGACAGTCAGACCGGGTCAGGCTCAAATTTCCTTTGTTGTTGTTGGAGATAAATTTCCATTTACTTCCTATCAGGCATTTTGAATCAGCTATTTGAAATGAATTCACAATCAAATAATCGGATCCGGCATAGGAAACATTTGTAATTTGCCAATTCCCCTTGATTTCGGCCTGGACCGATCGTTTGGATTTTGGAGATAAATTTGCTGGTGCACTTGATTTGCATGCCATAAATAGCAGAGGCAGTGCAATTAAAAGTAAAATTTTCTTCATTCAGTATTTATTTTGATGTTTCGTGAGCCCTATCCTGTAGCGCAATTATTTACGATTGACGAAAACAGGAAGAGATCTCTGTCGGTACAAAAGTGGAAACTTTCAGGATGAATAGTTTTACACATTTCCAGGAATAGATTACATAATTCACATACTGTGATCGTATAGTAATTGAATCCGTAAAGGTTTCTTCTTTTGTCCAAGAATGACAGACAATCCGGCATGGGTGTATAAATATTGTTCCCGAATCTGGCCAATCAGGTAGTCTGTACCGTTTCCTCCCTGGTTGGCTCAGTCCAGGCGGTTTGTGTTTACCCAACACAGTTGTGTTCCCAGATTCAATCTTACCTTGTCGGTCAAACGAACTGAAATACCCGTTCCGACAGGAATGGTCCAATAGCAGGAGGGTTCCATATCAGTAGCATCTGAATACTTTTTGTTGCTTACTTGTGTGATACCGGCGCCAATTTTCATGTACCAATAAGCCCGCCTGTCATATTTATTTTCGGAAAGCAGGTTGTTCATGTTCAAAACCATGTTAAGATTCAATTCATTGATGCTTGTCTTAAACGGCATTCTCGTATTGCCGCGCTAACTTGCAAATTCCGTTTTGGGCTTACGTGTCAGGTTTGTCCCGTTGTAAGCTGCTTCCATACATAATCAGAAAATCATTGATCTCCCGAATCCAGGTAATATCAAAAATGATAGCAAACAACATGCATTATTTTATACATTTGTGAACCAACCTATTATTACATGAATGATTCAGACCTTGCCAAATTACTTGGAGAGAGAATCCGCAAATTAAGAGAAGAAAGAAAATTTTCTCAACAGGCATTGGCACATGAGTGCGGTTTTGAGCGGTCTAATATGGCCAGGATTGAAATGGGGCATACAAATCCATCTTTGCGAACCTTGAAAAAAATCAGTTCCGCATTACATGTCTCCATTTCATTTTTGGTTGATGTAAATTGAATATACAATGTGAAAAATAAGCAAGCGAATCTAACTAAATCATTTCCTCATCAGGACTGTATGGACGAACAGTACAATCAGGGATTGCTAATTGAAGGCGGTCAGTTAGTTGAAAATGAACGCAATGATCATTTTCTGCTTGAATCTGCCCCTTTTGCATTCTTTCATGCAGATTCAAGTGTCGATTTTATTGAAAAAAACATTGCAGAAAACCTGATTCAAACGGCAAATGTTATTGTGGTCGCATTGAATGAAACAGGGGAGATCATTTTTTTAAACAATGCATCCACAAAAATAACCGGATATACTCCCGATGAACTTTATGGGAAAAGCTGGTTTGAAGTACTTGTGCCCAAAGAGAGATATCCGAAGGTGTGGGGGGAGTTTTCAGCCCTAATTGAAAGTGGAAATATCCCAGAGACTTTCGAAAATCACATCCTGACAAAATCAGGGAATGAAAAATTTATCTCCTGGCAGAATAGCTTGCTGCATAAAAGTGGAAAAATTGCAGGTACAATATTTTTTGGCATAGACAGAACCGAGCAAAAGGCAGCCGAGCAGGCTGTTTTTGAAAGTGCAGAGAAGTATCGCAGCGTATTCTGGAATGCACCGATTGGTATATACCGAACTTCACCGGATGGCCAGATACTGCTTGCCAATCCAACGCTTATACGCATGTTGGGTTACGACAATTTTGAGGATTTGAAAAACAGAGACTTGGAAAAGGAGTATTATGAGCCTGAATATCAGCGCTCTGATTTTCGTTTGCGAATTGAAAGGGATGGAGAAATTAAAGGAATCGAAACTGAATGGAAACGTAAAGACAGCAGCATAATCTACGTAAGGGAAAGTGCAAAGGTTTTCCGTGGTAACGACGGTCAGGTACTTTACTACGAAGGGATGGTGGAGGATATTACAGCGCGCAGGCAAGCGGAAATAGCGTTGCAGGCAAGCGAAACGCGGTTAAGCGAATTAAATGCAACCAAGGATAAATTGTTTTCAATCATTGCCCACGACCTACGGAATCCTTTCAATGCAATCGTTGGTTTCAGCTCAATTTTGTCTGAGCAATTGCAGGAAAAAGATTTTGAAAATGCGGCGAAATATGCTGATTTTATTATGGAATCCGCCACAAGTGCCATGGATTTACTGAGAAATTTGTTGGCATGGTCTCGTTTGCAGGTTGGCCGGATGACCTTAAAACCCGAACAAATAAAATTGGATCCTTTGATCAACGAGACCATCTATTTACTGAAAGATTTGATCAACCAGAAATCACTTGAAATTAGTATAGAAGTTCCACCCAATCAAAAAGTCCTGGCAGACAAAGCAATGCTAAGCACCATTTTAAGGAATCTGATTTCGAATGCGATCAAATTCACACGTCCGGAAGGGAAAATAGAAATTTCTACAGAATTTAAACCGGATGAACTATTGGTTGCCGTAAAAGATAACGGGGTTGGGATCGCGAAGGAGGACCAGTCAAAGTTGTTCATGATTGGAGGAACGCTCAGTACTTCCGGCACGGAGAATGAACGGGGCAGTGGCCTGGGCTTATTGCTCTGCAGTGAATTCATCGAAATACATGGGGGTAAAATATGGGTGGAGAGTGATGCCGGTAACGGAAGCACTTTTTTCTTTACGATTCCAAAATCCTTAAAGGGTTTCTCCCTCTGAAATATTCAATAAATCTCCTGTTAACAAACCAGTCCGGACAATAAACTATTTTTTCTCTCTCAGTTTGGTTACCTCCTCGGGTTTAACTGCATCAGCATTGTTCCCGAAATTTTGTCTGATGTAGGTTAATATCCGGGCAATCTGTAAATCCGCCAAATTATCCTGCCTCTTGTTTAAAAATTATTTAAATATTTGGTATCCTTCTCGTAAAAAAGACCTGCAAACCATGGCATTTAAGTTCAGCAGCATAGAAAATCATGGCCTCCCCGTTTTCTCCGGTAAAGTTGAGAAACCACCTGGTCCCGGAGGAACTTCGCTTTGCAGTAACCCGCAAATGCGACGGGGCCTGCAGGCATTGTTACAATCAGTCAGGAAAAGACACAAACAAACCCTCGGCAGGTGATTTCATCGGACTGTTTAAGGAGGTACACGCATTAAATCCCGATTTTGACCGGATCACGCTTACGGGAGGAGAACCAATGCTTGACAAGGGCTTCAGAAGGGAATAAGACAGTTGTCGAAATTACACAGCCATGTATGTATGCCCGAATCAATGCCTATCCCACCTTTATGAGAGCCTATGTCAAAGCAGTAAAAGAAAGTCCAGCCTTAAAGAGCATATTCTTCATGGTATTGCCGTGGAGGTAGCTTAATTGCTCTGATTATTACTTGATTATCTTTATTATTTAATCAAATTGTGGTAAAGCGCCATATAATATGGCAAAAGGAAAAAGGTGCCTTCCTGTTCTGAACTTCCGCCTCCGACTTCCTGCGTCCGCAATGCAAACCCATCCCTGTCCTGCCGCACATGGCCCCTCTCTTCAACAGGGACCGCGTATCCGCCGACCCGCCATCCTATAGTGGGATCCTGCCGGGGAGTAGGATCAAAGACAACATCAAGCCTCTGGGTGTTATCCATCTGATAACCGACAAGGTCGAGCGGAATACGCCGGAGTGTTTCGAGGATGCCCTCACCTAGTGAGGGCACTATTTTCAATTCAGCTGCTCTTAGTTTTACCAACCCTCCGGCTTCCGGGAAAATTTTGCCCGAACTGAAAGTGCCCATGTCGACCTGTTGTGAGAAACTGTTTGCCAGTGAAGCATACAAAATGTTCCAGAAAGCATTTTGCTGTTTGCTGATGTGCAGCCACGAGTTTTCAAGCGACATCCGGTACATCATGAGCAGTTCGGGATTTTCTTCATAATTCAACAACCCGTACATGCTCATCAGGCAAAGGTTATTGTCCCACGGCACCACATTTTCGGGTGGGAAGAATTCCTTTCCATGCATGGCATTGATGTGGTAATTGTGCTTTTCGCGCAGCATGGCTGCCACTTGATCGTATTTCGGGTCACCCGTGACATGTATGGCGACGTTCAGGAAGGAGAGCATCATCATCGAATTCAGTCCCCGCTGGTCCCAGCCCCAGATTGAGTTGCAGTATTCAGGTGAGAAATTTCCCCACCGGGTGGATTTGCCGTCGTGGTCGCACAAATAAAAACCGTGGCGGATCAGGTGGTCGGTAATGGCAGCAACCACCTCACGGACCGGTTGTTTTTCGGCTTCAGTTTTGGCAACCAGGTCATAGTAGATGCCGTAAAAGAAATAGTGACCGGCCAGTTCGTCGGAGCTGGTATCACACTTCCAAAGGAATTTTCCGTCTTTGCTCTTCACAAAACGGGGATTGATATCTTTCCAGAAGGGATCATTTTTCTGAACTGCCAGATTAATTTTATGGCTGTACTCCGGATCTTTCAATGGTTCCGGCCAATCTACCGGAACGATTACCCGGGCGGGAAATCCCGGTTCATGGGTGATATCAACCAACCATTTGCAGGCATTGAAACTGCGGATGGCCAGCTCCTTTGCCTCCTTTTCTCCAGTAACCGCAAACCGGAATGCCTGCGCTGCGCCATACATTGAGGTGTACATCCCGTCGTTATCGGATATTCCGGGTGTGAACGAGCTAACATCGTACGGTACTTTCAGGTTGTTCGGCGCAATAAAACCCATCCGCTGGTGACGGGTTTCCGTCTGGTGTGTAAAATAGGTTGCTTTTTCGTCGAGGGTTATTTGTTTGGTAACAATCTCTCCGACCCCTTTGTTGGTTGCGAACCAGGTACTGCCATCTTTCTGAACTGAAATGCCATTGACGAAATCATCCGGGAGCCACCTCAGGCTAAAGCGGTAATAGAAATTTTTATTTTCAAAACGGATGGCTCCTTTCTGAGTGCCGAACCATACCACTCCGTCCTGCCCGGCAGCTGCGCAGGTAAAATGATTGTAGGGCAAACCTTCCTTGCCCGAATAAAGTTTCCACTTTCCACCGCTGTAACAGCCAACACCCTGATCCGCCCCGAACCATATTTGTCCTTTTGAATCAACGACAAGGGCTCCTACCTTGCAGGGTGCCCATTTGTAATTTTCATCCTGCGGTAAAACAGTAATCCACTTTTTTGAGTCGGATGAATAAAAATACAATCCGTTTTCCGTTCCGGCAGCATATCCTTTGTTGTACGCAACAGAAGAAAGTAGCGCGCCGCTGTTCACCGGCAGCATTGGCAGATCCAATGACATTTGACTTGTTACAGACTGCGCCGGCAGCCATTTTTGTCCGTCCCATTTTAGCTGTGATTTTTCCAGAATTGCGACCGGTGAATCATTTGCGTTTACGATAGAATTCACTTTCCCACCGCTCATCCCTTGTTGGGGTGAAAAGCGGACCGCAACGTCCTGTTTGTAATGCTCCGTCCTGACAGGCTGCCCAAAAATTGAAGGAGGAATAAAAAGCAGTAAGATTAATAATCGTCTCATAGTAGTAATTGTTGTAGTTATAATGAAAATTCGGTTGGATCTCTCTGTAGAAATCATTTTGACAGGATGGAAAGCCGTGTTGCTGAAATTTTCTCCCTGAGAACGGCTTTTCGTTCTTCACGCCTGGCTGACCAGGTTTTGTCGTTCTCTTCAAGAAATTCCGTCAGTATCTGTGATTTTTCGTAACAGGCAAGGCTGTGTTCCGGTTTGTGCTGAGCCCCGGCAAGTGCGGCTTCTGCAAAAAAAAAGTTCGGACAGTATTTCAAGGTGAAAATGTTCATAATGATGCTCGCCGATCGCGTAATATATAGTCTTTCTGATACATATGAATTCCCTGTAATTAGCGCTATCAAAAGTATTAAACTTTTCTCCGAATTATCATTTATTTTTCGGCAATAGACAATCAGGGCAGGGGATTTTGTTGCAAAAAACGGGTGCAATGTTTAAAATTGTATATTTTTATTTGGTCATTTTAACGGTGACCCATTAAACAATTTTCAAAAAGCTAACACAATGGACATATTATTCAAAGACATTACAGAAAAGGATTTCCCGGCTATTAAGGAGATATACGATTGGTACATTGCGCATTCCACTGCCACATTTCACACGGAACCAATCCGGATCGACCAATTGGAGGAATTTATCTTTATCAACTACAGGCTGTATAAGTCTTACCTTATCTTCGCCGGCAATGAGCTGACAGGTTACTGCTTCCTGACCTATTATAAAAACCGGCAGGCATACGACAGAACGTCAGAGGTTACCATCTATCTGAAGCCTGAGCATTGCGGCAAAGGCATTGGCAAAATTGCGATGAACCATTTGGAGAAAGCTGCAACTGAATGCGGATTGAAGAACCTGATCGGAATCATTTCAGGGGACAATGACGGAAGTATCGCGCTTTTTGAAAAAGCGGGTTATACCAAATGCGCCCACTTCCGCAATGTTGGGGAAAAATTCAACAAAGTATTGGATGTCGTTGTTTTCCAAAAGGAAATATAGAAAACAGCCACTTCTGGTCAGACAGACGAATGTGTGAGGAAATTGCTTTAAATGCGGGATTCTTTATTATTTGGCACTAAATAGCTTTTCTACGGGTCCCAGGAAACATATTTCATATAAAACAGGCAACTTTTCCTTGACTCAGGTGTTATCAAAATATTACTTTTAGTTAAATTACCAAAAATTCTGCCACCGGTGAATTCTGAAGATTACTTGTGTTACACCATAGACGACATCTCACTTGGGATGCCTCTGCACTGCGTAGACCGGGTGATCAGGGCTGTTGCTGTGAAACCGATCCCCAATCCGCCGCGGAACATTCATAAACTGATAGATTTTTTTGGAGAAATCATTCCGGTAATAAATCTTCGGCGCCGGTTAGGATTGAAAGAGACAAACATTTCATCTGACCAGATTTTTATCCTAATAACTACCGAAATTCGAAAATTGGCCCTGACTGCAGATGCAGCATCCGGCGTCATTTCTTTTCCTGCCAGTGGGTTGATTCAGCCAGGGAAGCTTGATTCAGGCTTTGAAGCAACCGGAATATACAGGACGGAAGAAGGAATAATTTTGATTTATGATCCGGAGAAATTTTTAACCGCTGAAGAGGAAATACAACTCGAAGCTGCCATCCATATGGGGCAAACGAACCAAAACGAATATGAGTCACCATCCGAAACTGCGTGAAATCAGCACTCTTGTTGAGGAAATACTTGGCTTGAGTTTTCCGGGTAACCGCTGGGATGACCTGGAGCGGGGCGTGCTTTCGACCTCCAGGGAGCTCGGATTTGGGGATTCAATAGACAATTTTGCCACCTGGCTGACAGGCCGGAATTTTGATGCCAGACAGCTGGATATCCTTGCCGGCCATCTGACTGTCGGAGAAACCTACTTTTTCAGGGAGAGGAATTCCCTGGATGTTTTTCAAAAGCACATTATTCCCGAAATACTGACTGAACGTTTCGGTAAGCATCAGTACATCAACATTTGGAGCGCCGGATGCTGTTCGGGGGAAGAGCCCTATACCCTGGCAATGCTCCTGCTGGAAACTATGCCTGACATTACCAAATGGAAGATTACCATCGTGGCTACCGACCTCAATCCATTGTTCCTGAAAAAAGCAAGAGAAGGAATCTACAGTGCCTGGTCCTTCCGCGAAACGCCGAAGGATCTTCAAAGCCGTTATTTTAACAAAGTCGGAAACAAGTGGCAAATTGACGAGAAGATCCGCGAAATGGTAAATTTCAGGCAGCTGAATCTGGCTGAGCCCTGTTTTCCTTCACAACTTCCCTTACAACAGCCTCCGGATGTAATTTTTTGCAGGAATGTTTTGATGTACTTTTCCCCGGAACTGATTCACCAGGTGGGCCGTAATTTTTATCACGTCCTTTCCAACCAGGGTTGGTTTATTACCAGTCCGGTAGAACTCAGCGATGTGCTGTTCCCGCAATTCACGAAGGTTAACTTTGACAAAAGTATTGTCTACCGAAAAACCACTGCCAAACATCAGGTTGACAGGTCACTTCTTTCCATATCTGATCCTGTCGGGCTTTCCAAAGGATTAAATATTAAATCAAAAAACAGGGAAATACCTAAAACCGCAGTTACAAAGTTATCCCCAAAGGCATTCGATGAACCAAAAGTGATGCCGCTGGAAGCTGCCGAACATTTGTACCGGAAGAAACAATATGCGGAATGCGCAAATTTGTGCCGTTCAGAATTGGCTAAGTCGGCCGGTAAATATGCTCTGCAAATGTTGCTGGCCAGATCTTGTGCCAACACCGGCAATAGGGATGAGGCGCTGAAATTGTGTGAGGAAATGATCAGTTTTGACCGTCTCAATGCCGAAATATACTACCTTAAGGCAACAATTCTCGCAGAAATGCATGAATCGGATGAGGCATTGAATGTGCTCAAAAAAGGAATTTATATCAACCCGGATCACCTGCTGTCGCACCTGCTGATGGCCGAAATATTGCGCAGAAGCGGCAATGACAATGGTGCCCGGATTCATTTTAAAAATGTCAAAAAGATACTTTCAGGTTTGGAAAATAACGTGGTACTCGAAGAGACAGATGGACTGACAGTTGGAAGAATAATTGAAATGATTGGCTCACAATAAGAAACGAATATTGAAAACAGATAAAGAAATATTGGAGGAACGGGCAATACTAATTTCAGGACCCAATTTTGCCGGGAATGAAGAGGGGAAAGGAGACCTGGCTTTGGTTGAGTTCATGCTTATCCCTGAAAAGTACGCGGTAGAGGAAAGTTATGTCAGCGAGGTCTTGCTCCTGAAAGAATTAACCCCGATTCCCGGGATCCCTGATTTTGTTGCAGGGATCACTTACCACAGAGGCCGCATTGTTTCAGTGCTCAACCTGAAAATCCTGTTTGGAATCAAAACAAAAGGAATTACGGAGTTAAACAGAATTATCATATTAAATAACAATGAGATGGAATTTGGAATCCTGACCGATTCCATACTGGGAACCATTAAAATTTCTGAGGGCATGCTTGCCCCGGCACCGCTTAATTTACATGCAAATGCAGGCGGATTTGTGAAAGGAATTACCGTTGATGGTTCGATACTTCTTGACTGCGACCGGTTGCTCAACGATGAAAAAATAAGGATCAATCAAATCCAAAAATAATTATTCATTCATTTATTAAAAAGGAGAAAAAGATGGCACTATTATCAAATTTGAGTACAAAAGCAAAACTCCTGCTTAGTCTTGGGGTAGTCATTCTGGTGATTCCCGCCATTATTGTGCAATGCTATTTAAGCTTCTTGGAAATCAAGGATTCGGGTGATGAACTTGCCAACAGGCTTTACATTTCCCGGAATCTTACCCAGTTAAGCGCACTTGAATGCCGGATCAGGAACACGACGCTTGTGTTGGCAATGATGAAGGATGACAAGCACATTGCTGAAAAAAAGTTGCAGGTGTATGAAGAGGTTAAACAGGTTGATAACCTGATGGAACAGGTTCAGACAAAATTGGTTTATTTCCCGGATGAATCAAAGATTTTTCAGGATCTCAAAGGCAAGATTGCAGAATACAGAAAGAACCAGGCGCTGGAGCTTGAATTGATAACCTCAGGGAAGACAGATCAAGCCATTGATTTAGACAATCGGGTAATGGATCCGTTGTATACCGTAATTACGGACTGTTTTTCTGATATTATTAAAAATTTCGACAAAGAAGTTTCCGTCAAAGAAGCCAGTGATGCCAAAATTATTGTCACCATACTTATCCAGATGCTGGCTGCAGGCGGTATCCTGATATTGATTTTCCTATTTCTGTATGTTTGGTTACGAAATTCTTTTAAACAGATATTTAAAGAAATCGGGGATGGTGTAAATATATTGGGCACCTCGGCAGCAGAAATCCTCACCACGGTAACAGAAGTTTCGACAGGGGCAACAGAGACAGCTACATCGGTGTCGGAAACCACTGTAACCATAGAAGAAATCCGGCAGACTGCGCTGCTGGCCGCACAGAAAGCACAGCAGGTACTCGAAAGTTCACACCGTGCTTCGGAAGCTGCGGAAAACGGCCGTGATGCGGTACAACAAACGGTAGAAGGGATGAACCATATCGACAGCCAAATGGGATTGATTGCCGAGAGTGTACGAAAACTATCCGAACAAACCAGGACAATAGGTGAGGTCACCACAACGGTCAATGACATTGCCGACCAGTCCAACCTGTTGGCGGTGAATGCAGCCATAGAGGCTGCCAGGGCCGGAGAACAGGGTCGGGGATTTGGGGTGGTTGCCCAGGAAATCCGCAGTCTTGCCGAACAGTCGAAAAAAGCAACAGCTCAGGTGAGAGATATACTCAATGAGATCCAAAAAGGAATGAGTATGACGGTCCTGGCTACGGAGCAAGGCACGAAAGCAGTTGAAAGCGGAAACGAACTGGCAATAAGGAGCGGAGAGATGATAGATTTATTGGCGGAAACGGTCAATGAAGCAGCCCAATCGGTGATCCAGATATCGGCTTCAAGTCAGCAACAGATGGCCGGAATGGATCAGATAGTCCCTGCTATGGAAAACATCAAACAGGCCAGTGAACAAAATGTAATCGGGACAAGACAAACACAGGCAGCCGCCCAAAATCTGAACGAACTCGGACATAGTCTGAAAGAGGTAATGGAAAAATATAAATTCTGAACCGTGGCAAAATCCCAGGAAGATTTTCTTCGCGAATTGCTGGCCGATTTTAAAGTAGAAGCGGCAGAACATCAACAGGTTATTACGGAATGTATGCTCCTGCTCGAAAAGCAACCGGCAAAAGAAGAATATCAGAAAATTGTCGAAACCACCTTCAGGGAATTCCATAGCCTGAAAGGGGCGGCCCGTGCTGTCAACCAAAGTGATGTAGAGCAGTTGTGCCAGGTAATGGAAGGTGCATTTCACCAACTCAAGGATGAAACTATCGGGCTTTCACCTCCGCTGTTCGAGTTACTTTTCAGTGGGGCTGAGGTTTTGAATTCCATGCTTTCCGGTACAAAGCATGCCAATAGCCCGGGCCCGGGCGGCAACCTGGGTCAGTTGTACAAAGCAATTGAAAATCAGGTTAAATTGGGCGCTGAGCACGATAAGGCAATTTCAGTTGATCCTGCCTTCGTCAGCCAGACTCCGGATGATGCTGATATTGTTCCAGTTATTGCAGAGGTCATTCCCGCAGTACCACCCGAATTATCCCCCAAAGATCTCCGTCCTGCAAAGGAAACTGTCCGGATTGCCACCTCAAAATTGCACAGTATACTCAGACAATCTGAAGAATTTATTTCAGCAAGGGTATCCCTTTCCTATTTCCTGGATGAGATAAACAGGCTAAACCACCCGGATCTGCAGGTTTTACAAAGAGACCTGGGTAAGTTTAACCACTCTTTTTCTCAATTGGTAGATCAGCTGATCCATGATGTAAAGAGCACTTTGCTTTTCCCTTTTTCTTCACTGACAGACATCGTCCCTAAGATGGTTCGCGATCTAGGGAAAGAGTTCGGGAAAGAGATTGAACTGAGTATCACCGGCGCTGAAACCGAGATTGACCGCAGGATTCTGGAAGAGATGAAGGATCCCCTGATCCACCTTATCCGCAACTGCATTGATCATGGCATCGAAAAGCCGGAGGAAAGACAGAGGAACGGAAAGTCACACGTCGGATCTCTTTCCATATCCATATCCCATGAATCCGGCCGCAAAGTTGATCTGGTGCTTCGTGATGACGGCGCCGGCATAAACCGCGAAAGGCTCAGGGAATCCGCACTTAAAAATTCTGTGGTATCAGCCCACGATCTCAATCAGATGAATGATCTGGAGTTGCTGATGCTCATTTTCAGATCCGGTTTATCAACGAGTCCGATCATTACGGACCTGAGTGGCCGTGGCCTCGGGATGGCTATTGTAGCAGAAAAGGTGGAGCGTTTGGGCGGAACTATTTCGGTGGAATCTGAACCCGGTAGGGGAACCTCTTTTGTCATTTCACTTCCGCTTACCCTCTCGACCTTCAAGGGCATTATCGTTAGGGTTTTTAACCAGTTTTTCGTTGTCCCGACTTTGGCAGTCGAAAAGGTTTTTCGGATCAAAAGCGGCGATATAAAATATGCCGAATCCAAACCGTACCTGTCGGTGAAAGGTGAAAATATTTCTTTGGTAAAATTGGCAGACACCCTGGGAATGACAGAGCAACGACAGAAACAAAGGCTTGAAGCGAATTTGCCTGTGCTGATCGTCACCGTGGCCCACCGTAAAATTGCTTTTCTGGTGGATGAAATTTTAAATGAGCATGAAGGTGTTGTTAAAGATTTTGGTCCCCAGATGGTGCACGTGCGCAGTCTGGCAGGCGCCACTGTTCTGGGTAACGGACAGGTGATTCCCATCATTCATGTTCCAGAACTGTTGGATGCGGCCCTGAATGTTGTCCGTTCATCCGGCACCTACGACCAGACGGGAGATGCCGGAGAATCTCCGGCACAGCAGATGAAGATTCTTGTTGCTGATGATTCTATTACCTCACGCATGCTCATCAGAAATATCATTGAAACAGCCGGTTACCAGGTTAAAACTGCCGTCGACGGACTGGAGGCATTTCATCATATGCAAAGCGAACATTTTGACCTGGTTGTTTCCGATATAGATATGCCCGGATTGAATGGTTTTGAACTAACTTCGAAGATTAGAAAGGATACCCGTTTTGGCTCCGTTCCTGTCGTTTTGATCACGGCACTGAGTTCTGACCGGGACCGGCAGCGCGGATTAGAAGCAGGTGCCAATGCCTATATGGTCAAGAGTAATTTCGAAGAGAGTAACCTGGTAGAGACCATTCAACGCTTGATTTAGCATTAAGTCAGACCACATGGAGAAAAAAATAATTAATGTTCTGATCGTTGAAGACAGCCTCACGGCACAAAGTCTTTTAAAGGGGATTCTGGCAGGTGATCCCGGTTTTAATCTGCTGGGTGTTGCTGCGAACGGAGCGGAGGCAGTTAGCGCCGTTGCCAGGCTCAAACCCGACGTGGTAAGTATGGACATTTATATGCCGGTTATGGACGGACTGGAAGCAACACGCCAGATCATGAGGCAATCGCCGGTCCCGATTGTTATTGTTAGCAGCCAGTACCAGACGAATGATCTTGCCATGTCATTCAGTATCCTGAAAGCGGGTGCACTGACAATTCTGCCCCGTCCGGTTGGTCCGACACATCCCGATTACCTGCAATCGATCAGAAGTTACAGGAATACCCTGAGAATGATGGCTGGAATAAAAGTATTACCCCAAAGGGCAGATTCGGGCTCCGTAACCCAAAAATCCCGTTCTGAAACCGAAGCAAAAATTGCTTCTTCGTCGAGGACTGAAAAGCATGACATTGTAGCCATTGGCGCTTCCGCAGGCGGACCAATGGCCCTGCAAACCATTCTCAATCAGATTCCTGCTAATTATCCGCTGCCCATCCTCATTGTACAGCATATAGATGCAAGTTTTGCCGAAGGTTTCTGCAGTTGGTTAAATACAACTTCCGGAATTCCGGTAAGCATTGCGCGCGACAGGGAAAAGATAGTCCCGGGTCACGCTTATCTTCCTCCCGGGGACTCCCACCTGGGACTGATCAGTGAAGGAATAATCAGTGTGAACCACGATCCTCCTGAGACCAACCTCCGGCCTTCCGTCAATCATCTTTTCAGAAGTGTAGCAGAGGTTTACGGAAACAAATCCATTACTATATTGTTATCCGGAATGGGAGCTGATGGTGCTAAAGAAATGATGCAATTAAAAAAATGCGGTTCTTTCACAATTGCCCAGGATGAGTCAAGTTCTCTTGTCCACGGGATGCCCGGAGAAGCTATCCGCCTTGGAGCCGCCTGTATGGTTGCCTCACCGGATGAAATTGTTAAGCAAATATTGAAAAAATAAAAAAAATTTGGAAATGGAAAATATTTATAATTCATACTCAATTTCGCTGGGAGAGGGACATGTTCTGGCAGTTGAAGATTCAATGGTTCAGGCAAAATTGCTCCAGCATTTCTTCGACAAGAACAGCATCAATTCGAAATTTTTCAACAATGCGAAGGATGCTTATGAATCTGCCTGCTTAACACCGCCGGTGCTGGTTATAAGCGATATAGTCATGCCGGGAATGGATGGATATGAATTTTGTACCAAATTGAAGCAAAATCCAGATTTAAGCCATATTCCGGTTATTCTGCTTACTTCACTTCGTGATCCGCTTGACATCGTGAAAGGATTGCAGGCAGGTGCTGACAATTTTATCACAAAACCATACGATGAAAAATACCTGCTTTCAAGAATCCATTATTTGCTGGCCAACAGCGATATGCGAAGATCCGGTGTTGGCGATATATCTATAGAAATAGTTTTTCAGGGGAGCAAATACCAGATTAATTCCGACAAAAAGCAGATACTTAACCTGCTGCTATCAGTTTATGAAGCCGCTATCAATCAAAACAGGGAATTGATTGAGGCCAAACAACAGCTCGAAGCAATGAACCTTAATCTAAAAGTGGCTAACGAGGAACTGGACACCTTCGCACGGACTGTTTCACACGATCTTCAGTCGCCGTTATCAGGTATTATCGGATTCACCCAGCTTATTCTGGATGAATCGGCGGGGAAAGTGGATGAAGAATTGACGGCGAACCTGAAGTGGGTACTTAAGTCAGGATATAAAATGTCGGAGCTGATCGTTGACCTGTTGAATTATTCAAGATCAAGCAGGGCAGAAATTACATGCGAGGAGTTCAGTTTAAGTGAAATGGCTAAAGAGGTCATAAGCGATATGAGGGCACGCAATTCTGGCGACGAATTCAATTTTGAGACGGAGGATCATCTGATTGTTTGTGCCGATAAGTCTTTGATAAGGGTCGCTTTGACAAATCTGTTGAACAATGCGATTAAATATTCCGGAAACGTTGAGAACCCTATAATTCATTTTGGACGCAAAGTTATCTATGGTCAAAAAGTATTTTTTATCAGTGACAACGGAGTCGGATTTGATATGGAAAGAGCCGGAAAATTATTTGAACCCTTTGTCAGGTTACATACAAGCATTGATTTTGAGGGCACAGGCATCGGCCTCAGCACCGTTAAGCGTGTATTTAACAGGCATGGCGGTAACATATGGGCCGAATCTGAGCCGGGTAAGGGTGCAACTTTCTATTTTACAATTGAAGGAGTCTGCCCGGAGGTGAAAGACTGAAAAATATCCGGACTATTTTACGGGGAAAGTCATTGGCAATGAATTGCTGCCAAAAATAATGGTGACATTTTTATTGTCTTTGATCAATTCGACCTTTTCCTTTTCAATTTCCAGTTGGCGCAGGTGAAGATATTCGGTAATGGACATTTTCATCTGGGTCTGGTAAGCCATATCGGCAATAGCTTTGTTAATCTCGGCTTGCTTCCTTGACAATTCCGCATCAGCCCTCGCTTTTTGTGTTAAAATACTTTGATTCTGGGCCGCCGTATTTTTTGTTTCAGTCAATACCTGTTCTGGCGGTGTAACAGCGCCGATTGAAACTTGCATGATATCTACAGGCAGGTTAATCTTTTTGGTGTAATCGGATATATCCCTGTAAATATCTTTCTCCAGCTGGGAGGAGATTTCCCGTTTACTCGCAAGGTCAAACATTTTAAATACGCTTGCTTTGTCTCTTACCATGGTCCGGAAACTGGCCTGTAAATTGTGTATATACCATTCTGCCCCGAAATTCTTGTACAACATCGGAGTCTCACCTTTCCTTATCTGGCATTTCAGATAGACGCTAAATGAAACAGGGGTGTTATCGGAAGGTATCATGTTGGTGAAATCTTCCGTAATGGTGACTGGCGTAATCGGGAATGTTCTGTATTCAGTAGTAAACACGCACCAGGTAGCGCCGGTCGAAATGGGCGTATTATCGACTCCGCCATGGCCGAAAATATATGGTTTGTAAACCAAAACACTTTCCTGTCCGGGATCAGGCTGAACACGGTAGCAGGAGGTTATACCTGCAAACAGGATCACAAGTACAAATAGCAATGGAGTTTTTTTCATTTTTTCTTTGATTATCGGGTGTTGATTTCCTGTCTAAAGTACTTGAATTTTGTTTAAAACCGGTAAGATTCCAGTTAGATTTATCAAAGAGATCCTCTTTCACGCCTGAATAATTGTTTCCGTCTAAATGTAAAGGGGAAAATAAAAAAATTGCCGAAATTGCTGAACTTATTGAATAGACACAAAAGATGGAATACCTTTCGCTCATTGGTACGGTGGCACTCTTGAATTTGCTGGCAGCGGTCAGTCCGGGGCCTGATTTCGTGATGACAGTCAGGAACTCGCTGATCTATTCACGGCGGTCGGGAATTTACACCAGCTTCGGAATCAGTGCGGGACTCCTGATCCACCTGTTCTATTGTGCGGCAGGGATTGGTTACATCATCTCAAAATCCGTTGTACTGTTTTCCATCATCAAGTTTCTTGGAGCCGGCTATCTGATTTATATGGGCATTGGTTCTTTCGTTGCCAAAGGGTCCAAACTGGATCTGGTAAATGAAAAAACAGGAGCTGATTTGACAGACTGGCAGGCATTTAAAATGGGTTTTCTGACCAACGCGCTCAACCCCAAGGCGACCTTGTTTTTCCTGAGCTTGTTTACATTGGTCATTTCGAATGACACCCCGCTTTACATCATCCTGACTATTTCCTTTATCATTGTAGTTACCGCACTTGTCTGGTTCACTATCGTTTCCGTTTTTTTCACACAACTAAGAGTTCAGAAGGCGTTTCTGAAATATGAAAAGGGCATTAACCGGCTGCTGGGGGGATTCCTGGTACTTTTAGGGATTAAGATTGCTTTAACATTTGTAACTTAACTGACGGGGTGACTCAGAGTCACCCCGTCAGTTAAGTGAATGGGCAGACCCTAAATGATCCGGTAAATTTCCCTGATATCTTTAAGGATGTGATCGAAATCAATTTTCATATCGTTCAGTTTTCCGCTCTTGATGTCAAAAACCCATCCATGAACGGTTAAATTCCGCTCAATAACGGCTTTTTGTACATCGGCGGATTTAATCACATTGATGCATTGTTCCTGTACGTTTAATTCTACCAGCCTTTTGTACCTGAGCTCCTCATCCTCAATTGCGTTCAATTCTGTTTTGTGGATGCGGTAAACGTCACGGATATTCCTCAACCAGGGATTGAGAATCCCCAGGTCGGCAGACTGCATGGCGGCTTTCACTCCGTTACAAAAATAGTGGCCGCATACAACGATGTGTTTTACCCTGAGATGGCTGACTGCATAAGCAATTACCGACATGGCGCTCAAATCAGTGTTGGGAACCATATTGGCAATATTCCTGTGCACAAACACTTCGCCTGGTTTGGCTCCCATCAGCTCTTCTGCCGTTACCCGGCTGTCGGAGCAGCCGATATACAATATCTCAGGTTTTTGCCCAAGCGATAAATTTTTAAAGTATTCACTGTCCGTCTTGAGTTTTTCGGCAATCCACTCCCGGTTATTTTTTAAGATCTGTGCTGTGTCCATCCGTTTTATTGCTTAAATTTCAATTATTATACGATCCGATTTATCAGAAAGTTCAGTCATGATTTTTTTTATTCCTATGCCATTGATTTTAAATTCTTTGAGCGATATTTTTCCTGAAAGCACTTTCAATTCAGCAAGATTGCCCGCTATCATACAGGTTCCCCAGGCAGATCCGTTGCTCCAGAAATAGGTTCCGGGTTTGGAAGTAAACGACATACTTTGATTTACTCCCGAATATTGGAATTCAGACAAAGCGATAACTGCCGCCCAGCTTGCCATGGCCCTGGCATAATGGTGACCGCATTCGGGTTCGTCGAACGGATTCCGCTTCAGCCCGTCAAACCTGTCACGGATGCTTTTGATGCATTTCAGTCCGTTGGCGGTTTGATTTTCATAGATCATTCCTACAGCTGCAGTATATTCAAATCCGGTCATTGCTTCGGCAAAATAGGGAAACGGAACTTTTAATCGTCCTTTTGGCCAGCTGGCCATGATCAGTCCGCTTTCGTCGCCCATGACATAGGAACGCATGTTGTTGAAGAAAGGGGAGAAGTCGGGGACATAGTTGTACTTCATGATGGTTTTGAGCGTTGTTTTGATGTTTTGCTCATTGGCCAGGTAACCCAATCCGCAGATATGTGCCATGTACTGTCCCACCAGCTGATCAACCAGGCAGCCTTCGCCCAGCTGAAAATCCGGATTCGTCGGATTCGCGGATCCCATGCCGGCTTTCAGCCCTTTGGCAACAACATCCCCCGGCGACGGAGGCATAATCTTCTGGATATAGTATTCACCGTTAAAAAGGTTTTGATCAGTCCATTTGCTGCCGTTGAGGAAGAGGAGGCCGCATTTTTTTTCGAATTCCTTGTCCTTCATGAATTTGGCCATCTCCTGACCGGCCCTCAGCGCCCCCAGGTACCAAAACTCCATTTGCGGGTTGGGCCCGTAATATTCAACATCCATGGTGTTGTGCTGACATCCTTCCATTACCCCATCCATATCTCCGTCCCAGCCTCCTTTGATCCATGCAAAAGCCAGTACTTTCTTTATGCCGGGCCAATTTTTCCTTAAAAAGTCATTGTCCCCCGACAGCTGCCACTCCCGGTAAATTTTCATCATACATCCCATCTGGCCGTCTGCCGCCGCAACTTTAGAGGATTGTGCATTGGCGAGCGGCAACGATGCGCGGAAACTCATCAAACCGGTTGAGTCGGTTGCATAGTTGAACTCCACATCGCGCATTGAACGGGCCAGCTGACCGAACAGGAAGGGAGTTGCCACCTCGTAATTCCACACATGGGTGCAGGAACCCTGGCAGGATCCGAACTCGTCCATGACTCCTTCCCAGCCCATCATGTGGCCGCTTTTAATCCTGAAAACGGTTTGCGACCTGAGTGTGCTGAGGTTAAAAAGGGCTGCCTCTTTGACTTCGGCTGGCAAAGAGGAGGAAAGGAAGGCATCCTGGAACAGTCTGGTTTTTTGTTCCAGTACCGGGATTTCCGGTACAATTTTTTGTGCTGCGTCCCATGCATCGGAATATTTGGTACTGTAATAATTTCCGACCGGTTCCTTCGACCAGGCATACCTGTTGGGAAAATCCCAGGTAAGGTAAAACCTGAATATTTGCGCACTGTTAGGAGCGATCGTTTTCTTTACTGCGAGTGATGCCATCGGATTGTTGTCGTTGAGGATCGCTTTGTCCGTCAGTTCCCCGTCGGCGCTGAAATCGTCCCAAAAATCGAGGGTTGCCCGTTCCCAGCGATTGGGTTCGGAGGACCGGCGAAAACTGACACCTTCGCTTTCACCTGTTGTTAAAGCAATGGATCCAAAGGCGGCGTCGGTTTTGGCGACACTGTCGGAGTACATGTAAATTCCGGTCAGGCCGCTGCTTTTTTTGATCACATTCCGGTTGTTTTTTGCCCCGAACGGGATATAGTCGCCTTTCCAGTCGCGCTTCGTCTTACTGCCATCCTGCCCGACAAAGTTACGCATGGTTCCGCAAACAGAAACTGATAGTGGTTTGCCGGTCAGATTCGTTACTTCATAAGTCAGGATCGCCACCGGTAAGCCGCTGGCATCCGCATCACCCGGAACGAAAGGATTAAAGCCGATGATCTTCACTTTAACCGGCATGTTTTTATCCGATAGGTTGACAATTCCGACAGGGTAAGCAGCATCGAAACTGGCATTGGCAAACCTGGGGTAACCGTGCTGGTCGACCGGGCGGCCTTCGTAATGAAGGTATTCCGTCGGATGCACAGGTCCTATCAATGCCCGGGTAATAGCTTTTTCACCTTCCGGTTTGACGTATATCGAAAAGAAAGGGGCATTGTTCCCTTTGGTGACGGTACTGTAACCTATGGCAGGTTTGTTCATAATTTCCCAGTCACGCAATTCGCCCCGTCCGCCCAGTGAAACGGTTCCTGTGCCGATTCCTCCCAACGGAAGGGCAATGTTGAGCAGATGATCCTGGTCGTAATGCTTTAAAACAGGCCAGTCTGAATTTTTTTGCTGTGCAAATGTCGTGAGGAAAAAAACGTAGGCAAGCCCGGACAGTACGATCTTTATCATGATGGTTGCGGATAATTTATTACTAATTTTGATTAGTAAATTTACATATAATCGTTATTTTCCGGGGGAAATGGCAAACAATTTTAAAAGATTCTTCGCTACACTTCGTTTCGCTCAGAATCTTTTGTTTTTCCCCGGACAATAATGATATATAATCCCTGACGGGATTTGCTAAAATTTTTAAAATACCTCAAAATAATTACCATGACTTTAGACCACGTTGCCATCTGGACAGACCAACTTGAAGAATTAAGCGCTTATTACACCAAATATTTTGGCGGGATTGCCAACAGCAAGTACACCAATGAGAAAAAGAAGTTTCAGAGTTATTTTCTGACTTTTGAATCGGGGGCACGGCTGGAAATCATGACCAGGCCGGACATTCCGGACAACCTAAACGATACCGAAATCAGTCAGCACAAAGGGATTATACATCTCGCTTTCGGGGTGAAGACTATGCAGCTAGTCGATGGAAAGGCCAGAGAACTGGAAGCAGACGGGTATAAGATTTTGAGCGGTCCGAGAAAAACCGGCGACGGATACTATGAATTTGAAACGCTTGACCCTGATCACAACAGAATTGAAGTGAGTTCTTTATTTACAGGGGATTAGGAACAGAACGCATTGGTTGGCCTGCTTTGTCATTCAATATTTCCTGGTGATTGTTCTTTGGTTGTTTGTAACTTTGCACGGTTTTTTCGTAAACAGATTGTATTTAATTAGCAAACAGACAAATGGTGCCAAAACCGGGAGGTAAGCCTGCCAAACCAAATATATTTGCTGTACTGAAGCCATACAAGCTGATGATATTCAGCCTGATAAGCTTCGCCCTTCTGAGTAATGCCGCAAACCTGGTTATCCCGAAACTTATTTCTCACAGCATCGATGATTTTTCGAAAGGCAATTTTGCCTATAAGAAAATTATGCTTGAATTTCTTTCGGCTGCCTTCATTATTTTCTTTTTTACCTTCCTACAGGGAATTTTGCAGACCTATGTTTCGGAAAGGGTAGCCCGGGACCTGCGGACCAAACTTGCCGATAAAATTTCACGCCAGAGCTATGCTTTTATCCAGCATGCGAATCCTTCAAAACTGTTGACCAACCTCACTTCTGACATTGATTCGGTTAAATTGTTTGTATCCATGGCGATTGTGTCACTGGCCTCTTCGATTTTTATCATTGTCGGTGCGAGTTTCCTGCTGATTTCGATCAACTGGAGGCTGGCATTAGCCGTACTTTCCATAATTCCGATCATCAGCGGCGCTTTTTTCTTTGTGTTCCGGAAAGTGGGGGTATTGTTCAAGAAAAGCCGGGAAGTGATCGACTGGCTCAACAAGGTTATCAATGAGAGCATCATGGGGGCCGCCCTGGTTCGCGTGGTCAACTCTCAAGCCCTCGAATACAACAAGTTCCTTGATGCCAATACCCAGGCCAAAAACCTGGGGATGTCGATTCTGAAATTATTTGCCACACTGATACCCATTGTGGTTTTTGTGGGTAATATGGCATCACTGATAATTCTGGCACTGGGCGGACATTACGTGATCAAAGGAACCATGTCGCTGGGTGATTTCGCGGCGTTCAGTTCTTACCTGGTCATTTTGATCTTCCCGATTATCATCATCGGGTTTATCAGCAATTTTGTGGTGCAGGCCTCGGTTTCGTACGGCAGGATTTACGAAGTTCTGAATGCGGAAGAAACGCGCGATACGGGCACGGTAAATACACCTTTACTTGGAAACATCGAGCTGCAGAACATATCTGTATTTTACGGGGGAAAGCCTGTATTGCAGCATGTATCCATGACACTTAGACCGGGAACCAGAACTGCCGTAATCGGTCCCACAGCCGCGGGAAAAACGCAGCTGCTCTATCTGCTCACGGGATTGATTCAGGCAACTGGCGGTTACATCCTTTTTGACGGTTTAGCTATCAACGGTTACAACAAGGAAACCTTTCAGCACCAGATCGGATTTGTGTTTCAGGACAGCATCATTTTCAATATGAGCATTCGTGAAAACATTGCTTTCAATGAAAAGGTAACCGATGAATCGTTTAAAAAAGCCATAGCTACCGCTGAATTAAATGAGTTCATTGATGTGCTTCCGCAGGGCCTGGATACGATCGTTAGCGAACGGGGGACGAGCCTCTCGGGCGGACAAAAGCAGCGCATTATGTTGGCCAGGGCGCTTGCCCTTGATCCGAAAATCTTGCTGCTCGACGATTTTACAGCCCGTGTAGACAGTCAGACAGAAGAGAAGATCCTGGCAAATGTGGAAAGAAATTACCCCGGCATAACCCTGCTTTCGGTAACCCAGAAAATTGCTTCAGTCATTAGTTACAGTCAAATCATATTGTTGGAAGAGGGCGAAATTCTGGCAACCGGAACCCACGAAACGTTGATGGACAGTTCTCCCGAATACGTTCAAATTTTTAATTCCCAACGAAGCACCAGTCATTATGAGCTATAATCTCAATCTGAAAAAAGAGGTGAAGTATGTCGGGAAAGTCAGTACAACTACTACCATCAGGCAGTTGCTGACGCTCATGGGTGAAGAGCGGAAAAATCTCTACATCGCGATGATCTTTATCTTCATCAATGTGGGACTGAACCTTGTCGGCCCATTTCTGATAGGGCATGCCGTTGATAATTATGTAGTGACCAAGCATTACGAGGGTGTGATAAAATATTCCATCATCCTGTTTGGCGTTTTCCTCCTTGCCATGGTAAGCGGTTATACCCAAACACAGTTGATGGGACGCGTCGGTCAGCGCATGCTGTTTAACCTGCGGAATTTGGTTTTCAACAAACTACAGGATTTACCGATTGATTTTTTTAACCAGAACAAAGCCGGTGACCTGATTTCAAGGGTCAACAACGACACCGATAAAATCAACCAGTTCTTTTCCCAATCGCTTGTGCAGTTTATCAGCAGCATTTTCTCGATGGTCGGGGCTGGTGTATTCCTGCTTTCCATCAACCTGAAACTGGGACTTGCAGCTTTGGCGCCGGCATTCCTTTTGTGGATATTTACCCGGAGTATTTCGCCCTGGGTAAAAGCGCGAAATACGGTCAACATGAAAAGCACCGGAAGCCTGAGTGCGGAAATTCAGGAAAGTCTGAACAACTTCAAGGTAATTGTTGCCTTTAACCGCCGGGATTACTTCCGCAAACGCTTTGACGAGGTTAACTCTGAAAACTATAACAATGCTGTAAAAGCCGGTATTGCCAATAACATGTTCACCCCTGTCTACGGATTTTCCTCCAGTATCGGTCAGCTGATCGTGCTCGCGTTTGGTATCTACCTGATTTCCGTCGGAGAGTTTTCGATAGGATTACTGATCAGCTTTTTGGCTTATATCGCACAGTTTTACAATCCGCTCCGCCAGATTGCCGCGCTCTGGGCCAACTTCCAGGTCGCTTTGGCCGGCTGGGACCGTATCTCACAAATACTTGTAATGGAGAACAACCTGACTGTGATTCAACCTGGCAAAGCAGAAGAAATTCCTCACAAATTGTCATTCCGGAATGTTTCGTTTTCCTACAATACCGGGAATGAAATACTGAAAAATGTGAATTTTGATCTTGAAGATTGTAAAACATACGCGTTCGTTGGTCCGACAGGCGGAGGGAAAACTACAACGGCTTCATTGATGTCACGGCTTTACGACCCTACACAGGGTCAAATCCTGTTCGAAGGGAGGGATATCCGTTCGATGGACTATGATACCCGAACCTCCGCCATCGGATTTATCCTGCAGGATCCCTTCCTCTTCACCGGAACCATCCGCGACAATATCCTTTACGGAAATGCCCAGTACCAGAATGTTTCAAATGAAGAGCTGTCCAAAGTTTTGTCTGAATCGGGATTGGATGGTTTGCTCGAACGGTTCTACGGCGGACTGAATGCTGAAATTAATTCGTCCGGCGACGGTATCAGCCTGGGCCAAAAGCAACTGATTGCCTTTATCCGTGTGGTATTACGGAAACCTAAACTGCTGATCCTGGATGAGGCAACTGCCAACATCGATACGGTTACGGAACAACTGTTGGAGGAAATCCTTAATAAACTTCCGTCGTGTACCACCAAGATTATTATCGCGCACCGCCTCAATACCATTGAGAATGCGGATGAAATTTTCTTCGTCAATTCCGGCTCGGTTACCAAAGCCGGTTCCCTGCAGGATGCCGTCAACCTGCTGCTGCACGGGAAAAGGGAGAGTTAAGAAAAGTTAAATACTTACAGGATGAAAACCACAGTTATACAAAATGTGTACAATTGACGCATAATATCCTGAAAATAAAGCACTAAAATTAATCAGAAACACAATATACCGCAATCCCGATAACATATTCGGAGTTTTTGGGATGGAACAATTAACCAGGAATTTTAGCAAGTCACATGTTCGGGGGAGATTTCCGATTGCATGAATACAGATAATAGCAACCAGGTTTGCAAGCCCATAAGAGCCAATATGAAAACCAAAGGGTTGCAAAAGAGCTGTAACCTTCCAACGCACCTATCTTATTAGTATAGCTACCTGTAAATGTGCTTCAAAGAATCCATTAAATTTGATAGTTCGGCTGGGGTTTTATCGTTATGCATTTGATAAATGTTCGAATGGAAATTATTTATTTCTTCAAAAACAGATAGTGTTTTTTTCCATTTATTCATGCTTATACAAGCTAAAAACATGTGGATTTCATCCGTAATTTTTTTTCCTGATTGTTCAAGAACGTGTCGTCCTTCATTGGTAATCACCAATATTTTGGCTCTTTTATCCAATTCGTCTTGGCTTTCAACAATCAACCCATTATTAACCAATCTCTTTATGGTATCCATTCCGGTAGAATAATCGACTAAATGAATATTAATCAATTCAGTCTTTTTTGCTTCCTTTTTTACATTAACAGTATATAAGAAAAGGTACTCAAGCCGATTTTTTATTGGTAGTTCGTTGAAAAATTTTTTAATATAAAAATCATGTAGCCTCGATATTCTTGAAGTATATTCCAAAAAACGAGTAGGTTCATCCATGTTCTTAATTAATACTAAGTTTTCTTGTTCATCATTTTTAACCCTCTTTCTTGTTTGGTTAATGTTAAGTTCTGGTTTTTCTTTTAGTTTGGTTGTTAACCATTCTGCAAATTCATGCAATTCTTGTTGGTCTGTTTCATCTTCATAAGACTCCCATAGCTCAATCAATCTTTTTATCGAATTGTACTTGTTCCCCATTTTTTTATTGTAAAAAAGTTGTTTAACTTTGCATCGAATCCGATACATAAATGAATCGAATCCGTTTTATTTATGTTTTGATTTATATATTTAGATGTGGTAAAATTAATTAAATAAAGTATTGACTGAAAATTAAACCATTCGGTATAATTAAGGGAGGATGTAATATGGCAAAAAAGAAAAATATTACTGAAAGTGGCGTTACAATAAAAGTCACTCAGTTAGATTTTTTCAGGTTAACGAAGCTAATTCAAACTTTACGTGAGAATAAAAGCGTTGACATCAAATATTTAGAGTTTCTAGGGATTGAATTGCAAAAGGCGTTAAAGATAGACTCAAAGTTAATAACGCCAGATTTTGTAACAATGAACTCAATAATGAATGTGATCTTTTTAGATTCGGGAAAAATCATGGAGTTGCGTTTAATATATCCTCAAAATGCAGACTTTTCTAAAGGTTTGATTTCTGTTCTTTCACCATTAGGTTGTGCTCTATTAGGTTACAAAGCCGGTGATGTGGTTACGTTTAAAGCCCCTAAAGGTGAACAAAAAGTAAAGATTGAAAAAGTGATTTATCAACCGGAAGCTCATGGAGAGGATTTACTATAGAATTTCACAATTCTCAAAAATTATGTTTTATACATTGCATTTTTTTAAATCGTTTTTCAATTCAAGAAGAATTGTAACAGAAACAGATTATAAGAACTTAAATGCTATGGCTGGATATATCGAAAAAAAACATCCTTATAGCGCGAATCACACATTTTTGCACTTCAAAGCTGAGTTATGGAGAGCTAAGATAAATAAGGAATATGAGATGCCCGGAAATATTGTTAAAATATATTCCAAAGTTACCGTAAAAAATATCCAGACTTATAAAAAACTTACTATTCAGTTAGTTTATCCTAATCAGGAACAACTTAATGAATCTAAACTCTCGGTATTTTCGGCAATTGGCATGGTTCTTTTTGCACAAAAAAAAGGAACAACAGTATCTTGTTTCAATGGGGAAAGAAAAATTCAATTAGAGATATTGAGCATTGTTTAACTTAAATATAATTATCATGGAAAAGGAAAAAATTGGAACTGATGCAGGTATTATTTGGCAAATTCTTAATGAAAAAGTGAATGTCAAGATTATTGATTTAAGAAAGACAACAAATTTGGACATTAAGGACATATACCTTGCTTTAGGTTGGTTAGCAAGAGAAAATAAAATTTGTTTTTTTGAAATGGAAAAAGAATCTGCAGTATGTATTATTAGCTAATTGGTTTTGGTTTATGTAAAAAGCCGGAAGGTCCTTCCGGCTTTTTGCAGATTAATAGAAGTTGGAATTCTAAAATACTTGCAATTATGAAAATTGAATGGCATATTAGCGATGAAGATGTAAAAAAGGTTACTGATTTTATAAACCAGCAATCAGGCACATATGTAACAAGTCGTATTTCCCAAAATATCGAATATCAAAACGTATTACTCAATCGTAATACTGTTATAAAATCTCTTTTATACAGTCTGTTAACGCCGATTTTGAAACAGGAAACAAATTCCAAGATTGCTTCTTTACTTCAAATTAAGCCTTCACCTCTTCAATATGGTTTAGTTTTAAATAATCCAGACATCAAACTATACGTTTTTAATTTGTTAAAACACCATGGAATTATTCAGGATATTAATAAAATACCCGATTATTTTGCAACCAACTTCAATTTATTAGAGGAAAGCAATTGGGACTTACTACAAGTTCTTGAAAAAGCAATTTATAAAAAGGATGATAAACAGGCAGAAAGATCTATCGCTGATGAAATCGACACTATGTTTAAAGGGTTTGGTGCAATTGAAGCTCGTATTTTTCTTCTATATCTGGGCTTAACCAAATACGAAATTCCGATTGATGCTGTTGTTTCTGAATGGTTTAATAATTTTGGGTTCCCTCTCAAACTTTCCACAATTGCCTTGCAAGACCGAAATTATTATCATTTTATATCCAACGGAATTCAATTGTTGTGCGAAAGGGCGAACGTGTTCCCTTGTGTTTTAGAAGCTGCAATTCACTCTGGCAACATAGAATAAGCTTATTATATTAGGTCAATTCTTAACTAATTCATTACAATACTAATTTAGTTTTGATTATTTTTACGTCATTGATTATTCTAAATTACTGACATGAAATACTTTGCCTATTTATTAACCTTGCTTTTTATCTGTTCGCAATATTCTTTTGCCCAGGATAACATTATTAAACAGGTAAAACTGACAGAATTCAAACTTCAGTCATCTGATTTGATTCAGGCAACCGGCGAGCATATCTCAACAACAGACTATCATTCAGATGTCTACTGGTTTCCTGTAAAAGTACCATCAACAGTTTTAACAGGTCTGGTTGCCAACCACATCTATCCGGATCCCTATTCCGGGATGAACAATATGCTGATTCCGGATGCATCGGATGAATTCAACAAGAAGTACAACCTGGAGCAATACAGTTATCTCCCCAATCTGCCAAATCCCTGGAAGAAACCATACTGGTACCGGACTGTCTTCAACGTTCCTGCCACCGATAAAGGGCGCCACTTCCAGTTGATTTTCAAAGGGATCAATTACCGGGCGGCCGTCTGGCTGAACGGCAAAGCGATTGCCGATTCAACGCAAATGGCCGGGATGTTTGCCGAATACAGTTTCGACGTGAGCCAAAAAATCAGTGCAGGAGCGGAGAATTTCCTGGCAGTCAAGATATATCCGCTGGATTTTCCCGGATTACCGGCCCAGGAACAGTTAAAAGCCATGGACGATTTTTTCGAGAACGGCGGTCCTACCGGGGATATCGGTAAAAATGTAACCATGCTCTGCTCTGTAGGGTGGGATTGGATGCCTCCGGTACGCGACCGTAACATGGGCATATGGCAGCCGGTGATCCTTCGGACATCGGGTGGGGTAACCATCGTTCAGCCACAAATCATCACCGATTTGCCCAACCTGCCCGACACGTCGGTTGCGAAACTCTCCCTGAACCTCACCTTGACCAACCACAGTACAAAGAATTCAAAAGGAACCCTGAAAGTTTCCATCATTCCCGAGAACTTTACCGGAAGTCCGCTCCTGTTCTCAAAAGAGGTGAATATTGCTGCCGGCGCTCAGAGCCAGATCGCCTTAAATGCAGGAAATACTGCTCAATTGCTGGTGAAGCAGCCGCATCTCTGGTGGCCGAATGGTTATGGGGCACCAAATTTGTACCGCATTCAGCTAAGGTATGAATCTGAAGGTGTGGTCTCTGATGATACCTCCTTTGTTTTTGGCATCCGGACTGTCAGTACGAAAGCGGAAGTGGTTCCCGATAAATTTCTGCGGCGGGAATTTTTTGTCAACGGCAGACGCATCCAACTGACAGGAGGCGCCTGGGTGCCGGATATGATGCTGAACCGCGATTCCACCCGATATGATGCCGAATTGCACCTTTGCCGCAACGCCAACATTAACCTGGTCAGGATCTGGGGCGGCGGCGTCACTCCGCCCGATATGTTCTTTGATGCAGCCGACAGGTACGGGTTATTGGTATGGTCCGACTTCTGGGTTACCGGCGATACCCACGGTGAATTCAAAGGTTCAACCGACTGGCCGCTCGAACCCGACATTTTTGTAAAAAATGTGATCAGTACGATCTACCGGATTCGTAACCATGCCAGCCTGTTGCTCTGGACCGGCGGAAACGAAGGCCATATCCGCAAGGATGCCTACGAAAAGATGAGGGAAAGTGTAATCAAACTGGATGGGACACGGCCGTTTATTCCCTGCTCTTCAGGGTTTGCCAAACTGCCGGCCGGATTTCCGGGAGCCTGGCCCGATAACCTCGGATCCGGCGTTTACAGCGGTGGACCTTACACCTGGCAGGATTCAAAAGAATATTACCGTCTGGCCGACAATGCAAAAGACTGGGTATTCAAAGACGAAACAGGATTGCCTTCCCAGCCGCCTTACAGTTCGCTGGTGAAGAACATTCCGAACCTGGTGTGGGATACCAAACTGCCTTTCCCGCTGAATAATTCATGGGGTTACCACGATGCCGCAACCGGAAACGGGAAATACAACAAGTACTATGAGTCGATGGTGAAGAGATACGGTGCGCCTGCATCCATGGAAGAGTTTTCAGATAAGATGCAGCTGATGAATGCGACTGGTTACCAGGGTACTTTCGAATCAGCCGGACATAAACTGAACGAAATCGGAGGCGTCATGCTCTGGAAACTGAATGCCGCGTTCCCCAGTGTGATGTGGCAGGTTTACGATTGGTTCCTCGAACCGAATTCAGGGTACTATTTTATGCAGAACAGCTGCGAACCGGTTCATGTTCAGTTAAATATGCTTGACTATAACGTTACCGTCGTCAACCGGACCTACAAGGCTGTTCCAAATCTGACTGTAACGGCAGATATTTACAGCCTGGATTCAAAATCATTGTTCCACCAAAGCGCCGCAGTCAGCATGCCTGTTTCTGATGTCAGGGAACTCTTCTCGTTGTCGAAGGTTTTGGCCGACAGCAAAGAGGTAAATCTTGTCCTGCTTAACCTGAAAGATGCCGCCGGAAAAGTAATTTCCCGCAATGTGTACTGGCTGGCTGCAGACAACAATTACACAGCTTTGAACCAAATGGCCCATACCAAACTGGAGACAACGGTTTTAAAGAAGGAACAGATCAAATCGGATACAAAATGGACCCTGAAATTCACCAATAATTCCAAACAACTGGCATTTTTTGTTAATCCAAGGTTGATGAATGACAGTGAAGAGGTGCTGCCGGCTTATTGGTCTGCCAATTATTTTTCACTGGCGCCGGGTGAATCTTTAATTACAACAGTGAGCGCTGCCACCAATCAGTTGAAAGGGGAAAAGCAGGAAATTCTGGTCAAAGGATGGAATGTGGACGAAGCGAGAAAACCACTGAATATGTAGGACTTTCAGCATGTTTAACCGAACCGGTAAAATAAGGGAAAGATTGGCTGAATCCTTTGGTAAGTTGAAAGTTGACGATTATAATTTCCAATTTATTGAAAGGTATTTCGCAAAGAAAGAGAAGACTGAGGCAGCTCAGTTTCTATCAGATAAAACATGCAATGATCTGGACTTCCCGGAATTATTTATGTTTTTAGACAGGACTTCATCCAAAGTCGGGCAGCAATGCATTTACAACACACTGAGAACCATTTCAACTAAAAACGACAAATTCACAACACAGGAGAAACTTATCGAAAAAATCGGTCAGGATTCAGAATTGCGACTAGATCTTCAATTTCAGCTGGACAAGTTAAATAACCATGAAGCTTTTTACATCACTTCATTGTTTCAGGATGAACATATCAAAGAGCCTAAATGGTTTTTTATCGTTCGCCTTCTTTCATTTACAAGCCTTTTGTCTATTTTAATGATTCCTTTTAATCCGGCCTTGATATTCGTTTTGGCCGGGGTTTTTATCATCAATTTTGGGATTCACTTATGGAATAAGAATAACCTGTACCAATATTTAGGTTCAATACCTCAGTTGTTGATCTTGAACAATGTCGCCAGGGAGTTTATGAAACATGAAATATTTAACGGGATAAGCAAGGATGTACCAGGATCAGTTGCGGTGCTTGACAAGGTCAGGAATAGAATGTTATTTTTCAATTTTGGGGCAAAACTTGAAAGTGATTTTCAGGCTTTATTTTGGGTAGTGCTGGAGTTTTTCAAAGTACTATTTCTTTTGGAACCCTTGTTCTTATTTGGGGTTTTAAAGATCCTGGACACAAAAAGAGAGGAAATTGAAGAGGTATTTACTTTTGTTGGTTCTATAGATTCATTTATATCAATCGCCTCCTTAAGACAAGGACTTAACCTGTATTGCCTGCCTGAGGTAAGCAATAAAAATAAGAATTTGGAAGCACTGGAAGTTTATCACCCTCTTATCAATAATTGCGTCACCAATTCTATCCGGGTAAACGGAAAATCAGTTCTTTTAACCGGGTCAAATATGTCGGGTAAAACATCTTTTATCCGTACGATCGGGATCAATGCCATAACGGGTTCAACTTTAAACACCTGTTTCGCGGCGCATTTTTCGCTGCCGGGGATGAGGATCTATTCGGCAATCAGGATCAGCGATGATTTAATGAATGACAAAAGCTACTATTTTGAAGAGGTGCTGACAATCAAGGAGATGATTGATAATAGCGGAAACGGGAACTTCAACCTGTATTTACTCGACGAAATATTTAAAGGTACAAATACCGTTGAACGGATATCGGCCGGGAAGGCTGTTTTATCCTATCTGGCAAAGGATGATAACATCGTGTTTGTTTCAACCCATGACATTGAACTGGCCGATTTGTTAAAAGAGGAATATGAATTGTACCATTTCAGTGAGATGGTGGATAAGGACAATAAAACGGTTGATTTTGATTATAAGTTAAAGGAGGGGAAACTGAAAAACAGGAACGCGATAAGGATACTTCAAATCAATGATTATCCCGAAGAGATTATCAAAGAGGCGATTGGATTATCTAAAAAATTAGATAAAATTACTTTGGCTGATACTATTTAAGGTAACGTGATTTTAACCCAACTTGCAGGTTTTAACCCAAAGTCAAAGAAAAATCAGTTAAAAATGCAGATTTTTCGTGGTTTGAATAGGAATATTTTCAGCCAATATTCTATAAACAACTGATAATCAGATGTGGTGTAATTCTATTTTTC
>JBBQHB010000047.1:0-39043 GCA_038323575.1 Bacteroidales bacterium | reverse complement strand
GGAAATTTTTGGTTCCCATATCACTGAATTGGATTGGCCGATAAACCATTTGTTGGAAGTATCGTCTCCCTCTTTCTTGCCTGTGATATTTCCCTGAGCATCTTTCACATCTACCATATCGCCATAAAGATGGACAATAATGTTTTTGTTGTAAGAAACATTAAAGCTACCGCGCCATTTAAAATTTTCGTGATCCATGATTCTGGCATTCAGTGTAAACTCAACCCCCTTGTTTTCCAACTCACCCAGGTTGGTTGCCACGGAGGTAAATCCTACCAGGTCGGGTAATTTGCGGTCTACCAGCAAATCAAGCGTGTTCATTTTGTAATACTCCAATGATCCATCCAGAACGCCTTTCAGAATTCCGAAATCCAATCCAAAGTTTAAGGCTCTTCCACGCTCCCATTTCAGGTTTGGATTGGCCATCCTGTCAACATAAAGCTGGTTGCTTTCGTAAATGGATCCCCCAAGTGTCTGATAGGGATATTTACCGATGCTCATCGATGACAAAGCATCGTAACGGCCAACTTCGCGGTTCCCGTTTTCGCCGTAAGACATACGGAGTTTCGTATAAGTAAGAATACTGTTCTTGAAGAAATTCTCGTCAGACATCACCCAGCCTAAAGCAACTGAAGGGAATGTACCGCGCGGGTTCTTCAATCCGAAGGCTGAGTAACCGTCACGACGGATAGACATGGTTACCATGTACTTGCTGCTGTAAGAATAAAATACCCTGGCCATCAAAGCGTCACCTGTACTGTATTCATCGTTGCTTTTGATGCTGTTGGAAGTACTCTTACCGGCAGTCATATTGTGATACCCCAATGCATCGGTAGGAGAAAATCCCGCCGTTGACATGGTGTTATCCCAACTCTGGTATTTCTCTGCATTGGCAAGCAAGGTAACGTCAAACTGATGAACTTCATTGAATTTTTTGTTCCATTTTACGAGGTGGTCCAATTGCCAGCTGAAGATAGAACTCTGTTGACGGGTGGCATCGCCTCCGAACAGCGCCCATTCTTCGTGCAGCGCAGACCGGTGGTTCATATAATCGCGCCATTGGTATCTTGGTGCGTAATTCAACTGATAGGTTATGCCCAGCGGTAAGGTAACTTTCCCGTATAAATTACTGGTCAGTGTATTGTATACATTGCGTCTTTCCGTGAACATTTTATCGTACAAGGGATATTTGGAACCCCGGCCAAGGTCATCCACCGGACTCTCACGGATAGTTACACCGTCATCTTTGTAAATAGAACCCCATGGCGAACTGTTCCATATTTGCCCCCAATCAGCATTGATATTGCTTTCATCCCGGGATGCGAACTGCGTATTAGCACCCACGGTTAACCACTTGGTTACATTGGCCTCGAGATTAAGCCGGCTCCGTATAGTAGAGAACTCATCACCTACGATGACACCTTCATTCTTGTTGTATCCCAAAGACCAGTAATAGGTTACTTCATCTTTTTTCCCTGAAAGAGAAATGTTGTGATCCTGCCGCATCCCGTTTTGAAACACCAGATCATTCCAGTTAACAGGTGTATTGGCCTTGTAATTTTTGACCTCATTAGGCAATAAGCCCAATCGTGCCAACCTAATATCCAACAACTCACCGGTAGAACCATCTCTCCATTGTGTTTCTGTAATGCCGGAAGGTAAATTCGCCGGATCATCAAATTTATATAGCTTCTGATTCGTCGCAGCATTGTAATAATTCAACGATTTCATTACATCCGACCGCCATCTGATAAAATCCTGTGGATCGTGTACGGCCTGTAATGTTGCCATTGTTGCGAGTCCAAAACTAGAATTGACATTGATCATTGGTTTTCCTTGTTTCCCTTTCTTCGTGGTAACAATCACAACACCGTTGGATGCCCTTGCACCATACACTGCAGATGATGAAGCATCCTTCAAAACATCCACTGTTTCAATATCATTCGGATTGATATCTTCCATTCCGCCCTGATAGATCACACCATCCAGAACGATTAAGGGATCAGAGGAAGTCTTGAGTGTATTGTCACCCCTGATCTCCATGTCACCCCCGCCTTTGGCCAATGATGCATAGCCAACAGCCATACCTGCTACGTTGCCGCGAAGAATATCCTGCACGGACTGCGGTTTTTCATTCTGAAGCTGCTCGGTCTTAACCTGCGTTACAGCACCCGTAAGGTCTCGCTTTTTGGCGGTACCATAGCCAATTGCAACCACCTCTTCAATCTGCTTGGTGTCTTCCTCGAGGGTTACATTAATGGAGGACTGGTTGGTGACCACAACCTGTGAAGAGGTAAAACCAATAAATGAATAGACCAGTGTCGAATTTGGTTTAACATTCGTCAAGGTATAATTACCATCAACATCTGAAATTGTACCTATCGTAGTCCCTTTGACGACAATTGATACTCCGGGCAGCAATTCTCCAGATTTAGAGATTACTTTCCCCTTGATAGTTTTGGTCGGTTGTGCCATCACATTCGTCGGCAGCGAAAGCAAACTGAACATCGCGATCAGTAAACTCAGCAATAATATCCCCGGCGCCTTGTTGAAGCAGACCCTACAACTCACATCATTCTGATTTCTCTTTTTCATAAATAAATTTGAATTGGTTGTTTTAAAAAAGTGTTTTGTCAGTTTGTTTTTCAATTTGTTAATCTTTGTTAACAATGGTTAACTAATCTTGTTAAAAGATTGTTAAAATTATATTGCCATCTATGATTGTAATGGTACTTTATTTGCAGATTATTGTATTAAATTTGCAATCTGATTTCCTTGCAAGAACATAATTTTTTATTTTCTCTACATGAAACCATTTTATGAATTAATTAACTATCCTGCTAATAGTTCATTGATAGTGAGATGCAATTATTTTCCTCATTTCTCAGTACCACTGCATTTCCATGATGAATACGAAATTGTATATGTGATCAAAAGTTTCGGAAAGAAATTTGTGGGAGATGTTGTTGAAAGTTTCTCTCCGGGAGAATTAACATTTTTTGGCAGCAGACTTCCCCATTTTTTTATGAACGACCAATCATTTTATTCAGGGGACCCTAATTTGTTTTGTCAAGCCATTGTTTTGCAGTTTCCTGAAAACTATTTCCCTGAATCTCAGTTGCAGCATCCTGAATTTGTGGCGGTAAAAAAACTACTCAAAAGTTCTTTTACCGGACTGAATTTTTCGGGTGAAACTGCCGAGATTGCGGGTGGATTACTGAATCAGGCGCTCCATACCAATGGGATGGAACGTCATCTTGTGTTTGTAAAACTGATTGATTTTCTGGGCAATGCCTCCTTCAGGCCAATTGCATCGCCGGGTTATACCAATAGAACAGAAAATTTGGGCGATGACCGGATGCTGAAGATTAATAAGTACACAAGCCGAAATTGCACTTCAGATATATCCATAGAGAAGGTCGCCTCTGTCGCAGGGATGAATTCAACGGCTTTCTGCCGTTATTTTAAACAAAAGACAGGAAAGACTTTTGTGCATTTTCTCAATGAGCTGAGAATAGGTCATGCCTGCAGATTCCTGAGTCATGGCAATCAACCCATTCAGAACATTTCGGAGGAAGCAGGATTCAATAATATTTCCAATTTCAACCGTCAGTTCAAAAAAATTACAAGCAAGTCGCCGAAAGAATACAGGGAGTTTTACAGGGAAGTATAGCCTTTGAAACTCAATATTATAAAGTGTTGTAAAATGCCATTATTTTGAGCAAATCCTCTTCTTTAGCGTTTGTATAAAGAGATTCTTCCAAAAGTCAAAACTTCAAAATATAGATCAGTTATTTTCCCATTTTCTTCGCATTTCAAACAGGTAAGGATAGTGCTGCCTATCTCAGCTCTTTTTACCTTTGATTTTGGTGCAATTTCATATACAGTACCATTATCCTTATTTTCCACCTGATCTGCATAGATGTTGTATCTTAACAGACAACTGTCAACAAGCGTTCCATCCGTGATCAGGACCATGCCTGTTTTGAAGTCATTTTGTTTTGGAAGCGAACATCTCCTCATAATGCGGCATGGGCTCGAATATTCCCCCACTGTTTCTGTAGAATTCACTTCCGAGGTTGTAGACTCCTTTGTCGGCCTTTACCCAGGAGCCTTTCTCCATCGGATGGTAACCAAGCATGGTATTCCAGTTTTTGTAGTTTTGGTGCCCGTTGCTCTCTATTAAGCCAAGACTGCCCAATCCCGGGAAGGAGTTCAGCCGCGCCGCCACATTTTTGTTCCAGTCGACCAGTATCGGATTGACCGTCAGGTCCGCGCAAAAGCAGGGGATGTTCCGTTCATGTGCTGCCTGCGCAATTTTCATCGTCATACTCAGGGTTTTGGCAATGGCTTTCAGTGCGATGGCTTTGTACCCCATTCCTATCCGTTTGATTGCATCTTCGTCGGTATGGGCGCTTTCGTCGGCAGCCAGCCGTACAGGGATATCCGATACATCGATATCAAGCTCCTCGGCAAAGGGTTCTTCGATGATCGCTATCTGGTCGAAAGCGCCGATTTTCCTGGCATGGTCGAGGAGTTTCAGCAGCGTCTCTTTTTTTTCGTACCGGCCGTTGGCATCGAAATAGTAGGGTAGTTTCCCGTCTTTGGTGTGCGAGGTACGGACATTGCCGATCGCCTGGTGAATGGCCGTCAAACGGGCCTTGTCTTTTTCGAGCATCTCTTCCTGGGTGCCGGGCTGACCAATCTTTATCTTCATAAAGAAATAACCCTGTTCAACGGCAGCCTGGATTTCATTGATCGGAATGCTGTAGGCCATCAGCGGAATAGCCGCTGCCTGGCCGTGATGGCTTGATAGGGCCGGTTTATAGGCGGCCGGGATCATCTCATCAAAAGTAGCAAATCCGTTCTCTGCCGCATAAAGCAGCCAGGCTGCATTGTCGGTACCAACCAGAGCGTTGAGGGCAAAAGTTTTCCGGAGACCGGGATTGGCGGTTATTTTCTGACCGTAGGCATAGACTTCAGGAAGAATGTTATCCAGCAGCTCGACGGGTGTTGAAAAACTCTGACCTTTCATGATCTGCAGCGCACGCTCTGTCAGTGCAAACATCAAAGCATTGCCTCCGCTTTCAGAGTGTGCTGCAAATACCTGCGCATCCGACCAGAGTACATTCTGGGTACAAAGGCCAATTTTGTGCGTTCCGGAACTGCTTTTCAGGTAGTTGACAGTTTGCCAGATTTCGGTCATGTAGCCGCCTTTGAATCCGAACGGCCGGATCAACGGTTCGCGCTCAAAATTGGAGTTAACTTCGGCAATGGTAACCTGTTTTGATGTGCTGTTGGATGGTGCAGCCATCGAAGGTTGAACACCTGCAAATGTTGCAGCAGATGCAACTCCTGTTGTTTTGATAAAATCTCGTCTGGTTGGTAACATTAAATGCGGTTCAATTGATAAATATTACAGAAAATGGGAATTATGAAATATAAATATTATTTAAAATTCGATTTTATTTTTCACCAGGCTTTTCCTGAGCCAACCGAGGTCCGTTTTCATCATCCCATAAATCTTGTCGTGATTCATGGTGGTCTCTTTCTTGCCGGATTCGGCACCGCCAAGGTCATATTCGAAATGGATGCTGATGGGCGCCTCCAATTTGAGGGAGGCATATTCCGGCAGGAACTGGTCGAAATTCACCATTCCTTCACCCAGCATGACATTCTGATGTTTCCAGCCCCCTTTGGCATCCTTCGCCCAGACAAAATCCTTGATGCAGATGGTTCTGATCCAGGGTTCCACCCTTTTCATTCCAAGTATCCACGAGTAACCGCCTTCGGTAACTGCATGACGGATGTCGTACTGTACCCCCAAATATTTCGGATCGATATCTTTTACCAGATCGTACAAGTCCCAAACCGGGGCACCCACGTGAAGGCCTGAATGATTCTGATATCCGCCGTGAATCCCGAGTTTCTCATTTAGTTTGGCCAACCGCTCAAATTTACCCTTAAAGCCGTCGAGGTTTTGCTGAATCGTTTTTGTCAGGTCGTAAGGTAGCCATCCCATGCGGTACCAACGGATGCCTGCATCGGCTGCGACCTGCAGCAAGGTTACATCTGCCGGATTATCAGTGTCTGTTATTGCCGTGACCATCATCGGCAAGGCGATTCCTGATTTTTTAAGCGTTTTTGCAGCTTTTGGCAGTTCCGTCTTAACATTTTCCGGTTCAATCTGTCCGCCGGGCCTGACGGTGATGTCGGCTCCGTCGAATCCGTTTTTGGCCAGTACTTCGGCAATCTGGTCGAAGGTTAAAAACTGGAGGCATTTGGTGAAGGCACACAGTGGCCTTTTCAGCGTTTGACCGGTTGGGGAAGTACATGCCATTCCATTGGCTGCCAATGTAATGCCGGCTACTGAGAGTCCGGTTGTTTGGATGAAATTACGTCTTTCCATAATATTAAAGTTTCCAGGGTTTGCGGTATTCGTAATGAAGCATCTTGTTGGCTTCGTCGGAATTGGTAAACAATTCCTTATCAGGATCCCATTGCAGCCTTTTTTGGGTTGCCAGTGCGATATTGGCCAGGTGGGCAAAACTGGTGGAGCGGTGACCGTCTTCCAGCGTGCAAAGTGGTAAGTTTCTTGTTTTCACACAATCAAGAAAGTTGCGGATCACGTTGCCGGTTGCAAAAGAGTTGCTTCCGTCTTTTAAATCCTGGGAAGGGATACTGAATTCTTCGGCCTTTATCAATTCCTTTTCTTTCCAGTTTTGAAACTGCCCTTTTTTGGCCGGGACTACCCTGTATCCATCCTGGGAAGCATAAATGTTGCCCTTGGTACCCCGGAGTTCAATTTCGCCGTAAGGGAATAATTCTCCGCTGCTGGCTTCAAATATACTGAATGAGATGATTTTTTTCGAGGCAAATTCGTAAGTTACCTGCATGGTGTCAGGTATATCGCCGTCGTGGTCCAAAACATATTTACCGCCGTGGGCAGTGATGATTTTTCAATAAATTTTCTGCGTGTCTGGTTTTCCATTCATTATATTTTATTATCGAATTAATTTCATTCTATCATCGAATTTTTTGACTTTCGCTTTTTACTTTTTATTCTCCTTTCCGTCCGAAAAAAGCTTTGACCATTTGCCTTCATTTTTTTGCGGACGGGTGAATCCGATGCGAATTTTGCCCCAGGGCGCCGCTCCTTCGTCGCTTGCCCTGGGCTAGATTATACTGCCACTTCGTGGCGGGCATTCAAAACATTTTCCATGTCTATACGCCCAAACCTTGTTTATATTCGTTTTCGATGGAAAACCAGACCCCTGAATCCTATTTTTCGGGCTGAAAGCCCATCATATCCTAGCCCAACGGCAACGCCTTGGGTTTATAAATGTACCCAAACCAAACCAACGCCCTGCAAGGGTAGCATAATATCTGAATTTTTGCACGCTAATTCAGCGGCGTTAATGTTATTTCAAGCAATTTAATCAGTTCATCCTTGCCAAAAGAAACCGGTTTCAAACTGAGCCGGCTGATCCCTTTTTTTAGTTTTATTGTTCCCGGTGTCAATGTGTTTACCTCGTTGACTGCCTGATTGTCACGTATGAGCGATTCAAGATCCTGTTGCCCGGTTTCCAGTCTGATCTTACCTCCGGAACCTTTTGAACCGGCGAATTTCAACTCAATCTTGTATTCAGTCGGTTCGTTGAGCCTGACATCCCAGCTGAACCACTGGTCGCTGTTTTTCCAGTTTTCAACATAAAACCTTTTGGCCTTGCCGTCTCCGTATTTCAGCCCAAACCCATGAAGCCGGGCATCGAAGGCCAGCAGCCGGATCGGATGACTGCCCGTCAGCAGCATGACCGAATCTGCCTGGACCGTTCCTTCCGTTTCAAGTACGATCACTGTATTCACAGGGTCGGATGCAATCGATGGCACACTTAATCTGACATCCAAATTGTTCAATCGTTTAACCGGAATATTGGCTTTTCCTGATTCAGACAGAAAATAAGCGCTTTTGTAGTTGCTCTTAAGTCCGCCCAGGTCGAGAATCCCATCTTTCGGCCATTCAAACACGTGAAGATAGAGTTTTTTATCTTTCGTGGTAACAACACCCCAGGATTGCAAAGGCAAAGGAGAAGGCTTGGCTCCGTGGATGCTCTCGCCGTTTTTTGTCATCCAGGTGCCGATGCCTTTAAGTATCTGAATGTCTTTTGAATCCATCCGACCGTTTCCCATCGGACCGATGTTCATCAGCAGGTTTCCGTTGCGGGATACCGATTTGGCCAGCAATTGAATGAAGAAGGAGGCAGGTTTGTGGGTCAGGTCGGATTTACTGTAGCCATAGGATTCATTGGTAGTTGGGATTGCTTCCCAGTCGCCCTCAACCGGGAAAAATTCCGCCGGACGGTCGGCCGTATTTTTGTAATCGCCGAACATGATTGATGAACTGCGGGCCAGACGGCCGTTTACAACTACATTCGGATCAGTTTCACGGATAACTTTCAGGATACGGATATTTTCAGACAATGGTATTTTGTGTGGTGTATCAAACCAAAGTATGTCGGGATGGTATTTGTTAATCAACTCTTTGATTTGGGGGATGGCTTTATCATCCAGGTATTTAACGGCTTTGGGCAGCCGTTGAGGCTCGTTGTCGAACCAGTTGGCGCCGCCGTGCAGCAACAGGTCGCCGCCCGGATTGTTGTATTCCCAATCGTTGCCGGGTGCATCCGGATGCTCCCAATCGAAGGCATGGGAGTAGTAGAATCCGAACTTGACGCCGTACTTCTTGCAGGCTGCGGCCAGTTCAGCCATCGGATCACGCTTGAAGGCAGTCTGTTTGGTGATGTTGTAGTCGGATACTTCAGAAGGGTACATGGCAAACCCGTCATGGTGCTTGGCCGTAATGACAAAATAGCGCATCCCGGCATCACGTGCCGTCTTAATCCACTCGTCGGCATTAAAATCCACCGGGTTGAATTGGTGCGCCATCTCCAGGTATTCAGCACGCGGAATTTTCTCTTTGCGCATCAGGTGTTCAGCATAACCATTGACGGTTTTCCCTTTCCATTCGCCGCCCGGAAGGGAATAAACGCCCCAATGTACGAACATCCCGAACCGGGCTTCCCGCCACCAGGCGATGCGCTGGTCGACGGTTTGCTTGGATTTGGTCCACCATCCGTTCACGGCTTCGTCGATGGCCTGTTGGTCGCGTTGGCGGGCAATATTGAAAATTTTGGCGTCTTCATCGCCTTTTTGGGCAAACAAGCTTGCTGATGACAACAGCAAGATTATAAACAGGATCAATTTTCGATTTTCACCGGTCCCTGAGCATGTCGAAGGGTTGGATTTTCGAATTAGGGAAAGCAACATTTTCTCAATCATCATCTAAATTATTCAGCTTCAATTATTTCTCAATTTGAAGAACTTCATGCGCGATGGCCCTTATTTGAAAATAAGCCAATCGATCCCTTACACAATCACATTTCACTCCTTGTCAGTTGCCGGCAATTGTGTTGTTCCCTTCATAAAACCGAAGCCTGTTTTTAAGGGCAGTAATTTCATCCTGCATATTGTTTATTCGCTTCAATAAATAGGTGATGGTTTCAATACCTTCCAGGTTAATGTCCAAATCACAATAAAAGCAGACAATTCTTTCCAATTCCTGCAATTGGCTTTCATGAATGTATCCTGTTTCTTCGATCGTTGTAATTTCTATTAAACCGGTTTCCTGCAGGGAACTGATAAATGAAATCTCTATGTTGTGGTTTGCACAGAATTCATTTGCTGATATATAACTTTCTGTCATCATGCTGATTTTAATATTTGGATTTTGATAATTCAGTAAAGAGCTCCTTTTGTTTTTCAGTCAGATTCGTTGGAATTTTAATGTTGTAGGTAACATATAAATCCCCAAATTGCCCGTCCTTTTTATAAACCGGGAATCCCTTGCCTTTTAACTTTATTTTACTCCCGTTCTGGGTTTCTGGCAAGACTTTCAGCTTGACTTTCCCATTTAAAGTATCCAGGATGATTTCTCCTCCCAACACAGCTGTAAATAAATCTAAATCCACCGCAGCATATAAATCATTCCCTGACCGTCTGAATTTCGGGTGATCAGCGATTGAGAATGTAATGTACAAATCGCCATTCGGCCCACCATTTATTCCCTCTCCTCCATGTCCCGCAATTTTAATTGTTTGGCCGTTTTCTATCCCGGCAGGGATGGTAATTCTAATTTTTTTGCCGTTTACAGTTAAGGTCTGTTTTTGAGTTTCATGTACATCGACCAGGTCGAGATGTAATTCAGAATTGTAATCCTGTCCCCTGAATTTTACCTGCCTGCTTCCGCCTGCGCTTGCACCTCCAAACATTGACTCAAAGAAATCGGAAAAATCCCCGTTAAATTGTGCCCCGGAATAGGCTTGTCCGCGGGAAGCTGACGATTGATCCTGATACTGTCGTGCTTTTTCAAATTCATCGGCATGCTGCCAATCTTTTCCGTATTGATCGTATTTTTTACGCTTTTCAGGATCGCTCAACACTTCATTCGCCTCATTTATTTCCTGAAACTTTTGTTTGGCATTTTTATCATTCGGATTCAAATCGGGATGAAGCTTTCGGGCCAACTTGCGGTAGGCTTTTTTAATTTCCTCCCTGGTGGCATTTTTCTCAATTCCCAGTATTTTATAATAATCTATGAACATGCTATTTGTATTTTAACTAAGGTTACTTTTCATTCTCAAACTGCTGTTTAATCATTAACTTTTCGCGTTCAATCTCGGCAACCAATATGATAAGTTCCTCCGGGCCGGGCTTATATATAATCTTAGCTTGGTTAATTGTCTTTTGTATTTTGTCGAGATCAGATATAAGTTTAATCAGCTCAGGATCAATCCAATTCAATATGTTGACAATTGAGGTATGAACTTCTAATGTTTCAGTAAAGTCAATGGTATTTCCATTGAAGCAAATTGGTTCATTGTGATTAATTCTGTTTCTAAATCTTCTTACTTTGTCTAATTCGTCATTTACTTCCTTTCTTCCGTATCCGGACGGTAAGGTCTGAAATATCTGAATTGGTTTGCCTTTTAAAAGTCGATAATGATGAACTTCAAATAAGTCTGTCCAAAAGCCTAAAGTTTGTTCTGCAATAATTTTTCCGCTGGTAATTGGTGTTCTGGTTTTGTGAAGTCTTTTTTCGGCTTTATTAATCTCACGTTTAAGAAAGTCGTTTGTCTTTTGTTGTCTTGTCCTCTTATAGATAAACCTTAACGAAGGGTCGGACATAAATCCTCCTTTTTGATTAATAATCCAGTCGGGATCAGTAAAGTGAGCCGTTAATATGTCGTTTAATCTGTTCCGAAAGACCACCTCGAAAACACCAAGGAGAGGATGAAATGCCTGCGAGATTTTTAGATTTGCTTTGTATAACTTAACTGCTTTCCCAGTCGAGTTACCTGTCGCCAATAAATAGCGATTTACCCGTAATGTAGAAAAATATTTTCTAAAGTCTCTAAATTTCATTTTTTAATTTGTCAATTCTGAAAATATAATTACCTTTGCGCCGTGATGCTTGGTCAAGCCTCTTATCTTAGGATAACGTAACCAAGTTAAAGAATAAAGACCTGTTAGAAATGACGGGTCTTTCTTTTTTGTGTTTGTTGTCATAGCCTCGCCACCAAAGTTATATATTTGAGACCAGATTAATTTAGCAGACACTGTCTGCTAAATTGAATTTTCTAATTCGCAAGACGCCGTCTGGCGAATTGATTTATCAATTTAAACAAATCGTCAGTTTAGATTTTTGGTCCCATTTTTTATCGAAAGTTACTTTTCCTGACTAAGTTATCAAAATCCTGAGGTTGTTTCCTTTTCGGATTACTTTGATGTCAAAACCGGATTGAAAAGCCTTGATACTCTTCAATTTCATGTAATTCCACCCGGCCGGCAGCAGCGGGTTCATGGTAAAACTGCGGCAGCCGGTGGGATCGATGCCGAACAATCCTCCGGTGACTACCCGGCAATAGAGACCGGATTCTGCAGACAGGTGCCGCTGATTGCCTTCAGGCCAGGCCTCTACCGGATAGGGAACATGGTCGCCCAGCAACCTTTTTGAAGAGTCTAAACCAATTGGAATTTAACAAGATTTGCCCGGATGAATTCTACATCCTTTTTAATTTTTGAGACAATAATTTTCTGCTTTTGTGTCAGAGAAAGTTTCTCTTCTTCTTTGTCAAGAAACGGATACTCGACGTGGAGAGTAATTGGGACAACTAAGTTCATCTCTTTAACAGCAGTGAAAAAGAGGTTGAAATCAACAATTCCTTCACCCAGCGGGACACTGACGACTTTGGCTTTTTGGTTGGTAATACCCCAGGTGAAATCTTTGATTGCCAATGAACCAATATTATTTTTCAATAAATTCATGGCCAGAATCCAGGATGATGCTCCTTCAGTGACAGCATGACGGACATCAAACTGACTGCTCATCAATTCTACAGGAACATTCTGAAGCATTTCCGAAACATCCCATAAAGGAGCCCCGACTTTAGTGCCGGAATGATTTTGATATCCTCCCTGAATCCCGATTGCTTTGTTGAGTTGGGTTAGTAGCTCTATTTTTTTTCTGATTTCAACAAGTGATTCCCTGATGCCTTTTTTTAAATCGTAATCGTAGTATCCTAAACGATAATGCTTTATGCCAAATTCGGCGGCGCATTTTAACACCAGTTCAGTATTCACATCCCGGGAATCTGTGATGGCGGTAACCATCATTTGGGTAGAGAGATTGTATTTCTTCCCCATTTCTATGGCTTTGGGCAGCTCTTCCGTTACACGTGCAGGTTCAACCCTGCCTTTCGGTCTTACCGACAAATCAAATCCATCTATGCCTGACATCGCCAATGTTTCAGCCATAAATTCAAGTTCGAAATCGTCCAGTGGTTTTGTAAAGATTGCAATTGGGAATTTTTTCACGGGAGCTTTTGATGTCGTTGATGCAAAAGCCCCGGAAAAAGGAATGGCTGCTGTTGCGGCAGCCATTCCTTTGATTAATATTCGTCTTTTATTGTTCATCATATCAGAATTTCCATTGTTTCCTGTAGTCATAGTGAAGCAGCTCATTGGCCGCATTACTGTTGAGAAATTTTTCGTTAACAGGATCCCATTGTAAACGTTCTTTAGTTTTCAATGCAATATTTGCAAGGTGGGCAAAACTGGTAGAACGATGTCCGTCTTCGAGCGAACAAAGGGGTGTATTTCTGGATTTAATACAGTCGAGAAAATTTCGTACGAGAACGCCGGTGCTGTCACCGCTGCTGCCATCGCTCAGCAGTTTGTTATTGCCTTCAAATTTTTCAGGCTCCATCTGGCTTTCCCAGGTTTGAAATTGCCCTTTTTTTGCGGGATTAATCTGATAACCATCTTCGCTTGAATAAAGCGTTCCTTTGGTACCCCGCAGTTCTACCTCACCTGATGGAAACAATCCGCCGCTACTTGCTTCATAAATGCAAAACGAAGCAATTGATCCTGAAGCAAATTCATAGGTAACCTGCATGGTGTCGGGTATGGTGCGGTCATCATCTACAACATACTTTCCGCCATGGGCGCTGATAGCTACCGGAGCAACCTCTCCAAGCATCCACCTTATGACATCCATAAAATGAACGCCCCAGTTTCCCATTTGTGAAGAATAGTTGCTCCACCAACGAAACATGTATGGGGCAATATTGTATTGATAGGGTTGGGTTGCCCTTGGGCCCAGCCACATGTCCCAGTTGAAATTTTTTGGGGGTTGTTCAGGTTTCATTCTGCCGATACCAGCAGGAAACATATTGCTGATATGATAGGCCCTGGCTACAGTTACTTTACCAATTTTGCCGGCCGGAATTTCGCTTGCCAGTTTCTGGTAGACAGCAGAGCCCCTTCTGTTCAATCCAACTGCAACCACTTGTTTGCTGGCAGCTTGTGTTTGAACCATTTTGCGTCCTTCAAAGATTGTGGCAGTAAGGGGTTTTTCAACATAAACATCTTTGCCGGCCTGAATTGCGTGAACTGTAATCAGTGCATGCCAATGGTCGGGTGTTGCAATACATACGGCATCAATGTTTTTATCTTCCAGCAGTTTTCGGTAATCTGAATAAATTTTTGGTGGCTTGGGGAATTTTTCACCCATTTTGGGGATTTGACCACCCATGTTTTTGACCCAACGAGGATCAACTGCGTCACGATTACGGGTTGTGTATGGCTCGTATAAATCGCACAATGCGGCAATTTCGCAATCCGGATGCTTCATAAACAGGTTCATCAATTGAGATCCCCGGTTGCCGACGCCAATAAAGCCCATCCTGATTTTGTCATTGGCGCCAATTATTCTGCTTTGCTCAAGAGACCCAAGTGCATTTAATCCGACAGATAAACCGGAAACGGTAAGCGTAGATTTTGCAATAAATTCTCTGCGATTTTGTTTGGATTTGTTTTCCATGATTTGAATTATTTATGAAAATTGAATTTTTTGTTTAAAACAGTGATTTTTATCTTCCAAAAAAAGGGAGGAACTACCTTAACAGCCCTCCCTTTTTATTCAATGTACTACTGTAATAACATTGTTTTTAACGCCATCTCGGATCACCGATATTTTGAAGATAAATCTCATGGCTTCTGACCTGCGGGGTATTCTTGTATTTCAAATTCCCGTTGTCAGGATCGGTCATCAAATCTTCAGGGAGAATAGGCACTGTCCCTAATTTTATTGCAGCATCGGTCGAACCCAGGGGATTGTTCACCGCGTGAAACAACGCCCCGGTTGTTGTGCTGTTGAAATTATCTGAATCAAAGATAAAACCTTTCGTCCCATAATTATTCCCAAAGTCGAAGGTGAAAGGCCGGGACTTGACATACATCCCGGCAGAATAATTATTGCGCGGATTTGTTTGTGCCAGACGTTTGGTGGTAAGGATAAACAGGTTCTTCCTACAGGTGATCTTACTGTTTGCCGGCGCCCCTTCCAGATCAAATATTCTCTTTTTGGAGCTGAGTGTATTGAAGTTAACAAAAGTGCAATTCTGTACGGAGATATTCCAAATAGGATCACCGACCCAGGCAAATGATTTACCGCCTTTTGAGTCATCAAACAACATATTCATCGGGTTATCTTCGAAGGTGCAGTTCGATACCTGAACGTTGGTGAAGATATTGGTATTCGGGCTGGAACCGTCCCCGCGGAAGAAACTGTAACCACCGCCCTTGGCATCGCGGTAACCGTTATCATGGAAGTAGCAATTGTTTACAATCCAGTTATTTATGGTTTTGATTTGAGAACCTTGTGTACGAAACCACCCGCGCCTGAAACCTGTGAATTCACAGTTTTGCACATCGAGGGATTCCAGGACAAACTCCATGGCTGAACTACTCTGGTTAAAGAAATAGTTCCCTGTACCATCAACCCACGCCCCATACTCGTTGACAGCTCCTTTGACTGCATCCGGACAGGTAAAGAGAATATCCTCAAATCTGATATTCTGGATCATGATACTACCCATTTCTCCACCTGCAGGTGAGCGGCTAACAGAAAAATTACAGGTACGCGGAGACCCATCCGTATTCAGACCGGAAGACATTTCCACCAAGGCCAATCCGGGCCCTTTCGACTTAAGTATAAAGCCTTTGGTGATACTGACGCCACTGTAACAATAATACTTCTTGCCTGTTTCCAATAAGAATGTTGTTCCTTCTGCAAGGGTAATATCATCCATGTATCTGGTGAGAATGGTATCCAGACGCGAATATCCCCTCAGTTTAGCCACCTGAGCTGTATCGACAATGTGCGGCACTAAAATCGGGGCTCCGGCTGTACCCAGCGTACGCAGGTTAATGGTATTGTAATGCCTGTCCCAAAAACGCTTTATCTTGTTATTAAATACATTAACTGTGTACGGAGAGTTGGGATTCAGGTTGTTTACGACAATATATCCCCTGTCAAGGTCTTGCTGAGTCAATTTGATCCCCTGCTTGGGTTCCAGTGAATACCTTTTGGTGGGAGAGACTGACAATGAATCCATCAAAAAAAGATCTTTCCCACCAGAACCGACTGCATGTAGATAGGTATCCGGTGTAGGAACATCATTTCCGCCTACGATAATCGTTGATTTGTAAGCCAGATCCCAGGAGACCTTTATGGAAGTCTCGGTCACCTGGTTTACTGAGATAATTGTCGGAATAGCGTATCGTACGTTCGTCTTCAACTCCATATTGTCATCGTCAGTACCGTCCCCAAACCAGGCTGAATTATTAATTGTGTCAGCTGCAGTTTTGTCTAAAGTTGCCAATACCATGATCCTGGATATAAAACTGGTACCGTATTGCAAATCCGGAATCGTAATGCGTGTTGTCGTTGCAGGTAAAATAGTATCGACAAGCGGTGTCGTAAAACTTTCTGATTTGTAGCGCATCTGGAGCCTGTAGGCTTTTGCCCCGGTCATACCGTACCAGGCAAGATCTATGTCATTGTTGTTAACCACCAAACACTCGGTCCTTCGGAACATGGAGCGGAAGAATTGATTCTCCAGTACCGGATCAAGCACTTTGGATTTCATGCATGAGGCAATAACTATAATAAGCATTACCACCCCGAAAATATAATACCTCTTTTTCATACCTGTAAAATTAACTTAGTTAAAATAACATCAATGATTAATAGTAACCGTAATAATTGTTGAATGTGTTCTTGTGGGAAACAATAATCGCATTCGGAATAGGGAATATATATCTGACAGGAGGCAGATTGCCCGGGTTAAACTTACTTTCATTCGCACCGATGCCACCGGAGATATAGCCCCTGAATGAGTAATAGGTTTCATTTTTCGGAACGGCATCCGTTGAATTTCCCCATGACTGGAACCAGTCCTGGTAGATCCAGGTTCCGCCAGGATTCAATCCCGGATTTACGGGCCATTTATAAAGCTCAAGAATCGGAAGCTGGGTATTCGGGTAAATATTGATATTGTTGGGATTTGGAATGACCCGGTAGAAAAGCCAGTAGGGCAAATTGTCCCAATCATCAGCAATTGGATTTCCAACCGCATTCCAGGCGATAATCTTCATGGCATTATACATATCATAAACCACTTTGGAGTAGAGATTCCACCTGACAAGGTCTTTCCATCGCATATTTTCACCACCGAATTCCCAGGCGCGTTCATTAACAATTGCCTGAAAAAAAGCATCCTTAGAGCCCAGAGAATTTACATATTGATCGACCTTTACCGCATGGTCACTTGGGGCAAAAGCCCGCCGGCGAACCTGTTTCAGGGCCTCCTGGGCTTTCGCGCCGTTCGCTCCGCTTATACCGGTAAGTTCATTGACGGCTTCAGCATAGATCAGCAGCACTTCAGCATAACGCATATAGGGGTAATTTACACCGGTGTAGCTGGTACTGTTACTACCCAGGGCGTTTGAAGCTGAAGCCCATAATTTGGACCATTTCCCCATACGCTGAGTAAAACCGACTGCAATTGTTGGTACGCCCAAAGCATTGTAATTCCAGGTAAGAACCGTAAAATCACGGCGGAGGTCTTTGCTGTCAAAGGTGAACAGATACAAAGGATGCAGGGTCAACCCGCCGCCGCTGCTTGGACCCCACGGATGTGGTGTAAATCCGTTGACATCGGCCGAAACGCTTGGCCCGAATGTATAAGCAGTCTCACCGCTCGAATTCTTCAGGAACGGGATCTCGAAGAGTGGGTCGTCATTGTTGCTGACAATATAGTTACATTCATCGACGAAGACTTGCCGGAACGATTTGGTCAGGGAATTTTGTCCTGAACTGATAACAGAGTCAGCATATATCCTGGCGATATCGTAATATTTCAGATAATCAGTAGGACGTTGCATGGTTCCGACAGCCATAGGATCGTTTTTGTTCGGATAAAGTGAGTAGCCTCCCCTGGTCATTGCCATTCTGGCTATCAGTCCGTAGCAAAAATTCTTGTTTATCCTTTCCACTCCATTTTTTACTGCCGAGGCGTACATCATCTTTGGTCCTACTGATTTGAGGTCATCGATCAAGTAGGTAAGGATTTCATTCCGGTCGGTGAGGCCTATATTCAAATTTTCATCACCAAAAGATTGCTTGGTGCGGAATGGTATATCTCCCCAACCCACAACCATATCATGGTAAAACATAGCACGCAGGCATTTGGCTTCTCCGATCTGCTGCCACAGGGCTGCATCGGTCTGGTCCGCAAACAGCGGACTGGATTCAACCCCTTCAATAAAGATATTGGCCCGTTCAATGCCTTCATACAGCGTTCTCCATGTACCTGCTATATCACCTGAATATTTTGTCCCATCGAAGCAGGCAAACTCACTTCCGGAGACACTCCTGATATTTGTACTGAACGACCTGAATTCGACATCTGTGTTCAAGGCATACCGGGCCATCATGTAATTGCCGTAAGTGGAATTCGACATCATGTCTGCATAAATCGCTGTAAGGGCCCGGTTGATCTCTTCTTTGTCCCCAAAAACGTATTCGGTTCCGCGTTTGGAAAGGGATTCAACCTTAAGGTAGTCCTGGCAGGAAGAAACCAGCAGCAAACACACACAACCTAAGTATATTATAGTTTTTTTCATTTTCTTTCGTCTTTTAATGGTAAACTTAGAATGTAAGGTTGAGACCTAATGTATACATCCGGCTACGTGGATAAACATTGTCGTCAACACCCGGAGTCAGGCCATCCTGAACTCTTACTTCGGGATCATATCCGGAGTAATTCGTCAGTATAAACAGGTTATAACCGGTAAAATACAACCTGCACCTGCTGAGGGCTGCTTTTCTGGAGAGTTTTTCAGGCAGGGTGTAACCGACAGTCACATTCTGGAGCCTCAGGAAAGAACCATCCTCAATGGCATAGGAGTGGGTGATGGCACGGGTGACCGTACGTGGATTGTAAATTGTTGCTGTCTCATTTATCTGTCTGAACTCTCCATGGTATTTTCCGTCGGTCATCATGTTAAATCCAATGTCATTTACAAACCGGAAACGTTGGTCTTCATTAAATGCCGGGAACAGGTTGTTGAAATTGTTGTTCATCCACGAAGACATCCGGTATTTATTGACGTTATTTACGTCAAATCCATACATGTAGTTGAAGAAGAGTGTAAAATCAAAACTCTTCCAAACCCCGTCAACGCCGAAACCACCACCAAATTTCGGATTGGTATCGCCGATTACGGTCATGTCGGCTTCGTTGATTCTGTTGACATCATCCACGTTACCCTCCTTGTTGTCCACGAGATTTTTGTACTTCGGAGCTCCCGGTTGGGTGCCAAATATAGCATCCCCATTGACAAGGCCTTCCTTCGGAGTCCATACCTGGGTGGCATAATTGAAAGTAAAATCATCGATCTTGTAGAATCCGTCATAAACATATCCGTATATCAGACCAAGTTCGCCACCTACCTGCAGCAAGTAGTCATTGTCGCTCGGACCCCAGCTCGACCGGGTGAAAAGCTGCGTTTCATTGCCATTCAGTTTATCGATCCTTGTTTTGTTCGCTCCGAAGTTAAAATTGCCGTTCAGGGTAAAATCCTTCTTTTGAAGAATAGTACCTGAAACTGTAAACTCCCAGCCCCGGTTGGTTACCTGTCCGATGTTCTGCATTTGGTACTGATAACCTGAAGTTCCCGGGATTTCGCTCCGATAAAGCAGGTTACTCGTTGTATTCCAGTAGATTTCAGGAGTAAAAGTCAATCTGTTTTTGAACATTTCAACGTCAAATGCCATGCTTCGGGTTAACGTAGTCTCCCATTTGATCTTCTCGTTCGGGAACATGGAGTCACTGTTTCTGTAATATTCAAATCCGATGTCGTTCACCTCTCCCCATCCGGGCGCCTGTGAATTGCTGACAGCAAACTGGTACCTCCACATATCGTCGGAAATACGGTTGTTGCCTGCAGTACCAATGGCTGCCCGTAACTTGAGGGAGGAAATTATGTCATATTTCTGCATGAATTCTTCTTTGGAGATCACCCAGGCGCCCGACAGGGCAGGGAAATAGCCCCATTGATTACCGGGAGCAAACTTTGTCGAAGCATCCGCCCTGAAAGTTCCCGAGAACAGGTATTTTCTTTCAAAATCATAGGTCAGACGGGTAAAGTACGAAGTAGACCTGTCGGGGGAACTGTTGTTCGTTGTTGCCGACCAGGGACTCCCTAAAGAATAGTTTGCGAGGGCGACTTCAGCAGTAATATTTGTAGGCAGATACCGCACTGAATGAAAACTGCTCTGCGATTTTGCATCCAGGATTTCCTGTCCCAATAAGGCACCGAAATTGTGGCGCAGGTCTTTGGTGAAATTATAGGTAAGTGTATTGGCCCAGCGGGAACTGTTGCTACGTCTCTTTGTCAGCGATGAGATTGGCATGTTGTTGTTTTGTTTCGCTGTTCCGGTCAGGGTGCCATAAAAGCGGTCGCCTTCATAAAACCCGAAAGTGATTCCACCTTCTGAACGCAAGAACAATCCCTTGGTAATTTCCCATGAAAATGCAGCCTGGTTGGTGATCGTGTAAGTATTCTGCATCTGGTAATTTTGAGACAGATCACTCGAAGGAGAATTGTAGATAAAGTTCTTTTCTTCTTCCGGATCCAATTCATCGGCAGGAATGAACGTAAATTCGCGTAATCCGTTGGTAGGCCTGTAGCGAAGGGCGTTTAACACGCTCATGCCGGTTGTGCCTAACCCTTCCAGTTGCTGATAATATACCCTCGGATTAAATTCCAGTTTTATTTTAGGTGAAATATTGGCAGTTAATTTTGTAATCAGATTGGTTTTTTTGATTCCGGAACCGATTAATACGCCTGGTTCATCATTGTGCGACAAGCTTATATTTAGCCGCAGCATTTCTGTACCACCGCCAATATTCACGTTGTAATAGGTACTAATCGGACTTCCGCCGAGAACATCCTCCTGCCAGTCGTTTCCTGCAAACCTTTGGTAAAGCGGGATATCATAAGGATGACCGAATGAATTTCTGAATTTCAGACGGGTGCTGTTACCGCCAAGCGTGGCGTTCTCATATTGAATTTTGACGAATTCGTACGGACTCATTACCTCCAGCTTTTTGGCCAGTTTCCTAACCTGGGTATAATGATTGAAAGAAACCGTCATCTTACCGGTTTTTGCCGATTTTGTCGTCACAATGACAACCCCGTTACCGCCTCTGGCACCGTAGATCGCAGTCAGTGAGGCATCTTTTAAAACGTCGATGGATTGAATATCTGTAGGCGGAATGTCGTTGATATTAGATGCCGGGAAACCGTCCACGATAAACAAAGGCTGATTACTCTGCGTAACAGAGGTGCCTCCCCGTATCCTGATGTTGATTTCAGAGCCCGGGGAACCATCCACAACACTTACCTGAACACCGGCAATTTTACCGACCATTGCTTCCGCTGCAGATGATACGGGCGCTGCAGACAGCGTATGGCCCGATACTGAACCGACCGAACCGGTCAGCTGGAGCCTTTTAGTAGTACCGTATCCAACAACGACTACGTCATCAATTAAGGCAACGTCTTCTTCCAGAAATATTTCGATTCCTGATACTTTACCATCAACCTTGTGTTCAATTCCCACCATGCCAATAAATTTTACCAGCAGAACGGCTGTTTTGGCATCCGGAACAGGAAGTACAAAGGTACCGTCAACACCGGTTGCCACACCAACGGTCGTTCCTTTTAAAACAACTGATGCCCCGATGATGGGAGTGCCTTGTTTATCTTTGACAATTCCTGACAAAGATACTTGTGCCAATGCTATAGACATTGAGGCAAAAAGCGCAAGAAAACAACATAATAATTTTTTTTGCATAAAGTTTAATTTAAAAAAATAATGGTTAGTCAATTATTCAAATTAGCCTGAAAAGTCTCACTGATTATTTCATTCGCGTTTCGGTTTAATTAATTGTTAAGAGTACTAATTGTTAATGTTTTATCACCTGTGATTTGATCGGGGAATCGAATATAAATTCAGTTGAATTTAGCTTAAATTACTCAATATTTATGGTCCGTTATCTAATTTAGAAGCAGAAGAAATAAGCATGTTCCAGTGTATTATTAGTATATTTAAAATATTGTGAGTCAGTATAGTAAAAATATAAGCTATCCTTTTTAAAAAAAATAGTTTGTTACATTTGTTTTTGAAGATAGCCGATTAGCCGTGAGATATTCTCAATATATGTTTCAGTGGTAATGCCAACCGCAATCGGACTCACTGCCTGCTCAACCAATCCCCTTGGTCTGGAGGGATTCATGTTAACTTTCTGTGCCGTTTTCTTGACATTCAATGGAGACGGCCAGTACCCATTCCCATTCAGACTTCTTGCGATAGCCAAGGCATCTGATTCGCTGACTTTGCCGCCTCCGGCGGTAACATATTTCTTTACCTTACCACTTGAAACAGATGTTAGCGGGGAGGAAGTTTTAATTTTCTCGACAGGAGTTCTTATTAAAATTTCAAATTCATCTTTCATCCGCTTCATCCCAATGACCCTGACAGAACTGTAGCCCTGCTGCATGCCAAGCATGATATCTGCTTTTTCATATCCGCCTGTATAAAGGCTTTCGCCCACCCTTTTCAAAAAGAACGGTTCCAGCGATTGAGGATCTATAAAGGTTGGACAAAGTATATCCCCGGGATTCACTTTCTTCCCTGATAACCCAATGGCCCGGTCGTCCAGTTTTATCTTTTCGAGAAATTCGAATGCTGCCGGAACACCTTCCAGGAATCGCTTGTCACCTGTCAGCCGGTAAAACTGAAGCAGCATTTCGATGCCTCCTGAGGTTCCGTTGGAAGCCAGTGCAGCGGGTTCAAACGGACGTGCCGTCGCCAGTTTCAGATCGGTTGTGGTATACTGCAAACCCCATCCGGCAATCGGAGATTCGTATTGCAGCAATTTGATGCAATGCATGGCACGGTAGATCGGATCGATAAACCTTTGCTCGCCAAGGGCAGTGTAACAATTAACCAGAAAATCGATGATCCCTGACATGGCGCCGTCATTCAGTGTGATGAACGAAGAATAATCCGGAAAACCCATGTAGGGATGTTCAAAGCTCAACGGATAGCGTTGCGGCCACCCACCGACCGGATACTGACTTTTCAAAACAAAATCAATTGCCTTTTCAAGTGAAGGTTTGAAAACGGGATCGTTCTTTTCAATGTAAATTCTCAGGATATACTCACAACAACGGATCGACGCCATATCATCGAAAGTAGCATTTCCGTAATAGTGCATAAACTCCTGTGCAGGCCATTTGTACTGGCTTACAGATTCGTACCAGTCAACAAGCGATGCTTCTCCTGTAAGGTCGAAACAATAGTTCCAACCCCCGCAATCCAATTGGGCGCGGATAAGCGCATCCGCCACCCTGCAAGCTGATTCGTAATAATATTCATCACCCGTTGCATGATAAGCATCAAGCAAAATATCACCCATGGCGGGAGTTCCACCTTTGCCCTGGGTCCAGCCCATGGTACGGCGGGCCTCCAGTTCACCCCAGTACCGCTTGTTTTCGAAAGAGTATTCCCACAAAAAGGCGCCATGATAACCGACACTGTCCATCATGAATTTTGTTGCACTTTTCATGGCAGAGGCAATTTCATCTTTTTCCTTGTTCTGGTTAGTTGTCTTGCCAAAAAAGTTGAGTGAAATTAACAGCAATGAGGCAATAAGTATAGATCTTTTCATGAATTCCTTAATATGGTTTAAATAGATGTTCAACCAGCGAGTTAAGATAGACCTCCAGGTTTGTATAGTCCTTGCTCAATGTGAAGTTATTTCTGTCTTTCGCGTCGGTGGGGTTCAGTTTATTGGCTACCTCCCATTTGTCTGGCATTCCGTCTCCGTCTTTATCGGCAGGCGCCGGTTTGCTTTTCAGTTCCGGCCATCCTCCTACCTGGGACTGGGAGTTGATGAGCTTATTTGTGCCATCTTTGACACCTGCTACAACCCTAATGTCCACTGCGTCACGAACCAGGGAAGCTCCTGCCCGTTCCAGTACGATACGGTAGGTTGTTTCAGGGGAATCCGTTTTGGGCATATCAGCACCTGAAACAAACGGGGTTTTCCATTCCCACTGGGCCCGGGTTGTCCCGATGTATTTGTTATTCTCACCCGGGGTACCGTACAGACTATAATCCACAGCGGTATAATTATCAGTATTAAACTCTTTGGGTGCGCCAACAAAGTAATTTCCGCTCAGATAGCCTACGCCGGAAGTAGCTCTTTCAGATTTCATTCTCAGGGGCTTGTTTGCCTTATAGTCAGTACTTTCTCCCGGTTTGTAGTAATTATTGATCAGGTTGTGACGACACTGACCAAAATTGGTTCCGCTGGCCCAATTGAATACAAGGTTGTTTCTGAAATCTACAATTGCAGTTGTATCGGTTCTGTCACCTCCACCAAGCGTTGGATGCCGGTTACGGCTGCTGGCCATCAGGTTGTGATGTGCGGTAACATTGCCGTATAGATGACTGTACGAACATAACATTGCGTGTGCCCCATTTTTATAGTGCGTGCTTTCGTTCAAGGCTTCGGCAAAAGCAGACCATTGCATTGTAAATCTTGCTGCATCCCTGAGATCATGGATGCAATCAATAGTCCAACCGGCTGAAATATGGTCCAGTATCAGGTCGTTTATCCAGTTGGTTGATAAACCATCACCAGATTGTTTCGTAACATCTCCGTGGCGAAACCGGATGAAGCGAATGATGATATCATGAATTGGCTTTCCCGTTTCACCGGTAAGCTTAAAATTATAATCCCGAAGGGTGATACCGTCGCCCGGCGCCGTTTGCCCGGCGAGTGTCAGATAGGATTTTGTTCCGCGGAGCTCTGCTTTCAGTCGGATGGTTCCGGACAGGTCAAAAACAATGGTTCGGGGACCTTCCTGAGACAACATTCCGTCGCGAAGTGAACCAACGATAGGCTTATCTGTTTTTGGATTATAGTCTTCAAGGGTTGTGACGTGATAGACATCACCGCCTCTGCCACCCTGTGCAAAGCGGCCAAAACCTTCGGCGTGAGGGAAAGCTAAAGGCTGGGCACATAATGTAGTACATACTAAAAGTGTTGCCAGTAATACCAGTGTTTTTTTACAAAAATCTGTCATTGTAATTAATAGTTAGTCTTTTGTCTATTTACCGTCACATAACGGAAATAATTAGGAATGTCAAAATGAAAGCTATAAAAGAAGCTATCGCGACAAGGATCCAATTCACACTTCTGTGTTTCCTGATTTTTACTTCCATTTTTTTTACGTTAGTTTCCGTCTTGTAAAAATAGGCCTATCCTAATTAAACAAGTGCACTGTTCGTATCAAATAGAAGATTCAGCCGTACCAGATGCGCTAAATACGTACCAAAAAACGCATATAAAGGCGCACACTGAAAGATTCTTTAAAGTAGATTCATCAGAATCACAAGACATTAACAAAATGGAAGATTTTTTGAGGGTTTTTCTAAACTGAACTTGTTTTGATCAAATAACTATTTTTGATTTGTATTCTTTCCAAACATCCTGCTGGTGGTTGGGCGCAACGCTAACCGCTCATCTGAAGAATAAAAATATAGTATGGTGACAAAACGAATTTCATTTTTATTGTTTCTGGGATTTCTTTTCAGTTTCGTACCACTGGCAGCTCAGAAAGCGGTGACATGGAAACTCGCTGAACTGCCCCAGGTCCTTAAAGGGAATCTGGATATCAAAGGCAATCCTCTGATGGTCAAAACAAAGCTGGGAGATGCAGTCTGTTTTGATGGTATTGATGATGGCTATTTTTCCAATATCAATCCACTGAATGGCATGAAAGCTTTTACATTGGAAGTCGTGTTTAAACCGGATAGCGATGGTTATAAATCGCCCCGGTTTATGCATCTGGGCGATGCGAACGGCAAAAGAGTGATGTTTGAGACGCGGATCAACCAAAGAAAAGAGTGGTATTTTGATGTCCACTTCAATTCGGGCGTAAACGTATCCAGAACCCTGATTGATTCGACCCTGATACATCTCTCCGATAAATGGTATACGCTTTCAGTTGTCGCAGCAAACGGTGTTATGACCTCGTATGTCAATGGGGTTAAGGAGTTATGCGGGTCGATAGAATTCAGCGCTTTTGATTCCGGTAAGGCCTCTCTTGGATTCAGGCAAAACTATTCCAGCTGGTTTAAGGGAACCATCTATATGGTCCGTATAAGCCCGGGCGCATTAGAACCACCGCAGTTTCTGAAACTACACAACAAACTAAATTGAAGAATCTCAATAAAAGCTTAAAAATATAATAATTATGAGAATCATGAAGATCTGCCTGTTGGCCGCGTTCATTTCTTTCTTCTCAGAAGGGCTATTGTTCGCACAGGAACCGAATAAACTGGTGAAGGAATCAGAACAAACCATGCTGCGTGCAACACAGTTCATGGTTGAAAAGGTGAGTACAAATGGAGGCTATGTATGGTATTATCTTCCCGATTTCTCACGTAAGTGGGGCGAAATGGAAGCATACAAGACCATGATCTGGCTTCAGCATCCGGGTACGGTAAGCATGGGTCACCTGTTTCTGGAGGCTTACCATGCAACGGGAAATGAATATTATTACCAGGCAGCACAAAAGGCCGTATCTGCTGTTATCTGGGGACAAAGTTATGAAGGAGGATGGAATTATATAGTAGACTTTGCAGGAGACAAATCGTTAAAACAATGGTACAACACAATTGGTAAAAACGGTTGGAGACTTGAGGAATTTCAGCATTATTACGGAAATTCGACCTTTGATGATGACATCACTTCAGATGCAGCAAGGTTCCTGTTGCGCATGTATCTGGAAAAAATGGATCCGGCATACAAACCGGCCCTGGACAAAGTAATCAATTTTATACTAAAAAGCCAATATGCTCTGGGAGGATGGCCGCAGCGCTATCCGCTGAAGTATGACTTTAACAAAGAAGGTCATCCTGACTACACGTCGTATTACACCTACAACGATGATGTAATTTGGGAGAATGTTCATTTCCTTATCCAGTGCTATCTTACCCTGGGTGAGGAACGTTTCCTGGATCCCATCACGCGAGGTATGAACTTTTACCTGGTTTCGCAGCACGCATGCGGCGCATGGGGACAGCAACTGACAATGGAATTGGAGCATACCGGTGCAAGGACCTACGAACCAAGTGCATTTTTGCCGGGGACAACTTTTGACAATGCCATGCTGCTGCTGAAGTTCTATCAATATACCGGTGACAAAAGATTTCTCAACGGTGTGCCGAAAGCCATTGCTTGGCTTGAAGAAACAGCGCTGCCGGCTGAGAAAACTGCCGGAGGTAAATATTCTCATGCAACTTTTGTGGAAAAAGGCACAAACAAACCTATATACGTTCACAGGAAAGGTTCAAACGTGAAATATGGCCGTTATTACGTCGATTACAATGATGACAAACTTCTCGGTCATTATGGCGGGAAAGGCAAAGTCTGGACCGAGCAGCTGAAACAGCGGTACAACAGGCTTTTACTCCAGTCACCAGAGGAGGTCACCATGGATTCACCGCTGAAAGCAGAAGGGTTTAAGGGTGAAGGTACCCCTCAGCAATTTTATGACCTGAACAGGGATGGTTTTGGGGGGAAAGCCAACGAAATCCAGGTGAGAGAGATCATCAATTCGTTGGATAAAGATAACCGCTGGCTGGCCAAGCATGCCAATATCAGCAACCCGTATATTGGTGAGGGTATTAACCAGGAGCCAACTGACGAATTTGCATCAACCAATGTCGGTGACAAAACTGATACCTCACCTTTCCGGGATCTATCGGAACAGGAATATATTTCCACAGCTGAATACATTAAAAATATGAATTTACTGATAAGTTACCTAAAGTCTTCCAAATAGACCGATTTAACAGATCAATATGATTCGGAATTATCATTCAGACTACACTTCAAAAACTAATTTTGAGAATTAAGTTTTTTAATTAATTGCAATCTGGATTATTCACAAAATCGTATTATATTTGTACCATATTTGGTACACAAAAAAGTAATCACTATGCAAGTAATCTCAAGTCGTACATTTCGCGATAGTCAAAAAAAATACCTCGATTTGGCTACACATGAACGCGTTATTATAAAGCGAAATAACGTATATTTAGAACTCGTTCCCCGAGGAAATACAATCCCCGAAAATCCAAGTCCGAGCCTCGACGTTTGGTTCGATGACCCTAAGAATATTGAATTGCTTAACCAATCTGTTGAACAAGCTGAAAATGGTCAAGCCATAACACTTTCCAAAGAAATGCAACAAAAACTTTTGGGTTAATGAGTTATCAAATCGAGTTAAGTCCAATTGCTTTGAAAGGAATCCAAAAACTTAAAACACTTTCGGTCATTATGAAGATTGATATTTCAGAAATAAATTCATACACTCAACAAAACACTAACAAACTCAAGACATGACACAAAGAAGAGATTTTATCAAAAAAAGTATTTTGGGAACTGCAGGGATAACCATGGCAGGAATGGGATTAAGTGCAAAATCGTATGCTTCAATTATCGGAGCAAACGACCGTTTCAGAATGGCCATCTGTGGGGGAAATGGCCGCGGAAAATCACATATGGAGGGATTTGGTAAGCAGGAGAATCTGGAAATTGCCTATTTTGTTGATCCCGACAGCAAGGTACTCGAAAATCGCATCAATGATTTGCGAAAAGCAGGAGGCCTGAGTTCGAATGTAAAAGGTGTTGCGGATGTCCGCCACGTGCTGGACGATAAGAATATTGATGCGATAAGCGTAGCAACACCCAACAGCTGGCATTCGCAAATGGTGATTTGGGCTGCCCAGTCAAAAAAGCATTGTTATGTTGAGAAACCTGCCAGCCACGACATCCATGAAGGACGTATTGCACTTGCAGCTGCTGAAAAGTACGGAATAGTTGTTCAGCATGGTACACAGCGACGGAGCGAACCCGGGTGGGCCAGACAAATATCGGATATCAGATCCGGAAAGTATGGTAAAATGCTGGTTTCTCATGGATTGGCCTGTAAACCGCGCGAAGGGATTGGCTTCCAGCCTGATTCGGATCCACCGGCTAACCTTGACTGGAATATATGGAAAGGACCTGCCGTTATCAATAGTTTCAATAAAAACCTGGTGCATTACAACTGGCATTGGAACTGGAAAGTTGGTAACGGAGAATTAAACAACCAGGGCACTCACCAGCTCGACGTTGCATACTGGGGGCTCGATGCAGCAATAGAAAATACACATCCCAAGCGTGTGATGGCAATTGGCGGCAGATTTGTCTGGGAAGACCAGGGTGAAACGCCCAATACCATGTTTGCCCTTGCCGAGTTTGCAAACGGGCAATATGTATTTTTCAATATCCGGAACGTAAATTATCCTGGATACAAAACAGAAGTTACCAACCGGTTTTATTTTGAAGATGGTGGAAAACTTGTTGAAGGAAAATATGAGTCCCACAATGGAAGTCAACCACGGAATGTGCCTATCAAAGATGTTCGTCAAACACCCGGCGGCAATTGGGCAAGTTTTGTTACAGCATGCCGCGCCAACGATCCCAAAATGGCTAATGGCAACATGTTCGATGCCCACTACAGTTGTGCACTCGGTCACCTGATGAATACTTCCTACAGGCTGGGTAAAAAAGTGCCGTTCAATGAAAAAGCCGGTCGGTTTGGCGATAATGCCCTGGCATACGAAGAATTCATGAAAATTCATACCATTGCCCGCGATGGCATGGGAGTGCCGGAAAATAAGGCTGAATATGTAGTTGGCCCTTGGCTGGAATTTGATGGTAAAACAGAACAATTTGTCGGGAACAATGCGGTTGAAGCCAACAGATTACTCTCTGATCCGCGTAATTCGGCTTATACTTTGCCAACACCAAAATCAGTCTGATCCGGATTCACTTTGTATTCAACCGGATGATAAACAGCTGCCGCGTATTATTTGAGGTAATACCCGAAACCAGAACAGCATCATTGGTGCGGTTCCAGCAAGGGGCCGGATCAATCCGGATATCTCCGCTGAAGGATCCTTTATCTATCCCCTGGCTTTGGGCAAAAGCTCCGTCTTTTCTCCGGTAAACCGTGTAGAAATTCTTTGAAGATTTACCATATCCGTTAACAAGCCAATTGCCATCAGGAGAGAGGGAAATATCCCCTTCAGGGTTGGGGAATACTTCGGGATTACCCAATTGTCCTTCAATTTTCTTTGTATCAACGTTGTAAAGAATCTGTTTAATTTTATTGTCCGATTTATCTTTCATACTGCCAATCAATAAACTTCCTTCCGCCCATTCCGGATGACCTCCGATATGCGTTTCGTGGAGGGTTAATCCCGTGCCATCAACATGGATCGAGCAGGGTACATTGTTTTTGTCACCGGATTGATCGCCCCAGCCTGACCGCACAAAAAAGTATATACGATCTGCCTTGCGGTTCCAAAGCGTATGATTAATAAATAGTCCGCTGTGTTTCATGTCAGGTTTTAGTTCCTTAAGTTTTTTTTCAAGCTGAAGGTATGATACAAGTAACCGCTTCTCCCCGGTTTTGATATCCACGATAAAAATGCCGTCGTTCGACGGAGCAGTATTATCTTTCGACCAGTCCAATGCTTCGGGATAGCCTGTTACCAGACGTAACCGCGCAAGGCGGCCATAATTAAGCCCAAGCCAGGCCGAACCATCTGCTGCCACACCTCCGTTGCCAATCGGAGTGTCTTCATACCGGAATTCCCTAACGCGCTTTTTCTTTTTGATATCGTATATAACTGTAAATACCTTTCCTGTTTTAACATCCCTGTCGTTAAAGAAGAACTCGGATTCGGGAGCCAGCGGATTCCAGTAAAACATCGTTCCCTGCTGCGGATTCCATGCGTATGTCTTATCTACAGGTATAATTTTGTTATTGTCTTGTGTGTCGATAAGAATGATTGTAGCTGCTTCTTCCGGTTTGGGCATACGATCAATTCTGTCAATCTCAAGTCCAAGTATGTACCTTCCTGAAGCGTTCCAGGGAATCGTTTGACATTGTCCGATGTATCCAAAAAAGTGATGTTTCGAACCGGAAGTGACTTGTTCAATATTTAAATTAAAGGGAGACGATTGTGCCTGTACCGCAAACGGGAGTAAAGCCAACAAAATAATGCAGCCCAAACGGCTAAATAATACAAAAGTACGGTTTACTAAGGTGGTTCTCATTTTTCGAATTTATATTTTTTGAACTGTGAATAATCCATGTAAGCCTGTACAGGAAGGACTTATAACAGGCTAAATGCCTCCCGGATTCTGGTAAGGAATTTAAAGACTCATCAGCTGTGAGAATGTTCTGAAAACCATTCCCGATTCAGTCATAACAGGTGTTGAAAAACTTCCCTCGCCTAATTCAAATACTCCCAGTAGTTGGTAAGGTATACCGGCGCGAATCACAAGAACTTTCCCATCCTTGGTTATACAGTACAGATTTCCGCCGACCAAAATCGGAGAACCGAAAATAGCTCCGGCCGGCCTTTCCTTCCAAAGCAATTCACCGGTGGTCAATTTTACGCATGCAACCATTCCGCTATCCATGAACAAATAAAGCAATTCGCCCGCGACAATCGGCGTGGGTACATAAGGGGACAAATTAACAGGCAAGGAGTAGCGTACCGCGGCTTCCGGCACATTTGCTTTTAGATTGAAATCAAATACCAAGGCGCCTCCTTTGCGGCAAGCAACAATCAATCCGTTTGAATAGATCGGGGATGCAATGGCCCTTGCCGGAAATATGTCTTTCAGTTCCCAAAGGACTTGCCCATTCTCAGGATTCAGACCGGTAAGTCCGTGCGCCTGGCTGGAAAATATCAATTGCTCAGATTGATTAGCCGTTTTCACCAAAAGCGGAGTCGAAAAGGAATTCGCAACTGCAGATTCCCGTTCCAGTTCCCAGACAGTTTTTCCTGTGAGTTTATTCACCGCAACCCACGAACTCTTTTGTGAACTGGAGTCTTCCTGCTCACGCGTAAATAAAACATATTTTTCGGTGAGCAAAAGCGAGCTTCCTCCCCCGTGACGGCCCTCTATCCCTCCGAATTTTGCCTCCCAACGAAAAGTCCCATCATGAGCCAGGGCAGTCAACGTTGTTTTTTCTTTGGAATACCAAATGAAATAAACTTGTGTCGCATCAACAGCAGGCGATGCCGTTGCAAGCTTATTGTCAACATGCATGACCAAATCCGTTAAGCCGAATTCTTTTTGCCAGAGCATCTTCCCGTCCTTTCCGTCTATGGCAAAAGCATACCCATTATCCTTGTTATCATCTGCACTGGTGGTAAAAATTGTATTTCCCCAAACAACCGGCGTCGTGTTTCCTTTACCGGGCAGCGTTATTTTCCACCGGAAGTCCGTATCCTTCCAGGCAGCCGGAGCACTCCCTGATAAGTCAGCTCCCGTCCCGTCAGTTCCTCTAAACCTGGTCCATTGATTTGTCTGAGCCTTTGATGCCGAACAAATGCCAAACAACAAGAAACTTAGCGCCAGAAGGTAATTGTATGAAAATTTCATTTTAACTGTTTTAAGATTCCGGATAGTTTATTGTTTTCAATTATCGTACGACTTTCCTTCTATAACCAGGTTTTCAAAGACCAATCCCTTGACATTTTGCATGACACTTTTTTTTTAAGGTTTGTGAACCGGCAATTAAAATATCCTCAGTTTGGCTTAGGAAACTCACGAATCGGACTGTAACGGATGTAGGAGTCGAAAACCTCTTTGTCAGGTCCGACCACGCGCGGATCTTTTGATTTTACCAACTCATTCACCAGTATCTTTTTCATCTCTTTTTCAGTCTCCGCATAATTGGGATCGCCTGCCAGATTTACCAGGCAGGTAGGATCCTTCTTCAAATTAAAAAACTCAAACTCCGGACGTTTGGCCAGTGCCAGATCGAAGAAAGGTTTTATTTTTTTATCCTGCCAGTTTTCGATGATAAACGCCTTAGTGGGTGAATCATCTATATCGGCAAAAGCCCAATCCGACTGTTGTTTTCCGTTTTCATCAATTCCGTACAAGGGTAAAAGGCCACCGCCTGGTTTTAATGCCTGCGGGTCACCAGCGGGCCAGCGATCGGGTTTCATATTCCAGATAAAGAGAAAATCCTGGCTGCGGACCATGCGTTGCGGGTATCCCCAGTTCAAATAGCGGGAGGAGGAATGACGCTCCCGTCCTGAAAAAACATATTTTTTCAAAGGATCAACTACTCCCTGTTTTTTCGATTTCAGGATATTCAAAATGCTTTTCCCCGAAATTGGCATCATCCCTTTTGTGCTTGTGCCGGTAAGTTCGAGAATTGTCGGTGCGATATCAGCAAAGCCTATCGGATCATCAACGATGCGGCCACCCGGAAAATCTTTCGGGAAGCGAACCGCTAAGGGAACATGAATACCGTAATCATATCCGTTGGCTTTGGCGCGGGGCAATGGCATTCCGTTATCTGCGGTAACAATAACAATTGTATTTTCAAGTTCCCCGATTTCTTCGAGGTAAGTCAGCATCCTTTGCAAATGCAGATCGAACCATTCTATCTCAACGGCATAGTCAAGCAGGTCGCCGCGAACGATACCATTGTCGGGGAAGAAGTCAGGCACGTTAACATCATCCGGATTTTTATTATTTCTTTTCCACGAATCCTGCTCGTACGACCGATGCGGTTCCTTGCCACCATACCAAAAGAAGAAAGGTTTACCTTTTCGGGTGTTTTCCATGAAATATTTGAAATTCTCAAAATAGTTTACCGGACCTATTCCTCCGGCAGTGCGCTCGTCTCCGGGCTTTCCTTTCTTGTATTCGATGCTGCTGTGCTCGATTCCGGCCGCATCGGTTACCCTCCACAGCGAATCTTTTTCATCTCTCGCATACTGAAACGGGGCGACACCTTTACCAGTTAATCCTGTAACATAACCGTTGGCATCCAGCAAATCGATAAACGGTACATATTTTTTCATCCAGGAAGAAGCGTGCTGGCCCGATTGTTCGTTTTGCCAGTGGTAACGGCCTGTGATGATTGTACTCCTGGAAGGTGCACAACCGGGTGATCCGGCAATGCAGTTTTTGAAATAAACACCTTCCCTGGCCACCCGGTCAAATGCAGGTGTCTTCACAAATTTACTACCTGCAAATCCGGTGTGGGCAAACGACTGGTCATCGCTGATGGCAAAAAGGATATTCGGCCTCTTATTGGTTGTTCCTGCAACTGCGGAAAAAGAAAGGGCCATGACTGCCAATGGCAAAACAACGGATTTTTTTTGCCCAAATAATTTTTGCATAATTGAAAATTATATTTGTTTATCTGAAACCAGTGAATTTGAATATTCTTCCAAATTGGTGAAACCATCCTTATTCCGGTCACCATTCCGATCTGCAGCGTCATTCGGATTTAGTCCGTTTTGTTTTTCCCAATTATCAGGCATTCCATCGCCATCCGTATCCCAGTTAGCAGGACGACTAATTTGCGGATAAAAATCCCAACCACCAACTTCTTTTTGAGAATTGATTAATTTGCCTGTGTTATTGATAATTGTTTTTAAGAAACGTTCATCAACCAAATCGCGATCCAGTGAACATCCGCCGTATTTCAGGCAGGATTTGTATGCTTCCTGTGCCGATTCAACATTAGCCAATTTATAGATACCGGCATCAAAACGTTTTGATGACCGGAACTTATCACGGGTTGTCCCCTGGTACTTTGAATCAGGTCCGCCCCATGAATCATAATTCATTGCAGTATAGTTGTCCTTATTATATTCTGAAGGTAAACCATCAAAATAATTCCCGGAAAGATACCCTTTTGAAACCGGAGCTCCTTTGTCTGATTTAAATTGTATCGGATGAACATCTTTTGACATTGAAGGGCCCGCTTTGTAATAGTTCCCGATAACACTTAATTTTTCTCCGCTTAGGTTGTTGGCGGTTGTCCAGTTGTAGTCTATGTTGTTACAAAATTCAGTTACTTCAGGTCCGCCGTTTATTGTAGGATGCCTGTTACGGCTGCTTGCATAAATGTTATGATGGATTGAGGCTGGTCCCTTTGGATCCCTGAAAGAGCTGCACATTCCGTGATCTCCTTTTTCATGAAGGCTTTGGTTAAGCGCTTCGCTAAAAATACACCATTGTATGGTTGTATTTTTAAGTCCGCGAAAATCCCCGTTTCCGTCAATTCCCCAACTCAGAGACAAATGATCAAGGATGAGATCCTCATCATAGTTTACTTCAATCACGTCGAAACCCGATTGGGGAGGTTTATTTTCATCACCCAGTCTGATCCGCAAATAACGAAGGATGATGTGTTTTGAGTTGTGGATTTTCACTGTATAATCTGCTATTGTAATCCCTTTCCCGGGTGCAGTCTGCCCGGCAATGGTAAGATAAGATACGTCTTTAACTTCTAAATGGCTTTTGAGGCGTATCGTTCCTGCAATATCAAAAACAATGGTACGCGGGCCATTTATAGTCTTGATGGCATCCCGTAAAGATCCTTTTCCGGAATCATCCAGATTGGTTACATGACAGACATCGCCCCCGCGTCCGCCTTTGGTGAATTTTCCGGCTCCTTCCGCGCCCGGGAAAGCGACAAGTTGCCGGTCCTGTGCATTGTATTCAATGGATGCCATGATAAACGGTGCTACTCCTTTTGGGTCATTGTCGCGAACTTCCTCGTTGATGTAATAGTCATAGCTGCCGTCACGATAGGGGTTTCCGCCCAAACCGGCACCACCGCAACATTTGGTCAGGCTGATGGTTCCGTTGCCATTCTCCTTAATCAGATTTTCAAGCATCCCATTGTAGCCCTTGATCGCAACGGCTTTGTAATCGTCGGGAATATAACCTTTGCGGACAGCCTTCAGCAAAGTGTAAGCGAACATGGCCGACCCGGTAGCTTCCAGGTAATTTCCTTCACGCCCGCCCAAATCCATGACCTGGTACCACAAACCGGTTTTCGGATCCTGGTGTTTTTTGATGCCGGCGGCAACCTGATTCAGAATCCCCAATAATTTAGCCCTGCCGGGATGCGCTGAAGGCAGAAAATCGAGCACATCAACCAATGCCATGGCATACCATCCTTCGGCCCTTCCCCAGAAATTGGGAGAACAGCCGGTTACAGAATCAGCCCATTTCTGCTGTTTGCTTTCGTCCCAGCCGTGGTAATTGAGACCTGTTTTCGGATCATAGGTATATTTGTGAACAGTAACAAACTGGTTTACAACGTCATCAAACAATTCGGGTTCGTTAAAGACTTTGGCATATTGTGCATAAAACGGAGCGCCCATGTACAAGCCGTCCAGCCACATCTGGTAGGGATAGCGTTTTTTGTGCCAGAAACCTCCTTCTGATGTGCGTGGCTGGGTTTTCAACTGGTTCCGCAGCAGAATGATCGCTTTCCTGTATTTTTCATCTTTTGTTTTTTCGTACAGATCAAAAAGGAATTTTCCGGAATTAACACAATCAATGTTGTAATCCTCAATTTTGTAGCCTGCAATATTTCCGGACGCATCGATCATTTTATCGGCATATAATTTGGCATAGTTGTAATAGACTTCATTCTTGGTTTCCTTCCAAAGATCGGTCATGGAGAGGGCCACCAAACCCTGCGTGTAATTCCAGACAGGTTTTGGATTAAAATCGACTGTCCAGGGTTCCGGGAATTGTTTTATTTCCGAATCCGCCATTTTAACAGCCATTTCCAATCCGCTTTTTTTCACTCCCCCGGCATTTCCCGATAAAGCAGAAAACGGTAACAATAATAGCAAAAGCACAATTTTTCTCATTTTTTATCTTTTAATAAATTTACGTGTCAGATCAATATTTTTATTCCGGATGTTGCACAAATAAACACCTGGTTTCAGTCCTCCCAGGTTGATTTCTACCCTTCGTTCCGTCCCCGATTTCCTCAGTGAAGAAAAAACATTATGGCCGGTAACGGCATACAGATTGATGTTCGTATCTCCGGTGAATTCCTCCGGCAAGTCGATGATCAATAAATCATTCAACAAAACAAGATTGAATTTGGTTTCTGTTGTTGTAATGGTTGTAACACCTGTTGGTTTTGACATTCCCATCAGGTAATAGCAGGCATTCAGTACAATGTTAACACCATCGGGAGTGATCGCTGAATAGGAGTCCGCTGCATAGCCAATCTGAATAAATTTTTGGGGAACGGTTGTTCCTGAAACAATCGTTTTAGCCGGAATTTCAAGAATGAATGATTTCGCTTTTGAGGCGCCTTTTACCATGGCCAATGAGTTGATGGTTCCGTTGGCAACCGCAGAAAAACCCTCAGGATCCATGTAAGTGATGCCTTTGGAATTTAATATTTCAGACAATACCTGAACTTCATTTGTATTTGAAAACGTTACCTGGTAGGGAGTATTAAAAACCGGATGTGCGGTATTTGATGCGACGATATTTTTTTGCGAGGCATCGTAGCCGTTGGAAGAGGTTATGGATGTCCAGTTCCAAATGCCTGCGTTGTATGCCTTTGGTTTCATGTTGAGGAATGGTTTGTCCAATCCTTTCAATGCCACGACACCAGCCGATCCTGATCCGCAAACCTCGCTGAAAATCACCAGATCATAACCGGAATAATCGTTGGTAGTTTTCGATACGTCAGTTTCAGTTACAGTAAACCCAGGTTCTGCCTTAAGGGCAGGCAAAATCTTTGTATCAAGGATATACAAGTCTGATGCGGGGTCCGTCACGTATGCAATATTCTTGTCGTTCGGGTTTTTGGCTGTAAATATGGCATTGATGGTTTTGTTGGTATCCATGGTAATGGTTGCCGGATTGGTTGAACCGAAGGAATTGCCTGATCCATCTACCCAATTGATGAATTTAAAACCTGTGCCGGGAGTAGCCGTCACGGTTACAATTGTTCCGCTGTTATACGTGGTTATTCCTGTTGGAGAAACGGTTCCGGTACCTGTGGAAGTTCCGGAAGTAAGGGAGTAGGTTGTAATACCTCCTATGCCATTTAAATAAATCTCAAGCATCGTGTATCCATTGGCACCGATGGTATTTCTGTCTGTTGGATCATTAGTATTCAGGCTATTGGATGATTCCCAGGCATCCGGCATACCATCTTTGTCAGCATCCGGTGGGGCAGGAGCCGAAAAAAGCGAAGGCCATCCTCCTACTGATTCCTGAGAATTAATGATGCCTGTATGAGCCAGATTCATACCGGTTTGAGGATTATAGGTATCACCGAAAGCGCAACTACCTGATTTCACCTCGGCAATAATCCTTGCATCCAAAGGATCTCTTTTCGGTAAAACGGCTCCGGCTTTGTCCAATACTGAAGAATAGGCATCCTCGGGTGTTTGGGTTGTAACCGGAGCAAAAGGGAAAGGAGTCAGCATTCTTACTCCAATTGAGTTAGCATCATTTCCTTGAACTCCTCCGGCCCAGTTATCTGCAGTAATTGCAGGATAGCCAGTCACATAGTTTCCTGAAATATAACATTTCCCCGGATCATTATCAGTATTTGTCGGATCGGTATTTGTCCCGTGATTAATATCTACAATCCTGTTCTTTACTCCTGACTTGGTTGCCGGACCTGCTTTATAGAAATTATTGATCATATTTTGCTGGCCCAATTCACCACCATAAACACTGTTAAAACCCCAATTGAAAATCACATTGTTTCTAAAATCAACAATTTCCGTGTTTGCCGTTGAAGGATGGTATCGGGCCCCGCAGAAACGGGGATTGCGACTGGTGTGCGAAGCATACAGGTTATGATGGAAACTGGCACCCATACCTCCCTGAATACCTCCATACCCATGCGCACCCTTCGAATGGCCTGCATCCCAAAGGCTCTCGCTCAGAATGCACCATTGCATCGTAAAATTGGTATTATCATAAAAGGAACCAACTTCATCAATGGACCAGCTCATCGAACAATGGTCAATTATTATGTTTGACTTTTTTTCTCCGCCAAAGGCATCACACTCGCAATTAGCCACATTTACCCTGCCCAATCTGAATCGCAT
>JBBQHB010000046.1:0-40579 GCA_038323575.1 Bacteroidales bacterium | reverse complement strand
GAGTCGGTCAGCAAAATGCTTGGACATTCTAAAATATCTACAACTCAGATTTACGCAAAAGTGATTGAAAAAAAGCTTGGTGAGGATATGTCTAAGTTAAAGGAGAAGTTGAACGCAAAACGGGTAGGTTGATGTTGAACGGTCACTAGAAATTAAAAGGTAGGTCTCGATATACTCCCTTTTAATTTGGTTTTTTATAAATGATTTGATTATAATGTTATGTACCAAACCCAACTAAATAATAAATATTAGGTGGAGTTGGTATTATTTAGTTTTAAAAACAATGACCCAGTTGGAATTCGAACTTTTCACATATACAATTGATTATCAATGACTTTTTAAGAACTTAAAAAAATAGGTCTCGCTATAGTCCCTCTTTGAATTTCAATATCTTACTGTGTAAATATAGAAAATTTCTTTTTTATTAAGGTTAATTAAAGTAGAGAATTTTGCTCCTAATTCATAAATTATTTTTGATCAATCATGTAAAACTTGCAAGTTAGAAATTAGCCTCATTTTTAAATTTCATTTAAATCATAATATTCGTCAGCCTCGTCTATTCGTTGAATTAGCGCATCTTTTAGGATAACTGATTGCAAAATTTCTAATCAATAACCCAAATCTTCAGTTACTTATTTAAATTTGGAAAACCCCCTTGCGATAAACAGCAAAGGGGCTAACCTAATCTACGATCGAACACCTAATTTTTTTTGTAATCATTTTTGTAGCAATCTCCTGTTATTGAGCATGCCAATTTACTTTTCCCTTTTATTTACGTCTGATTTTGTATCCGATTATGGAAAAATAGAAAATGAAAAGATAAGCGGGAATAAATATCCAATAGGCACTTTGATAATTGCTGACCGTAGAAATTTCGCCTGTTTTGAAAAAATCGACCAAAAATCCAAAGATTAATGGCAATACTGCTCCCCCAACAATACCCATTACAAGGAAGGATGCACCTGTTTTTGTAAATTTGCCTAAATCGGCAATTGCGAGTGGCCAGATTGCTCCCCACATAATTGAATTTGCAAAACCAATGGCTACCAAACTGTAAATACCCATTTCACCAGGTAGAAAAATAACGCATAAAGCAGCGATCAAACCAAGGGCAGCAAATAATTTAAGTGCTTTTGTCTGGGAAATGATCTTAGGAATCATTGTTAAACCAAAGACATAACCAACAAACATTCCGATTGGAACATATTTAGCATATCCTTCAGGATTCGCCATATTCTCTCCAAAAACAGCTTTGGCAAAACCAATAATCGATGCCATTGGTAAAGTTTCAACTCCAACATAAAGGAATAATGCCAATACGCCTAATAACAAATGTGGCATTTGAAATACACTTGTTTTTCCGTTAGCATATGCACTGGCCGAACTTTCATCCGTTTCATCCTCTCCTGCTGCTTTTACTTCAGGAAGTGGGGCAAAATACATAAAGATGCCTAAGGCAACCAAAATGCCAGTTACGATGTAGAAAGGGAAGGAAACCTGACTTAGCTGTACATTTTTCAAATCAAGAAATAATCCGAGAAATAAAGGGCCCATCCACCATGCCAGTTTATTCATTATTCCCATAAAACACATTCGTGTAGCTGCACTTGCATGTGGTCCAATGATCGTAACATAGGGATTCACGGAAGCCTGCAACAAGGTATTTCCGATTCCTCCGATAAATAAAGCAAGCAAAAAAATGGGGAAGCTCGCCATACTGGCTGATGGTACAAAAAGGATCATTCCAAGCGCCATGATAAAAAAAGCAATTAACATACTCATTTTATAGCCAACCTTCTTTATAATCCAGCCAGCCGGAGCTCCAAAAACAACGAAGGCAGAAAAAATTGCCGCGGTCACCAAATATGATTCAGTAACCGAAAGATTTAAAGCGTCCTTCAAAAAAGGGGTAAGAAATCCGCTGATTCCAACTCCAAATCCGATAACAAAAAATAAAATTCCTACGATGAGCAATGGAATGAATAGTGTATTTCCTTTGAGTGAAGATTGTTTATTTGTCATACTATATTTATTTAGAATTTGATTTTATAAGTGACATATTTTCAATTTTATATGATCATGCTAAAAGCTATAATGTTCCTGTAAGTAATTCTGGACTATGGCTAAGTCGTTTTTACTGGTTAAATCAGGAACATTTTCTGCCAACGGTATGACATAAAATGAATTAGGAAAATCGGCAACCATCATACTGATTGTAGCAGGTAATTCTTTCTCATTTCGTACCGGATGGAATGATGCTTGCTCCAAATATGGAATTAGCTGTTCCGCAAGGATAACGAATGCATTCATGCTCACTCCAATTCGTCCCGATTGTTGAAGAAGTTGATCTATTATTTCGTCGTCGGGTTTTTCAATTATTTCTTGCAGGTAACCTTGTTTGTCAGACCGAATTACTGCAAATGCTTTTATACGTTCCTCCGGAAATTCCAAAGAGTCACGGTCGTAACTGATAAGAGCGTTATCCGAAGGTGCATTCCATAATAATTCCAATGCTCTGCTTGAATAAAGGTTATCGCTATTCATGATAATTATTTTACCTGTTTGCCAATTTTTGTGTTGATTAAGTGCTTGTAATACGGCATCAGCGGTACCTGCAGGTTTCACCCTGTAAGGTGAAATATGTTGCCGAGAAAACTGAATATTTAATCCCCAAGTTGCGTCATTTTTCATCTGCTGTTCATAGTATTCCTGCGTAAAGGCATCTTCGGGATGCAAAAGCATTAATATTTCCTTAAATCCGGCCAAATGGGAGTTAAACAACTGATAATCCATCAACGATTTCCCAGCTTTTCCAACACTAATCATCCCTTTGGTCAATGTATCAGCCTGTTCAATTAATTGTTTATCGACATTTATATTTTCGGCATCTTTTTTCATACGTGAAGCAACGCCTCCCGCCAGAATCAAAATTTTCTTTTTCATGTTATTCTATATCTTTGTGGAGATTGTTTGAATGATTAATTTAAAATTTATTAAAAAAGTTCATTGGATACAATTTTCAGGAATTGAGGTTCTTTTTCTAAAAAAAGTTTCAATAGCATTACCTGATTTTGTCCACGAACAAGATTATGTCCTTCATATCTTGACCCGTAATAGATGTCATTATTTAAATAGTCGGTGATGAACCTTAAGGCTTGCATGTAAATCATAAACTTTCCGGCATAGATGACTGATCTTTTTTCAACTTCAGTGAGTTCATCTTTCATTTCACTCAAATACCCTTTTACAATGGCCTGAAAGAAATCAAGTCTCACTTCTATTTTGCTAAATTCCTTTTCTTCTTCACTAACCGGTGAAAGATAGGTCCGCATCATATCTCCCACATCGCTGATAAAATAACCTGGCATAACCGTATCCAGGTCGATCACACATAATCCTTTATCCTCAATATCAAAGAGGACATTACTGATTTTTGTATCGTGGTGGGTAACCCGAAGTTTAAAATCCTTTGATGCGATTATTTTCTTATATTCTTCAACTATATTCTGGTTCTCAACCAAAAAGCTAATTGCTTCTTTGGCTTTTTCACTCCTTAAGTAATCCGCATTTTTTATGCTGTCAATAAATTGCTCGAACCTCAAATTGAGGTTGTGAAAATCAGGAATAGTTGATCTCAACTTGGATGCATTTATTCCGGATAATAAACATGTAAATTTCCCGAATTGCTTTGCTGCCTCATAGGCCTGAACAGGCTTTGTCAGTTCGTTGTGAGTGACTGATCCGCTGATGTACCCAAAAAGTCTGAAATATCCGTTATCGTTTTTAATCATATCACTTCCATCTGATGCTGTAACCGGCGCTGTAAAAAGGTATTCCGGATATTTTTCATTCAGATAGTCATTTATCAACCTGATATTAAAAGTAATATCCTGCGGTCGCTTAAATACATTGTCATTAATTTGTTGAAAAACGAATTCTCTGCCAGATGTTGTATTTTTGACTAACCAGGTTGTGTTGATAAGGCCATCACCTAATGGTTTTAGATCGTAGTTATCAATGCCATAAGCCTTTAAAATAGTTGATGTGTTCATATATTTTATAATTTTAAATGAAATAATGTTTGATTAATGGTATCAGTTGGAATTGTTTCATTCCATTAAAACTTCCATCTCACAAATGCTTCTATTGCTTCATATTCTGCCAATCCCAGATTATTGTATATTTCCGCAGTGCACCTGTTTCTGTCCTCTGCTCTTTGCCAAAACTCACGATTATCCGAACCCTGAAATACAACACCATCTTTTTGAGATTGATGTTTAAAAATTCCGTGTCTTTTCTTTAATACCTGGTCTGGGCTCATTGGTACAGCCATTTCGATCTGGTTAATATCCCATTCTGCCCATGCTCCCTTGTATAACCAAACCCAGCAATCCAGCATGAATTTTTCTTCTTTCAAGCGATTTACTGCCTCTAATATGGCATCCAGGCAAACTTTATGTGTCCCATGTGGATCAGCCAAATCACCTGCTGCATATATCTGATGTGGCTTTATCTCAACTATTAATTCTTCAATTATTTTAATGTCTTCTTCATCCAATGGTTTCTTTTCTAATAAGCCGGTTTCGTAAAATGGCATAAATAAATAATGAACCCGCTTTTCAGGGATACCAACAAACCTGCATGTATTGTAGGCTTCACCCTTTCGTATCAATCCTTTTACAAATCGAATAAATTCAATATCCTTTCCTCCGTTTTGTTTTGTTTTAAGAAATTCTATAGCCATGTTGAATGTAATAATTGGATGTTCATTGGTAATTCCGAATTGCTCATTAAATTCTTTGACAAATTCAATAAATCGCAAAGCTTCATCATCAGCCACAGCTATATTTCCGGATGTTTGGTATGCAACGTGTACTTCATGCCCTTGATCAACAAGTCTTTGAAGGGTACCACCCATTGAAATGATATCGTCATCAGGATGGGGGCTAAAAACAAGTACCCGCTTTCTGGCTGGATCGGCTCTTTCCGGCCGATTCGAATCATCAGCTCCGGGCTTACCTCCCGGCCAGCCGGTAATGGTTTGTTGCAACAGATTAAAAACATTAATATTCAGGTCATAGGCATCGCCATACAGGGCAAGTAAATCACTCAAGCCATGTTCATTGTAATCGGTGTTTGTCAGCTTTAAGATTGGCTTGCCGAGGGTAATTGAAAGCTCTGTAACTGCCTTTTTAAGCAAATTATTATTCCATACCACATTTTCAACTAACCATGGCGATTTGTATCTGGTTAGCAAAGCTGCACATGCCTCATCGATTGCAAATTCTACATTTTGATGGCCTTGCAGATAGGAAGCGGGAATGAATTCAGTTTCGGGACCTTCTACCGCCCGTTTGATGATCTCTGCTTTTTTTTCACCCCAAGCTAGCAGTACAATCCTTTTTGCTTTCAAGATCGTACTTACTCCTGTGGTTATCGCTTTTTTAAGGACATTTGCCATGCCCCCAAATTCTGAAGCAGCATCCGACCGTGTTGTAACATCCAACGTCATTAATCGGGTGGATGAATTAATGTGCGATCCCGGCTCATTAAATCCAATATGACCATTACGACCTATTCCCAGTAGCTGAAAGTCAATTCTACCCAGCGAATCAATTTTCCTTTCATATTCTTCACAATACTGTTTTACCAATTCTTGTTTGACATTTCCATCGGGCACATGGTAATTCTCAGGTAAAATATCAATATGATCAAACAAGTTGTCCCGCATAAACCGGATATAACTCAGGGGTGAATCCGCAGAAATACCATAATACTCATCCAGATTAAACGTAATGACATTTTTAAAACTTAAACCTTCAGTCTTATGCAGCATGATTAACTCCTCATATACTTTTTTCGGCGTTGATCCTGTAGCCAAACCCAGTATAGCGTTTTCTCCTTGTAATTGCTTTTGCTTAATTAGATCAGCAATTTCTTTTGCAATTGAAACTGATACATCTTTAGAATTGGGATAGACTGTTAACGGCATTTTTTCGTAAGAAATGTGAGCGCTGTATGTATTAATATTTTGAGTTACTAAATCCATAATTATTTAATATAAGTTTATTGAAATTTTTCTACTTCATTTAAAATATCTGAAAACTTCCATATTTGAATGGAAGCAAGCTGTTTATACAGAAATAACTTCTTCCCAACTTTCACTTGAAACTGATTTCTCTATAGCCTCGAGTATCGCCACATATTTAAGGATACTTTTGTGCGCCAGAGGTTATTCCCCGGTACGGAACATCCCGACCATGCCGCGGTAACATCTTTCAGAACTGGTTTCCTGATCCCTGGATTTGATCGGTTACGGTATGTAATTCGGAAGCCAGGGTTGCAGAAGAGGAAAGTTCAATAGCCGAGAGTGCAACTCCCTGCCCGGGATGTCTTATAAATGTTCTTCGTATGCTCATAGTTTTTGTTTCTTTATCATTATTTACGGATAGAAATTCCTTTACTTTCCGGCAAAAAAAGCCAGCCCCCCTTCTGATGTTTCTTTATATGGGCCAGTCAGGTCGTGTCCGGTCTGTTTCATCGCTAGAACCACGCTGTCGAAACTGACAAAGTGCCTGCCGTCCGACAACAGGGCATAACTGTTGTGATTCAAAGCCCGTGAAGCGGCAAATGCGTTGCGCTCGATACAAGGTATCTGAACGAGTCCTGCTATGGGATCGCATGTGAGCCCCAAATGGTGTTCCATTCCCATTTCTGCAGCATATTCTATTTGATAGGTACTTCCCCCAAACAATTGGGTAACTGCTCCTGATGCCATCGAACAAGCTGTTCCGACCTCACCCTGACATCCAACTTCAGCGCCAGAAATTGATGCATTCCATTTCACCAGATTTCCTATCAATCCAGCAGTGGCTAATGCTTTCAGTATTAGCTTAACGGGAAAGCGGTGTTTATGCTTCAAAAAATACAATACGCCCGGCAATACACCACAGGCTCCACAGGTTGGCGCTGTTACAATTTTCCCGCCAGAAGCATTTTCTTCACTGACGGCCAAGGTATAGGCAAAAAGCAAAGCACGATCCCTCAAATCTCCATTTAAATTTTTTGCTTTTGCCTGATAAGAACTCGATTTTCGGGGGAGTTTTAAAATACCGGGCAAAGAACCTTCTTTTTCCAATCCATTTTCCACGGAACTAATCATCACCTGCCATATTTCTCTTAGAAAATCCAAGATACTACTCCCCTCATATTCAACCACATATTCCCAAAGTTGTTTTCCGTTATCCTGGCACCAATTCAAAATATCGTCCATGGTGGTCAATGGATAAATGGCTCCTGCTTCAGCACTATAATTGTCGTCTATTACTTTCCCACCTCCTACACTATAGGCCATCCACTCTTTTATTGGTTCACAACCCTCATTGTATGCTTCGAATTTCAGGGCATTGGGATGGCGGGGTAAAAATATTTTTGGTTCCCATATTATCTCATATTTCTTATCTTTAAATGCATCTTTGATTACTATGTCAGTAAGGTGCCCCTTCCCTGTCGCAGCTAAGCTCCCATAAAGTGTGACCCTGTAATTGGCTGCCTTGGGTATGGCCTCAAGGAACATCTCTGTCGCTTTTCGAGGTCCCATGGTGTGACTGCTACTTGGACCATTTCCAATTGTGAATATTTCTTTTATGCTATGCATTGCTGTTAATTTATCTTTCGAAATAAAAAAAACGACTACTATCACTAAGATTTATTAATGAGGTACATCTGACATTTTCAATCATTTCTTTCCGGCACAAAAAGAAACCATTTCATTAATCATTTCCATATAATTTCCTTTCGGTATTGTTGTATATGTATTCGATTGCTTTGCCCAGTTCAATTCAATTGTAAAAAAATCGATCTCTTTTGATGGTTTGCCGACCAGTTCATTATCTAATTTTTCAAAAAACAAATTCCATCTTTTCAGGTGTACATCTTGGATAAGGCCGGCCCATTCTTTGTGTGCATAATCATGCAAATCGGTTTCGGGATTTGTATCGGGACCCCAGATGGTAATTTGCATCCTTGCATTTTTTTCAGCCAATTCTTTTTCGTAATCAGTCTTGCCAAAATCTTTTGCTTGGTGCAACCAGGTACCAACTAAATATCTTTTGTTTGTGGCCATTAATTGTGCCTGCAAGTTCAATAAATACAGGAATTCCTTTTTGTATTGATTATATTTAGCAATATCTTTTTGATCGAAATATTTCATTATGGAATCATAAGCCATCTGTCCACGATTAGCCAGCACCTGTCGTCCAATATCCGTAATATCATTTTGAAAAGTTTCACTGCTATTAAAATCGGGTGCCGCTTTTGCAAAAGTTTTCAACGCATTTTCAAGCAAGCTGTTATCGTAAAATATTATTCTTGAACCCCAGGATGATGTCGATTTAATATCTTTGGCAGGTCTGGCTGCAAAAAGCGATTCGGCGTATCCTCCTTTATTTGAAGCATACACTGTTTTCTTTAATAACAATAATCCTTTATATAAATCATCATTGCTTTTACCATAACGATACATCATATATTCGTGTAATAAGCTATCCGTATCCATTATATCGCCCCAGGCACCGTTCAGCGATAAATCGTACACCAAAGGATTATTTAAAATCCCTTCGGAAGCAATGCCAATACCTTTCATATATTTACCCTGTGGAGTTTTCAAAGCCCTCCGTGGCTCCTCCACAATGCGTTGCAGTTTACCATACATAGCAGGCACTTCACCAAAATTATTAATGATGCACCACAACCACGGAGTTTTCTCAAATGCGTCAGATTGTTCCCACCTGTTCTGGCTTTCTCCATTCAAATCAATTACTAAAGTTTTATCCTTTTGTAAATCCTTTAATAATTCTTTGCTTGGGCTTGCTTGCCATGCTTGTATAACCCAGGTACTGCTGGGAAAATGCTTTTGCATTTGAAGTTGGATATTTTTTGCCGATAAAGAAACATCGAGTCCTGTAGTGCTACCACCTTCAAAAAAAAGGTCTCCACCAAAAAATTTATAATCACCGTAAATATTCCTGATATTTTGATAGTACACATCCGCCATTTTTGCAAACAAACTGTCTTGCGGAGAAAGAATTGCAGGACGCTGAAATCCGCCGGCCCATTTCCCCTGATCAATAATTCTTGTCGCAGGAAATTTATTCTGTAATGTAGAAGGTACCATGCCATAAAAACCCTGCAAAACAGGTTCAATGCCTAAATCTTTCATGCGGGCAAGTATCTTCTTCTGCAATTGCATTTGGCGACTTATCATATCATCGGTAACTGGGCCTCCCCAGCCTTCAAGGTTGCCCATTAGCCACCAGGCTGTGAATGCGGGACCCGGAATAAAATCTTTTATTTCCTTATCCGTAAAACCAAATTGCTGCAATGTTTTTTGCCAGATAATTTCTGTTCCTTTTACTGCCAGCATCAGATTCACTCCATGCAAGGCCATCCAGTCTAATTCCTTTTCCCAATCCATCCATTGATAAAAACTCATGGAATAATTGTAAGTGACATAATTTAATGCATAGCGGTATTGAAACGGTGTTTCAATTACCAGTTTTGTTTTTACTACAGGCAATATTTTCAATGGTTTTAAATTGTCGCCACAATGTGATACCATTTGATGGCAAAAATGGTTGAGGTAATAATTAAATCCCATTGCTGCCGCCGACGATGATGACGCAGAAATATGCAGTTGGTTGTTCCAGGTAATTAATTCAAACCGTTCATTGGCAGAAGCAGAAAGTGAATGAAATACAATCTTGCCTTTTGTCCATGGTGCAATTCTTTGCGACAACGTTTCTACACCGGGGAAATCCTGTGCCTGCAGCGATTGAAAACTAATACAAACTACTGCAAAAATAATAAATGCTATTTTTTTCATTGACTTCATTTTGTTTACAATTTTAATTTATAAGTAAAAAGATTTCTGTTTTGCTATCTGATCCACTGACTTTAGTATTTTGTAATTATCCTAAAATAAAACTGCCTTCCTGAATGCCTCGATCACTTTTTCACGGGGCATGTCCACCTGAAGGTAAAGTCGTTCAGAAGCTGGAATTATGATGCCATTACTTTTTTCCTTCACAGGTATTTCTTTTCCCAATTCTTTAAACAAATGCACTTTGGCTTTATTTATACCCAGTTTCAATTTTCCTTCCCCTGAAGTGTGCCAGTACACAACATAGGTTTTTCCCAGCCGTTCGAAAATAAATGCACGCAGGGCTGATCCCTTCGCCGCAACCTCTTTTATCTGTTCATAAGGGCATAAATCAAACTTCCCTTGTTCATTTATTAACAGAATATGTTCCTGGCTAAGATTCTTTAGGGATTTCATTTGCTCGTCGCTGAAAAAATTATTTATCCGGGCCTCTTCCCAACGACGTATAACTTCGAGATTATCAGGAGTTCGCGGGTGGTTTTTAAACTGATCAAGATTGCCAAGAATTGAAACCGGTGAATCCCAGGCTGTGCCCCTGCTGCATATATATTCTAACATATCAGGTTGTATACCGATGGTTGTAGAATCAGGAGCCAGGTATTCAATCCATCCGAAATTGATGGAAGTAAAATCCTGTGCAATGTATTTGGCCTCGGCAGCCGGGTATTTTCGGGTGGCTTGTTTTATTGATTCAGGAGGAAATACATCGAATGCATTTCCACGTGTAAGAATATGCCAGCCAAAATGCGATTTAATTGCACCCTCTGATAGCAGTGGAGCCGGATGCAGACAATTGTACACGGTCAATTGTGATTTTGAAACATTGTACCAATAAGGCTGGTTAACATCTTCGGCGCCATCAAAATAAACAAATCTGAAACCGGCATCGGCATAGATTTTACCCAGACGTTCTGCTACTTCCTGCTGTATGCTTGTATTTTGATCGAACCGCACAAATAATGGCCAGGTATCAACATCGAGCAATCCAAATTTGAATCCCTTTTCAAAATCAGCTGTTTTTGTTGAGAGAACCCCTCTTTTGCAGCCAATGAACCGGTAAGGGGGTGTCGTTGTGTATTGTTCGTAAGTTACGAGTTCGTTGCCCAGTTTGAGGAAACGTCTTTCATTTTCAAGCGTACATCCTTCGGGATTTTCTTCCACAGGAATTACGGAGGAGAGGTTGTTAATTGCATCGGACAAGGTAAATATCTTTTCCAGGTTAAGCCTTGAATCCGGAATCGGAGTAACATACAGGTCATTTTTGGAAGCCTTGCTGTAATGAATATGAATTCCGGAGATCATACCGGCTTCTTTAATTTTCCGGGTTACAGTCTGAAGATCAGCCATGCCGTTCGGATAATTGGAACTCCATGGGAAATGGCCCATTGAAGCAGCAAAATCAGAATAATTGATTACCATGATCCTGAATCCACCAAGTTTTGCAAATGCAATATGTTCATCAATATTTTCAGGAGTGACATTACAGAGTTCATAATAGGAAAATTTATATGCTGCATTCCGGCGGCTTTGTACTCCCCGGGGCAGATTGAAATCCTTTTCAACCCGATCTATACGGTCCAGCAACTTATCTTTGCCTGTTACAATCAGTGCAGCGCCAACACCGGTAAGCTTGACTTTGGTCTCCATTCCGGCCTGCATCAGATGGTAATCAAGAAAAGGAACGGCATCAATTTTCGCAAAAGGATCTGTTGCCAGAATATTCACAGCAACATCTTTATCCCAACTCACATTGAGCCATTCCCCAAAATAATCACGGTCACGGATCGGGAGCTGCAACAGGGTGAACTCGTCAATTTCTGTCTTCCTTTTCAAACCAACTTTCCCGATATTGTAACCAATACTCTTGAGTGTGAACCCAATATAGTCTTTCGTGATCTTCAATCCAATAGTAGCCTTGTGTGCCTCCAGTTCAAAACCTACTATCAGGTCATTTTCCTGCCAGTAAATGGTATCCGCATAAAAAGTCTTTGCTTTTGCAGGATAGGTGAGAAATAACTCGTTGTCGTACGGACGGTATTGGGTAAAAGCAAAAACAGGTGTGTGAACCCCTTTCTGAAGACATTCCTGCCCACTGGATTTATGGAACAGGCTCAAGGCCTTTCCGTTGCTTCCTATGACCAGGCGCATTTCCACATTTTCAATCACAATATCATTCTTGTTCGGTATATACGCATTGCCAGAGCAGGAATTTAAGCCCTGATTTAACGAAAGAGACAGAATGAAATATTTAAAAAATGTTTTCATTCTGAAATTAATTTACCGTTTCCCATTCCTGACTTGCAACTGATTTCTCAAGAGCTTCCAAAACTGCCACATCTTTTAGCATGCTTTCATGGCTTCGGGGTTCTTTTCCTGTCCTGAACATTTCGACCATAGCCGTATAACAAATTGCAGGGTCAGTTTCTTCTATGCGAGATTTTAATGCAATTAATCCATCTTCAGTTTCCACAAAAGTTTCCCATCCGGAGAATGAATCTTTAAAAATCATGGTTGCGTACAATCCACTATTAAATACCAGACTAGCACTGCCATTTTTCCCATTTTTCGTCACCTTTACCCGTACAATATCTTCACCGAAAATATACATCAATGGCTGTAAAGAATGTACTCCGTAGTAAAATATACCTCCATATTCTGAATCTACATCTACTCGACCGCACCGGATTACCTGATTAATCTTTCCCATTGACTCCACCTGCTTTTTCGAATCAAAAGTGGCATTACTCATTGTTTCAGCACTGAATGATGTCACCGGTGTACCATACTTTCGTGCCATGGCTAAAAACTTTTTCCCTTCAGAAACCCTGTAACAAAACGGTTTGTCGATAAAAGTTGGAATACCTGCTTTTATGAAAGGAGTTGCTGCTTCAAGGTGATATTTTGCATGACGGTGGTCAACAATCAGCGCATCAATTTTTCCAAGCATTTCAACGGGGTTTTTCACCATATTGGGGATATTCCCTTTCGCCATTGCAATTTTAGCAAACTCTTCCGTCTCACCCCAAACGTAAAGGACCTCCACGCCAGGGAATATTTTATCTATATTAAACAACTTACCATAATTGATGGTATGCGAGTTCTGGGCACCTATTATTCCAATACGGATGCGTTTCTGATTTTGGTCAGGTTCAGACAACAATTCTGATGCAAACAATGTGGTTGTTGAAAACGCAAATGCAGATAATGCTGCACCCGTGGCAACCGTTTTTATAAATGTCCTTCTTGAAGTCATCTGTTACTAATTTATTAAGTCAAAATTCATTTAGATTTTTATAAAAAGGCGGTTTTTATAAAGCCAATAACATATATACCACAATGATGCCCAAACAGTTATGCTCGTCATTATTTCCACTGTCAGCTCTCCGCCCCATGAAAACAATAATTTGGTGAAGGGAGTAAAGATTTTATTCAACAGATTGGCACCTCCTACCTCAAATAAAAGATAGATAAAAATGCAGTTCATTCCTACGATGATAAAAAACTTTGAGCCTCCGACAAATAACTTTTTAACATCGATTAACCAGTATGAAAAGCAAAGAGCCAATATGGACCAACCTCCGCTTGCGAATACAAAAGAAGATGTTGCAACCTTCTTAATAATAGGCGTGATATTCAAAAAATCGAGTGAGTAACCTATTAGTAATCCCGACAAACCTGCAATTACCAATATTTTGATTTTCTGGTTCACGGTTTTCTCACTCATAAGCAGCATCCCGCAAAGAACTCCCCAAACAGTATGGGCTATCGTTGGAATCGCATTTAACGATGCCCACATACCCGGCGTATCCGATCCTTGTATCTTGTTGTTGACCCAGGCTCCCAGATTATGGAAGGCAACCCACGGCTGATTAAATCCCTCAACAGGGAAAAAACGGTATGCAAGATCTGTAGCCAACAAAACGAACAAGGTAAAAATCAACTGGAAGGAGAAGCTTCTCTTTCTTATCAAAAACGCTACCAGATAGGTGACTGATAATTGCGCAAGAACATCCTGAAACCTGAAAACAATTTTCCCGGGTCCAACACAATACAGCGCCCATCCAAGAAACAGCAGTATAAATGATCGCTTAAGCGCATGAAGCAATAATGACTTATCAGTGGCACCCTTTTTCTGCCTGTTTACTACCGCAAAAGGAATGGCCACCCCAACAATAAACATAAAGAAAGGTTGGATCAGGTCCCAAAAATACAGTCCATGCCAATCATGATGGCTTAGTTGTGTGCCCATAAATTGCATGAAACCGTTATCAATCGAGAGAAAGTGTTCATACAATCGGGTGCTTTCCCCGATTAAAAGAAACATGGTGAAACCACGAAAAAAATCCACTGATGTAACCCTTTCGAATATTTTAGTATCCGGTATTTTTGTTTTTTCAATCATTGTTATTTTGTTTTTAATAAATTATTTCAGTGAAGGCAGAATATATTCCCAAATCAGGTTAATCTCGGCCTGCATATCGTCTAAATTGGCTGTTGTAACAATTACCGCATCTTTATCAGGCAAAACAATAATGAACTGGCCGGCAGCGCCATCAGCACGATAAGCATTGTAGCGACAGCGCCACATCTGATAGCAATACCCCTGAACCCAATCTGGATCTATTGTCTCACCTTTGTCAGGAACCTTGGTAATTTTAGAAGAAGTTGCCTCATCGAACCAGGCTTCCGGTAAAAGCTGTTTGCCGTTCCATTTGCCTTTTTGTAAAAAGAACTGACCCATCTTAGCCATATCTTCAGTCTTGATATATAAACCCCAGCCACCGGTATTTACGCCTGTCGGGCTGATATTCCATTCTGCACTGGTTATGCCCAACGGACGGAACAGACGGGGATATAAATAATCGATCACCTTTTCTCCGGTGACTTTTTGAACGATGGCTGAAAGCATATAGGTGCCAATGGTATTATATACAAATTTGGTCCCCGGCTTGTGTTCAATTGGCAAAGCAAGGAACAAACGCTCCCAGCTTCCATTCTGATTTCTTATTTTGCTGGTCGGATCCTGATCGTGTCCTACTGACATGGTAAGCAAATCACGAATCTGAAGTTCAGCCAGATAAGGCGAAACCGTTTCAGGCAAATCATTTGGAAAGAAAGAGATTACCTTGTCGGTAACTTTTAAACGATTTTCGGCCACGGCAAAACCAATGGCTGTGGCCGTAAACGTTTTGCTTACCGAATTCATAATGTGGTTTTTGTCGGAAGCATTGTCGCCAAACCAATTTTCAGCTACCACCTTACCATGACGCACGATCATCATACTGTGCAGGTCCTGTCCGCTTTGCTTTACAGCTTTCAAATAATTGCTGATACCCTCCGATGAAACGCCTTCAGCTTCAGGAGTACTGCGGGGTAATGCCTTAGTGGCAACGTTGTAATTAATTAACCTGATGCCTTTTTCCTGAATCGCCGCTTTAACTTTAGCGCTTGTAAAAAGATCAGTTACTCCCTGGCGATCAATAGCCACATCTTCGTACCCGATATGATGAACAGCCTGCATTTCGGCATTGTTTAAAGCGGGATGATCAATAAAGAAATAGGATTTCCCGCTTTCCAGATTATTCAGCATATTTATAAAGCTGGATTCCTTTTCAGCAAAAGTTTGATTTTGGCCATCGTATCCAATTCCCAAAAGTTCATAATCGGCTGCCGGATTGGTGCTTACATCTGCCAGATTGTATTCAGCCGCCAATTTACGGGTCAATTCCGCTACTTTTTTATCAAAACCCATAGCTCCCATGTGCCCGGAAATGTGGCTCACCTGAGGAATATTTTTCACCATCATTTCAATTTGCGCCCTGAATTCCTTTTCGATCTCTTCTAACTTCCAACTAATTTCAGTTATAGCAAGTCCCGGATAATTCGGATCCACTCCCATCATAGGTAAAAAATATCCATTGCGGTCTGTCAGGCTTGGACAATTTGTGAGTGGGCGCCATTTAATGTTGTCCCATTCGCTGGTGACAGCCAGGTGCAATCCAACGTCGATGCCTGGATTTTCGCGAAGTAGCCGGGCTGCTTCAGGAAACCAGGGCGCAACAACTAAAACTTCGATAGAGGTTTCAATGCCATTTTTATAGGTTTCCATACAAGCCACATTGCTGGCGTGCGAGCTGCCCATGTCGTCGCCCCGAACGATTAACCGGGGATTTGTTTTTTGCTGTGCCTGTATTGAAACTAAAATCAGGCAGGATAGAAATGAGTATATTAACTTTTTCATGAGGTTTGATTTATAATTTAAAGGAGTTTTAAATTTCACAAGGCCTTTTTTACAATTTTTGTATTTCCGCCTTTATCCAATAATAGATTTACCGGTTGATTGGTTTTCCACGATCCTCCAGTGAAATCAGGCACATCAATAGAGTTTGAGCGGTTTGCGGCCGACCACTCACTTAAAGGTCCAATTGAACTCCAGAGCGCCGCATCGTAAACATCCTGATCCAAAGGCAATCCATTGCGCAAACAATCAATTGTACGCCAATCCATTAAAAAATCCATACCACCATGGCCACCAACTTGTTTCGCAATTTCACCAATCCTTTTGATTATTTCCGGAGTATATTTTTCTTCGATTGCCTTGTATTCTTCAGGAGTAACCCAGTCATCTGAAACCGATATCTTTCCGGGTTGCGGGTACTTCAAGGCAGACCCTTTCGTTCCGCTTATTTTATGAATTCTCGAATAAACATTTGGTGAAGTCACGTCATGCTGAACCATAATGGTGCGCCCTAAGCTGGTTCCAATTGTGGAGGTTGTCATATTGCCCCTGTAAGGATTATCTACAAACGGTTTGTAAAATACATCGTCTGTAGCCAACTTTTTAGCCATTTCGTTCATTTGGAAATCCTTACTCGTGACCGATACAAGGAAATCCATCTTGTCGCCCCTGTTAATATCCATCACCTGGCATACCGGACCTAATCCATGCGTCGGGTAAAGATTTCCATTTCTGCCGGCATTTTCTTTTAGCCGCCACATCTCCCAGTAACCATTTTTATCGAAATTCATATTCAGAAGGTTATGAATATAAGCGCCTTCACAATGTATGATATCTCCGAAAAATCCCTGTCTGGCCATATTCAGAGTAAGCAACTCAAAAAAGTCATAGCAACAGTTTTCCATCATCATGCAATGCTTTTGTGTTTTCTCGGATGTTTCGACCAACTGCCAGCATTCTTCCAAAGTTGTTGCGGCCGGAACTTCAATGCATACATGTTTGCCTTGTTCCATTGCATAAACTGCCATAGGAGTATGCATATTCCAGGGAGTACTGATGTATATCAAATCTATGTCCTTCCTTTCGCACAGCCTCTTCCATGCCTCTGCCCCGCCGGTGTAGATTTCAGGGTTAAAACCGGAACCTTCAATACTTTTTTTTGCCTTGTCAGCTTTTTCAGGAACTATGTCGCACAGCGCTTTTATTTCTACTCCCTCCAGAAGGCTAACATTCGACAAATGACTTGGCCCTCTGTTTCCCAGACCAATAAAGCCGACACGAACAACATCCAATTTAGGTGCAGCAAATCCACACATGTTAAATTTCTGTGTTCGTTGTTTTATTGCCTGTTCCCTTATATTATCAAGATTTGAAACAGTATTTTTCACATTTGATGGACCACAAGATGGTAAAACACTTGCACTAACAAGGCCAACGCCTGCTAAACCACTAAGTTTAAAAAAATTCCTACGATTGCTTTTCATGTCATCATTGTTTATTAGTAAGGATTATATTAGTAAGGAATAATCATTAATTGTTAAAAATCAGTCGTTTCCATCCATTCTTTCACCTTCCCAACCATTGGTAATTCGAAATAAAATAGCCAGTCACTATTGTTGCTCTTGGCGGCCAAATGGTTATGCTGATTATTTTCAGCAATATAACCTTCAGGATTGCTCATGAAACGGGTTTGAGAATAAACCTTTTCCAAATCGCTACGCATTACGCTGAAATGATCACAAACTTGCCTGACTTGCGCGATTGCATTTTTCCGGGCTTCCTTCGTGGTTGCCGTGTCAAATGCGTACAAAGCCAGAATCAACTGAGACGGGTAAATCTGAAGATTATTGGTTTGTTCGTAGATATCAAGTGTATAACGGTTTCGCAGCGCCTGTTTTTTGGCAGTTGCAATTCCATTGGAAATACGGTTGTACCGTTTCATTTCGAATTTGGCCAGCTCAATCTTGTTTTGCCAGGTATTGCTCCATGCTCCCGGTTTGTTCTGATCCGGTATATCAATCAGGGTAAATTCAGCAACTCCATAGGCCGGATTTCTTCTACCCGAAGTAACCAGGGCACTATCAAAAAAGGAAACGGCTTTTTCAAGTTCATCCAGAAATTTCATGGTACTGTCTTGAGCGTCAAAGCCAAACTCCCTCTGAGAGTATGCCGCTTTAAACGATTCAACATTCCTTGCAGAAGGGTTCCAGCCATATTCGCCCTGAGCGATCCAACCTCTCCAAACAGTTTCCAAATGTGCAGAACCGTCATCCCAAGTGGTAGCAAGGATTCCCTCCAGCTTATTTTCTGCAACAAGTTTGCTGAATCCTTGTATATTAGCAGCCCTTGAGTCATTTCGCGGCAAAAACGGACATTCCCCGGTAGAAGCAGCCGTTGCCCCCATTACCTTTAAACCCTTGCTATGGTACCAGTTTAGCAGTAGAATATGAGCAGGTAGGGTAGCATCGTCGTAATTCCAATCCATGTACACGCACTCCTTGGGGAAAAGGGTGATGGCTTCATCTAATTTTGCGGTATTCCATTTTTTATCGAGTTCTTCGCCTTTTTCATTGCCTAAAATGGTCTCCCAAAGACCTCCATATTTTAAAGGCATATCGTCCCAGAATATTGGTATCCGGTTGTGTTTCACTGCAAAATCGCACACTTTCTGAAGCCATATCATTTGCAGTTCAAACGCGTTTTTGCCCGTAGCTTTGCAACGCTCATCTTTACCAATGCCGGTTATTTCATCGCCTCCAACATGAAGGTACCGACCATAAGGCATTGCTTCGAGTGCATCCTCATAAAGGTCGAACTGAAGTTCATAGGTTCTGGGGTCAGAGGGGCAAAATTCCCAATCGCTTGCCGGATTTTCGCGTAATTCCCAATGGTGTTTCAGAATGAAACCGGCATGACCCAGGCCCTGTACCAATGGCGAAATCTCAACATTCCGTTCTTGAGCATACCTGCAGATTGCTGCCATTTCCTGTTTACTGATGGCGTTGGGCGAACCGATTTCCGGGCGACGGGTATAACGTAATTTATCCTCTATCTCCCAAATCACAGCATTGATCTTATATCTGGCTAATTTATCAATGGCACGGTAATAGTATTCAGTGCGGTCGAGGTGATGTTTTGTATCGAAATGTACTGCCCGGTAATTAATCGAAGGAAAATCCGTGATTTTCATACATGGAATCCGTGTATCGAAATCACGACTGTCTTCCATCAACTGTTCAAGTGTCTGACATCCATAAAACAGGCCTTTCTGACTTCTTGCCTGGATGAATACACCTTTATCGTTCAGTTCCAGAATATATCCCTCATCAGATTCAGGTAAGTTTGCAGCTTTGGACAATTGCAGATAAATCCCAATCCCTTTCTTTTCGTACTGAGGTAAGCTACCAGCTAAAATTCCCAATATCGGAATTCGTGAATTTTCATTGACAACTACAAAACTTAGTTCATTATAATACAATCCTTTACCAGCATTTATCTCCAACTTTTGAGGTTGCGGGATCAACTGAAAGCAATTGGCTTTTTCTTTCGCAAATAATTGTCCGAAGATGAAAAGGCAGAGGGCCAGAATAGTTGTGACTTTCATTTTTTTTATGTTTATCGTTTAGTTATTTTCCACTATGAAATTTTCGTTGGATTTATACCATCCAACGGTCCAGGTTTTCAGCTACAAAAGCATCGTCGTTTAATTCAGGATAAGCGGCATGAACTCTGTCAATTTCTTCCTTTTGGCCGGGAGACAATACTTCGTTTTTATCCAGTGTCCACAAGCCTTCCAACAATCCCTGGCGGCGCAGCACTTCATGAAGCCCTGTGATGCAACCGGCAAAATTATTGGCAGCATCAAAGAAGGCCGCATTCGAATCTGTTACCTTGTTGGCCAGAACCAATGCTTGCTGTACATCATGGTTTAATTCACCGCTGTGTAATTTTTCAAGAAGTTTCACTGCCGAATGGTTCCATACCGCCCAATGTCCCAACAGGCCGCCAACAATACGTTTTGAATAAAGGTTTGAACCGTTTGGGATTTGATATTCTGTTAATAAATCAACTACAATATTGTCGTCGTTTCCGGTGTACAGCACAATCTGGTCTGCCCTTCCCGATTCAAAAACGCCACGAACCACATCCAGAGTTTGGTATCTGTTGAAAGGGGCCATTTTTATGGCGATCACATTTTCAATCCGGGCAAATTCACGCCAGAAATTCACATCCAGCTTTCGGCCGCCCACAGCAGGTTGAAGGTAAAACCCAATAACCGGGGCAATTTCGGCAATGGCCCGGCAATGCTCTATAATTACCTGATTGGAATCGTCTTTGAACGCAGCCACACTTAATAGTACCGCGTGAAAACCATTAGCCAAAGCCAACTGTGCCTCCTTGACTGTTTGTTCGGTTCTCCCAATCACTCCGGCTATACGGATAATTGGTTTCCCTGTTTTTATACTGAAATTGTCGAACTCTTCTTTGGCTATTTCCAATATTGGCCTGAACAGGTCAACTTTCGGTGACCGGATAGCAAACTGTGTGGTGTGGACTGCAACTGCAACTCCACCGCTACCGGCATCAAGGTAATACCTCATCAATGCACGTTGCCGGCGTTCATCCAATTTCCGGTTACTATTTAAAGCCAGCGGCAATGCTGGAATAACAACTCCTTTGCAAAAGGAAGAAAAAACAGCTTCAGGTATTTCAACAGACTTCATATTCTTTTCGTATTATTAATATTTACCGTCCCTTACTTCAAAATGAGTAGGTTTGCCCAATAGTCCCTGTCCATCATTAATCCAATCGGCAATCCAGATCATAACCAAATCAATAGGTACTTTAGGCCGTCCGAAAAGACTGTATGCCAGATTTGAATTGCTGAGTAGTGCTGTTTCCGCTTCTTCGCCTGTCAATTTTGGTTCAATCCCAAATAACCGACCGAATTCTTTAGCCACTTCACGAACTGACAGGATTTCGGAACCGGTGATGTTTAATATTTTTGCCGGACTTTCACAATGCTCAAGCGACTGGAGAACCACATCGTTTGAATCTCCCTGCCATATTACATTGAAATAACCCATGGTCAAATCTACTTCCTGTCCGTTTTTAACTTTTATGGCTATATCCACCAGCACACCGTACCGAAGCTCAACAGAATAATTCAGGCGGATAAGCGCTACATGAGTATTATTCTTTAAACTTCCATACTCGAACATTCGCTCTCGGCCAAGGCAGGATTGGGCATATTCACCGGTTGGGCATGGCATATCAGTCTCCAATGAACCTTCTGATTCTACCGGAAACAGCGGATAAACGCATCCGGTTGAGAAAGCTACAATTCTTGAATCTTTAAAATGTTCGACAACCAGTGCCGGCAAATAGCAGTTGACAGCCCAGGTTAACGAAAGATTATCGACTGAACCAAATTTCTTACCTGCCAGGAAGAATACATTTTTAACTTGTGGCAAACTTTTTAGAAATTCCGTGTCTAACAGATCGCCCTGGATGGTTTCTATTCCAAACCCTTCGATTACCTTTCGCTGTTTTTCAGACCGAAACATAGAGACCCCATAGATTCTCTTTGTTACTCCGGCTTGATCGCAGGCTCTTTTGGCCATCAGCGCCAGGGAAGGACCAATCTTTCCGGTTATCCCTAAAAATATAATGTCGCCATCAATGCGTGAAAACATCTCAACCGCTTCAGCTGAAGGCTTTGACAATAAATCGTCTAACTCTTGCTCTGTACTTATCATATTTGGGTAATCATTCATTTTTAAAACCTCCTATTCTTTAAAATTATACTCTTGTAAATTTTTACTGCTTGTTCAATATTGCTGACATAGCAAAATTCATCCGTTTGATGTGCCATTTCAGGCTGTCCTGGTCCAAGGATTATCGTTGGTACTCCATGATACAATGGCTGTAGTACTGATCCATCGGTCAGATAGGGTAAAGTTTTGCGATAGGCTTCACTTCCTTTCTCAACCTCACAAACCTCATACACCATTTGAACAAAAGGATCATTTTCATCGGTGCAAACAGACTTAAGGTCAACCAGTATTTCCAGTGAGGTGTCACTCAATTCGGTTTTAAGTCTGGCCAAAACCTGATCGTGTTTCAATTTACTTGTCGATCGAATGTCAATGGTGAATTCGGCATGGTCGGGTACTGAATTGATATTCATTCCGCCTTGCATTTTACCTACGTTAGCTGTTGGAAGCCCAAGAAGCGGATCACATGCTACTTCAAAATTGAATTTTTCGATTTTGCATATCGCGTGGGCAGCTTTGTAGATCGCATTCTCACCCAATTCGGGCATTGATGAATGTGCTGTTTTTCCGGTTGTTGTCACATTGAGGTACAAGGCGCCTTTGTGTCCGATTGCCGGAATATTTGCAGTAGGCTCGCCGATTACAATGGCACTTGCCCGGCCAAAATTGTTGTATGCTTTAGATAGTTGAACGGCTCCCGGGCAACCCAATTCTTCTGCGGCTGTGAAAATAATCCGGACACCTCCAACCGGAGATCCCTCTTCAAACGAACCGATTGATGCACAGATCATTGCGGCCAGACCACCTTTCATATCACTCGATCCGCGACCATATAGTTTATCTCCGATGATTTCTCCTGAAAAAGGAGCAACTTGCCAATTCTTTGCTCCCAGAGGCACTGTATCTAAGTGACCCGATAGGACCATTGGTGGCACCACTTCTGATAATCCACGTTCTGCAACAAGATGTAACCTATTTTCAGCAAATACGGGATATTCAACCTTAAAGCCATTTTCAGACAAAAGTTTACCGACAAATTCAGCAATATTCTTTTCATTCCCGGGGGGATTAATAGTGTTGAATGCGATTAAATCCTGCGTCAATGAAATTACATCTTTAAAAATCATAGTTCTTTTAACTTTATTAGATCAAACTGGCTCAATTAAATTTCTAGCTCCGGGAGTTTTTGGCAAAAACGATGCGATGATTACACCGGTAAGCGCTAAGCAAATAAGGACAATGAAGCCAACCGCATAACTTTTTGTAACTTCGTTGTACAAAGCTCCTACCAACATTGGGAAAAGCGATTCAGCTACACCATCGGCAACCAGAATAATCCCCATGGTTCGTCCCAGAGCCCTGACACCGAACAAATCACCCGCCATTAATGGGATGATCATATAATCACCGCCAAGACCAATACCAAAAATAACTGCAAAAACATAGATACGTCCGGTGAATTCAGGCATTAACAACATGGGTATTGCAGATGCTATTATCAAATAAATCAGTATCATCACATACTTCCGACCAATTGTATCAGCTAACCAACCCATCAGTACCCTTCCTGCTAGGCTTGATAACAAAACAAAGGACATCACATGGGCAGCCTCAGACTGGGTGAAATTCAGGTCACGTAAATACAATTTAAGATGCTGACCAACCCCGGCAACTGCTCCAATTGAGCACATACTACCCAAAGCTAAAAGATAAAAATTTGGATTATGAAGAATGGTTTTAATGGGAACTATAGGTTCCGATTTAACCTTTTCAATCCTCTCCTTTACCGGATCTTTGATGAAAAAAGCCATCGGGAAGGCAATAATAATAACCAAAACACCAAGTGCGGTTAAGGCAAGGTGCCATCCAAATGCCTTTTCTAAACTGGTTGAAATCAGTGGTACCAATGCTCCACCAGTTCCGATCCCGAGATAGGCAATACCCATCGCTTTTCCGCGATTCTTGTCAAACCATCTGGATATCAATACCTGGCAAGGAATCGGGCCACCCAAAATATAGCCCAAAGCATTAAAAACATAGAATAAATAAAACATCCCCAATGAGTTGGAAAAACTTAAGCCGATAAGGGCGGCTCCCATCAGGATTGCCCCTGACATCATCAATCTTCGTGGACCGTACCGGTCAATCATCCAACCTGCCATAAAACCAAATAACGGACCGACCAATAATTTGCCAACTGCATTACCGGAGGTAACTACTGCACGCGACCATCCAAACTCTTTGATCATGAAATCATAGAAAAAAGGTAAGCCATAATAGGCAAATCCTGAAATTGCCAACAGCGATAAAAATGCTGTGGCTACAATATAGGTTTGCGAACTCCGCTGTGAAGATGTCATTTCTGGTTGAATCGTTATATTTTTAATCATGTATATTTTTAAGGATTATGAATATCCTTGCCTTAGGAATGTGTTAAAGTTGACAGGGAAGTAACAATTTGGACATTTAAACCTATTAAAATTAATCATCAATTGCCTGACCTACCAAAATGTGAAACTTCCCTTCTGTATCGTCCTCAAAAGTATCTTGTGTTTGTTTCATTAAAATCCCAATTATTTTTTCCATTGGATCAGCAAAATAGCATGTATTAAAGTAACCACCCCAACCGAATGTACCGATGCTTCCCTGTCCCCCCTTATCATGACCTGACTGTGTAACGACAGAAAATGCCAGGCTGTAATAAAGATCTTGATTATTTTCCCACAGATTGCCAATCTGAAATGCCAGGATGGTTTGAACTGTTGTCCGGCTAAGGAAACGCATACCATTTAATTCGCCGCCATTCAGGTACATTTGTAAGAAAGTTGCATAATCTTTGGCTGTACTCGATAGGCCGGCACCGCCCGAAAAAAACCGTTTTGCGCCTTTAACCGGGTAATCGGGGTCGTAAAATGTTATCGGAAAGTGAATCCATTTACCGTTTTCCTGCTTTTGTACCGGAACTAATCGTTGTGCTTTATCTCCGGGAAGGTAAAACCAAGTGTCGTTCATCCCAAGCGGTTCAAAAAGCCTGGTTCTCAAAAAGGTATCAAAGGGCATTCCTGACATAATTTCAACAAAATAGCCCATCACATCAAGGCCTTCGCTATAGGTGAATTTTTCTCCGGGATTGTGAAGTAAGGGTAGTACTGCAAGTTTTTTGATATTTTCTTTGATACTGATATTTTCGGTGGAAAAACCATCAATAATGCCAGCCTTCTGATAAATCATCTTGAATCGTTCATCATCACCTATTAACCCATAACCAATTCCTGATGAATGGTCGAGTAACTGTCGGATCGTTATCTCACTTTTTGCCGGGACCGTTGTGAAACTTGTATCCTTAGCATTAAATGTGTTTATAACCTGTGTGTTTTTGAATTCCGGAATATATTTTGAAATAGGATCATCCAGACTGAATTTGCCCTCTTCCCAAAGCATCATCACCGCAGTGGCTGTTATGGCTTTACTTTGTGATGCAATCCTAAAAATATCATCACGCTTTAATGCCCTGCCGGTTTGGTTGTCGGCCATTCCAAATGCTTTATAATAAACAATCTTCCCGTTACGGGCTACCAGGGCTACTGCTCCGGGTATTTTGCCATTTTTAACAGCATTAGCACACAAGCTATCAATACGGGCCAGGCGTTCGGATGACATTCCTGTACTTTCAGGTGTAGCTGTTGTCAGACCCGGTGAGTTTTTAGCTGATTTGGTTTGAACATCTATACCGGAAATGCCAATAACCAGCCATAAAATTATTGCAACTAAATGTTTCATAGTTTGAATATTATTATTTGTACTACCTGTTCCTATCGGCCATCCCATCCTGCAATTCTTGCAAGTATCCACCACATGGCAAATGCTTTTCTATTTGCGGTAATATGTTGGGAATTATGTGCTCCGGTTTCGACCGCACCACCGGGCGAAAGTTTATTATCATACCAATCAATTCCTTTTTTATGGGTATTTTGCCAGTTCGTGTAATAAAATCCGCCATAAGCTGTCGAATTCCCATCATCACTTGCATCCTCCCAATAATTTCCCGTCATATCATGGGTATCAATACTATAATAATCAAGACAATACTGATTATTTTTGTTGCAATAATCAAGGATCAATTGGCCCTGATTTTTTGGATTGCCCTCGCCTGAATTTTCATCCTGGTTGGCATGACCTGTCATAAATATAAAAGTAACCGGATTTTGCCGTTGCCCTTTACCTTTCCCAATTCTTGTTCCACCCTGGCTATATTCTGCTCGTAATGAATCCATTCCTGGAAGGTAATTACCCGCTACGTTATGTCCGCCAATATTGCACCATGACCACATTACCACATTAATTCCGGCATTTACCGGATCGTTGAGATAATTTCTTGTCGCATTAATAAAGCCTGTTTCATCAACGCTAAGGTCATCGGCGCTTTTGCCTTTATCAGCATAATTCAATATAGCACGATCCCGGAAATCCAGTTTATTCACCTCTGGTGCATTATCGGTAACTCCGAATAAAACATTGTCGCCATTTTTAAAATCGGGCAACCCAAACAGGCCATACGCAACATGAGTCCCATGAGAGGTATGCTGGTAGGCAATATGAAGCGTATTCCTTGCTTTGTCAATGTACTCTTTTGGAATTTTGCGTAATACACTATCAGTTGCTACTGAATGGTTCGCAATAAGTTTGTTCTTTGATGACTTTAAAGAGCTGCCTGCTTTCTTATTTTGAGCATTACACCCTACGATTAAAGTTGAACAACCAAGCAGTATGATCAACATTCTGGTGATTCTTTTCATTCTAATGAATTTTAGTTTGTTTTTTAATTTGAAATGTTTGCATGAAATTAATCCGGGAAACATATTTATCGATCCCAGTAATATGGCTTGTTGGGAACAGGAATAAAACAAAAAGGGCAGCCATTTCGATTAAATTCTTATTGACGATCCAGTAGCTTCCTTCAACATGAGCGTTTATGCCTAAACTTGCAAAAGGTGGATAGGCAAGATAATAAAATGATACGAGGAGTATCCCAAAAATTTTACAAGGTTTCGACAGAAGGCCAATAAACAAACTTAGGCCAATCAGCACCAGGCCCCATTCATTGAGGATATTTACAATACAAAGTATTGAATCGGACTTTGCCATGCCTTTAAAAAGAGATGCAAACGGCCCCACTGCCCCAAGCAAATACCCTTTCGCTGTCCAATCCGGGGTATATAGCTTTACCAGGCCTTCGTATAAAAAATGCCATCCTATTAAAACCCGCAAAAAAGTTAATGCGAAAACCTGCCAGTTTGAATAATTAATTTGTATTATTTCTTTTTTCATCTTTTAATAATTTAATTGGGATTAATGCTTAACCAATTATTGCCCTTTCATTTACCTTATCCCATCTAACCGGCTTTTTGTGTACATAAGCCAAATTTGCAAGGTTGAAAGTAACCGCTTCTTCAAAACCGGCGTCAATATCGCAACTCGTTTTCCCATGCCCGCGAATTGCATCAATCCACTCTTTTATATGCAGGAAAGTTGCGTCAATCACTTTACCATCAATAAGAGTAGGGCCATAGCCACCTTTTAAATACGTTTTTGAGGTTGCAGATGAGATAGCATCAACATCTGCAGGCGCGTAATAATACATTGGGTTGGAGGGGTCAATTTCAATATTCTTGTATCTCTCCGATTGACCGTCTTTATACAACATGATCGCATTGTCAATATCCATGGATGCTTCAGAACCCATAATGTGCGATTGACGGTATATCCCGTTTTTTAAGCTGCCATCATAAGACATGGTTAACCCTCTTTCCGGGTAACTAAATATTGCGTTGAGGACATCAGGCATATCGCCATGGTTCTTATAATAATACTGGCCTCCCAACGCAACAACGGTTTCAGGAATTCCAAGATCTAATACCTGGTTCACACAATCATATTTATGGGAAAAGTCGTTCCCTGTAACGCTCGTACCATAATCGCTGTAACGTTGCCAGTTAAAATATTTTTTAGGGTCGAATTCGGCCCAAGGGGCATTGGCAAGGAATTCCTTCCAGTTGATATTACTGGTATTCCCTAAATGATCGAATTTTCTTGTCCTTATCCATGCACCATCCAGCCCATTCCTGTTTGTATAGGTCTGAACCATGGAAACATTACCTAAAACACCTTCCTGATACATTTCATGAGCCATTTTAAAGCTCATCTGCTGACGGTTTTCATGCCCCAGTTGAAAAATGACACCTGTTGACTTTATATTATTTCTTAATTCAACGGCCTCTTCAATACTATGAGTCATTGGCTTTTCCAGATAAACATGTTTGCCTGCTTTGGCTGCTGCTATTGCAATCTGAGCATGTGTATGGTCTGGTGTAGCTATTACAATAGCATCAATTTCATCGCTTGCTATCATTTCCCTGTAGGTAGGAAATATCTTTACCGGTTTTGTTTTCCCTTTTCCACCTCCAGGACGGACATCATTATGCGAAATTTCAACTCCCCGTTGTACATGAAATTCGAAAGTATCGCAAATGCCGGCAAACTCAACATTCAAATCTTCCTGAGCGAGGAAATCCCTCAGCCATTTGTTATATTTACCATTTTGTGTACTTTCCCTGACTTTGTCGGGATGTATAAAACCGAAGGATTCTAATAATTGGTCTCCCCGCCAACCGTTTCCAACCAAACCAAACCTTATCTTGTTACTGCTGTTGCCTGTTGGTGGCAACAATTTCTCATCTTGTGCTTTAAGATGTTCGATCTTTAATGTTTTACGGTAATCTTCGCTTTTTTCGTTTATTTCTCTGGTAATATTGTCTTTAAAAGCAAAAGTAAAATAGCCCAGAAAAGGAACTGCTGCCATTCCTTTTAAAAAATCCCTTCTCAATAATTTAGACATATATTGTATCTTTTTAGGTTCATATTTTACCAATTATACTTTCAGAAATATTTTCTTCTTGTAGAGTATGTACAGGAAAACCCATGCAATTGCTGTTATTCCAATTCCATCAATAAGTGGTGCCCAAGGAGTAGGTAAAAGAGCCGTAAATCCACCGAAAAAAAAGCTGGCTGCTGATTTGAAATTTATTATTCTTTCTGTAAGGTAGATTGTTATTGGGTTCATACCTATTATTACAAAGAAGAATGCCCATTTTTTATATTGCCATACATCAATTATCAGATAGAAGATGGAAAAAAGAAGAAGGCTTAATCCTCCGACAAAACACACAAAAGAACTGGTCCAAAGGTTTTTATTAATTGGAAAATATATATTCCATATCTTTCCGATCATCATCAACGTTATTGCTGATAACACCATATAAAGTACTTTTTTCAATGGTTTATCCTTCAGATATTCAGACAACAAAAATTCTCCTGTAAACATTCCGAGCAGTGCTGTTCCGATCGCAGGCAGTGTACTTAAATATCCTTCCGGATCGTGAATTCCATGAAGGCCGGGCAAGAAAAGGCGATCGATATAACTGGTAAGGTTACCCTCCCGCGAAAAAGGATCTGTTGAGCCAAGATCATGTGCGGGGAACAGCACCAGTAAAAGCCAGTAACCCATCAGGAGCGCCCAGAACCACACAATACGGATACTAAGTTTCGTATTTATAAATATTATTGCGGCAAACATCCACGCCAGGCCAATCCGGCCAAGAACACTTCCATAGCGTAAATTGGCAAAATCGAAATTGAACCCATTATTGTAGATGATGCCTAAAAGAACCAGTATCAATCCACGCCGGATTATATGAGAATATATTGACTTTCGGCTTTCATTCGATGCAATACGCTTGGCCATGGAAAAAGGCAAGGATATTCCGGCAATAAAAAGAAACAGGGGGAAAATCATATCATAAAAAAGGAATCCGTGCCACTTTGTATGATTAAGTTGTTCTGCCCACCATTGAAAAACAGGCCAGCCTGTTAATGTGGCAAGACCAATAAAAATTGTTTCTCCACCCATAATCCAGAACATGTCGAAGCCGCGCAGAGCATCCAGTGAATATAATCGTTTAACTACCGGTTTGTTTTGACTTTCCATTGTAATTCTTTTAAAGATTCCATGTTCAGTATAATTATTGTAATCGCATTTTAATCAGGTATTTAACATTTTATAATTTATTAACTGGAGTCCTGACTACTATCCCATGACTATTAAATTGAGCGGAGTAATACCAACAATGAATTCTGGTCAATAACCGGCTCATTGCTTTTGGGAGGGGCGGCCTTAAATATATACAACCCTTTAGTCCACAATGTCCGTGTTAGTTTTGAGCCCCAGGTCTGATCCCATTTGTAAAGTCCGACCTTCGGGAAATAACGTGGATTGTCGAGATTATAAGCATTTGGACCTGATCGGCTGCCCATTAGTACTAATGGTCCATCTCCTTTTGCAACCCAGACCATACAATATGGGTTCTTATTTGCATCATAATGTAAACGTAGTTTACGAATCACATAATACCATACATTTGGTACCACAGGGCTTTTCTGTAATTTGATACTAAATTCTCCGGAACCTGCACTACCCATTACAGGAGGATAACCAGTTATATATTTGCCGTCCCATGTTAAGTTGTCATTTCCTTTATTATCACCCAGGCCTATACCATTCATAACGCCTCCGGTAAGCACAGCCCCGGGAGTATCCGGAGTCCAGGTTTGTTCATGAATATCAGAAATATCGATACTATGCCCGTTATGTCCAAAACAATCACTTTCAAAGTAATATGCTGTGATGTACCAATACTCTTCGCCCTCCAGAAACACATCCACATTTTGGGATCCGCCATAGTATTCTGACCGTGCAGTATGATATGCCTTTGGATCCCACTCATCCCATTTTGATGTAACTTTGTGATAAAACGCCTTTTTCGATGAATCTGCAGGATCCTTGCCCCGGCTTAGTGTGTATTCACCTACCTGAGGTACATTGTTAATACGTGCAAGGTATCCCGGTTCTGGAATTGAAGATAGCAGTCGGCTATCGGTATAATGAGAATCAATCCCTGCACCGTAATTATCAGGATATGAAGCCCATGGTTTACCTGGATGTATCCATGAAAGCGTGCGCGAATCAATTTCAGTGATTGCTGAATAGCTTTTCGCTTTTTTCCCCTGCCCTTGACAACCAACTAGAAGCGCCAATATGGAGACGAGTGATACAAGTATTTTCATCGTGCTTAATTAAAGATTTTAAATCAAATTCTATTTGTCAAATTGCGATAGGTTTAACATGGGCTCCAAACGTGCTTTGGAACGAAGGTGTTTGCCCCATTCAATTTTCTTGCCTGAAATGGCTGCATCCCTGCCTAGAATCGCTGTTAGTGCAGATTCGGCCCCTGACTTGGTTTCATTGAGGAAGTTTCCTGTTTCAATACTTCTGATAAAGGCGATCTGTTTGTTTACATCCGCATCAAATAATGAAGATAGAAAAACACCGGATCTTCTTTGCTCATCTGTTGGTTCAGTCGCTGCGCACCGGACAACTCCTGAATCCCAGGGACTGTCGCCGCTGATATAAACCCCACCTGAATAGTGTGCTTCGGCTGTGCCCTTTGTTCCGACAAACCTGGCACAAACATCACCAAAATACGGTCCGAATTGTGAAGACGAAAGACTAACATTTATTCCCGGATATTGGTAGATCACCTGAAAATGCTTCCAGGAATCTCCGATTTTTTGGGTTTTATCAATTCCGCCCTTTCCAATAGCTGAAATGGGAAGTTTTTGCAATGCCCAATTACAAACATCAAGTATATGTATGCTCTGGTCACACAGTATTCCTCCGGATAGTGCATTAAAGTGATATTGATTGCGGATTCTGGCTTCAGCATCAGAAAGGCCTGTAATTTCGGTTATAGGTAATTTAGATGATTGGTAGCTAAGGTTCACTGACAATATTTCACCGATATCACCCCTGTGGATTCGCTTTACCATTTCTACATATGGAGTGGCATAACGGATCTGAAACCCTAATACAATACTCTGTTTCCCGTTTACCATTTTTCCAACTTGCTCAACCTTCAGGCAACCTGCTACATCAGGAGAAGCTGGTTTTTCACAATAAATATGTTTTCCGGCAAGTGCTGCGGCTTCCAGAAATTCGGGATGGGTATAAGCCGGGGAAGAAATAAGCACGGCATCAATATCCTTATTTTCAAGTAGTTTCAGGTAAGATTTTGAGCCTAAATAGGTATTTGATATTGGTGGAAAACCTTTTCTAAAATTTTGCTCATCAAGGATTTTTTTTGAGTGATCCAGCTTGTCCTCAAAAAGATCTGCCATGGCAATAATATGAATGTTGGTTTGCGTTGACATCGAGCTTATTACCCCTATGCCTCGTCCACCACACCCAATAATTCCCATGCGTATTGCAGAGTTTGCTTTTGATCCAAAAGCTACTGACGGTCTTATTAAGGTTAAAGCCGAAAGCGCAGCTGTACCTTGTATGAATTTTCTTCGTTTCATTTTTTTCTCCAATTACTATAAGGTTATTGGCCTATTTGATTTCTTTTATACACATTATCAAGTGAAAGCATTAATTCGTCTTTTGTAGTCAGGTTGTCAGTCCTTCCATTGTTGATCATAGCTTGGGTGATGACGGCTTTACCTGATTGATCCAGGCTAACAGAAATATTTTGACATACTACATGAGGAGGTATTTTATCTCGATTTGCTTTTTTTTTCCTCTTTTTGCAACTACTGACACAAACTGAAAGAATTCCTATAAACACGATTATCTTCATCTTGATTAATTTGAGAACACCTTAAAAACTTCAATTTTCGGTGCTTGTATTGAGGAAAAATATAAAGATTAAATTGGTGACTAATGTTAATTTAAATAAAACACAGGTTCTGAAAGTGCATCATTAACAGAACCTGTGTTTCCAAATTAACTCAAACTATCCAAAATAATTACTGAACAATAAGTTTCTGAGAGTAATTACCAGCCAGGGTTGAAGTTTTAACAAAATACAATCCTTTATTAAGTTTGTTGTTTAAGTCAATAGTCTGATTATCCACACTTTCCAGTTCTTGAGAATATATCAATCTGCCTGTGATATCAATAATTGAAATACTCTTCTCCCCTGAGATTCCCGGAGTACTTATATTCAATGATTGACCTCTTAGCGGGTTTGGATAAAGTTTTACATCTCCTGATAATAATGAAGAAATACCAGTAGTTGTTACTAAAGTCAAAGTAACGTCATCTAAAAAAACAGTATTTGTTCCACCATAAAAATAGATATAGACAATCATTTTAAAAGTTTTATTAGGCACAACAAAATCTCTGGTATATTCTGCAAATGCAGCGGTGTTCGTAACAACCGGCGACATGAAGTCTTCAATTTGTTTAGCAGCGGCATCCTCGCAAATAACACCAATATTTGCTCCTGCACCTGCAGCGCTTAACTTACACCATCCTGATAAATGATATTTACTTCCAATAGTAAACCCTGTCGTAAATGACTGAGCCCTGCCTCCATCACCTGTCCCACATTCAAGGGATTTAGAACCACTTCTTTTTGCGGCAGTACTAAGTTTATTGTTCCCCCAATCATCTGCCCAACCAGTAGCTATGTTGGCATCTTCAAAACTCGGATTAATAAGCATGTTGGTAGCTTGTGCGTTGGATGTCGAAACATTACCAACCAGTAAGGAAAAAACCATTGCAACGCCCATAAATCCAAAAAAATTAAAAAAAGTAAAATTTTTTGATTTCATAATTTTGATTTTAAATGTTTAATAATTAACTGAAATTGAATATTAGTGAACCATATAATAATAAACGCATGATAAATAATACAATAGCATCAAATAGCATCACATAACCATGTCGTTTTTAAGTTTAGTGTTGTATAATAAACTTCTGCACGGCCAATTCACCATTAGCCTGTAACGTCAAAAAATAAATCCCATTCCAAAGATTTGATATATTAATATTTTCTTCAGATGCGAATATTTCTTTGCGGAATACTTCTTTACCCAAGACATCATAAATTTTGAACTCCGCATTTTTGACTTGAGCAAAATCAGTTCGGATACTCAAATTTGAATTTGCAGGATTGGGATAAATAAAGAATGTATTTTTTTCAACCATTCCAGTACCTATACTTGTTACAATTGGAGTAAACGTCATATTACTAACAGTATGTGTGCCTGGATCGACTCCTCTGAGCGACCATCCGTTGAGTTGCGTTACACTTGCCTGATCTGAGCGGAAAGTATAATCAGAACCCAGTGTAATTTCAGACTGACCAGAAGGAGTAACATAGATACTGTATGTATGAGCCGGAATATTAATTACCATACGGAAATGATAACTTGTTCCTACGATGTAATTTACTGTTTTATCAGCAGTATAGGTTACGGCATTGCGTGCTAAAACCCTGCCATTGGTAGCGAACTGCACAACACATGCCAAACTGGTATAGGCAGTAGCTGTCCCATTCTGTATACCTGTTACCCCATCCATACTGGCAGAGTATGGCACTGCATCAAATTCAGCAGTGAATTTGCTTGTCTGTGTCGTTAAAGCAAAAGACTGCCATTCAGCATTGCTGCTGATTGATCCCCCGGCGGCTAATGTCGTAACATTCAATGCTGTGCTTTGTTCCGACCAGTTTGGGATTGCATCCCGTGCCCTTACTTTCATGATGTAAGCTGTACCTTCACTTAATCCGGTAACAGATATCGATGTAGCAGTTGTTGTTCCTATTGATATTCCGTCTTTGAATACTTCATAGCCTGTTACATCCATATTATCTGTGGAAGCTGTCCAGCTTAAAAAAAAGCTTGTCGGTCCTATGTTGCCTGACATTAAACCTGTTGGTGCGCCTGGCGCTTGTATGTCAGGCGTAGTGGAGGTAGTAACATTCAATGCTGTGCTTTGTTCCGACCAGTAAGGAACTGCATCCCGTGCTCTTACCTTCATACTGTAGGTTGTACCTAAGTTTAATCCTGTAACAGACATCGATGTTGTTGTTGTCGTTCCTATTGATGTTCCGTCTTTGAATACTTCATAGCCTGCTACACCAAAATCATCAATAGAAGCAGACCAGTTTAGCGTAAAGCTTGTCTGCCCGATTTTGCTCGGCGCTAAACCTGTTGGTGTAGAAGGAGCGGAGGTGTCGGAAACTACTTTACGGGTAAAGCCGTCATTGTACAGGACATCCGTGAAATTTTCATCACTTCTGTATAGACCCATCCGCATATACTGGTGATCCCACCATGCGGTATTGGGACGGGTGGAACTCCACGCAACCGTAGCTACGTTTTGCAGATTCAATACTTCTGTAAAGTTGATTTGACCTTCGTCTCTGCGCTGAATGGATATGAATCCAGTGTTATCTCTCGCGTATTTTACGGTGATAATAAAGTCAGTCCAATGTCCTATGTTCAAAGTACTGTTTGAAAGGTCGTAATCATGACCGCTATTAAAATCTATATCGCCACCGCGTAAAGCCAGGCTGTATTTATTTGAAAATATACCTGCCTGACTCGCAAGCAATGCCCAAGTGGGCGTAGTGCCGAATGAATCCGGGCTGTGCAGCTGCAGCAACAATGCCCATCCCCTGTCGGTACGCCATGCCGTTGGAAACTTCACACTATAAGTATATTGCACAATTCCGGTGTTTTCATCTTCATACAGATATTCGCTATTTGCATTCTGCATATTGGTAACCTCCGAGCGTCCGGAACTAACTGTAACACGGGCATAACGACTCCCTTGGCGGGCGCCGCCATCGTTGAGGATAACAATGCCCGACTCTGGCGCGACTTTCGCTTTCCAATTGTGATTGCCAGATCCGGTGACGACTCCTGTTTCCCAGTCACCGTAGAAAATTTCAGAATTCTGGGCATTTGTTGTAAAAAAAATACCAACAATTAAAATAAAACTCAATGCAAATCCCGGAAATCCAGAATATCCGGGAAAAGCAAAAATTTTTGTTTTCATAATTTCTATTTTTAATGTTAATAATTAATTGTTGATTTAGTTGTTATTGGAATTAGTGTTGTACAATAAGCTTCTGCACTTCCAATTCATCATTAGCCTGTAACGTCAAAAAATAAATTCCACTCCAAAGATTTGATATGTTAATATTTTCAACAGATGCGTTTATTTTTTTGCGGAATACTTCTTTTCCAAGGACATCATAGATTTTGATCTCCGCATTTTTGCCTTGAGTAAAATCAGTTCGGATATTCAAATTTGAATTTGCAGGATTGGGATAAATAACGAATGTTTTATTTTCAATCACACCAATACCTAAGCCGGTTACAATTGGAGTAAACGTCATATTACTAACTGTATGTGTGCCCGGGTCGACACCTCGAAGCGACCATCCGGTGAGTTGTGTTACACCCGCCTGATCGGTGCGGAAAGCATAATCAGAACCCAGTGTAATTTCAGACTGACCAAAAGGAGTAACATAAATACTGTAAGTATGGGCTGGAATGTTAATTACCAGACGGAAATGACAACTTGTTCCTACGATGTAATTTACTGTTTTATCAGCAGTATAGGTTCCGGCATTGCGGGCTAAAATCCTGCCATCGGTAGCGAACTGTACAGCACATGCCAAGCTGGAATAAGCAGTAGCTGTACCATTCTGGATACCTGTAACCCCATCCATACTTGCGATGTAAGGCACTGCATCAAACTCAGCAGTGAATGTACCTGTTTGTATAGATACGTCAAAAGACTGCCATGTAGCATTGCTACTGATTGATCCGCCAGCGGCTAATGTCGTAACATTCAATGCTGTGCTTTGTTCCGACCAGTTTGGGATTGCATCCCTTGCTCTTACTTTCATGCTGTAAGCTGTACCTGCACTTAATCCGGTAACAGACATTGAAGTTGTTGTTGTTGTTCCTATTGATGTTCCGTCTTTGAATACTTCATAGCCTGTTACATCCATATTATCTGTGGAAGCTGTCCAGCTTAAAATAAAACTTGTTGGTCCAATACTGGCAGGCGCTAAACCTGTTGGTGTGCTAGGCGCTTGCATGTCAGGCGTAGTGGAGGTAGTAACATTCAACGCAGTGCTTTGTTCCGACCAGTTTGGAACAGCATCGCGTGCTCTTACGGTCATGCTGTAGGTTGTGCCTAAACTTAATCCGGTAACAGACATGGATGTAGTTGTTGTTGTTCCTATTGATGTTCCGTCTTTGAATACTTCATAGCCTGCTACGCCATAATCATCAATAGAAGCAGACCAGTTTAAAGTAAAGCTTGTCTGTCCGATTTTGCTCGGCACTAAACCTGTTGGAACAGAAGGAGCGTTGGTGTCGTAAACAACCGAACGGGTCATGCCGTCATTGTACAAAATACTGGTTAAATTCGAATGGCTCCTATACAAACCATGCTTCCAGTAATGGTCGAGCACCGCACTGTCAAACAAATTCGAACTATACTGAAGTGTCGGCATATTTTGCAGATTTAGCACTTCTCTATAGCTGGTCTGTCCTTCATCCCGGCGTTGAACTTTGATGAACCCAGTGCTGTCTTTTGCGTATTTGACGGTGAGAATGAAGTCGATCCAATGTCCCTTATTCAAACTTCCACCGTCATTTGACAGATCGTAGCCCCTCCCTCTGTTAGTGACGATATCACCCGTTCGTGCACCTAAGCGGATTTGATCAGTCGCGCCGAGTTCTATCGCCGGATTACTCAACAAACGGTCATCCGGATGTAACTGAAAGAATATCCCCCAAGCGCCATTGTTGTCCAATGGTACGATCGTCTGCCACGAGGCATCGAACTTAACGCTGAAGGAATACTGTTGGGTACCACTGCTTTCATTTTCACGGATGAGACCGCCGGTGGCGGTTGTCATATCAACGACTTCCGATCGTTGAGAATTCGAGTCTGTAGCAGGCCCAAGTTCCACTCGGGCGTAATAAATACCCTGACGGGCACCGCCATCATGCAGAAGAGTCATTCCGCCAAGACCATCTTGTTGTATCGCTCGCCAATTACCATTTCCCGTCAATTGCCCGGTCTCCCAGTCCCCACGGAAAGAAACTATTGGATCTGTTGTTACAGTGCTTTGGGTTATGGCAGGAGTTTTAGTTGATTGCTCCTGCAATGATATGAACCCTCCCCCAGATGTTGCTGGCATATTGTCTTTGGAAATGGCTACAAAATTGGCTTCTTCAAAACTCTGATTAATAATCTTGTTAGCACCTAGTGTGCTGGATGCCCAAAAATTACCAACTATTAAAATACAACCCAATGCAAATACCAGAAATCCGGAATATCTGGAAAGAGTAAAAGTTTTTATTTTCATAATTTCTATTTTAAATGTTAAGTTATTTAATTTCAATATTTTTCCAATTAGCATTCCCCACTTCCTTACCTTGAATCAAAACCCTCTGATAAAGCCGTATCTTAATTGTTTGTCCTTTGAAAGAACTGATTAACGTTGCTGCTTTGCAAACAATTTGTTGAGGGTCTTTTTCATAAAAACCAATACTTATCATACCTGCAATAAAAACAGCGCCATCAACACCTTCGGCATAACCGTTTAAATGCCCGTATTCTCTTGCCATTTTTGCAGCTACATTGGGTAGCCCGGGAGCCAAAGCCCCATAAACAACAGCGCTGAATAGCAGACCTATTTTAAACCACAAATGATTATATTTTGGACGCCCGGTTTCCGGAGGTAAAATATCTTTGTTCAATAATATGCGGGCTTGTTTGGTAGAACCCCAGATACCGCATGTATTTTCTTTCCATTGCTGCTCCAGTTGCTGAACGGTTAAATCAATTCCATATTTTTCAAATGCCCTTACAGCAACCATTTCATAATACCAATCATCATCAACCGGCACATAAGTTATCCGGCCTGGTAATTGGTTTATCCTTTCAACATAAGCTGTTTGATGCTCAAACGGCCAACCCATCATGACAGCTACTATCTGACCAACCCATATAGCCTGCAAACGGTCTTCGTATTCAGTTGTTGAAAGTTTCAGGGTTAAGGGGTTATCTTTTTTTGAAGATTGATTTTTCACTACTCTTTGTGCAAACAGGTTAGGTGTCCCTATTAGCATACAAAAAATACCCGCAATAGAAAAAGATATACGCAACCCTCTTTTTATATTAGTTATAAAGTTCATTTTTTCATTGTTTTATCAGAATCACGGTACACATTGTATTTCACCAATTCCAGAGGCCCCATTAATCCTGAAGGTACTAATGGCAAGTCTTTTTTAAGAGCGTTTGATGTACTCCAAATGCTTTTTATGCTTCCAAACTGATTCCAATCGCCTATGAACCTGTTTCGGCAAACATTGGCAACAGTTATTTCCAATTTGTTTTCATCTTTCAACAGACCTGAAACAACAAGCTCTGTATTGGGCATCCAGGCATAAGCCAGCAATTTTCCGTTTAAACGGACTTCGGCGGTGGCATCAATGTTGCCAAGCTCTAAAACAACCAAATCGGTTTTAGAAATAAAAACTGTTGGTGCATTAAAACGGATGGTATATTTGGCTTTCCCGGCAAAATAGCGGATTGCCGGATCTTCAAATTCGGTGAACGATTTCAATTTGGCGATCTCAACCGGCTGAATCACTTCATTCGATATCGGGAAAAATTCGATCGTTGCTTTAAAATTATCAATTTGTTGAATTTGGGGTTGAACCAAATTCGCCTTGAGTATTCGGTTATTGTTGAGTATGAATGAATAGTCGCCGCTCTGAATGGTAGTAAAACCAAATTTGCCTTTACTGAATGTGGCCTGTGGAATTACAAAAGTGGTATCAGCAAACTGCTGCTGCGGAAAAACCTGTTTCCCTGCCAACAAAACGCTTTGAATAAAAAGATCGGATGCACCATTTTTAAACACAAAAATTTTGGATTCGTGTGGTTTAAAGCGAACTGGTATCCGGGTTTGATTCTTCTCAATGGAATAGATTGCGGGTTTTGTTACAGCCCCATTTTCAGGATTCCAGATTTCTGGAGTTTTCCCTGCTACGCGGAAGATCAGTTCCCGGTTAAGGTCTCTGGTTTGCTGGTTAAAAACATAGTAAACCTCCGCATCTCCAAGCGTTTTATGAATAAACATCATCTCCTTCGGATTGTTGGTGTTGGTCGTAAAATCGGGAACTACATTGAGCTGTTTTAATACTTCGCCAATTGATTTTCCTGAAATCACTTTCCCCTTTCCATATTGATTTTCGCTTGAATTACCCCAAAGCGCAGCGGTTAACTGACTAAATAAGAAGCTGTTATTTTTGATATCCGAAACAGAAAGCATTTCCATCGGCTTCGGTCCTAAAACGACAACTCCTTCCTTCACCAATTCGGCAATTCGCTTTAACGTAACAAAATCCATTATTGTAAGCTCGGGTAAAGAAAGTATTGGAAAAGTCTGTAGTCCACCAAAAGAAAGTTTGCCATCAATGACTTTTGCATCTATCAACATATCGAAATTGCAGGCATTGGCCTGAAATCCATAAGGTAAATCTTTGACAATGCTTTTGCTAAAACTATAATATTGTGGAAATTGATCGCCAACATAAAACAGCACATCGACAACAGGTTCACCTTTTTGCAGTACATATTGAACCCGTGCCTGATAAGTCATCCAGCCTTGTGCAAATTCCCAC
>JBBQHB010000045.1:0-40957 GCA_038323575.1 Bacteroidales bacterium | reverse complement strand
AACACTATACTGAAAACCAGTAACTTGGGGCTCAGCCCCTTCGGCTCCCGCCCTACAAAATTAGCCGGAAAAATTATTTTTCCAACATATTGCAACTATTTAGTTTTCAACAATATTATTTTTGAGCTGAATCGCTGACTTATGTTTGAAATGTTTGAAATGTTTGAAATGTTTGAAATGTTTTACTGATAAGCAAATCCGGGATTTCGGGGGGAGTAGGAGAAACACTGGCAGCAAAATAAACATGTCAATCAAAAGAACCATTTTAAACTTAGAACTTCAGACAGATTGTATCCCGCTTTTTTCAACAATTTGTTCAGCAGGGATTTAATGGATTGGACGAATTCCGGATTTACTTCCGATAATACTACTTTGCCGGCAGTAAACATTCTTGAAGACAAAAATCAGATTCAGATTGAAGTAGCTGCACCCGGGTTGAAGAAAGAGGATTTTAAGGTCGATCTTGAAAACAGCCGTTTAACTGTTTCTGTTGAAAAAAGTGAAGAAAAGAATGAAACCAATGAACGTTATTCATGCAGGGAGTTTTATTACAGCTCTTTCCGCAGGCAGTTCAATGTTCCGGTTGAAACGATCAACGGCGATCAGATTCAGGCAACCTACAAAGATGGTATTTTGCTTCTGACACTTCCGAAGAGGGATGAGCTGAAACCAAAGCCGGCAAGAGCCATCGAGATCAATTAACTGGTAAAAAGGTCCTTCGGGACCTTTTTTGTTGGTACCATTCTGTGCAATAGTGGTTACTGTCAGGTTGGAATCAGCTATATTTGTAAAAAAATCAGGATTTCATGTTCGGATCTTCAACAATATGTGCCATCTCAACACCTGCCGGCATTGGTGGAATAGCGGTAATCCGCCTGTCCGGGACAGAGGCAGTTGCGATAGCCGATAAGGTTTTTCAGTCACCCGTCAGTAGGAAGAGATTGGCAGACCAGGCATCCAATACACTGCATTTCGGATCTGTCGCAAAGGGAAATGAGATATTGGATGAAGTGGTAGCCGGACTTTTTCGTGCACCCCATTCCTATACAGGAGAAGATGTGGTGGAATTTTCCTGCCATGGTTCAGTATATGTACAGCAGCAAATTCTGCGGCTGCTGATAGATACAGGAGCAGAGCTGGCACAGCCCGGCGAATTTACCCAACGGGCTTTTTTGCATGGCAAGATGGATCTTTCCCAGGCTGAAGCCGTTGCAGACCTGATAGCATCCGGAAATTCTGCTGCCCACCGTGTGGCGATGAATCAGATGAGGGGTGGTTTTTCTTTGGAAATCAAACTGTTAAGGGACCAACTTCTTCATTTTATTACCTTGGTAGAACTGGAACTCGATTTCAGCGAAGAAGATGTTGAATTTGCCGACCGGACACAACTCATCGATTTATCCCGGAAGGTTGCAACACTCATCAGGAAGTTAACGGACTCTTTCCGTTTGGGAAATGTTATTAAAAACGGAATACCTGTGGCCATTGTAGGAGAGACCAATGTTGGAAAGTCGACCCTGCTGAATGCCCTGTTGAATGAAGAAAAGGCCATAGTTTCTGATATCCATGGCACAACCCGCGATGTGATTGAGGATGCAGTCAACCTGAATGGTGTTCTTTTCAGGTTTTTCGATACGGCTGGTCTGCGGCGCACAACAGATACCATTGAAAGTTTGGGTATTGAAAGGTCGTACCGGAAACTGGAACAGGCATCCATCGTATTGCTGGTACTTGACCTCACCTCACCGCCGGATTCCATACTTACCAGGATTGCTGAAATCAGGAATATAATCACCGGTCAAAAACTAATACTTGTTGCCAATAAATCGGACCTGGCTTCAGATGAGATTCGGAAAAACCTGTCAGGTTTATCCCTGAAAAAGAACGAATCACTTGTATTTATTGCTGCGAAAGCTAAAGAAAACCTGAAAGGTTTAATCAATGTGATGCAATCTGTCATCTCCATGGAAAAGGTTCAATCCGAGGATGTGATCGTTACCAACATCCGCCATTATGAAGCGCTGACAAAGGCTTTGGAAGCGATTGAAAGAACAATCGCCGGACTTGAATCCAATATTTCCGGAGAATTCCTTTCACAGGATATAAGGGAATGCCTGCACTGGCTCGGTTCTATAACCGGTGAGATTTCTACGGATGAAGTACTGGGGAATATATTCAAGCATTTCTGCATCGGAAAATAAACGGGTCATCTTAGCGAAAAGTGAAATGCATATGAAAATGATTTGATCTGATACTGTTTGATCAAAAGGTGAAAGTAAATGTTATTAACAGCCTCAAACATCTCCAAGGAAAGTTTGAGGTTTTGTGTGGAATCTTGTTTTGAACCATTAACTTTTTTCTCAATTAATTTACCGGCACTACTGTTCATCTGGCATAAAGAGAACGGATCGTCTGTCTTTCAGTACTTAACAGAAAAGATATTCGGTTTAGTTTTCGATTTACTGTACTCAAATATTACAAATGCAATAAAAAGTATTATTTAAAGGAATTGATATTGACTAAGTTTACATAGCATAAACTATACCAAATGTCAAGTAGAAGAAAGTTCATTCAGCAAACTGCTGTTGCAGGAATAGCCAGTAGTATTCCAGGCAAGTTATTTTCGGCAAATAGTACTACCAAACCAAAAATCTGGGCTTGTTTACTCCATTTAAGTTACAATATGTGGGTTGAGTACAGTACTCCAAGTGTTTTTAAGGGCTACAGACCTTATTTACAGCTGGATGAGGATTTATGGGATGATGCTTTGAAGAAAATGGCTGAGGAAGGAATAAATATGGTCCTTATTGATCTGGGAGATGGGATTCGTTACCGGAGTCATCCTGAAATTGCGGTAGCCAATGCATGGTCTCCTGAACGTCTGCGAAATGAACTGGTTAAAATTCGGAAACTCGGAATAGAACCTATTCCGAAATTAAATTTTGCCGCTGGCCACGATATCTGGCTGGGAGAATATTCCAGAATGGTATCAACTGCAAAATATTATGAGGTATGCACAGATCTTATCAAAGAAGTATCGGAATTATTTGACATGCCGCGCTTCTTCCATTTGGGTATGGATGAGGAAAATGCCGAAGATCAGAGATATTTAAATTATGTTGTCATCCGGCAAAATGATCTTTGGTGGCACGACTTTTACTTTTTAGTCGATCAGGTTGAGAAAATGGGGTCCCGCGCCTGGATCTGGTCTGATTACCTATGGCATTTCCCTGAGTTGTTTTTAAAAAAAATGCCCAAATCTGTGGTTCAAAGTAATTGGTATTATGAAAAAGAATTTGATGTGAACAGAAAAGAGGTAAAAGCCATCCTTGATCTGGAAAAGTATGGTTATGAGCAGATTCCTGCAGCCAGTTTCCACAATGGAAACGATTATAGTATCCTTAGTACGGTAAAATTTTGCAAACAGAATATTGCTGAGCCCAGGTTGCTCGGATTTTTGCAAACTTTTTGGGCTCCGACCATCGAACTTTATCGTGAAACAATTATTAAATCTATAGAACTTGAAGGAAGCGCGAAAAAATGGTACTACGGGAAATAGCGGGCAACTGTTATAAACCTGTTGTCCATTATTTTGACTTTTTGAATTATTTATATTGTTAAAATCAGAAGAATAAAAGATGAGGAAAAGAATGGGACAGGTGCTTGTCGGCAACTATTTTTTCTATTTGTTGATTTTGTCCGTGCTTTCGTTGGGAAAGGATTTGTTTGCGCAGAATGGTGAACCCGCGATAGGAGTCAAAAGGAATAAAACAATTGCAATTGATGCATTCTTGATTGGTCGTGACTTTCATCACAATAAATTTATTGATCGCAAAAAGGGACTGGAAGGAATGGCAGAATGTAATTTTACCATAGCAGATGCTGCTGATCCGCAAAATATGAAGCTGTGCAAAAAATTGGGATTAGGAGTGGTGGTCTCAGAAGGGCCGCACCTGGTTGGATCGGAATGGAGCAAGATGTCTGATGCACAAATTGATGCATATATTTTGAATATGGTGAAAAAGGCCGGCAAAAGCAAGGCAATCATCGGTTACCATATTTGTGACGAACCATCTGCGCTTGATTTCCCGGCTTTGGGGAAAGCCGTTGCTGCTGTTAAAAAGTATGCTCCCGGAAAACTGGCAACCATCAATCTTTATCCAAATTATGCGACACTCTGGCAAATGAATCAAATCAAATCTCAACTTGGTACAAAATCCTATACCGAGTACCTTGAAAAATTTGTGGAGATAGTTAAACCTCAGTGCCTAAGCTACGACAATTATATGGTCCAATTTTCAATGGACAATCAACAGTCTGAGAAGATGGATAGCTATTATTCCAATCTACTGGAGGTAAGCAGGGTTGCAAAAAAATACAATCTTCCTTTCTGGAACGTGGTGTCATCCAATCAAATTCGTCCGTTTACAACAATTCCTTCACCTGCGAATTTGCTTTTTCAGGCATATACTTCATTGGCTGCAGGGGCATCAGGAATAAGGTGGTATACCTATCATGGACAAGCGTACGGATATAATCCGATTGACAGAAATGAAAACAAAACGTTAACATGGTACTATTTGCAGGAAGTCAATCGGCAATTGGCTGTGCTTGGCCCGATCATCAAGCAACTTAATTCTACCGGCGTTTATTTTACATCACCGGCCCCTGTAGATTCGCTTTCTGTTTTACCAGGCAATTGGGTGGAAAAACTTGAGACAGAAGCACCCATGATGGTCGGAGAGTTTGTCAGCAAACCCGGAACAAAGTATTTGATGGTTGTCAATCTGAGCTTAGAGAAGTCGGCCAAATTCAAATTGACGACCAGGATTCAAAATGAAAAAATCTGGATAGTAGAAGCCGGAGAAAACGGCTATTTGGTTGAAAAAGACATTAATGAAGGCTATTGGCTTACCGCTGGCGCAGGTGTGCTGATCAAATGTGCAGGCGTTGTTACCGACAAAGATTACTCGGTGAAAACCAAACCCAGGAACTAGTTTCGGGAATTCTGCTTATGATGTATTCAGAATGAGAGTTGCGACAAACAGAAATGTGAATTTTAAGAAAATCCAAGAAATAGTGTTCGCGGTTTTTCATCATCAATCAGGACTTGCTGTCTAACCATTAGAAACAATTTTATCGGGGAAATAATGAAAAAGAAAACCAATGTTCTGCTTGTACTGTCTTTTCTATTTATTGCTATGACTTATTGTAATGGAAAAAACGCAGAAACGGATACAGATACAAGTCAAAATCAGAGCACTGGTCAAGGAGTGACTGTCGATGTTACAAAAATCTTGGTTCGGGATTTCGCGGGATTTGGCACGCAGTACAACCAGAATCTTTACTCCAATTTTAGCCTTACGGATGGAATAATGGCAGCCAATATAGGGCAGCTGGAAGCTAAAGTGAAAACACTGAATTCACAGTATGTCCGGATATTCTTCGACTCCAAAGCATGGACAACTGACCCGAACTATTCTTTAAACACAGCAGATTTTTTGGATTCATTCGTAAAGACTGTTAAGCTGGCACAGGATGCAGGCGCCAAAACAATTAACATCACTTTCTGGCATACCGCCACTGCAGCAGATATGCCCGGATTTGCTGCCGTCTTAAAAGATTTGATCGTAAATCGCGGTTTGACATCAGTTAAGGAAGTGACCATTCAAAATGAGCCAAACAGTACGAGCATGAGTGTCGAAACTTACAATGCTTGTTACCTAAGTTTGGATCAGGCTCTTAACGGATTGGGTATTCGGAATCGGATAAGGTTCGTGGGGGGAGACCTGGTACAAACCAATCAGCAAACCTGGTTAAGTTACATGGCCACGAACATGAACAACCTGTTGTCAGGATACTCATCACACATATACTGGGATGATAATGATGCAGCTAAACCCTATAACAGATTGGCCGAGGTTGCCAACATTGTGAAAGGACTGGGCGTATCCTTAAAGCCAATATACATCACCGAATATGGTGTAAGAGGAGGAAATAAACCCGGATTACCTGACCCCGGAAATCTCTCGGGAACCTCAGTCCCGATTTCTCAAACCACTGTCTCCGCCATGCAAAATGCACTTTTCCAAATTCAGGGATTAAATCTTGGATTTGCAGGATTTATCAGATGGGACTGCTATAAAGCTAAATACGATGGTGGTACCCAATATTTTTCATGTATTGGAAGCGGAAATGATGGATACCCGTTGTATCCCTTGTATTATATGACATATCTGTTTACGCATACTTGTGAACCAGGATGGCAGGTGGTTTCATCAGTTACAGGGAGTATCAATAAAAGTTACATTGTAGCTGCTGCCATGAATAATTCAAATGTCTCTGAACAAACCATTTACGCAATCAACATGTATGCTGATCGTGTAGATTATTCATTAAAAGGTCTTATTCCCAATAAAACTTACAACATATATTCCTTCAACAGTGATGGAACGGGTATTTTGAAAAAGGAATCATCGGTCACGACAAGTGCTGCCGGAGAGATAAATGGCAGAGCTATGCCAAAGTCATTGCTTGCCATAACGACCTTAGATTTTCCATTGCCATAAAAGCCTTTGCCTGATGAAAGTTAGGGGCAAAGCTTATACCTGCAGATTGCGGGCTTTTAAAAAAAGGAAGTCTTGAAAAGTCCAACGGTGTGTTGGGCAACCTGGAATTGAAACAAAATGATAAAACCAACAATAAAGAGAAACCAATGAGAAAACTCCTATTTATCATCGCAATGATGACAGGATGTGCTGTTATCGCACAGGACAATCTTCCTGCCACCACACCAAGAGTGAAGCCGGGATCTTTTCCGGTTTCAGTACAATTCACACCGGTTCCTTCGGGGAAAGGATGGAGAGATGAAGTACCTCCCTTAAGCGACCAGGTGATTGAAGAGACCATTCACAACATCATTTTGCATGGTTGCACGAACCTTGCTACCGGAGAGTTCTCCAATGGCGGTGCAAATAAAAAAGTATTGGATTATGCGCAAAAGTTGGGCATGAAGATTGATTGTACATCAAACGGAGTGCAGCTTTTTCTAAGGAACGATCCGCCTAAGCAGAATATTTATTCCTCTGAATATATTGAGGCCGTAAAAAAGAGACTTGAGCCGGTATTAGGAAATATCAAAAAACTTGAAAATCCCAACACCTCTTTCCCGTACATGGATGAGCCATTCCATGCTGACACTACGGCGTTTGATTACAGTTCAGCAGCTAAGAACGAATTTAAGAAGCAATATAATTATGCTATGCCTGCAAATTATGCTACAGCAAGGAGAAACCCGAAAGAGTATTTGGATTTTGTGAATTTTCAGTCAAGCACCTATGTTACTGCATGGATGCAGATATACAAAGAGGTGAAAGCATTTGATCCTCGTCCCAAAATCGTTATGACTCACGATAGCCATAACACGATGGGCGCCGGAGCCGAATCCGATTCAAAATATGCTATTGATGATATATTCCACTGGGGAGGAAATTATGCAGATCTGTTTCTGTATGACATCTATCCGTACACCATGTTCGATTACCGCTATGGAGAGTATGGCAAGTTGCCAAAACCACGTATCAGCCAGACACATTACACCATGGCTCAGATGAGAAATCTTACCGTTACTTATGGAAAAGAGCTGGGCTTTTGGCTGGGTACTTACAATGAAGGTTGGTTCCGTCGTTACATGAATTCCGAGATGGAAAAACAATACTGGGGCGAACGTGAGTTGGCTTATACTACTATTGCCAACGGGGCAAATTTCATTATCACAGGAATCAACATTCCTCAGGATGCCCGCCATTGGGACGATTTTGGTAAGGGTATGCGTACAATTCAAAAAGTGGGGGCAGAAATTCTGGTTGCTACTAAAGTAAAGTCCCGTGCCTGTTTTTTATTTCCGAGAAGTCAGTATGTACAGTTAAATGAAGAATATTTTAATGTTGGGCTGACCTTTGAGCTTTGTTTGAGAGCTTTTGGCGAACTGGATATCATACATGAAGAACAGATTATTGATGATAAAATGAACGGCTATGACATTCTTGTATTGGCTGATGTGAAGATGTTGCCAACCAGCGTGGCTGATAACATTGCCAAATTTGTCCGTAACGGGGGTGTGGTAATTGCAGATTGTGTTCCCCAAATGGATGCCTATTTGCAGCCATTACAGACAATGAGCAAGCTATTTGGTGTAATTAGCGCTTCTACGGATCGCGTCCTGCAGAAGGGACAATGGAATCCATTCTCCATATTACCTCAGCAATGGGCTCATGGTTTAAAGACCCCTCCGCCTGTACCGGTAAAAACTTTTGGAAAAGCAGCAGGTAGTTCATTCGGTAAGCAGTATGATTTCAAAATTGTGTCACCCCGCAACTGTAAGCCTTCAGATGGCAACGTTCTCCAAAAAATGGAATCGGATCAGCCCTTGTTGATGCAAAAAGAAGTTGGAAAAGGGAAGACCTATCTTTTGGGATTCTGTCTTCAGGATACTTATTTCCAGACCTGGCAGAATGGGGACCTGGAGTCGGGCTCACAACTATATGATCTGATGCATAATGTGTTTACGGACACGAAGGTGCTTTCGCATTCCTATTCGTCTAATCCGGATATGGAGGCGACGGTGAGAGCGAACAAAAAGGAGGCGTTTGTATTTGTTATCAACCATGAATCACCAAATGCTGTCACTGACATTACCCTGTCTGACTTAGGTTTTGAGGTTGGACAGGTTATGGATGTTGAGTGGGGCCGGGCCGTTCCTTTTACGAAGGTTGGTAATAAAATTAATTTTACTGTACTGGCCGTTGAGGGTACCCCTACCGGGATAACACGGCTCTTGAGGGTTACTCCAAATAAACCCAATACTATCGATGATTAAAAGAATTTTAAACAAAAAAATGACTCTCAACACTTTGATTTTTATACATAATATATTAACCACCGGACAATCAACTGGTAATGAAGATGATTCGGTCCGGAGTTTTATGCAAAAGAGGCTGAATAATTACAGACTTGCGATGCTCGTATGTGCTGGATTGATACTTGTTGGTTCAAATGCTTTCAGTTTGGACAAGAATAAAGAGATGAAAGACAGATTCCCGATAAGTATTCAATATTTTGAGATTCCGGAGGGGAAAGTGTTTGACGAACGAACAGTTGAGGGCATCATCAAATCAGGAGTGACCAATATGTGGATTCGCGACTGCAAGAGTGATCAGAGTAACAAAATTGTCAGCTATTTTCAAACGGCGGGACTCCGGATCGATTTTATGACGCATGGAAATGAATTGTTCCATCGCGACGAATTGCCAAAAATCAGTGTCTATGATTCAAATTATGAGTCAGAAGTAAAGAAAAAGGTTGAACAAGGGTTAGCTCAAATGCTCTCCGTTGATAAGATAGATTATGTCTATCCATATATAGATGAACCATTTCGTCAAAGAGCGTTTCTGGATTTTAGCGAGCCTACCCGTAAAGAATTCAGGCATCGCTATGGTTATGATATGCCGTTAAGTTTTGAGTTGGCTGCACAAGATCCCAAAACACAGCTGGATTTTCTGAATTTCCAGTCTGACGTCTTTAAAGACGGATGGTTAAAAACACAAAAGATCGTTAAAGCATTCGATCCAAGGGTAAAAATTGCCATGACCCACGACAGCCATAATGTATATGGTGGCGGTGTTAACTCTAACAGTCAACTGGCTATCGACGATGTGTTTCATTGGGGTGGGGATTACGCTGATCTTTTTGTTTATGACATTTACCCTTACCTGACTTTCGATTATCGTTACGGTGAGACAGGAGTTTACCGTAAACCAAGAATCAGTCAGATGCATTATACGATGGCTCAACTTCGCAACATGACGACTGCTTTTGGTAAAACAATGGGATTTTGGGTTGGCACATACAATGAGGCGTGGTTCACCCGTTTTAGGGGAAAGGAACGTGCCGGGCAATTTTGGTCTGAACGCGAGATATCTTATACCGCAATAGCGAACGGATCGGATTATATAATTTCCCCTTCAAATTATATGGGCTATAACCTGCCGGTTGATCAAAACCACTGGGATGAGTATGCAAAAGGAATGGAAATTATTCAAAAGGCAGGGAACGATATAGTAAAAGCACCCAAGGTTAAGGCGAATGCCTGTTTTATTTTCCCTCGGACACAATACCTACTTCTGCAGCAAGAGTATTTCAATGTTGGACTTTCATTCGAACTTGTTTTACGTGCTTTTGGAGAGTTGGATATAATTCACGAAGATCAGATAACAGACGAGACACTCAATGGTTATAAAGCGTTGGTATTGTGTGATGTAAAACTTCTTCCGGAAAGGGTAGCAAAGAATATTGAAAAATTCGTGAAACGTGGAGGAATTGTGATTGCCGATTGTGTGCCGCAATTAAATGAGCAACGTAAAAAACTCAGTGTCATGGCATCCCTGTTTGGAGTAACCAGTGCGGATACCTCTCAAATTATCAGAGAAGGGCAGTGGGTACCATTCGTTAATCTGGCCTCAAAGTTCTCGTTTCCACCGGCATCCGGTCAGACAGATTCGCCTTCGGTATTTGATGCAGTAAATAGTTCCGTATTTGGACAAAAAATTGATTTAAAAGTAGTTAGTCTACGTAATAGTATGGTGTCGGATGGTATTGTCAGGATGAAAGCTCAGACAGGAAAACCGGTTTTGATATCCCGTAAGGTAGGTGCCGGAAGCGCTTATCTTCTGGGGTTTTGTTTGCAGGATACCTATTTCCATGCCTGTAAAACTGAAGATACAGGCTCGCTAAACAGTTTGTATATGCTTATTCATGATGTGTTTATGGATGCAAAAGTGGTTTCACATGTATTTTCCACCAACCCTGATATGGAAGCTGGCTTCAGATCTAACTCAAAAGAGGGATTCGTTTTCGTAATCAACCACGAATCGATAAATCCAAAAACTGAAATTACGCTAGCGGAACTTCCCGGTGATGTCAAAAAGATTATGGATATTGAAAGCGATAAGTCGGTGAATATAAAAGTTGAATCAGGCAGGGTGAATTTTGCTGTTGATGTGCCATGGGGAAAAACAAGGCTTTTAAAAGTGATTTACTGAAAATAATTCTGAAATGAGAAGATTAATCGTTTTAGTGCTTTGCGGTATTGTGATTTCCGCGTGTAACAATGGTGAAACAGTCTACAAAGACCCTTCAAAAACTGTCGAGGTGCGTGTTAAGGATCTGCTTAAACGTATGACTTTAGAGGAGAAGGTGGCGCAGATGCAGGATCTTACCTTTGATCAGTTCTCTGTAAAAGGAGTGGTGGATACTGCAAAAATGAATTCTGTACTCAAGGGTATGAGCTACGGATCCATCTTTGGCGCCAAGTTGCCGGCTATTACACTTGCCCGGAGTATTGCAATCCTGAAGAAGTACGTTAAAGAAAAGAACCGGTTGGGTATTCCCATCATTTGCGAGGCTGAAGCCCTTCATGGATTGATCCAGGATGGAACTACCATTTTTCCTCAGTCAATTGCATTGGGGAGCACATTTAATCCGGAACTGGTTGGTCGTGTTGCAGGTATTATTGCCGCAGAAACAAAAGCAACCGGTGTAGATCAGGTACTGGCTCCGGATCTTGACTTAGCGAGGGAACGTCGTTGGGGAAGGGTAGAGGAAACATTTGGCGAAGACCCCTACCTGACATCTTTAATGGGTGTAGCTTATGTGAAAAGTTGTAATGCACATAAGGTTATGACAACTCCAAAACACTTCGTTGCACATGGTTCACCGAGTGGTGGGCTGAATCTTGCATCTGTTGCCGGAAGCGAGCGGGAACTTCGCTCACTCTACTTAAAGCCATTTGCCGCAGTAATAAGGGAGGCCTCCCCATACAGTTTAATGAACGCTTACAGTTCTTATGAAGCTATCCCGATTGCAGCGTCAAAACACTTGCTGACCGGTATTCTTCGCGATGAACTGGGATTCAAAGGATATATATCATCAGACTGGGGATCTGTTGATATGCTAAGTTATTTTCACTTGACTGCTGCCAATAAAGCAGACGCGGCCAAACAGGCTGTGCTTGCAGGCGTTGACGTTGAAGTAGACGGTAACTGTTATGCTTCGCTTGATAGCTTAGTGAAGGCAGGAGGACTTGCTGAGAGCGAAATTGATAAATGCGTCAGTCGCATTCTGACAGCAAAGTTTTCCATGGGGCTTTTCGATGACAATACAATACCTGATCTCGAGAATCTGAAGGATGTAATTCATACAAAAGAAGCTCAACAAACAGCCTTGGAAGCAGCACGTGAATCAGCCATTCTTCTTAAAAACACAAACAATATTCTGCCCCTTGATAAGGAGAAGTTACACTCGATTGCGGTAATTGGGCCAAATGCTGCACATGTTCAGTTTGGAGATTATATGTGGACCAACGATAATCAATATGGGGTTACTCCACTGCAAGGGATTCAGTCGATTGTCGGAGATAAGGTAAAAATTAACTATGCCAAAGGTTGTGAAATTCACTCTCTTGATAAGAGTGGTTTTGCCGAAGCGGTTTCTGTAGCATCCCGTAGTGACCTGGCAATTATCTTTATCGGTTCAATGAGCGGGTCTCCCGGCAGGCCGTATCCGAACTCCATTAGTGGTGAGAGTTTTGATCTTTCTGATATTGCGCTTGCCGGTGCACAGGAGGAACTGATTAAAGCCGTAAAAGCAACAGGAAAGCCAATAATTGTTGTGCTTGTTGCCGGTAAGCCCTTTGCTATTCCTTGGGTAAAAGAAAATGCGGATGCAGTGATTGCGCAATGGTATGCCGGAGAGCAGGAGGGAACAGCCATAGCCGAGATTCTGTTTGGACTGGTCAATCCATCCGGCAAGGTTAATGTCTCATTTCCACAGAGCGTTGGCCATCTTCCGGTATTTTATAACTACTACCCGACAGATAAAGGCTTTTACCATAAACCCGGAACTCCAGAAAATCCGGGAAGAGACTATGTTTTTTCTGATCCTTTACCGGTATGGGCTTTTGGAACGGGTTTAAGTTACACTACTTTCGACTATCTGAACATGGTGGTCTCAAGCGACGTTCTTACCGATGATCAGACATGTACGGTTTCGGTAAATGTAAAAAATACCGGGAAAAGAGATGGTAAAGAAGTCGTTCAGTTCTATGTACGGGATAAAGTAAGTTCAGTTGTGACACCTGTTAAAGAACTTAAACGATTTAAGAAAGTACTGATTAAGACCGGAGAAACACAGAAAGTCACTTTTGAGCTACCCATGAAAGATCTGGCTTTATGGAACATTGAAATGAAAGAAGTGGTAGAGCCCGGAGAGTTTGAGCTACAGGTAGGGACAGCATCCGATCATATATTATTGACCAAAACAATTGCAGTTGTAAAAAAATAAATATTATCAAAATGAGAATCTTTACTATAAATATAGTTGCTGTACTTCTGTTGTATTCATTATCCGTATTTGCCCAATCAGGCGGAGGCCTCAAACCAACGCCGATGCCTCAGGATCCTTTGATGTTGTTGAAAAATCCAAAATTCTCGCATGATGCGTTTTTTGTCGGGCGCGATTATCATCACAATACCTTCAGAGATCACAAAAAGGGTTTGATGGGAATGGCTGACTGTAATTTCACCATGGCTGATGCGGCAAATCCGCAGGACTTTTCGTTGTGTGAAAAACTTGGATTAAGCGTTGTTGTGTCCGTTAATCCCCACCTCGAAGGAGGTGATTGGGATAAAATGAGCGATGAACAGATAGATCAATACATCAAAAAACTGGTTAAAAATGGTGGGAAAAGTAAAGCCATTATCGGCTATCATATCTGTGATGAACCCTCCTCAACCGTCTTTCCCAAACTCGCAAAAGCTGTTGAGGCGGTAAGAAAGTACGCTCCCGGGAAATGGTCAACAATTAATCTGTATCCCAACTATGCAACAATTTGGACCGAGGGCCAGGTTAAATCCCAATTGGGAACAAAGACTTACGGGGAGTATCTAGAAAAATTTGTGAATATTGTTAAACCCGACATCATAACCTATGATAACTATATGGTTCAGATGTCGTTAGATTTGAAACAAGTGGATCGGGCCGGGAAATATTTCACCAATCTTTTGGATGTCAGACGTATAGCCTTAAAATATAACATTCCGTTTTGGAATGTCATATCTGGTAATCAAATTCGACCCAACACACCGATACCTTCTCCTGCTAATCTCGCATTACAGGCTTACACTTCACTAGCAGCAGGTGCTGGTGGTATTCGTTGGTATACTTACTGGAAGGGAGGATACAACTATGCAGCGATTGACGAGAATGAAAATAAAACATTAACCTGGCGTTATTTGCAGGAAATAAACCGTCAGACAGTTATGTTAGGGACTATCGTCAAACAATTGAAATCGACAGGTGTATATTTCACGTCACCTGCACCTGAGGCGACGTTGCCGGTTCTTCCGGGTGAATATGTTATATCGGTCGAGACTGATGTACCCATGATGGTAGGAGAATTTTTAAGTAAGGATGGTTCCAGGTATATTTTGGTTGTCAACCTGAGTTTGGAGAAATCCGCAAACTTTGTTGTAAAAACAATTATTCAGAACGAGGTGTTGTATACCGTTTCACTGGGAGAAGATACTCCATATCTGTATGATTTTGAGTTATCTAAACGCTCTTCACTGGATGCAGATATTGCCTGGAGACCTAAATTAGAATCGGAACTTAACAATGGATTATGGTTACCGGCTGGTGAAGGGATAATGATAAAATGCACCGGCAAGGACAGGTCAATGAAATAGTTGGAAAATTCAACAAATCTCTTTCATTATTAGCGGTGAAGCAAGTCGGAATTTTTAATACAGGATGGCCTTTCTGTTTAAATTTGATATAATTAACAAATTTACTGTTCAATCAAAACTTATTTCTTTTCGGATTATTTCTGAACCTGCCTTTCTGCCTAATCCTTAGAAACAGGTCACAGACTTATCACCAAAGTCCAAACTCCTGTTACTGTTTTTCCATATGTACGAAAGTATTAAATTACAAATTAAAAGTATTATGAATTACCCTAATTGTAGTCTAATTTGGCTACTGAAAAGAAATGCCCGTTAGGAAGCCGAGGGAAGCAATTATTTCTAATGGATTTAGCTCAAAAATACAACTTGGCTCATAAAATTTATTTCTGGAAATGAGTGAGCTTAAAGGATTTCAGATACAGTTTTTAATAGTAATTATTTCCGAAGTACCTGATAAAAATAGAGAACCATTCAATACGTATTATAATTATCAAGTATTTCATCATTAATGTTTTATTTATGAAAAAATATGTACTTATTTTGTTTTCAATTGCAATGTTGTTTTGTGTTCAGTTATATGCACAACAGGCAAATATTGCAATCACTGGAATAGTGAAAAATGAACGTAATGAAACTGTTCCAGGAGCTACAGTAGTTGTAAAAGGGACCCAGATAGGTGTTATTACCTCTACTGATGGAAAATTCTCCTTGAAAGTTCCGCCTAATGCTGTTATTTTAGTCTCTTTTATTGGTTACAAGACAATAGAAGTACCGGTTAAAGGAAAAACTAACTTTGAAATCAGGATTCAGGAGGACAATCAATTGGTTGATGAAGTTGTAATTGTTGGTTATGGCGCTCAGAAAAAGGTAAACCTTACTGGAGCTGTAGCTACAATAGATCTGCCAAAAATGTTGGGATCACGTCCCGTGTCGGATCTGGCGCGCGGTCTTCAGGGCTCATCACCGGGTCTTTTGATCACTTCATCGAGTGGAAATATTGGTCAGTCACCGGAGGTCCACATCAGGGGAATACAAGGTTCTATCAATGCTGAGTCAAATCCGTTAATTCTGCTTGACAACGTGGAGATTCCAAACATGATGATGGTTAATCCCTCCGATATTGAATCCATTTCAGTACTGAAGGATGCCGCATCAGCATCTATTTACGGTGCTAGGGGTTCTTGGGGGGTAATCCTTCTGACCTCCAAAAAGGGAGCCAAAGGAACCTTGCATGTCTCATACGACAATAATTTTGCCTGGTCATCACCCATGAATACCCCATTGATTGCTGATGGTGCTGATGGTGTGGAATACATGCTGAAACAATACAGAAGAACGGCGCCTACCCAAGCCAGTTTCAATATTTTGGGTGCCTATTATGACGACCTAAGTATTCAGCGCATCAAGCAGTGGAAACAGTTGTACGGAGGTATGAACCTGAGTGATGAAATGGTTGAAGGCCGCGATTTTGAACGTCGTGCAGGCCAGGTATACTACTATAGAGCTTGGGATGCAGATAAAGTATTTCTGAACTCATCATCGCCACAAATGAAACACAACATCTCCATTTCAGGTGGAAATGATAAAACAACCTATTATGGCAGTTTTGGCATGCTTAATCAGAATGGATTGGTCAAGATTGCCCCTAAACCGGATAGCTTTTCCAGGTTCAACGGTACGATGAGAATTGAGTCGAAGGTAACTGACTGGTTTACACTCCGCGGATCTGTGATGACCTTCAGCTCCAGCAAAGAGTCTCCTAACTTCAGATTAGCCAATGCAGCAGCCGGAGCTAATGAATATTGGTTTAACATTTATCGTTATCCAGAGACTTATCCGTATGGTACTTTTAACGGTCTTCCACTCAAAAATATAAGGACCGAGTTGGAACAGGCCAACATGAATAAAAACCTGGATGACCAAGGCAGGTTACAGTTGGGTACAACATTTACATTCCTAAAAGGTTGGACTGCTGATTTAGACTACACTTATGCTGTCGATAATTCACATACAAAAATCGCTACGTCGCCGATCAGTGGTATAAATAGTTGGAACGATCCAACATTAACCAGTGTGTTGGCGAATTATTTCCCAGCCGAAGATTATGTAACACAAACTTCTACCTGGAGTAAAAGAAATGTGGGAAAGGGATACACCACCTACTCCAAAGAAATAGGAAGCCATAGTTTTAAACTTATGGCGGGGGGAGACATTGAGTATTATCGGAATGAATACCAGTATTCAAAAGCGATGGGATTAATGTTGCCATCAAAACCGGAGTTAAATCTGACTTCCGGAGCACAATTTGCCAACGGATATCCTTCACACTGGTCAACTCTTGGATTTTTTGGAAGAGTAAATTATTCCTATAAAGACAAATACCTTCTTGAAGGTAATATCAGAAGAGATGGTTCATCTCGTTTCCCAACCAATCACAAGTGGGGTACATTTCCTTCTTTCTCTGCTGGATATATTATATCAAATGAAAAATTCATGGATGCCGCGAAGACGGCGGCACGACTTTCTTTCTTGAAAATCAGGGGATCATGGGGATCTATAGGTAACATGAATGTTGGAGGCAACTCATATCTCAGGACCATGTCGGCTTCTCCGTCTAATTGGTGGATTGGTGGATTGAATACTACTATGGTGGGTGTGTTTGGAAATATTGCCGAAAATTTAACTTGGGAAAAAGTCGAGACAATTGACCTGGGACTAAATGCCAAATTTTTCAAAAATGCGCTGGATGTGGAGTTTGACTGGTTCTCACGCTCAACAAAAGACATGGTTACAACAGGGGTGGAATTGCCTGCTTCTCTTGGAGCAGCTGCATCTGCTAGAAATTTTGGTGTATTGGTCACCAAAGGTTGGGAATTTTCAGTTGGGTATGACAAACTATTTGAAAGCGGAATTGGTATCAATGTGAAAGGAACTCTTTCAGACGAAACCGGAAAAATTACACAATTTGCCAACAGTGAAGTCAGTATACAGACAGGAGGAAATGATACTCCAAATTATCAGGGAAAAGTACTTGGTGAGATTTGGGGCTATACAACAGACCGGCTTTTCACTGGTGACGATTTTTCTGGTAATAATGGCGCTGCTAATCCGATCTGGAATTATAATACCAATACGCCAAACCAGGATGCTTTGAATACAAGTTCTGCATTCCATTACGGTCCGGGAGATGTGAAATACCTTGACAAGGATGGCAACGGGGTAGTAGATTTTGGTGCCGGAACAAACTTAAATCACGGCGATATGAGTGTGATTGGCAATACAACACCGCGATATATTTTTGGATTCAGGCTTGGCCTAAACTACAAAGGAATTGACCTCAGTGCATTTGCTCAGGGTGTTGGAAGCAGGGATTACTGGGGGACCGGATCACTTTTTATTCCTGGATTCACTGCAGGAGAGGCTGTATATGAGAACCAGATGAATTATTGGACACCTGAGAATACAGGAGCGTTCTATCCTGCACCTTCCAATCCGGGGGCAAATAATCACAATGCCAACTGGCAGCCACAGACACGTTATTTGTTGAATATGTCTTATATGAGGATGAAAAACGTAACAATTGGTTATACTATTCCCAAGAAGCTGACTCAAAAGGTAAAGATCAGCAAAGTGAGAATATTTGCCAGTGGTGAAAATTTATTTACCTTAGATAACGTCGATATAACCATAGACCCTGAGATACAGCAAAATTCTGTGGAAGGATTTAATGATGCCAAAAGTTTCGGAAGAACCTACCCTTACTTTAGAACGTTTTCTTTTGGTGTTCAGTTAGATTTATAGTAACCAATAATTTAAATTGTTATGAAAAGTAAAATAGTAATACTGGTATTGTCTATACTTTTATTCACCGGTTGCAAAGATTTTCTCATTAAGGAACCGTTAGCCTCATTTACAGACGATGATTTTTGGACGTCTGAAACAAGCGTCAGGGCATTTGCAGTCGGCTATTATGCCGATAGATTTCCCGGGTTTGGCAACAACGATTCGGGTGGATCCATGTCAATCCGTAGTCCGCTAAATGACGATTACACCAATATCACCCTGCCGGGATTCGCCAGTCAACCAACTAACAAGGGAGGTATATGGAATACTTATTTTAGTCAGATAAGAAAAGATAATATTTTTGTAGACAGGGTGTCAAACATGAAGTTCAATGATGACGCTACCTCAAAACACTGGATTGGTATAGCGAAATTTTTCAGAGCGCTGGATTATTCAAATTTTGTATTGGATTTTGGTGATGTACCTTATTATGACAAGCCCTTAGTCGATACTGATAAGGATCTTTACAGGCCACGCGATCCTAGAACATTTGTAATGGATAAGGTTCTAGAGGATTTTGCCTATGCTGCCCAGAATGTGAAAACAGATGATCCGCTCACTGGACCAAATGGTTTGGTTGTTACAAAAGATGTTGTTGATGCATTTTTGTCGAGGCAAATGCTCTATGTTGGAACAAAAATAAAGTATGATCCCAATTCTACTGCTGTCGACAAAACAAAAGCTGCCGCTTATTTGCAGGCTGCTAAAGATGCTGCAGCACGAGTAATGAGTTCAGGTAGGTATTCTCTGGCCGATAATTATCAAAAACTTTGCAGTACTATCGATATTGGCGCCACACCGGCCGTTAAAAAGGAGATGATCCTCTACCGTGTATACGATACCGGGCAAGTGACCCACGCTATAGCCTCAGGGAATAATACCAATACGGTCCAAGGTTATGCAGCACCCAAAGATGTGATAGATACCTATCTATGTACGAATGGTTTGCCAATCAAGACAACTTCAGGAATTAATCCCACCTATTTAGGTGATCAATCTGCTGCTAACCAGCTGAAAAATAGGGATCCAAGATTAGCCAATACATTCAGGTCTGACAGGTTTTACCTGCAATATATTGAATCTGGTTATGCTTCTACAGGCTTCAGTTGCTTCAAATTTTTTGATGACCCAACGAAAGACCAGGCCTTTGCCGTACAGAGCTTTAATATCACAGATGCCCCTATAATCAGGTTGGGTGAAGTGATGATGAACTTCATAGAGGCTGCTGCCGAATTGGCTGATTTGGGATTGTATGCAGTGGTTCAAAACGATTTGGACATCTCGATCAACGCGCTTAGAAAGAGAGCAGGTTTTGCAGTTGCAACAAGACTGCCGGATATGAAGATACTTGGAGGATTACCGGCAGTCGGATCTTCAGTTTATGATGACGCCGGAAGAGACCAATCAGTTTCATCATTTATCTGGGAGGTTCGCCGCGAACGTCGAGTGGAATTGATCTACGAAGGTTTCCGTTTGGATGACCTGAAGAGGTGGAGAAAGATTAATTATGCGAATACAGAACTGTACCCGACAAAAAATTTGGGTGCCTGGATTACTAAGAGCACTGTCACGAAAGCACTTATCCTGGCAGACATTAATGGAAATGTTATTTCTGCCGGAAATGTTTCAACTGGTAGTGGCTATTTAAAAGTATCCCAGTCTCTGAGAAACGCAACCAATGGGAACGTCCTGGACAGAGCTTATCTGGAGTGTGTCCCAATCTATGAGATCGACTTTTACAAGAAAAGTGGTGTCACATTAACACAGAATTCGGGTTGGCCACAAGGATCAGGACAATAATGGCTTTTTCAGGTTTAATATTATTAAAGAACAAAATTATGAAGATCCCAACAATTAAAGTGATATTTTCAATCGCACTGACAGCGATCGTTATTGCTTCTTTTACCAACTCATGCAAGAAAGATGAAGTCATTGACAGAACATGCAAAGTAACGCTAATTCAGAATTTGACAACTGCTGCAACGGATACATTATTTGTTGATGTGTTAGCCGGAGAACTGGCAAAGAATGTTCCCGTCTTGACCAGAACAGGATTCAAATTTGACGGTTGGTACACCAACTCAGCAGATGCAAATCCTGATCCGGCAAAAACGCCTGCTGTACCAAAGTTCCCTGCCTATAATTTATCTGTTAAACCAATTTATCTCGATGTGATACTTTATGCCAGATGGATAAAGTGATCAATAAGTTGTCGTAATAAAAATATAATAGTGTGAAACTTATGCACCTGCCTATTTTCACACTATTTGTTTTTATTCAAAATCATCTTTGTGAATAAATGAGGATTAATCAAAATCCCAGACTGCACTTTTCTTGCTTAGGATAACAATTTCAGGATGTTGAAATCATGTAAATAAATTTCCCTGTGAATTCAGAAAAGTTATCAACATTTACCCTTTCAGGGGTTGGTTGTTGTCTTGTAGACGTCCTCTATGACAACATATGTTTTGGGTCGGAAGCCGTCAAGCCCTTCCTTTCGAAAGTGCGTGGCGATGGTGGCTTGCTGCCCGGTCAGCTGGTGTTTCTGGAAGACCTGGTTCGTTTTGCGCAGATGCCTTTCGAAGAGATCCTGAACCGGATTACGGAAGGCAAGTCTCCCGATAAAATGAATATCGGCGGCCCTTCAGTGGTTCCCCTGATCCACCTGGCCCAGCTTACGGCCGGCAAAACGTGTACGGTCAGGTTTTACGGCCGTGGTGGCTCTGATGAGAACGGGAACTACCTGAAGTCTGAACTGAAAAAAACGCCTGTCATTATACAGGATTACGAGCTGATTGAAGGCTATACTCCGTCTACGTTTGTTCTTTCCGACCCCTATTATGACCATGGTTATGGTGAGCGGATGTTTATCAATACTATTGGCGCCGCCAACGCTTTCCTGCCGGAATACCTAACAGACGATTTCTTTAGCTCCGACATAGTAGTTTTTGGTGGAACTGCATTGGTTCCCTCCATCCACGACCACCTCGGGGAGTTGCTCGAAAAGTCAAAATTCCGCGGCGCCATCACGGTAGTAAATACGGTATTCGATTTCAGAAATGAAAAATTAAATCCATACCATAGTTGGCCTTTGGGAGGCGAAAATAGTTACCAAAACATTGATCTGCTGATTACAGACCATGAAGAGGCGCTCCGTTTAAGTGGAATGAATGATACCAGTGCAGCCTGCAATTTTTTCGTACAAAGCGGAATGTCTGCGTTTATCATCACCAACGGCTCCAAAGACATCAACTTCTGGTCAGACGGGAGACTATTTGCAAAGCAGAATTTAACAGCATTGCCCGTTAGCCGGCAGATCGTTGATGAACTGAAAACTGCAAGGACCGGTGATACCACAGGCTGCGGCGACAATTTTGTCGGCGGGGTGCTTTATTCGGTGGCAGAGCAGCTGAAGCAGAAAAATCATCCGCCTGATCTTTCCGAGGCATGTGCCTGGGGTGTAGTTTCCGGCGGATTTACCTGCTTCTATGTCGGTGGAATGTACCATGAAACCGAACAGGGAGAGAAACTGGCCAAAATCAAACCTTACCATGCAAAATACAAAGCCCAGATTGAAAATTGACCCTAAAAAAATTGTCATTTTCGGGGCGGGCAAAATCGGTCGCTCCTTTATCGGCCAGCTATTCGGTTGTGCCGGTTTCAGTGTTGTTTTTATCGATGTGGATATACTCCTGGTCGAAAGGCTCAACCTGAGGGGATCTTACCCGGTATTGTACAAAGGGGAATCGGAGCAGGAGATTATTGTACCCAACGTCAGCGCCATCTCTGCTTTCGAAGATGAAATGGTCTGCAATTCTGTGGCTTCAGCTGGTATACTCTCAGTGAATGTCGGAAAAAACGCACTTGTAAAAGTGGTTCCGGTAATTGCTGAAGGACTGAAAATTAGGTTTAGGCAGTATCCAAATGTTCCCCTGGACATCATCCTGGCCGAAAATATGCGCAATGCGGCTCAATTTGTCAGGGATGCACTAATGCAGTACTTGCCTGATGATTATCCTACAGATAAGCTGGTTGGACTGGTCGAAACCAGCATCGGGAAGATGGTTCCAATTATGCCGCTGGCCGAAACGGAAAAAGATCCTTTGATGGTCTTTGCCGAACCCTACAACAGCCTGATCCTCGACCAGAAGGGGTTCAGGGGGCCAATTCCGAAGGTGAACGGTCTGTCTCCAAAGAATAATATCAAAGCGTGGGTCGATCGTAAAGCCTTTATCCATAACCTGGGCCATTGTACTGCTGCCTGGTATGGCTATTATTTGCATCCGGAGATGGTGTACATGTACGAAGTACTGAATAATCCGGAGGTGCTTGCCTTTACAAGGAATGTTATGCTGCAGTCGGCGGATGTTTTGGTTAAGTGTTACCCTGATGATTTTACACCAGATGACCTGATACGTCATGCTGATGACCTGATCGCTCGTTTCAGCAATAAAGCCCTGAAAGACACCGTGTACAGGGTAGGACAGGACCTTACCAGGAAACTTGCCGATGGCGACCGTTTTATGGGTGTAATCCGTTTGGCTATCGGAAACGGGATGCCCTATGATTTAATCCTAAAGGCAATGTCCTATGGATTTTTTTTCCGTGCAATGGATGAAAAAAAGGAGATGAACCTATCTGACCTCGCTTTTCTGGATGAAGTTTCAATTGCTTTCGGATGGACGTTAGAAAATAAACTGTTTCTTGGCAGACAGTCTGATCATCTTTTGATTAATGACTTAAAATCATTGTTTATCAATAACAAGATTAACCATCGATATGTTAATTGATCGCATATTTTAATTGTTTAAAAACTGAAAAAATAAATAAAGTGTCATTAATACAACTCAAAACGACCGATATCTACCATGAATATACAACATCAAAGCGAATAAATTCGATTGATGCGCTTAGAGGTTTTGATATGTTTTGGATTGTTGGTGGAGACTACCTGGTACGCTCCTTTAGGCCCATTTATGATAGTCCGGTTACAAGAACTCTCGAAGAACAGATGGATCATGTCCCCTACGTAGGTTTTCATTTCTATGATTTAATTTTTCCGTTATTTTTATTTATAGTTGGTGTGTCCATATCGTTATCCTTGCCTAGGTTACTTGAAAGAGAAGGGTTAACCGGAGCAACTAAAAAGATTTTTTACAGATCTGTTCTACTTTTCTTCCTGGGGATGTTCTATATGGGCGGCATACAGCAAGGATTTGAGAATGTCTATTTGGCTGGAGTGCTGCAAAGAATTTCAGTAGCTTATCTGTTCGCAGCTTTGATTTTTTGTTTTTTCAGTAAACGGCAAATTGCATACATTATTGTACTTTTATTGGTTGGGTATTGCTGGATCCTGACTTTCGTACCTGTTCCGGGGTTTGGTACACCATCTTTTGAGCAGGGGAAAAACCTTGCTCACTTTATAGACCAATGGCTTCCGGGAAGAAAATTTGAGGGTACCATTCTGAGCACGCTTGGTGCGGTCGCAAATGTACTGATTGGTATAGTGGCAGGTATTTTTTTAATGGCACATAATCATTCTGGGCAATCAAAAGTTAAATGGTTATTAGCAGGGGGTTTTATTAGTTTAATTACCGGTTATATCTGGGGGATCGAATTTCCGATTATCAAAGCCCTCTGGACCTCTTCCTATGTATTAGTCTCTTGCGGATATGGTATGCTCTTATTGGCCGGATTTTACCAGATCATTGAAATCTGGGAAATTAGAAGATGGTCCAGGCCTTTTGTCTGGATTGGGATGAATTCTATCACAATTTATATAGCTTCTTCTATCTTCAATTTTCGCAAATTGTCCCTTAGGTTAGTAGGTGGAGAAATAAAAGATTTTCTTGGTAATTACAGCGAATTAATCCAGGCAATCATGACTTTGTTTTTCGTTTTCTGGTTGGCAAAATTCTTGTACGACAGAAAAATTTTTCTAAAGATATAACCACACTTTACATATTGAATAAAAAATAATTAATAACTGAATGAACGAATTAAAAAACAAAATTGGTACTTATCGCTACCGAATTCTTGCCTTGGTATTCATAGCCACGACCATTAACTATTTTGATCGCAGTATAATCGGGGTAATGGCTCCTACGCTGCAAAAACTCTTCGAGTGGACCAATAAAGATTATGCAGCGATCATGGTGTCCTTCAAAATAGCATATGGAATCGGATTGCTTTTCATGGGTGGAATTATTGACAGGCTTGGAACCAAAATCGGTTATACCATTTCCATTGTGATATGGAGTGTCTTTGGTGTTTTGCATGCAGTGATCAGACCTGCTTTCAGTCTGATCGGTTTTATGACGGCACGGTTTGGCTTGGGATTCGGCGAATCAGGTAATTTTCCGGCAGCAATCAAAACTGTTGCAGAATGGTTTCCAAAAAAGGACAGGGCTTTTGCCACCGGGATTTTTGATGCTTCAACAAGCGTTGGAGCAATCCTGGCGCCTTTTATTGTCGGGGCTATCGTTTCAGTTGAAGGTGATAATTGGCAAATTCCGTTTCTTTTTACAGGAATCCTCAGTTCTATTTGGGTATTTTTGTGGTTAAAAACTTATCAAAAACCTGAAGTACACCCAAAGTTGTCAAAAGAAGAACTGGCCTACATTAACAGTGATTCAGACGAAGAAACGTTAGAAAAAATCCCATGGTTAAAACTTTTACCGAAACGTGAAACATGGGCTTTCGCATTAACCACGATAACGGATGCCGTTTGGTGGTTTTACCTTTTCTGGGGTGCAAAATTTCTGGCTGAACAGTTCGGTGTTGATATAAAAAATATTGGTTTGCCATTTCTGATAATATTTATTATGGCTGATGCCGGAAGCCTTCTTGGGGGATATGCTTCTGGTGCTTTGATAAAAAAAGGTTGGTCAATAAATAAAGCACGGAAAATTACCATGTTGATTTGTGCAATAATCATTTTACCCGTGACACTTGTACCAATCGTTGCCAGCAAATGGCTTGCCGTTTTCCTGATAGGTTTTGGTGCGGCTGGACACCAGTCCTGGTCAATCAATGGTTATACCCTTGTGTCAGATGTCTTTCCCAAAAAAGCTACAGCATCTGTGATAGGTATCGGCAAGATGGTTGGGGTATTAATCGCAGTCATAGCTGATATTGCACTTGGTTCTGTTTTGGATACGGCTAATAATTCCGGATACTTTTGGGCCTTCGTAATTTCCGGATTGTCCTATCTTACTATCTTGGGATTTGTCCACTTATTGATGCCTGAAATGACGCCACTTGATGATAATTTAGATTACATCAAAAAATAGGAGCATAAATTTTAAATTTGACAAAAGCCAATGTTTCCTACCTCGAACTCGCGTTAAATAGAAAGAGACTGTCATTTGGGACAGCCTCTTTTTTTTGTTAAAATTGTAATATATCGGACCTGTTTGTTACAACCATCTTCTTATTTTCTTAACGGATTTGGTATACAGATCAAATCTGTGCGGGTTTTGCCATTTTTAGTCACTCTTGCCAGGGAATATATTTTCCCGTCATTTCCGACTGCTATGGAATTGACATATAGCGGAGGTTGACCATCAGCATAAAATACCGGGCCTTGATCCGTATATTTTTCTGTAGGGATGTCATAGGTGATAAGGTGCAGATTCTCCAGGCTTTTTGCCTCACCCGTATTGGTGGTAGTCTTTCCTACTAGTCTTTTCCCATTTTGATAGATCGGTGCGCCGGTCAGGTAATACAATGTTCGTCCGTCAGGTCCAAGAATAAAACCGAGGTAACCAAAACTGAACTGATCAAACATTCCGCTTCTTTTGGATGGCATTGAAGTAATCCTGTCGAGTACTTCAATTTTATTGATTTTGGGATCAAAACTGAAGAGATAGCCGGAATTACCATGTACGCCATAAAATTTTTTAGTCGTCGGATACCAGGCAACCTGACGCCAGTTATAGCCCATATGACCGGGCTGGCTGGGATCGTAAAGCCCGAAATAGTCCTTAACCATATTTTCTCCTTCAACGGGTGTTATTTTGTCACTATCAATACGGCATTGCAGGATCGTCCCTTCAGAAGTAGTTACGTAGGCGGTTCCGCTATCCGGTTCGATAACGATAGTACGACAGAGAGTTCTGAATGCGGCACCTTTCCCTTTTTGTCCTTCACCGGAGATCGGGCCAAAATCTTTCATCTCCTTTGTGGCAAGATTGTATCTGAAAAAATAACCGGTTGGCCAGGTTAGCCCGTAGATCAAACCCCGCAACGGATCCATGTTCATCGACAAAATGCCTTCCTGATGAGGTTCAATTGCCAGGTTCTCAAATTTTTCGGTTTTTAAATCATAGGAGAGGATATGACCACCCTGATATGGCTTGTGACCTGAGGGAGGTGTCCCGATAGACACAATCCCATCCCTTGTTTCATAATAACCAACATGTGTTGCAAAATAGAGTTTTCCTTTGGATTCAATAAAATTGACATGGCTCTTACCTTGTGCAACGGCATTGAGACCTTTTTCACCGCATGCCTCGGTCAAATCTCCCAGATGTTTGATTTTTTCAGTTTTAGGATCAAAAGAATACATTTGACCAGCAGTCTCCAAAGATTGGGTGCACAGGATATAATAAATTTTACCGTCGCTTGCTGTTGAAATCCCGTTGTAACTGTCATGCGCAAGTTCGAAACCAGAGTTATAAGATTTTGCCAATAATTTTTTCCCAGGATTACTTTTGATTTGTACCGTTGAGGGTTTTTGAGCAGTTATATTGTTGCTGACAAACAACATAGATAATGTAATTATCAAGATAAAGAGAAGGTTTTTTTTCATTTGAAATTTGCTATTTGAACATTTTAATATCAATTCAAAATTTAATATTTATTTAGGTAAAATGCTGTTCCTTAATTTTACATGCAGATTCTGTTTCCAAGAATAGGACGGAATTTGGGTGAGTCCTTAAAATTGATGCAGGACAATCAGTGGAAATTGCACCGTATAGGGTATTATAAACAGCTTCTGCCTTACGACCTTCAGGAACGACACAACTGATTAGCCTGCTTTTTAAGATGGATGGTATTGTTAAAGAAAGTGCCTGCTTTGGCACATCATCGAATGTAGCAAACCAACCTTCACCCAACTGCTGCATGCGGCAGGCATGATCCAGATCCGCAATTTTTACCCATTTTGTATCATTAAAATCTGCTATCGGAGGATCATTGAAGGCGATGTGCCCGTTTTCTCCGATCCCGATGCATGCAACATCCGTGGGATGAGCCAACAGTAATTTTCCGTATTGTTCAGCTTCTTGTTCCGGATCAGGAGCATCCCCATTTAAAAAATAAATTTTTGCAGGTTTTACGTTATCAAGGATTCGCTCCTTTAGATATTTACGGAAACTGGCTGGATGCTGATCTGTTAGCCCAATGTATTCATCAAGATGAAAAACGGTTATCCGATTCCAGTCGATGGATTGTTTCTTCAATGCATCCAGGAAGGAAAATTGTGACGATCCGGTAGCCAGGATCAGATTCGCCGATCCTTTTTCTTGAATGACGGACTGTAGATTTTGGGCTACAAATACTGCGGAAGCATTGCCCATATCGTCAATAGTCCTGAATATTTTAACCTCTAATTGTTCTTTTCTTAAAGTCTTAATTGGTTGTGCCATTATTATTTATGTATTTTAATACTTACCTGGTTACTATTATTTCTTTGAATAGACAATATCTCCGGCAACGATTGTCTGCAGGATGATGACTTTATTGTTCTCAATCCTGAAGAGAATCAAATCAGCACGCTTACCCTCTTTGATTTCTCCAAGATTGTCGAGGTGAAGCATTTTGGAGGGGTTGGTACTTGCCATCCTGATCGCATCAGAGAGACTACACCCTGTAAATTTCATCATGTTGCCAATGCACACAATCAATGGATTAGCAGCTCCAGCTAAAACATTCTCGGCAGGAAATTTCACGACATTTTCAGATGTGAGTACTAATTGTTTTTCTCTCCGAGTATATTCGCCGGGTGGCAAACCTGCCAAATCAAGCGCATCTGAAACCAAAATTGTATGATCAGTTCCTTTTATTTTATAGAAACATTGTACTTCTTCTTTGTTCAGGTGAAATCCATCAACGATGATACTGGCTGATAGTTTTTCATTTGCCAATTGAGGCCATAAAGGATTCAAATGGCGATTAATCATGTTTGCACAACCATTTCCTAAATGGGTTGACAAAGATGCACCAGATTTGACTGCCATATCGATGTTTTCGGCAGAACCATTATGGTGTCCCAATGCAACAATCAAACCATTTTCAACACATTTTTTTACAAAAGGGATGGCTCCTTCAATTTCAGGGGCCACAGTTATCAGTTTGATCATGTTTTGTGCAGATACCTGTAATTGAGAGAACTCAGTCCAATCAGGTTTTCTGATGTATTTTTCAAGATGGGCTCCCCTGAATCCCTGTTCCGGAGAAATGTAAGGTCCTTCAAGGTGGAATCCGGGAATAGATTTACTGATTTGTGCATCCTTAGCTAAGCTTGAGAGCAAAGAGAAGCTTTTAACCATTTGTGTGAATTTATTGGTAGTTATTGTCGGCAGAAAAGAAGTTACACCTACTCTCCATAACGACTCAGTAGCTTTCCTCAGATCCTTGAGTGTTAGATTCTGGTCAGCAAAATCAACACCCATATATCCATTGATCTGAATATCAATTAGACCCGGGGCGATATAAATTTCGGGCACGTCCGGAGTTGGTTTGATCTTCTTAATATTTGCAATTTTCCCATCTGCAATCTCAATTGTGACTGGTTTGCCTTCACTATAAAGTATTCCTTGAACTTGTTTTACTTTTTCATAATTTTCCGGATATCCTTTCATACAAAGGATTACCAACGTAATCAATACTGCAAGTTTAGTATTCATAAGGATTTACCTAAGGTTATTTATGAAGAAGTTTAAATATTGCGTTTGTTAAAATACTCTCGGCCTCTGAAGTTACGTTAGAAACATGACTTGTTTCATAACCTCCTTGTTTATAAGCAATGGCCGTGCCAATATAGCCTGGTCCATAGTCACCATAGCCTGCAACAGTAACAAATAAATCCTTTCTTGCAGCTTTCGCTGCTAATTGATATTCGACAAAAGGTTCACCCGGAAGATGCAGAATCCTGATTTTACCGATGGTGAGACAACTAATATTAATCTTTTTCCCGGCCTGACATCTCTCCAACCAGGCCAGCCTAGCGGCATAGCTTTTTACCAATAAAGAATCCGGAGACCAGTTTCCATTCTGAAGATTGATTAGGTTTTTGGTCGGGGGCAGGAAGACTGGTTCAACGTCCCAACGGATGCTGCCGGAATCAATGGGTATCCGAATAGAAGAATCCCATGCTTTTTTCATACCAAGAGTCAGGCGTTGGGCTAACAAACCACGATTTTCGGGTGATCCATCGTTGTATTTCCCGGCGGTAATATTCCCTCCTGCACCATTAAAATGAATATGCAATGCCTGTGGAACTGCAAGTTGTCTTGTGAAACGTGCTATTCCGGGGAAGTCGGGATTAGGAATGCCTGTGCGATAATAGCTCTGTGGATGCACTGCGTAATAGCTTAATACAGCAACGGGCAGATTGTCGTTCCAAAAGCTGATAACTGAAACAAGTGGGTCAATCAATCCTTCTGGTTTACTACGCAACACAGGGTCCAAACATGCAGAAAGCCTCGGCTCCAAAATGAGGCCATCCGGTCCGAAAACTCTTCGATTAGATGCAACTTTTTTAACTTTTGCTTCACCATAACCAACAGAAGTTATGGGAGATGAGCGAGTAAGCGAATTTTTGACAGCTTCCTCAAGCCGTTTGATCACATCTCTGTTAAATGTCCCGTCATATTTGGTGGGATCAAAATCGGCACTCTTCAATATCCGCTCGGCACCAAAATCGCACCATGGCGTATCATGCTGATGAACAGTGTGAACTGCTACTCTTTCAGGTGATGTACCAGCTGCCAGTGCAATAGCCATGCAAAACTCATCATGTCCTTCATTGCCGATACCGATCCAATCTACTGCACATAAAACAATCGGCTGTCCCGCTCCAAGCAGCACAATTCCACGGGCTCTAAGTCCCATATCCCAATCACCTGAAGCTGTGCCATAGGCAAGATAAGTATTAGCGGGGGGAGTTACATTGATGTCAAAGGTCGAAATACGTAACCCTTTCTGATAAGAAGTATCAGTTTCAGTGGCTTTTACAGAAAAATTAAATAACAGGAGAATACCTGCGACTATGATTCGCAATGATCCATTTATTCTAAGACAAGGATAATTCATGGTATTTTATTTCAAAATATGAACTTTATTCAATAGATTAATTGCCTTTTCAAAGTCAAAACTTGATGTAATAAAATAACAACATCTAAGATAAAATGAATAGTACTTTTCGAAGCCATCATAATACTTTCATACAGTGTAACCCTATGTAAATATTAGTTTTTATAATCAAAATTCCTTTACTGCGATGCGGACAATAACCGGATTGTTTTGGGAGACAATTTCAAAAGTACCGTAGGGGTCAATTATTAAACTTTGATTACCAATATTTGCAGATTCTATCTTCAAATGATCGGGGATACGAATTCGGGCAAGTGTCTTTAGTGGCGGGTGAGCAGGGGGCGAATAGGAGAGCGTAATCTCACCAGCTTTAAGATTGGAAATGATAGTGTACGATATTGGGCCAAAAGCTGTTGGAGCTTGTTTTACTTTAATAGTTTTGCCATCTTCTAACCACCGACGAGGTGTACCGAATGCAAGACGAAGCGTTTCCGGAATGCCGTCGTCATCAAGGTCCCAATCCTGTATGAGCAGATTTCTTAGCATTGAAATCACATGCGCACTGGCTGCAGAGTTGGGTGGGCAATAGAAATCCCTTCCTTTGTCATCAACCGGTTGTATAGAGGAGGCTTCCCCTCCGACGAAAGTATTGCGTGTTATTCCCTGTGCCAGCATGCCATAAAAACTTACCAGGGCACGTTCGGGGTCGTCCCTGCGTAAAGCATCAAGTGCATATCTAGTCCCGTATAAAGGATTGACCCGTTGGTCGCCGGTCCAGAAATTAAAGTATCCTCCGCCACTTTTAACCATTCCCATAAATAATCCTCCGTGTTGTTCCTGGTAACGTGGAATCCAGCTTGCTTCTTTGCTGTCTGGAGGGAAAATCCCGCTTCGGATGGTATAGCCGATAATGATGTTCCAATAGCTTCCTATGCGTGAATGAAGAATAGGATCATGAACAGGTTCTCCTCCATTCAGGGCAATAGGTATAAACGGAGGCTCGGTCTCATCAGATTTGGAATTGTTCACTGCTTTCAATACAATCCGGCGAAAGATTCCTGCTTCTTTTTCCAGATATGTTGCTTCAGCCGAGTCACCTGAAACTTTTAGCACTGCTCCCATATCGCGCATTGCCCGCCACCCGTTAGCATTAACATTCATGCTCTGAACAAAGGTGTGAATATCACCGCAATACTGTTCCGGTGGATACAATCCGTTTGCTCCCTTACGACTGGTATCGAGTATACCAATTTCTTTCTCCCACTTTGGCCGAAGTTCATTAATGACAGCTTGATCCCTTGTTTGCCAGTAATATTGACATAAGTTACCAATTTTGAAACTTGCATGATGCAATTCGAGGCCTTTGCGGGTAAAATCGAACAAAGGTTCAATTAATTTACGCACATCTTTTGCAAAACCACTCGTTAAAAGCGCCATTGTCGCATCACTTCCTTCGGCTTCATAAATCTTTTCATATTGATTCCCGGCACTGTAGTTGATTTTATTGTCATTTATCAGCTGAAAAATCTGACAGAGTGAATTCTTATACACGTTGTTTACCAACGGTTCGGGAGTTTCAATTAGCATTGCAGGAGCTAGCAATTTCTTCCAGGTACGAATGCAGGCTTCCTTTTGAAGTTCATAAGTTCTGTTATCAACTGAAAATCCGGAAGACCTGTCAATAGGTTCAGTTAAGATTGCAAGTGTTGCCGCAGTGCCATTTTGCAATCGGGCTTTGATGAGGTGACCGTCTTGTTTCCATTGTCCATCAAATACTGCCAGAACTTTACGCTCGCTATTTTTCAGTTCACTGTTCTCAAACGTAAGGCCCTTGTTATCTCTAAAATCGACCGCGATATACCCATTGTTGCCTTCTTTGAGGTCGAACTTAACAAATACAATTCCCTTTTTGGAGAGAATTGAATCAGTACCTGCAAAAGCCTCTAATCTATAAACTTCCGAAATTGATACTTGTTTCTTTTGATCCAATGGGACTTCGCCTTCAGATTGAATCGGTGTCCGATGGGTGTAACAAATTTGCGGAATTGGAAGCCAACCTTCTTCCAGAACAGGTTCACTTAACCGATCGGGCAGACTGCCGAACAAAAATTCATCTGGGCCAACCCTGAATATTACTGGTGTACCTACGTCTCTCCAGGAACGAACCCCGCCATTGATATTTATTCCGCTTCCGTTGGAAATAAGCCTGGCTTTCACATTTGATCGTGGAGCGCTCAGCACGATGGGGTAATAATGGAAATCTGCATTGACATATCTTGGAGGAGGGAGGAGCGGAGCAAAGAATTCGTAGCTCGCTCCGTTTGGTTGATTCATTCCAGCCTCACCCCATACATCCTTTTTCGAATTTAATACCTCTACCAGTTTATCCTCAGCGGTTGATTCACCAACCCGATTAACAGAGCATGAATAAAATACTGTTAAAACCAGAAAAGGAAATACAAACACAAACAAATGTGGATGGTTCAACAGAGGCCTGATTTTTAGATGCATATTAAAATCTTTACTTGGGTGGAATACAGCAACTCAATGATTTAGTGTGATAATCTGAGAGGGATTTAACCTGATCCGTAAAGCAAAGATAAACCAAAGAATAAGTGAAGTAATAATACTTTTTAGTGCATTTGTAGTATTTTTATTGGTCTTATCAGAGCCATCCGATCATCTGGAATCTCAACCGCCAGAGATATTTCCGTAAATAATGAAAATATTCAATCTATTCGGTTGTATTTCCGGATAACAATTTGCTTTGGTATTGTGAAGGTGTCAATCCTTTGATCTTTTTAAACTGGCGGTTAAAGTTGGACAGATTTTCAAAACCCGACTGATAAGCTATTTCTGAAATATTAAAACGCTCATTACCAAGCAGTCTACAAGCATAACCGACTCTTGTTTGAAGAAGATATGACTTAAACGTCATCCGGTAAGTTTTTTTGAATAAAGAACAAAAGGCAGTGTTTGACATATGGCTTATATCAAGCAATACTTTCATGGATATATCTCCATGAAAATTCTTCAGAATATATTCAAGGACTTTCTGCATTGGCTCATTGCCAATCTTGTGGAAAGGCTCCATGAATCCTGGACTGCTTAATGAATTGAATTCCTTGGACTTCGAAATTATACCAAAAATTGCAAATAATGAATACAAACGATCGGTTGCATCCTGATGACACAATTTCAGCATAATTGAAATGATTTTTTCTTTCGTCTTTCCTGAAAAGATCAGGCCTCTGGATGACTCCTCCAAAATATGCTGAAGCTTTTTGTTTTCGGGGATGTTGAAAAAATGGTCGCCAAGAAAGTTTTCAAGAAACTGGACAACAATGCCCTCCCCGCAAAATTCATCCTTTTTGGGGTAATATGACTCCTCACAAAGCCATTCATGAGGGAGAAAGGATCCGACTAAAACAAGATCATTATCTTCAAAATGGTCAATATGATCTCCCACCATACGTTTTCCTTTGCCTTTCGTAATCAGGACCAATTCATATTCCGGATGATGGTGCCAGTGCGAAAAAACATTTGTTTCATGGAATACAATAAATGATTTGTCTTGATCCTGAAGAAGTCTTATTTCCTCTACGTTCATTTTGCTTTGAGTTTCCTCCAAAATTAATATTTATTCAAGTATCAGCAAGTTTTGGATTAAAATTGGAATACTATCCTAACTTTAGAATTTTGCAGTGCATCATTTTTTTATCAATAGGAAAAATACTTTCTGCTAACTGCCTCTATAATTATAATTTATAATTATAGAAGCTCTGATTGAATTAGGTCAACACAGATCCTTTTCCCTTTATAAGGTGAAATTGTTTGTAGAAATATATCAGTATTGTACTAAAAAGTACTACATAATTAGAAACAGTCGGATTATTTTTGGTACTATCAAAACCGGGCAAAAATCATGCAGAAGTTTATTAAAATAGTTTTATTAAAGATTGGTCATCAAACGGGAAAATCTTATCTGATCATGCTGGCAGCTTTCTTCAGCTTTGCTGTTTGGTGTTGCATTGCAAATAAAAATGAAAGGGCATCTGATTTAAGAATTGGGATTGCTGAAGTAAATTATACGCCTGAGATAGGGTTGGATCTTGCCGGAAATTATCGGGGGAATGATTATGCCTCACGTGGCATACATGACCCTCTTTATGCACGCGCAATTGTCGCTGAAGATAAAAATGGCAATAAGGCAGTATTACTCACACTTGATATTTGCTTCTTGCTTAAAGAATCCGTAGACTTCATGCGAGGTTTTATCGCGTCGAAGACCAACATTAGGCAGGAAAATATATTGATATCTGCTACACACACCCACAGTGGCCCCAAAGCAGATTTCACTAATCCTAGGGTAAGGGCATTTCTTCTAAAAGCATCCGAAGCAGTCATTCTTGCTAACGAAAAATTAAAACCGACCATAATTTCTGCCGGAAGGACATCTGAAGAACGGATATCTTTTAACAGAAGATTGAAATGTATTGATGGAACCACCCACATGTGTTGGGAAAAACTGGAACCTGGTTTTGTGATTGGTCCTTTGGGTCCGATCGATCCGGAAGTTTTAACTATTTCTTTGGAACAAGAGGGGAAAGCAGTCGGAGCGCTTATCAATTTTGGTTGTCATGCTACTACACTTACAGGAAATAACTGGTTGTACTCAGCCGATTACCCTGGCTATCTGGGGGAAGCCATAAAAAAAGTAAAAGGAAATGATTTCATTCCGCTCTTCTTTAATGGTTGTTGTGGAAATGTTACACAGGTAGATTACAGGATTGGATTTCCTGATACTTACCAGGAGTGTCAGCGCATTGGTTATATACTCGGTGTTTCAGCCATGGAAGCAATTAAGAATCAGGTGGTAGTTCCCGGGAATCTGGTTACAGTATCAAAAGAAATGGTTCCGCTAAAAAGGATAGCAATATCTGAAGAACAACTTAACTGGGCAAAACAGGTAATGAATGGTGTGGAGAAAAATGGTATGCCACCCATTCAGGCTGATGGAATTCCTGATGCCGTATATGGCAGGGACTGGATTCGATTGAGTAAAATTCAATCACAGATTGATAGTCTCGAAGTGATGGTTGTCAGGATTGGCGGAGTAGCCTTTGTCGGATTGCCAGGTGAGATGTTCGCAGAATTTGGAATGAAAATTAAAGCTGAATCACCATTCAAAAATACATTTGTTATGGGCCTGACCAATGACAAAAGAGGTTATTTTCCAACGAAGATTTCATTCACTCAGGGTCCTGCGGGTTGTACCCCCATGATTACAGGCTATGAAACAACGCCAGGTACAACGCTCTATGAGATTGGATCGGGTGAAATCCTGACTGAGTCCGCTATCAGACAGTTGAATAAACTGTTTTAAAATGTGTTGAAAGTAAGCTTCTCGTCACTATAATTCCAATACCATGAGGTTCGAAAATTCCATGGCCAAGTCGTACAACAAAACTTAAATTAAGCGATTTTACAATTGTTATAAAATTTAATATCAGGTATTTATATTAATATATTATATAAGAAAGAACATTATGTTCTATAAACGACTATTCATTGTTAAAAAAAAGTATAATGGTAAAGTTAGCAATTCATGGGGGGCCAAAGGCGGTTTCTATCAATAAGATTGGTTGGCCAAATTTTGATGAGAACGCTATTAAGGCTGTTGAAGAGGTGCTTCGTTCGGGGAAGGTGAATTACTGGACAGGAGCAAAGGGCATGGAATTTGAAAAAAAATTTGCTGATTGGCAAGGAAGCAAATATGCAATATCTGTTGCAACGGGAACTGCTGCGCTTCATGTTGGATTAGCAGCAATGGGTATTGGTCCGGGTGATGAGGTTATTGTTCCGAGTTACACTTTCATTGCATCAAGCTTTTCGATTCTACAGGCCGGAGCAATACCGAGATTTGCCGATGTAAACAGGGAGGACCATTGTATCAGCATTGAATCTGCAGAAAAATTGATCAACGAACGTACAAAATCGATCATGCCGGTACATCTTTATGGCAATGTTTGTGAAATGGATAAAATAAATGCTTTCGCAAAAAAACATAACCTGACTGTGATCGAAGATAATGCCGAGGCATTTGGCGGCTATTACAAAGGTAAAAAAACAGGAACGCTGGGCGACATTGCAGGATGTAGCTTTTGTCAGAATAAAACGTTTACGACAGGTGGTGAGGGTGGTATGATTACTACTGATAATGAAGATTTTGCTTGGATTGCACGAAGTTTCAGGGATCATGGTTATGATGTCAAGCAAAGGTTGAGTCTGCTTGAGTTGGAGCAGAAACTCCCGTACATTCATAATATGGTTGGGTGGAATTACCGGATGACAGAAATGCAATCAGCCATTGGCATAGCAGAGCTTGATCGGATCGACACATGGAATATGCCCAACAGGGAAAGAAATGCACGGATTATTATTGACTTAATAAAAGATCTCCCTCAGGTTCTGTATAAACCAATTGATACTGATGAACGTAAAAATGGCTGGTTTGTTATGGCATTCTCACTCGACATTGAAAACATGACATGTGATATTAAGGAATTTGTTGAGGCAGCAGTTGCAGAAGGAGCGCCGGTATGGAAGGTATTTTGGCCACAATGTCATACTGAACAGGCATTCAAGAATCATATCTCATTCGGGAAAAGCGGCTTCCCTTTTAAATCAAAGGAATATACCAATCCTGAGAGTGTGGATTATTCAAAAGTAGATGTTCCTAATGCAAAATGGCACGAGAAACACACCTTTACCTGCTTTGCATTTCCTACATATACTGTTGAAAACTGCGAACAGATTGGTGCATCATTGAGGAAAGTGATTTTAGCCTATTCAAAGTAAAAGGAGATAACATTTTGAAAAAAATAATAAGGTGGGGTGTTATTGGATCAGGTGGTATTGCCAAAAGAAGGACAATCCCTGAGGGGATAATGCAGTCAGATAATGCCATACTGGTCTCAGTATATGATATTAACCGGGATATTAATGAAGTGGTAGCAAAGCAATTCAATGCATTAGCTTCCCAGAGTATAGAAGAACTGCTTAATTCCGGAATAGATGCAGTATACGTTGCAACTCCTGTTAACATGCATCTTGATCATGTTATCCAGGCCGCTAAAGCCCAAAAGCATGTTTTTTGTGAAAAACCATTGGGTCTCAGTGTACTGGAAGCTGAAAAAATGGTTGTTTCATGCCAGGATGAGGGAGTTCTTTTGGGTACTGCCTACATGATGAGATTTGCCGCACAGCATCAGGCTGCCCTTAATTTAATTGAACAAGGCAAATTGGGCAAACCGGTCTATTGCCGCGCTCAGTTATCATGCTGGTATCCTCCGATTGCAGGGGCATGGAGACAAAACCTTAAAACTGGTGGGGGAGGTGCCCTGATGGATATGGGCAGCCACTGCCTTGATTTACTCGAAATGTTTTTTGGACAAATATCCAAAGTGAGTTGTTTTATTCACAACAATGTGCAGGATTATCCTTCTGAAGACAGCGCAGTTGTCTCATTAGTTTTTACAAGTGGAGCGATTGGGACGGTGGACAGTTTTTTTTGTATTCCTGATAAAAGCAGCAAAAATATTCTGGAGCTGTATGGCTCCAAAGGGAGTATAATTGCCAGCGGAACAATAGGACAAGGTGCTTCCGGCGAAATGATTGCATATCTGGATGATGACGATTCAGTTTATGATGCTGACCAGGCAAGGAGTAAAGCGGACGGTCTGATTATTTATCCTTCGCCAATTAATATTTATCTTGCAGAAATAGAAGAATTTAGTTCTGCAATAATTGAGAATAGGGAACCCGTAAATAACTTTGCAAGAGGACTTCACAGTCAAAAAGTACTGGATGCCTGCTATCAGGCTGCACAAACCCAAAGAGTTGTTCATGTAATATAGTTTACCATGGAGAAAGTTGTTCTTGGAATATTTGCGCATCCTGATGATGCTGAATTTCTTTGTTCTGGTACACTTTCTCTGCTGAGAAAGGCCGGATGGGATGTTCATATTGCCACAATGGCTCCCGGTGACAAAGGAACCTCAGAGTATTCAAGGTCAGAGATAAGCCGGATTCGTAAAAATGAGGCAAGAAATGCAGCCGGTTTAATTGATGCAACTTATCATTGTCTTGAATTTGAAGACGTTTATATTTTATATAACCGTGAAGCTATCAACATAACAACATCTTTGTTTCGCAAGATTAGACCATCGGTAGTCTTCACTTCGAGTCCTTCAGATTACATGGTTGATCACGAAATGACAAGCCTTATCGTACAGACCGCATGTTTTTCGACTGGCATTAAGAATTTGGAAGTCTTAGAGGAGGTGTATGAACCTGTGCCTTATCTCTACTACTCAGATCCAATGGAGGGGAAAGATAAGTTTGGGAATCAGATTCTACCGACAATTTATGTCGATATTTCCACAGAAATTGACGTTAAACAAAAAATGCTTGCCTGCCATAAGAGTCAGCGTAATTGGCTGATGTCTCACCACAAGATGGATGAGTATGTGTTGTCTATGAAAAGATTTTCTGAACAGCGGGGAAAGGAAATAAATGTTGATTTCGGGGAAGGTTTCAGACAGCATTTGGGGCATGGATTTCCACAAAGAAATATTCTTAATGAACTGCTCACAGATTTTGTTAAAACTAATATTTCTCATTCGATTAAATTATAATATTGTTTTCGCTGTCGATAATTCTATATTATCATTAAGTTTATTTTTATGAATCCTACTGTGTCAAGGAAAAAATGGAGTACTGCTTCACTATTGTTCCTGCTATTTATTCTTGCATTCAAATTAAGTGGTCAAACTGCTCCGGTCAGGCTGCAGTGCGAACACCTGGTCAATCCGCTGGGTATCGATGTTTCCAATCCGAGGTTATCCTGGCAGTCGGAAGATCCCCGGCAGGGAGCCGGACAATACGCATTCAGGATTATCGTTGGCACGGATTCTTCTTATGTTGCAAATGGTGTAGGCAACATGATGAACACCGGTAAAATTTTGTCAGACAGCATTTTGTTTGTATATACCGGCCAAAAGCTGGAACCGTTTACCAAATATTTCTGGCAGGTTATCACCTGGGACCAGTCCGGAAATCAAAGCGACCGCAATCCTGTTGCCTCATTCGAAACCGGCATGATGGGAATTGAAAACTGGCACGGCGCCTGGATTACCGATACCAGGGACATTGCCCTGAAACCGGCTCCCTATTTCCGCCAGGAAATTGATGTGAAGAGAAAAATAGTTTCTGCACGGGCATACGTTGCTGTTGGCGGACTCTTCGAACTATATGTAAACGGTAAAAAAATCGGGGATCACCGTCTCGACCCGATGTACACCCGTTTTGACAGGCGTACGCTTTATGTAACGCACGATGTAACCCCTTATCTCACAGAAGGAAGGAATACACTTGGGATCATGCTTGGCAACGGTTGGTTCAACCACCAGTCCACGGCTGTCTGGTACTTCGACAAAGCTCCGTGGCGGGCCCGGCCAAAATTCTGCATGGATCTCCGCATTACTTACCAGGATGGCACCGTCCAGACCATCTCTTCGGGAACCAGCTGGAAAACATCCCTGGGACCGGTTATCTTCAACAGTATTTATACCGGAGAACACCAGGATGCCAACCTGGAAAAGAGCGGTTGGTGCACTTCAGGATATGATGATTCAAAATGGGTCAACGCGAAACTGACGGCTGCTCCTTCCCAAAACATCGTTTCCCAGCAACTTCAGCCAATACGCGCTGCAGAAGAGATTCAGGTAAAAAGCTTTAAAAAATTCACCGATTCATTGTATGTATTTGATTTAGGCAGAAATATTGCAGGTGTAAGCAAAATTACCCTGAAGGGGCTTCCGGGTACGGTAATAAGGGTCAAACACGGGGAACGGCTGTACCAAAATGGCCGGGTTGACCAGTCCAACATCGACGCACACTACCGTCCCACCGACAAAACTGATCCTTTCGGGACG
>JBBQHB010000044.1:0-41577 GCA_038323575.1 Bacteroidales bacterium | reverse complement strand
ACTTTGATAGCCGATCTTTTCGAAATAGATATGGAAGAAATATTGGATAAAATAGCTGATGATAATCAGTCAATTACAAAAATAATCAAAATGAAAGCTGCATTAGATGCGGCTTAACGTTGATGCGAAACTTAAATTCTTAATGTGAATAGAACAGCAGAATATACTGATTCAATACAATATTCTTTGCCCTTCTTAACCATTCCGTGTGCACTTCCAACAATTCCATTGAGGGATCGCCTAAATTTGATTGGATCGTCCCTCATTTGAATATCATTAAGGATGTTGTCCAAAATTTCACGCCACGAACGATTATCGTCACCTTTTATGGAGATCTTAGACTTTATTTTCCACCAATGATAACGAATTGAACCAGTATCATGGGAACTATATTTGTCAATGTATGGGTAATAATCTATAGAAAAATTACAACCTTCTTCAAGCCGAATAGCATATGTACCGTTTGTGATACCTGATTCTACAACTATCCCATTACGCTCTGAGGCAAATACAAAGTGTGGTGGTAAAGTTTCAATTAGTCGTATAGCAGCGGCTTGGTCTGAAACTCCAATTGTAGTAACAAGGCATGATTGTAATGCTGCTATATCATTGTTGTATATTTCAAATTTTGAGAGTATCCAATTTTTAGGCATAAGCAATTCCGCTGCGAACATATTAGCTTCTTGTTCAAACCGTCTATAAACAAAATTATTATAAGATTGGTTGTAAATTTCATCGATGATTGTTCCATTATGCCAAGGGATGATGATGTGACCTAATTCATGTGCAAGGGTAAATAATTGCCTTGTTTTAGGCAGATTGGAATTTAGGATAATTGTTGGAGTTTTTTTAGGTACTTTAAGATTTAATGATACTCCATCAACTCCTTTAATAGGTATAGGCAGAATAATCAGATTAGCATATGTCCTAATAAGTGACATTAAATCAAATGGTACGCTTAGAGAATATTTTACAATAATTCTTCGTGCCAGTTTTATTGCGGGTGCTTCTCTGAACTCCATAAGCCTGCTGAATTAAGCCATGTTACTAATCTGGCAGACTTATTGATATCGGACGATCTGGCAGCCATTGCAAATTGAGATTCAATAATACTCTTAATGTCTACTCCTTCCATATGTGCAGTAACTATGTATGACAAATACTTAGCATCCTGGACAAATAAATCATATTCCTTCGCAGTCATACCTAAGTAAGCATTCAATGATATTTTTGAATCACTTTCGTGCCAACCGTCAATATAGTTGTCAACTTCTTCTAATAGGGCATCTCCATTGATGCAATCTGTGATAAAATCAGACATCTATTTTCCTCCCTTTAACTGCGTCTTTAATTAAAATACCACTTGGATCATACACCCCTAAATGTTTACCTCTTCGATTAAATACCTCAATCTCACCGTGAAACGAATCCCATGTATAAAGTCTATCGGAGTCTTTTGATCTCCACCTTTTTTCTCCATGGACTACTCCTAAGTAAATACAATCATCCAAAAAGGATGGTTTTGGAATTGGTATACCTCCCACTTATTACATTTTATGTAAAAATAGTAAAAAATCACAATACCAGACCGTTAATTTACAATATGGGAAGATCTGTGAATTGAATTTTTTCAAAAGTCTTCCCCTATTCAGGCTGCACCATTCCATTTCCCAAACGCATTTGATTTGGGGTAGATGTGATATTAAATCTTTGATTCACCCTGCTGGAGCGGATTTAAAATCCTCTCCAATTGAATTTACTTGACTAAAACAATACGCGGTTTTGGTGGTTTTTTCATTTCAGTTCCGAGAAAGAAGCCGGTATGGGGCGGTTGATTATAGGCCACATTTTGCGTGGCAATTGCCAAACGGTATTGCGGATCATGCATCAGGGTGTAAATCCTCAGCTTGGTTGGAATTGTAGTCGTATAAATCCGCAGGTTTTGATTGTCGGCTGTCCGGAAGATGACCTCCTCGCGCCAGTCGCCAAAAAGATCCGCACTCAAAGCCGGAGTTGATTTTGTGCCGTTGTTCGATACACATCCTTCGGCGGTGAAGATTCTTCCTTTTTTGTATTTGTGGATGTGATTTCCGTCGAGCAGTTCCCTGCCCGGGTCACCATCCCACCAAATGACAAAATTTGTTGAAGAAGGCGCCTCTCCGATCCTTTCACCATTCATATTTAGCAATCCATCGGATCCGGAGAACCACATTTCGGCACCCGGATTGGAAGGATCAATATCTTCGGCTACTCCACGGCCAACATCTTTGTTCATCGACCCTTTGTAAAGGACTTCACCGGTTTTGGCATCATAGACTGCGGCTCCTGGTCCTGTCGTCCGTTCTTCGATTTCATGAATTCCGAATACCTGTAATCCCGGTCGACCCGGAATTAGCTCTCCGACATGGATGGCGTCACCATGATGGAAACCGGTGGAAAATAACCCTTTTCCATCATCATCTACGACCATTGAACCATAAATTAGCTCGTCCTTCCCGTCACCATCGACATCAGCCACGCATAAATTGTGATTGCCCTGACCGGAGAACGGATTCTCCCCGTCTTTGCTGTCAAATACCCATCGAGATGTGAGTTTTCCGTTTCGCCAGTCCCATGCAGCAAGCACCGAGCGGCCGTAATATCCCCGACACATCACCACACTAGGATGGATGCCGTCGAGATAAGCCACACAAGCGAGGAAGCGGTCGACGCGGTTCCCTGTATTGTCACTGCCGCCGTTTCCGCCATGTCCGTTCCATCCGTTGAGCGGGTAGCGTTCGGGTATATAATTTGTTGTCGCCAGCGCTTCGCCGGTTTTGCCGCTGAAAATGGTAAAATATTCGGGTCCGTCGAGTACTTTGCCGTAAAGTGGCCCGCTTGCTTTGTTTAAATTTCTAAAGTCTTTTGCCGAGTCGCCCACGACGACTCCTTTTCCGTCGATCGTACCATCGGCTGTTTTGCAGGCAAATTCTGCTATGCCGTCGCCATCCAGGTCATACACCATAAACTGGGTATAATGGGCGCCTTCGCGGATGTTCCTGCCGAGATTGATCTCCCACAAGAGGGTTCCGTCCATTTTGTATGCCTGGAAAATGGGGATACCGGAAATTCCGGTGGATGGAGTATCTATACTTTTGCCTGTTTGATGAAGGATAATTTCATATTCCCCGTCGCCATCCAGATCACCTGTGGAAACATCGTTCGGCGTATAACCCGCAGGCGTTTTTAGCGGAATATTGACAAATTGCTGTGCGGGCGTATTTGCCTTCAGCGTGAAACGCCTGCTTGCTTCCTGCTCTTTTCCGTTCAGTACTGCTTTTACAAAATAGGAGTTGTCTTTTGTGAAATCCTGTTTCCCTGCTTCAAGATTTGTACTTTCCTTAACCGGTTTTTTATTCAGTTTAACCGGCTTTTCGGTTCCGCTCTGATGGTAGACATTAAAGGCAATTGCATCAGGTTCAGTGCCAAGCAGGCGCCATCCAACATACACAGAATCATTGGCATTGTGAACGGCAATAACTCCGCGATCCAGGTTCTCCATTTGTCTCTGGGCTATCGCCTGAAATCCGGCCAGGAGGAAAATAAGCATTAAAACAGCATTCCTGATTGCTGAGATTGTTTTTATCATATTCAGTTTGTTAATTTGATCCGAAAAGCAATTAATGGTTTATTTGACGGTTCCCCAATGCTCTTCTATTAATCCCAAAGGTGATACGGGATCAGGAGACCGTGCAGTCGGAAATCAGTACTTTAGATTACTAAGATACTACCCTAACTGTACAAAACGGAGAATTGAAAGTGCGTCCAAAAAATAAAGGTTAAGCATTTCTGCCTAACCCTCTGATCCTCAATTGTCGGGGTGACAAGATTTGAACTTGCGACCCCCCGCCCCCCAGACGGATACGCTACCAGGCTGCGCTACACCCCGAACTTATTGATGCTTTTGACCGGAAATATATACCGGAAATCGTTGGCAAAAATAGCTTCAGTTTTCCGGATTCCAAAATAATCGTGCTATTTAAATAAAATAAATAATTAACACTAGCAATTATTGCCGAGGTAATTGAATTTGTCTATTTTTGAACAAAAATATATAGCGTATGGAATTCTTTAAATCATTGAATACGGAGGGTCTGAAAGATGCTCCAACCAATCAGCCCAATGAGGTTGAAAAAGTGAAATGCCTGATCATCGGATCAGGACCTGCGGGATTTACAGCCGCCATTTATGCCGCAAGAGCCAACCTCTTTCCTGTTTTGTACGAAGGTCTTCAACCCGGGGGACAGTTAACCACAACCACAGAGGTTGAAAATTTTCCCGGATACCCCGATGGAATTACAGGTCCGGAAATGATGGAGCAATTGAAAGCCCAGGCAGCGCGGTTCGGTACGGATGTGCGCTGGGGACTGGCAACTGCTGCAGAGTTTGGAGATGGGGTACACAAAATCACCATCGACGGCGTTAAAACAATAGCGGCAGAAACTGTCATCATTGCTACCGGCGCTGAGGCGCAGTATCTCGGTTTGCCGGATGAGAAAAAATATGCAGGTTCAGGCGTATCTGCCTGTGCCACCTGCGACGGATTTTTCTACCGCGGCAAGGATGTTGCGGTGGTCGGTGGGGGAGACACAGCCTGTGAAGAGGCAATCTACCTCGCAGGTTTGTGCCGCAAAGTATACCTGATTGTGCGTCGTGACCAGCTGCGTGCCTCAAAAGTCATGCAGGACCGGACCTTTAAGACCAAGAATATTGAGCTACTCTGGAAACACCAGACCAAAGGTCTGACCGGTGAGGGCGTTGTAGAAGGCGCGGTTTTTTTCAAAAACAAAGGCGAAGCAAATGAGGAAGAGGTCACTGTTCCCATCGACGGTTTCTTCCTGGCAATCGGTCACGTACCGAATTCCGGTATTTTTAAACCGGTGATCGAAACCGATGAGGTGGGTTACATCAAAACCATTGGCGTTACCTCCATGACCAATGTTGCCGGCGTATTCGCCTGCGGCGATGTCATGGACCCGCTTTACAGGCAGGCCGTTACCGCGGCAGGATCGGGCTGCAAGGCAGCGATTGATGCGGAGCGTTATTTGTCGGAAAAACACTGATTTTGGGAAACGGTGAAACGGGGAAACGGAGAAACGGGGAAACGGGGAAACGGAGAGACGAGAAACGGAGACGCCGGAAAACGACTGAGTATGCCTCTTGATTAATTGCAAGTGAATGTTCAATAAACTGTCAGGATTTCGAGGCATCCGGTCTCCCTTCTCCGTTTCCCTGTTTCTCCGTTTCTTTTATAATATATACTCAACATTTAATACAATAGAAATGACTCACAAAAATCATTCATTCGATACCCGCACCGTCCACGTAGGGGAGGGGGCTGAATTCCTGGAAGGGAGCAAAAACGAAGTTGTTTCACCTATTTACCTTTCTTCTACCTATGCCCGTAAGAAGGTGAAAGACCACGGTGCATTTGAATACTCCCGAAGCCAGAATCCAACCAGGCTGGCGCTGGAGCAGCGATACGCCTCACTCGAAAAGACAGCCTTCGGCCTTGGATTTGCCTCAGGACTTGCAGCCGAAGCTACCGTTCTGTTTGCCCTGCTTAAACCCGGCGACCATGTAATTGGCTTCGATGACCTTTATGGCGGTACCAAAAGACTGTTTCACCTGTGGGAAGAGCAATACAGCATTCAGGTAAGCCTGGTGGATGCCACACAACCTGCATTGGTTGAAGCTGCCATCAGGCCGGAAACTAAACTGGTCTGGTTGGAGTCACCGACTAACCCATTGTTGAGAATGTGCGATATCAAAGCCATTGCTGAGATTGCCCACCGGCACAATATCTTATTGGTTGTCGACAATACCTTTCTTTCACCCTATTTCCAGAATCCGGCAACATTGGGTGCGGATATCGTGGTGCACAGCATCACCAAATACATTGCCGGTCACAGCGATGTGATAGGCGGAGCCGTTATGCTGAATGACGAAGCATTGTACATGAAATTAAAGTTCTGCCAGAATGCGATCGGCGCTGTGCCATCGCCTTTTGATTGTTACCTGGTGCTCCGCGGTTTGAAAACCCTGGCGCTCAGGATGGAGAAACACCAGTCGAATGCCCTGGCCATCGCAACTTACCTGGAGAATCACCCCAAAGTAGCCCGTGTCTATTATCCCGGACTGAAGAGCCATCCGCAATACGAAACCGGGTTGCAGCAATCTTCCGGTTTTGGAGGTATGGTTTCGTTTGAGATCAAAGGAGGAGAGATGGAAGCTGTTCAATTTCTCGAAAGCCTCGAACTATTCACTTTGGCCGAGAGTCTGGGCGGTGTGGAATCGCTGATAGAACATCCCGGGCTGATGACCCATTCATCCATTACCGCCAAAGAGCGTGAACTTGCCGGCATCAAAGATTCCCTGATAAGGGTATCGATTGGTGTGGAGGACAAGGCAGACCTGATTTCCGATCTGGAACAGGCATTTGCAAAGATATAGCAAATATATTGCGTACTTTTATTGCCATAAAATAATAAACCTTATGAAAAACATTATCGTAATCCTCTTTTTGTTGATCACCGTAGCCGGAAATGCCCAAAAGAAAGAATCCCTTTTTAACGGCAAGGACCTGAAAGGCTGGACCATCTTTGTAAATGATCCCAAAATCAGCCCGGAGAAATTCTTTTATGTCAAAGACGGCATGATTGAGACAGTCGGGGTACCGATGGGTTATCTCAGGACGGAAAAAGAGTATGCTGATTACCGGTTGCATGTGGAGTGGTGTTATCCTGAAAAGGAAACCAACAGCGGTGTTTTTTTACATACCAATGGTCCGGACAAAATGTGGCCCCTGCATTACCAGTGCCAGTTGAAGGCATTGTCGGCGGGTGATTTTATTGTCAATGCAGACGGCGAAAAAGCGACGGCAGGCGACAGTATCTATATCGGAACCGAAAAAGTGAAACCGATCGCCGTAAAATTGCATCCGACAAACGAAAAAGGCGTTGGCAAATGGAACAGCTACGACATTGTCTGCAAAGGAAGTACCGTGGAAATATCGGTGAATGGATTACTACAGAATACGATCAGGGATTGTTCCATGACCAAAGGCAGCATTGGCCTGCAGGCCGAGGGTTCCAGAATTCAGTTCAGAAATATTTGGGTACAGAAGGTGAAATAATACCGGTTATGAACGCGATGCCTTTTGTGATTGGTGCGCTGGCTTTTTTTGCCCTTGCTTACAGGTTTTATTTCAGCTTTGTCTGTGCCAAAGTGCTGATGCTGGAAGATACGCACAATATGCCTTCCTCCAGGTTGTTCGACAAGCAGAACTATTACCCGATGCCCAAATGGGTCCTGTTCGGGCATCATTTTGCAGCCATTGCCGGTGCCGGACCTTTGGTGGGACCCGTATTGGCTGCCCAGTTTGGTTTTATGCCTGGCTTTGTCTGGATGCTGGTCGGCGCTGTGCTGGCCGGCGCCGTTCATGATCTGGTCATCCTGACGGCTTCATCGAGATACGACGCGAAGTCGCTGGCAGAGATTGCCCGCAAAGAGATCAGCAACTTCAGCGGTGGCGTTGCATCACTAGCTGTTTTTATCATCCTGATTGTGGCGCTTGCCGGTCTTGGGGTGGTGGTTGTGAATGCGCTCGCCGAAAGTTCGTGGGGAACATTCACCATTGCTGCTACTATTCCGATAGCGATCCTGATGGGATTGTGGATGTTTGTCTTCAGGAAAGGCAAAACAGTTGAGGCCACAATTATTGGTGTTATTCTGCTGTCTGCTGCCGTTATTCTAGGAAAATACATACCGGGATCCAACTTTGCCTCCTGGTTTACCTTCGATAAACCAACCTTAACGATTCTTTTGGCCGTATACGGGTTGCTTGCCTCGGTATTGCCGGTCTGGCTGCTCTTGTCGCCCCGCGATTATCTCAGCTCCATCATGAAACTTGGCGTTATTGCCATGCTGGCCATCGGAATTATTGTTGTGGCCCCGACCATTAAAATGCCCAATTTCACGCCTTTTATCCACGGCGGCGGACCGATCATCCCCGGTACGTTGTTTCCATACCTTTTTATTACCATCGCCTGCGGGGCTATTTCCGGTTTTCATGCCCTGGTTAGTTCGGGTACCACACCCAAAATGTTGATGAAAGAATCACACATCAAACCTATCGCGGTAGGATCCATGCTGGCTGAGGCGATGGTAAGCATTCTGGCATTGATTGCTGCAACAAGCCTGTTTCCGCTTGATTATTTCCAGATCAATGTATCACCCGAAAAATTCACGGAAATTCTGCCCCAGCTTCATTCACTGGGATTCACCCAAAGCAATTTGCCCCAGCTTTCTGCCGAGGTTGGCGAAAAAATTGCAGGCAGGCCGGGCGGTGCCGTATCACTGGCAGTTGGTATGGCGCAGATATTTTCGAGCATTCCCGGCTTAGCCGGACTGATGTCATACTGGTACCACTTTGCGATCATGTTTGAAGCATTGTTTATCCTTACTACCGTGGATGCCGGTACGCGTATTGCCCGCTTTATCTTACAGGAGGTTTTTGGGAAAGCTTACAAACCTTTTGGACGAACCGACTGGCTTCCCGGCAATATTATTACAAGTTTTATCGTGGTATTTGCCTGGGGCTATTTTATCTATACCGGTAGTGTATCAACTATCTGGCCGATGTTCGGCGTTGCCAATCAGTTACTGGCAACCCTGGCATTGGCTATCGGTACATCTTACCTTATCAACCGCGGTATGATCAGATATAGCTGGATAACTATTGTCCCGATGACTTTTGTAGGTATTACGACTGTTACCGGTGGTGTAATGAATCTGGTGAATATTTACATCCCGCAGCTGATGGCGGAGCAAACAAGGGTGCAGGGAGCAATTAATTCGTCGTTGACCATCATTATCCTGGTATGTGTTATCGTGGTTATCACTGAGGCAATACCGAAATGGATCAGCGTCCGTAGATCGGGAGTGGCCCCGTTCACCATGAAGAGTTAAGGGTTTAATTGCTTATGAAATCTGAGCAATCTTGGAAGCAACATATTTGCCTACTTCCAGTTTCTTGCGCACTTCTGAGAATGCTTTGATGGTATATTCGACATCCTCCAGGGTATGGGATGATGTAGGAATCAGTCTCAACAATAGCTGTCCTTTCGGAATAACAGGATAGATCACGATAGAACAGAATATATTGTAATTTTCCCGCAGATCCATGATCACGTTAGTGCCTTCCGGAACACTGCCCGACAAATAGACAGGGGTAACCGGAGAATTGGTAACACCAAGGTCAAAGTTTTCAGCTTTCAATCCTTTCTGAAGCGCTTCTACGATAATCCATAGATCTTCGCGAATCTTCGGTTGCGTTTTAATCAGTTCAAGTCTTTTCAGTAAGCCAATTACCATGGCTATAGGCAGGGATTTGGCAAATGTCTGCGACCGCATGTTGTACCGCAGGTAATCGCATACCTCTTCTTTGGCAGCGATAAAAGCGCCGATCCCGGCCATCGATTTGGCAAAGGTGCCGAAATACATATCAATCTGATCCTGTACGCCGAAGTGCTCACCCACACCGGCTCCTGTTGCTCCCATAGTCCCGAAACCATGCGCATCATCAACCAGGAGGCGGAAATTGAACTCACTTTTTAATGCTGCAATCTGGTCCAGTTTACCAAGGTCACCGGCCATTCCGAAGACTCCTTCAGTTATGACCAGGATGCCTCCTCCTGTTTTTTGCACCAAAGTTGTGGCATGTCCGAGTTGTTTGCGCAGGCTGTCCATGTCGTTGTGCTGAAAAACAAATCTTTTTCCCATATGCAGGCGAACACCGTCCAGTATGCAGGCATGAGCCTCAGCATCGTATACAATTACATCGTTGCGACCGGAAATTGCATCAATTATGGAGAGCATTCCCTGGTATCCGTAATTGAGCAGAAAAGCATCTTCCTTGCTTTCAAATGCAGCCAGTTGCTTTTCCAGTTCTTCATGTTTGCTGGTTTGGCCTGACATTATTCGCGCTCCCATTGGGTAGGCCAAACCATATTGGGCAGTTGCTTCCGCATCTGCCTGACGAACTTCCGGGTGATTGGCAAGTCCGCAATAGTTGTTTAAACTCCAGTTAAGAACCTCTCTTCCACGAAATTTCATCCTTGGACCAATTTCTCCTTCCAGCTTGGGAAATGAAAAATAGCCATGTGCTTCTTTCTGGTACTGACCAAGGTTTCCTTTGTCAGTTTTAATTTTTTCAAATATATCCACGGTAGTAAACTTTATGTAGTATTGCAAAATATTCTTGAGAGCCTGCAAATCTAAAAATTATTTTGGGTTTCAACAAGGCGGAAAGTCATCCTTTGGCCAATTTGGATTTTTAAGAGATTTGAACAGTTTTTAACCATCCGCAAACAGCCAAAAGTGTTGATACATATTCTATAAATGGAGAAAAAACTTATCTTTGCACCATGATTCGGAAAATGAGAACATATTTCGCAGTTGGCGTTTTGTTAATCGCCTCATCTTGTGGTGAATATCAAAAAATAGTCAAGAGCACGGATTATGAGTACAAGCTCAAAAAAGCGCGTGAGTATTATGATAACGGGGATTTCACAAAATCCACCCAGCTCTATTCTGAGTTGGTGAATATTTACAGGGGCACCAATAGGGCCGATCAGGTCTATTATTACCTGGCGAAAAGCAATTTTGGTCAGCACGATTACCTGATGGCTGGTCACTATTTCCGTCAGTTGGTAAAAGAGTATACCCGAAGTACTTTTGCAGAGGAGTCCCAATATATGATAGCATATTGTTATTATCTTGATTCGCCGACTCCCAGGCTGGATCAGAAAACAACACAGGATGCCATTGATGCTTTCCAGCTTTTTATCAATATTTTTCCTTCGAGCAATAAAGTGGCCGAAGCAAATAAGCTGATTGATGAAATGCGTGAGAAACTGGTACTAAAATCTTACCTGAACGGAAAGTTGTATTATGATCTGGGTGATTACCGTGCCTCCGTTATATCGTTGTCGAACAGTTTAAAAGAATATCCTGACTCGAAATACCGCGAAGAGTTGATGTTTTACCTGCTGAAATCGAAATATTTGTTGGGAGAAAACAGCATCGAGGAAAAAAAGCGTGATCGTCTGAATGCCGAACTTGACGAATATTATTCATTTGTAGATGAGTTTCCAAACAGTAAATACCGGAAGGAAGCCGACAGATTCTTTGCCAACACCAAGAAGATGATGAACCTGAATGACGAAGAGATAAAGAAAGTTGAGACCAAAATAGAAGAAGTTAAGAAATAGATATATTATGGATTACAGAAAAGTAAAAGCAGCTTCAACAACTGTTCCCCGCAATTTGAGTGAGTTGGATTCAGCCACAGACAATATTTATGAATCATTGATGGTGATTGCCAAACGTGCCAATCAAATCAATGCCGAAGTAAAAGAGGAACTGAACCAAAAATTGCAGGAATTTGCCTCTTACTCCGATAACCTGGAAGAGGTTTTCGAAAACCGTGAACAGATTGAGATCTCAAGGTATTACGAAAGACTTTCCAAGCCTGTTTTGATCGCTTACGAAGAGTTCAAAGATGGTTTGATTTATTACCGTAATCCTGCCAAGGAGAAAAAATAGTTTGGATTCTGATATAAATCTCTTCACATGCCGCTTAACGGTAAAAAAATTGTTCTCTGTATAACGGGAAGTATTGCTGCCTATAAGGCGGTGTACCTGTTACGCGGGCTTGTGAAGGCCGGGGCTGAGGTACAGGTGCTGATGACCGGGGCAGCCAAAGAGTTTGTTTCTCCGCTGACATTTTCTTCTCTGTCGGGGAAGCCGGTGTTAAGCGATTTCTTTACCAGGGAAAGCGGTTCCTGGAATAGCCATGTTGACCTGGGTGGCTGGGCCGATCTTTTTTTGGTGGCGCCCGCAACTGCATCTACCATCGCTAAAATGGCCAATGGGGTATGTGATAACCTGGTGGTCACAACTTTTATGTCTGTCAAATGTCCGGTGATGGTGGCGCCTGCCATGGACCTGGATATGTTTGTGCATCCTGCACTGCAGGATAATCTTAGGAAACTCAAATCTTTCGGAACAATGGTCATTGAACCTGCCAGCGGCAGTCTTGCCAGTGGTTTGGTTGGCAAAGGCCGGATGGAAGAACCTGAAGCGATCCAGGGAATTGTGGAGGCGTTCTTCACAGAAAAAAAAAACTCCTGAATAAAACCTTTCTTGTTACTGCCGGACCTACCCACGAAAAGATAGATCCGGTGCGTTTCATCGGCAATTATTCAACCGGGAAAATGGGATTTGCAATTGCAGAACAACTGGCATCCCTGGGAGCCCGGGTGATTCTTGTCTGTGGTCCCGTAAACCTTGAACTGAAAAATCCATCCATCCATAGAATTGATGTCACCTCTGCTGATCAGATGTACGATGAATGCGTGCGGTATTTTGCTGTTTGTGATGGTGCCGTCATGACTGCTGCTGTTGCCGATTACGCCCCCGTAGTGTATGAAAAGGAGAAGGTGAAACGCAAAGAGGGAAACCTGCATCTTGAGCTCCGGCCAAACAGGGACATTGCTGCAGAACTGGGCAGGAGAAAAAGAGAAGGTCAGCTTTTGGTCGGATTTGCCCTGGAGAGTGAGAACGAGATTGAAAATGCATTTTCAAAACTTAAAAAGAAAAACCTGGATATGATTGTGCTGAATTCGCTGAAAGAAGAAGGAGCCGGATTCGGGCATGACACCAATAAAATAACGATCCTCTCAAGCGACGGGAAAGTTTATTCTTACGGGTTAAAACCCAAAAAAGAGGTTGCTGCAGATATTGTCTTTCGTATGCTTGAATATCCTTATGAATCCGCATCGCAATTTGAATAGAATGTCTATTTTTAGAAAACATTTTTATGCCTATGCGACTTACACTATTATCCTTTCTCTTACTGTGTTGTCTGTTTCGGGTTTCGGGCCAGGAGTTGCAGTGCAATGTAAGCGTGTCAAGTTCCAGGATTGAAGGAACCTACAAGGAGATCTTCCAGTCCATGCGGAACGATATATCTGAATTCATGAACAACAGGAAGTGGACTGATAATCAGTTTGCCGTAGATGAACGGATTATTTGCACCATCTTTATTCAGATTACCGATCAGATCGGTGCAGATGAGTTCAAAGGAACGATGCAGGTGCAGCTTAACAGGCCTGTTTTCAATTCATCCTACCAATCGCCGGTACTGAATATCAAGGACAATGATTTTGACGTCCGTTATGTTGAATTCCAACCGCTAGAATTTAGTGAGACATCCAACTCCAGCGCCCTGACCAATATTCTTGCCTATTATGCATATATCATACTGGGATTCGATTACGATACATTTTCTCCGATGGGTGGTACACCCTACTTTCTGAAGGCAAGGGATATTGTCAATAAGTCACAGAATGCAAGGGAGAAGGGTTGGCGTGCCTTTGAAGGCAGCTACAACAGGTTTTGGCTGGTTGATAACATGTACAACAAAGCCTATAGCCCTTTCCGGGATCTGATGTACCGTTACCACAGGCTTGGACTGGATATGATGGGTGAAAAACCGGATATCGGCAGGGGTGAGATTGCCGATGCATTGAAAAATATGCTGAAAGTTTACAGGTCGCGGCCGGATACCTACATCAACCGGATCTTTTTTGATGCCAAATCGGATGAGATAGTGAATCTTTTTTCCAAAGGCAGCACGGACGAGAAAAGCAGGGTCATGTCGGTTTTGTCTGAGTGTGATCCTTCCAATTCCGGGAAATATGAGAAGATTATGCAGCAAAAGGTATTTTGAATTTGAAATGAATTAGATGTTAAGGCGCTTACAAATTAAAAATTATGCATTGATCAGGGATCTGGATGTGGATTTCACTTCCGGATTGACCATTATTACCGGTGAAACAGGTGCCGGAAAATCAATTCTGATCGGTGCGCTTTCCCTGATTTTGGGTCAGCGGGCCGATTCCGGCGTCTTAAAAGATAAAGAAAACAAATGCATTGTTGAAGGAGTATTTGATGTGGATGGTTACGGGCTGGAAGGACTCTTTGCCGAAAATGACCTTGATTACGACAGACAGGTAATTTTCAGAAGGGAAATTGCACCCAACGGAAAATCTCGTGCCTTTGTCAATGATACTCCGGTAAATCTGAAGACTTTGGAGGATCTTGGCGTCCGGCTGATCGACATCCATTCGCAGCACCAGAGCCTCGAATTGGGCAACCGTTTCTTCCAGTTAATGGTACTGGATAATTATGCCGGGAATAAACCACTGTTAACCGATTATCAGGCAAAATTCAAACTTTACAAAGTACTGCAGGCAGAATTGGCAGAAGCTGAAGAACGTTCATTGCAGCTGCGGCAGGACATAGATTATTTCCAATTCCAGTTCGAGCAGCTTTCCAAGGCAAATCTTCAACCGGGAGAGCAGGAGAAACTGGAGCATGAGCTTGAACGTTTAACCCATGCCGAAGAGATCAAAACTGCTTTTCAGACTGTTGCGAATCTGCTGGGAGGAGAAGAGGTAAATGTACTTGGCAGTGTAAAAGAGTCAATGAATGTGCTGACGAAGATCGTGAAATTTTATCCGGAAGCTGCAGAACTAGTCGAAAGATTAAATGTCATATACCTGGAAATGAGCGATATATACTCAGACACCGAATATTCGTCTGAAAAAATGGAGGTCGATCCGGGCAGGGTCGTGTTCCTGAATGAACGGCTTGACCTGATTTATTCCCTTCAGCAGAAACACCATGTTGCCGCAGAAGAGGAGTTAATACAACTACGGGATGATTTTGGGCTGAAAGTAAACAGTGTCTTCTCCAACGACGAGGTAGTTGCAGGCTTAAAAATCAAACGGAAAGAGAAGGAAGAAGAGCTGTTGCAGCTTGCAGATCTTTTATCGCTTAACCGGTTAAACGTGACAGAGCCAATCGGCAATAAAGTTGAGGCGCAGCTTTTGCAGCTCGGAATGCCGAATTCACGGTTCAAAGTGGAGGTAAAAAGCGGCCTTTCCATGTCGAATTTTGGTCGTGATGAGGTAAGTTTCCTGTTCACCGCCAACAAGAACGGTGAGTTGAGTGAGATATCCAAAGTTGCTTCCGGAGGCGAACTGTCAAGGTTAATGCTTTCAATCAAAGCGCTGATTTCCAAATCAAAAGCTTTACCTACTATTCTTTTCGACGAGATTGATTCCGGAATATCGGGCGAAACAGCCGATAAGATGGGAAATATCCTGAAGGATATTTCCCGGGATATGCAAGTGATCAATATCACTCATTTACCTCAAATTGCCGCCAAAGGCGACCATCACTATCTTGTTTACAAGGAAGATACCGATACTGAAACTATTACACGTCTTAAATTGCTTACTCCCCATGACCGTATTTCTGAACTGGCAAAAATGCTTAGCGGAGAAATTATTACCGATGCAGCCAGGATGAATGCCACGGAGTTGTTGAAATGATAGTGCCTGGAGTACTTAGAGTGCCTGGAGTGCCTAAAGTTACGGTATAACCTATGTTGGCAGTTTTCCATCCATTTGCTTTATATTGAAACTGAAATTATCTAAACTCGTATTATCCTATTAGTAATTAATTCAAGAAAATGGAATTGTGATTATATGTATTAAACAAGCCATCAGTAACTTTAGGCACTCCAGGCACTCTAAGTACTCAAGGCACTTTACTCCCAAAGATACAATCTTGATAAATACAAATTTTAAATAAAATCTACACACATGTCTTACAACCTGTTAAAAGGGAAAAAAGGAATCATTTTCGGTGCATTGAATGAACATTCCATCGCCTGGAAAGTAGCCGAGAGGGCTTATGAGGAGGGTGCAACGTTCACCTTAACCAATGTCCCCATTGCTATAAGAATGGGAGATACGCATCTTTTGGCGGAAAAATGCAAAACAGAAGTTATTCCTGCCGATGCTGTAAACCTGGAAGATCTTGAAAACCTGGTAAAAAGGTCTATGGAGATTCTGGGAGGTAAACTAGACTTTATTCTCCATTCCATCGGCATGTCGCCCAATGTGCGTAAAGGAAAGCACTACAGTGAGTTGGATTACGATCTGCTGGGAAAAACGCTTGATGTTTCTGCCATCTCATTTCACAAGGTACTGCAGGTTGCCCGCAGACTGGATGCACTGAACCCATGGTCTTCAGTACTTGCACTTTCTTACGTTGCTGCCCAGCGTACTTTTTACGGATACAATGACATGGCAGATGCCAAGTCGCTGCTTGAATCAATAGCCCGCAGTTTTGGTTACATCTATGGAATGGAGCGCAATGTAAGGATCAATACTATTTCCCAGTCACCAACCCCAACCACAGCCGGAAACGGCATCAAGATGTTTGACAGTCTCCTTGATTTTTCAGAAAGGATGTCTCCGCTGGGTAATGCTACTGCCGATGAATGTGCCGATTACTGTATCGTCATGTTTTCAGACCTTACCAGGAAAGTTACCATGCAGAATCTCTTCCACGACGGAGGATTCTCCTCCATGGGCATGAGCTTACTGGCAATGGAACAATACACCAGGGGAAATTGTGACGAGGAGGTTGATCCGAACCACATCTATGATTAATCCTTTTTATGCTTGACTTCTTCGGATCAATATTTTAGGAGTTCCGGCAGCAACAACCGGATGCCTCGCAACAACCTGTTTTGGTCTGGCATGACCTGAGTTTCCCCTGCCTTGCTGCTGTTTTGGTGCTTTAGCCGGATTGTGATCCATCAGCGGAAAAAAAGGATTCTCTGCGACAGGTATTTTTTTGTTGATCAACTTTTCAATGTCTCTGATATATTCCTTTTCTTCCGCATCGCAGAGTGAATAAGCTGTTCCTTCAGCGCCTGCACGTCCGGTCCTTCCAATCCGGTGCACGTAGGTTTCCGGGATATTAGGGATCTCATAATTGATCACATATTGGAGGTTATCCACGTCAATTCCCCGGGCAGCAATATCTGTTGCTACCAATACTCTGGTAATCTGATTTTTAAAATTGGAAAGAGCACGTTGTCGGGCAGTTTGTGCCTTATTTCCGTGAATGGCCTCCGCTGCAATGTCATGTTTCAACAGCGTTTTAACAACGGTATTGGCTCCATGCTTGGTGCGTGTAAAGACCAGAACCGTTTTGATTTTCTGATCTTTCAAAATTTCCAGCAACAACGCACTCTTGTTACGCTTGTCAACATAAAAAAGGGATTGCTGGATAAGTTCCACCGTGGAAGAGTCGGGGGTGACGGAGACTTTTACAGGATTATAGAGGATCGAATTGGCCAGTTTGACAATATCGGGTGGCATGGTTGCGGAAAAAAACAGTGATTGCCTGTTTTTGGGAAGTGCGGCAATTATTTTTTTGACGTCATGGATAAATCCCATATCTAACATGCGGTCTGCCTCGTCCAGGACGAAGATTTCGATATCCCTCAGGGTTAAATATCCCTGATTCATCAAATCCAATAATCTTCCAGGTGTGGCGACAAGGATGTCTACTCCTTTTCTGAGTGCCTGGGTTTGTGGTTGCTGGCCAACCCCTCCGAAAAGAACCGCAAAGTTGAGACCGGTATGTCTGCCATAGGCTCTGAAGCTCTCTTCAATCTGAATGGCCAGCTCTCTGGTTGGAGTGACGATGAGACTCCGTATCTTTTTCGTTTTACCGAATAGCTTGTTTTTACTTAGAAGTTGTAGGATCGGAATGGCGAAAGCTGCCGTTTTTCCGGTTCCAGTTTGGGCACATCCAAGCAGGTCAGTACCCTGCAAAATGATGGGAATTGCTTCCTCCTGAATGGGTGTCGGAGTGTTATAACCCTCTTCTTCAACGGCTTTCAGGATTGGTTCTATGATGTCTAATGAACGAAATAGCATGCGTATAATTTTGCGCAAAGGTAGGCGATTTTTTTTTCTTACCGCTTATGAAGTCCGCACTCTTTGGTATCAGGATTTTCCCACCACCATCTGCCGGCCCGGAGATTTTCTCCCGGTAGGATGGCTCTTGTGCAGGGCTGGCATCCGATACTTGGGTAACCTTTGTCGTGCAATGGATTGTAGGGTGTTTTGTGCGCTTTAATATAGGCACGAACCTGATCCTCTGTCCAGTCTATCAGTGGATTGAGTTTGATTAATCCGTTGACTTCGTCCCATTCAACTGGCTTCATTTCAGCCCTGGTAACCGACTGATCCCTGCGCAAACCGCAGATCCATACATCCAGCCCTGCAAAGGCCCTTTGCAGGGGTTCAATTTTTCGTACCCGGCAGCAGCTCTTCCGATCTTCAATTGAATTGTAGAAAAGATTGATCCCTTTTTCCCGCACCATCTCCTCTACATGATGCGCTTCGGGAAAGTAAACGTGCATCTGAATCCCGTATTTCTGGTTCGTTCGGTGGATCAGATCGTAAGTTTCGGGAAACAGTCTTCCTGTATCAAGGGTAAATATTCTGACATTTTTATCGATAGAACAAACCATTTCGGTCAGTACCTGGTCTTCCAGTCCCAGACTGCTGGACAGCGCAATTCTTCCTTTGTATTCTTGTAAGAAAAATGATATCAGTTCAATGGGATCCGCGTCGGAGAATTGTTGATTAAAAGAGTCAATTTTTTGTTTCATAAAGTCGATCTTCTGTTGATTCAAATAAATGCGTGTATCGGAATTGAGACGCAATATCTATTTTTTTTTAATACGATTTGTATCCGATTGATTAATTGAAGAATGTTTTAGGGATGACAACCGGTCACAATTTGTGACCAGTTCGACTTTCTCTATCCCATTCAGTTCGAACATAAAATCCTCCGGAAACCTGTCAATATTCCTTTTAACCTGTTGTTTCAGCACCTTAGTAGGAATTCCGTATAATATTGCCAGATCATTGTCAATCATGACCTTTAAACCTCTAAAGAGGAATATAAGAGTTTCATAGTCAGATTTTATGACACTATTTGACATTTTCCTTATTGAATTTTGATTACCATTGGCAGATAAAATTCAGCCTTTCAATTATTTAAATTCCACCAGATCGATGAAACAGGTATTAAGACTTTTTATAACAAATTTAAGGCAATTCCCGGTCAATAAGAAATCGGCAGCTAACTTTCATTTAGGCAGTGAGAAAATAAACTCCAATCCTCCACCTTTACGGGTGCGGGCCGAAATTTCCCCCTTGAAGCTAATAATGGCATTTTTAACAATGGACAGACCAAGACCGGTGCCACCCCGCTTGCGCGTGCGGCCGGTATCCACGCGGTAAAACCGTTCAAAAATCCGGGGCAGGTGTTCTTCTGCAACACCCGGTCCGTTGTCTGAAAAAGTAAAATAATGGTAATTCTCGTCCTCGTGGTAATTGGAAATATGGATGATAATTCCTTTCCCGGCATAATTAAGGGAATTCTCAATTAAATTTCTGAAAACAGAAAAGATAAGCGAATAGTTTGCATTGACGGCGACGTGGCTGTCAATATTGGCCTCAATAACAACGGATTTTAGCCGGATCGGATCCGTAAAACTCTCCACAACTTCATCAACCAATTTCTTAATGTAAATTTCACCCCGCGGGTAAAGTTCTGATGATTCTTCAATCTTGTTCAGCAAGGCAATATCATTCACCAGCTGGGTTAGTCTTTCGGATTGATTGTAAGCTTTTTCAATAAAATATTGTTGCTTCGTCCGGACAATATCCGGATTGTTTAACAGCGTTTCCAAATACCCTTTCACGGTTGCGATGGGTGTTTTTAATTCATGGGCAATATTGGATGTAATCTGTTGTTTCATCATGCTTCGTTTGACCAGCTTGGAATTGTCTGTGATCAAAATTTCGAAGCTTTTATCCTGAAAGATAATACATTGGATCAGAAAATAGGAGCCGTCACGCTGAACCGAATATTCCAGTCTGGGCAATTCATTGAGTGTATATATTGTGCTGTCTGCTATTGCTTTGTCAACAAAGGTATTTATTGCATTTAATTCCTTGAGATCGAAGATTTTCTCTATCGAGATAGTTGATTCTTCAGAGATTATGTTGATATAGAAAATAAAATGGCTGTTGTTCAGGATGATTTTCTTTTGCGGAGAGAAGAATGCAACTCCCTCTTTTAAGACAAAAAGATGGCTGATAAGTTTCTCTTTCTCCTGTAAAAGTTCTGCTTTTGCTTGATTTGAAAGTTCGAACAGATTGCTTATTTCCCGACTGATAATTCCGATTTCGTCATTGGAGAACTGCAAATCTTCATCCATCTCCTGATCATTGCGAACACGCAGGGCAAAATCTTTTAATTTGGCAATTGAGTCTCCCAATCTATTCGCTATCATTCTTAATATAATCCCAAATAGCGCAAACAAAAGAAAGAAGTAAAGAATAAACGCCCGGTCGAACTTAAGGTAATCGCGTATGGATGAGTCATAGATTACGGCAGACCGGATGATAATTTTATTACCGTAGTTTTTTGCAAAGTAGAAATATTCCTGGTTGGTGGTTGTTGAATAGCGGATATTGAATCCGGATTCGGAAAACAAAGCTTTCTGAAACTCTGGTCTTTCACTGTGGTTCTCCATTTTTGTATAGTTGGCCACCGAGTTATCATAGCGTACTTTACCTTCAATGTTAAATACGGTAATACGAGTTATCTCGGGAGGTATAAGCATTTTCAGCGAATCCAGCTTACTAAATTCATCGGTTGCCTGAAGATCCTTCTGGTTGATGTACCTGCTGACCAATTCCGTGTAACCCTCCAGCTTGTTTGCAAGGTGGGCAATTCGAAATTGTTTCTCATGCCGGCTTTGGTAATAAAGCATGGAGAAAATGAAAAGGGCAAAAAGGAGGAAATAATTAATGAACAATTTCCATTTAATGGTTTTCGGCTTGATAATCATTGTAAGTATATTATATAGGCTTCTGAATGTTTATAGCTCAAAATAGTACCCATAACCAGGTTTGTTACGTATATAGCTGCTGTAATCTTCCATCTTTTTACGCAGCCGGGTGATGTTGACGTCTACTGTTCTGTCGGTAACGATTACGTCGTTGGCCCAAATCCTGTTGAGAATTTCCTCACGGGAGAAGATCCTGCCCTGATTTTTGGCCAACAAAGAGAGTATTTCAAACTCTTTCCGGGTCAGTTCAATTTTTTTATTGTTGATCAACAGTCGTTTGGTTACATTGTCGATCCCAATATCGCCGAGTGTAAGAATCAAGTTTTCAGAAGATTCAGCATTGTTTCCGCTGCGTTTCAGTATAGTTTTCACCCTGGCCTGCAATTCACGGATGGAAAACGGTTTGGCAATATAGTCATCTGCTCCTACGTTAAACCCTGTCAACAAATCATTTTCATTGTTGCGGGCGGTCAGGAAAATAATCGGCGTATTGAGTTCAAGCTCTTTTCGGATTTTCTGAGCGAGACCAAACCCCGACATTTTGCCCATCATCACATCCAGTAGGAAAAGATCGTAATCGGTCAGTTTTTTCTTAAGCGCTTCTTCTGCTGAGTGGACAACATCTACTTTGTGACCTTCACTTTCAAGATTGAACTGAAGTATTTCACAAATATCCTCTTCATCTTCTGCAACTAAAATCCGATAGTTATCTTTCATTTGAATCTTCCTTTATGTGTTGATGTCGGATATCCGTTCCTTCCATGCTGTAGATAGAGGCCTCCGCGACATTTGTAGCATGGTCTCCGATCCTTTCAATGTTGGAAATAATACTGCTGATATGAATGAAACTCAGCAAGGTTTTTTGTGTTTCTTCAGGCAGTTTACTTTTGCCGATTGCCTTGTTGATTAGTTTGTGGTGCATCTCATCCACAATTGCGTCATTTTTGATGGTCCAGATGGCGAAATCTTTGTCGTTGTTGACAAAGGAGAGAATAGACTTCTGGACCATATTTACACTAACAATCAGCATGTTGTAAATGACATCGGTAAGTTTTCCGTAAGTTTCAACATCCTGGATCTTCGGGATAACATTCACAATGTTGGTTACCTGGTCACCAATTCGTTCGAGGTTCATCACTATTTGGTAACAAGCCATCAATTTTCGCAGATCGGATGCAACCGGTTGTTGTAAGACAATGGTATTGATGATCCTTTCACTTAGTTTAATCTCATAACGGTCTGATTCTTCTTCGTTCTTTTTGATCTCTTCGAGTATCTCGGGTGGAATGTTCTGAGAACCCAGTCCAATGATTTTCTCTAATAAAGATAGTTGATGAAGGATTAAATTGGCATAATCGCCAAATTTTTCGTTAATCTTTTGAAAGGCAGTTTCTTTATTGGTATTCATCTTTGTTTTTTATCAAGATAGTTTATTTTGAAAGATCAACCAAATTTTCCGGTAAGGTAACCTTCTGTACGTGAATCCTTCGGGTTGGTGAAAATTGTTTTGGTTGTATTGTATTCTATCAAATCGCCAAGGTACATAAACATGGCATAATTGGAGATCCTTGCAGCCTGCGACATGTTGTGCGTGACCAGGACAATGGTATATTGCGCCTTCAGTGTGACCAGCAGATCCTCAATTTTGGTAGTAGATAACGGATCAAGTGCAGAAGTTGGCTCATCCATGAGAATGACTTCCGGTTTAAACGCCAGGGTTCGGGCAATGCACAAACGTTGCTGCTGACCTCCCGAAAGAAAATTTCCCTTTTTATTGAGTGAATCTTTGACTTCATCGAATAAGCCCACATCGGTCAGCGAACTTTCTACTATTTCATCTTTTTGTGACCGTTTTAATTTGTTTCCGTTCAATTCATATCCTGCTATCACGTTTTCGTATATGCTCATCGTCGGGAAAGGATTAGGCCGTTGAAAAACCATTCCGATCTTCCGCCGTAGTTTTGATGTCGACATTTCATAAATACTCTCGTCGTTCAGCTTTATTTCCCCTTGGGTCTGGATATTGGGATACAACTCGTGCAAACGGTTGATGGCCCTTAAAAAGGTGCTCTTGCCGCAACCCGAAGGTCCCATGATAGCGGTGATGGCATTGCGTTTAATATCGACTGTAACATCCTTTACGGCAAACTTATCCTTTCCGTAGGCAATTGACAAGTTCTTGACGGATAAAACCGGATTTGGTATTTCTATTATTTTATCGTTCATAATTGCTTATTTGTTGTACGAATCTCAACTATACTTTGCAGAGATACGTTTGGCAATAATATTTAAGGTTAGAACCAAGCCCATCAGGAAAAGGGATGAAGACCATACAAGGTCAATCATGTTGGGATTATTGTAGAACTCCCAGATTTGCAGCGGCACCGCACTGGTTGGTTTGTAAAGGTTGAAGTTAATGACCGTACTGCCCAATGTTGTGAGCATCAGCGGAGCCGTTTCGCCCAATACTCTTGATATGGAGAGCAATATACCGGTCATTAACCCGCTGAAGCCTGATGGAATCATCACTTTCAGGACAATTTTGTGGTACGGTACGCCCAATGCTGCTCCCGCTTCCTTGATCGAAACCGGAATCATCTTCATGGTCTCTTCAGTAGAACGTATAATCAGCGGCAACATCATGACAGACAGCGCTACACTACCGGCCAATGCTGAAAATCCTTTGGTTACATCTTTAACTATCCACATGTAAGAAATTAGTCCCAATACGACCGAAGGTACTCCCTGGAGAATATCGGTAAGGCTTCTGATGAGATTGGCATATCTTTTACCTTGATTTTCATAAAGAAAGATTCCGATCAGAATGCCCACAGGAATTGCAATTACCGAAGCAATTGCGACCATGAACAACGTTCCGGTTATACCATTTGCGATCCCGCCGGGGATAATTTCGCCGTTTCGGACAGCCGACATGGCCTGCAAGGTATCAGGAGCGACTTTTAAAAAGAAATCAAAATTGATTTGTTTTAATCCTTTGGCAAGAAGTTCATAGATTATTAACAATATCGGCGATATTGTGATTCCGGAAAAAACTACCACCGTTCCAAAGAACAGCTTGTTTTTCAACTCCCTCCAGCCGGAAATGTCTTTTTCGTTAATATCGAAAGTTGTCCTGTCCATCTTTTATTGAACTAAGCGAATTTGCGGATAATTATTTTGCCAATAGCATTGACAACAGCAGTGACCGCGAAAAGGAGCAATCCGATAGCAATCAGCGCACTCAACTTTAATCCGTCGGCTTCACCAAACTGGTTGGCAATAACACTTGCCATCGAATTTCCAGGGCTGAACAATCCTGTTGGGATGATATTGGCATTTCCGATCAGCATGGTCACCGCCATTGTTTCTCCCAGTGCCCTGCCAAGAGCCAGGATATAACCGGCAACCAGTCCCGATCTCGCATTTGGTAAAATTACTGTGAAAATTACCTCAAGTCGTGTTGCTCCGAGAGAATAGGCTGCTTCCTTTAATTCGTTGGGGACCATTGTAATAATTTCATTGCTGATGGAAGTGGCATACGGAATGATCATGATGGCCAATATCAACCCTGAAGTAAAGATTCCGTATCCCTGACCGGGATATCCAAGTTCTGCAATGAGGGGTCGTAAAGTATAAAACCCCCACAACCCGTAAACAATTGATGGCACACCCGCAAGCATATCAACTAACGTGCTCAGAATTGCCGCTATTTTCGTTTTCCTAAAGTATTCGCCAATAAAAAGCGAAGTTGAAAAAGCGAGGGGGAAACAAATGGCCAGGGCAAGTAAGGAAGAAATCATCGTTCCTGCAATAAAAGGCATAGCGCCATAAGCCTCTCTCCCTTCCGTAGGATTCCATTCTGTTGAAAATATAAAGCCAAAAAAACCAAACTTACTGAAAGCCGGAATAGCGCCTTTTATCATCGAATAAGCCATTCCTATAAAAATCATTAGGATAACTGCAGATGCAATAATAAAAATGAGTTTTGTAATCTTTTCGCTCTTCACAGATTGTTTTTAATAAAATTCTTAAATTCTTATTGAGTCATTATTTCATTACTGGTTTTCCTTTGTAAGTAACTGATCTTAAGATGCTTTTTGCAATAGAGACTGCTTTATCCGGAAGTGGCGCGTAATCAACCTTTTTTGCGACCGCTTGTGCATCAGGTCCAATCAGCCAACTTAGGAATTTTAAGGTTTCTTCTGCCTGCTGAAGGCTTCTGCCGTTGTAGTCTTGTTCCTTGTACAAAATAATCCAGGTAAAAGCGCTGATAGGATATGCTTTTGGAGCGGATGAATTGGTCAACATTACACGTGTATCAGCAGGAATATCCCCTTGTGCTGCCGCGCTTACTGATTCAACAGATGGTTCGATAAAATTTCCTGCCTTGTTTTTTAGTTTTACAAAAGGTATCTTTTCCGAGAAAGCATATTCAGAACCGATGTAGCCGAATGAACCGGCTGTTTGTTTAATGGTTCCGGCAACCCCGGGATTTCCCTTGGCACTCATACCTACCGGAAATTTTAATGACTTTCCGGTACCAACCTCTTTGTCCCATTTCTCACTGATCTTGCTCATATAGTCACTGAAAATAAAGGTGGTACCGCTGCCATCAGAACGATAGATAACCGTGATGTTCAAATCGGGAAGTTTTATTCCCGGGTTTTCATCCAGTATCTGCTTGTCGTTCCATTTTGTAATTTCACCCAAAAAGATTTTTGCCAAAACTTCGTTGTTAAGTTTCAGCGATGTAACACCGGGAAGATTATAGGCAATAACAACGGCTCCCAGGCAGGTTGGGATGTGTACGACCGGAGCCGGTAATTCAGCAGCCTGAGCATCTGTAAGAAAAGCATCAGTCGCCCCAAAATCGACTACTTTATCTTTTAAACTGCGGATTCCGCCGCCGGAGCCAATTCCTCCATAGGTAACAAGAGGAGTTCCGGTTTTCTTTGCATAATCAGCAATTAACTGGGTGTAAAATGGCATTGGGAAAGTCGCTCCGGCGCCGGTAATGCTGATATTTTTTGCTTCATTAGCCGGACTTGCATTTGCATTTGTCCGAACAGTCACTGCGAAAACTGACATGATCAATAAGACAGTTAATATTTTTTTCATTTCTGTGTTGATTTTTAAATGTTTATACAAAATTACTGCTATAGTGTTTTGTTTTTGTTTCAGATAGATTACAATTCTGTTACATTATCACCTGGGCTACAGATGAAAGGGTTTTCATATCTTGATCTCCAAATTCAGGTATATAGATGAAATATTCGATTTGGAAGCATCCCTTGGCTTCCAAAGCTGGTAATTAGGAGTAATCCTTAGTCCTTTCACGGGTTTGAATTCCAAACCTGCCATAAATAATATTCCGTCTTTCCCGTAATTCCAGGAATGTGCGTTTGATGTTTTATCCACAGAACTTAGGTTATCATATCGGGCAATCAGATCTGTTTTGGTATTAAAGTTGAACGCTCCATAAAAAGAATAACCGTAAAAATCCTGGCCACTCTTTAGTTTGTTGTCTGCCTGGTAGTTGTATTCTACTCCAAAGCTGAAAGTATTATTGGCATAACCGGCCATTATTGAAGCCGTCTGTTGATTTAAGCTCAGTTTTTTCATGTTATCGTAATAACCGCGAAGCGTAAGGTTTTTTACCGGATGAACGGTAACTCCTATACCAACTTTTAGAACCGAGTCAGTTTCGAACGCTTTGTAGCCTTCTCCGTTCTGAATCATTACATCTGCACTGATTGCATCACTGAATTTATAAGCAACGCTTGCGCCAAAGTCCGCCGATGGACCCATGCCATATTGATCCTGAAAGGATTTCAAAATATATCGGTTACCCCAAAATTTTTCAAGCAAGTCATATGCTGTAGTGCTTGACAATCCAAATTTAGCGGTAAGATTTTTATGCTGATATTGCAGGTATCCATATTTTATATACGCAGTGTAGGCTAAACTACCGACACCCGGATTCCCGAAATCCAGTACCACACGGCCTGAAAAAGCCTGACTAAAGTTATAATTGTAACCAAAATAGGCACGCGTGATCTCAAATTTGTTTAAACCTTGGCTATTCACAGTTGAATGATTCAAATTTGTGAAGATGAGTGCTTCCACTTTTCCGGAAGGTTTAAATTCATCGCCTTTTTGGGCACTAAGCGTGCCGATGGCAAGACTTAAGATAGTAAAGAGTGTAAAGAATGTTTTTTCCATTTTCTTTATGCATCAAATTAATTACAATGCAAAAGTCCCACATCTTTGTTACATGCATGTTACAAAAGGATTAAACGATGTTACAACTGAAGGAAAAATCATGTTGTGAAATATATTGTTTCGCTGCTTTCTTTTGAAGTCATTAATTGATGAATCTAATTTTTGACTAAAGCTGCGGGTGGATTATTTAGAAACTTTTAAAAAATCAATTTTTTCTGATTTATCAGAGATATTTGAGGTTTGAGGGTCATTAATATGATTTGGAGATCAGCGACTTCGCACAGATATCCGCCAGGGCCTGTCAGTTGAAAAAAGTTCCTGTAATTTTGAAGATCAGATAGCGATGACATTCCATGCGGAATTGTCATCTTATTGTTTATTTTTGTGGCTCATCATTTCATGCGGATGATCCGTCTGAAATGATCAAAAAATCAGAAATAGTTTTTATGGAGTTACATACCATTAATCATCTTCGGGAACTGGAGGCCGAGTCGATCTTCGTGATCCGTGAAGTGGCTGCCCAATTTGAGAATCCTGTGATGCTTTTTTCTGGGGGAAAAGATTCGATCGTGATGTTTTTTCTTGCCCGGAAAGCCTTTTTTCCTGCAAAAGTTCCTTTTCCGCTTATGCACATTGATACGGGCCATAATTTCGAGGAGACTATTGCCTACCGTGATGACCTCGCCGAAAAAACGGGTACCAAAATAATCGTAAAATATGTTCAGGATTCAATCAATAAAGGACGTGCTGTCGAGGAAAAAGGGGTGAATGCAAGCCGTAATGTCTTACAGACAGTCACTTTGCTTGATGCAATTGAAGAGTTGAAGTTTGACTGTGCGATGGGTGGCGGTCGCCGCGATGAGGAAAAAGCCCGTGCCAAGGAGCGTTTTTTCTCCCATCGGGATGAATTTGGTCAGTGGGACCCGAAGAACCAGCGCCCGGAACTCTGGAACCTGTTTAACGGCAAGAAACATATTGGTGAACATTTCAGGGTATTCCCGATCAGCAACTGGACAGAAATGGATGTCTGGCAATATATCCTGATGGAAAGCATTCCTATGCCAAGCCTGTATTTCACCCATGTGCGTGAAGTATTCTGCCGCGACGGGGTTTGGCTGGCCGCCGCGCCATTTATGCAGCTAAAACCCGGAGAAACGAAGGAAGTGAAAAGGATACGCTGCCGGACGATCGGCGATATTACCTGTACCGGAGTCTCCCTGTCGGAAGCCAATACACTGGAAGAGATCATCCTGGAGGTTGCTGCCAGCCGCGTCACAGAACGTGGTGGCAGAGCTGACGACAAGCGGTCTGAAGCTGCTATGGAAGACCGGAAAAAAGAGGGGTATTTTTGAATTATGAGTTATAAGTTATGAATTATGAGTGAAAAAAGATACAATGAAGTTTACTCAGGATATATAATAATTCATAACTGATGTATAAAGAGTTGATAATGAAAATTAGAGAATGACTGATAATACAAAAAAATCTTCCGGCAAAGAGATCGGATACCTCGATATGGAACTGCTGCGGTTTACTACCGCAGGAAGCGTAGATGACGGTAAAAGTACTTTGATTGGCCGTTTGCTATACGACAGCAAGGCAATTTTTGAGGATCAGATGGAGGCCATCGAAAGGGCAAGTATCAGCAGGGGAGGCGAGGAGGTTAACCTGGCTTTGCTGACCGACGGGCTTCGGGCCGAGCGCGAACAGGGAATTACCATCGATGTGGCTTACCGTTATTTTGCCACACCCAAAAGAAAGTTCATCATTGCCGATACACCGGGGCACATCCAATATACCCGTAACATGGTAACCGGCGCTTCCACTGCAAATGCAGCGGTGATTTTGATTGATGCACGCAACGGTGTTAGTGAACAGACACGCCGGCATGCCTACATTGCTGCTTTGCTGCAAATTCCCCATGTGGTGGTATGTGTCAACAAAATGGACCTGGTTGATTTTTCACAGGCGGTATTTGAGGCAATTAAGACAGATTTCACGGAAGTTGCGCACAAACTCGGGAACAACGATGTGCATTTCATTCCTATCAGTGCCAAGTTGGGCGACAATGTCGTGGACCGATCGCAAAGTATGGATTGGTATACCGGCCCCACTTTTATAGGTCTGATGGAGACAATACCGGTTGGCGGCGACCATAATTTCAGTGACCCGCGTTTCCCGGTTCAATATGTGATCCGTCCCCAGTCTGACCAGTACCACGATTACCGTGGTTATGCAGGCCGTGTTTCAGGAGGCGTTTTCAGGGTAGGGCAGGAGGTTGTTGCCTTGCCGGGCGGACAAAAAACCACCATCGAAGGAATTGATTTTGGTGAACAGCGCCTTTCCCTGGCTTTTCCTCCCCAGTCTGTGACCCTGCGCCTGGCGCATGAAATAGATATCAGCAGGGGTTCCATGATTGTAGATGCCGTCAATCAGCCTGTTCAAGGTCAGGAGATCGATTTGATGGTTTGCTGGCTGAACAGTAAACCGTTGCAGCACCGCGGTAAATACCTGTTGAAACATACTTCCAATGAGATGAAGTGTGTTGTCACAGATGTTGCTTATAAAGTGAATATCAACACGCTGGAAGAAATATATGACGACACTTCCATCGGTTTAAACGAGATTGCGAAAATTTCCATCAAAACCACACGACCAATTTTCTACGATTCCTACCGGAGAAACCGCGAAACCGGCAGTCTTATCCTGATCGACGAGGCGACCAACAACGTGGTTGGTGCCGGGATGATCCTTTAAGAACCGGCGAACGGAAAAAACTGATACAAAAGAAGCAGGCAGGGAAAAATGGATTTACATTTTTCCCTGCCTGCTTCTTTTAACTGCAGAATCATTGCCTCCCTTTAAATCTTCATGGCAATTGTAAACAGCAATTCGTGGTTAAGTGAATGATATTTAACGGGTTCAACTGAAACGCCGTCTACCTGGTACATATACAGGTAATGCGTTTTGTCTCCTAAGCCATAGGTTACATCCAAGGAAAATTTTCCGACACGGTAACCAAATCCTGTGTTGTACGTTCTGTATTTGTAATCTGTGTTGGGCTGAGAAACCCCGTATGAGTTTGATTGATAAGGATTGCCAAGGAATTCAAATCCGCCGCGCAAACTGAAAGCATCAGTAACCCGGTATTCAGCACCGATTCTGACGTTGCTGACAGCCTTGTATACCGATTTGATGTCCCCGTTTTCAACGCCAAACTGATATCCGTCCATCCCGCTCTTGTACTTCATGGCAGTGTAATCAACATATTCGTAATCAAGCGACAACAGTCCCTTCTTTGCAAATTGGTAAGCGACACTTGCAATTGCGCGGAGAGGGGTATGAAAATTGTAATTGTAACTGCCTTCCGGAGATGCTTCGTAATGCTTCCCGTTCGCATCTGTGCTGATGCCAATCAAATTGGAACTCATGACAGAACTGTAGCTCTCTTTGATGTAGAAAAAGGTAGGTGTATGAATTGCCGCACCCAACCGGAGAACCGGTGTCGGGCGATAAATAGCTCCGAATTTTAAGTTGTATCCGACTCCTGTAGTTTTGGAGTTATTCGAATAGTCAAAATTTCCCCAGTCTCCGCTTTCACTGTAAAGTTTGGCTTCATCGAAATACAGGTCCTGCATGCCGAAAGTCATACCCAGATATAATTTGTGATTCAGATTCGCACCAATAGAAGCGAGGTACTCATTGATAAATCCTTCCTGGTTGGCAGATTGGGATTGTTTAACCTTTTCATCACTGAAAAGAAAAGTATTGTATTGGTCTGCTCCCGCGTTTGGATTTGATACATCAATCAAATAGTTTTCCCAGGACAGTTTGCTTTCCCATGGAATTCCGTTGTTGTAGGGGTCATAGGTATCAGAAGTAACCAGATCGGTGTATTTGATGCCGTTTGTGTTTTGTGCAAATGCATCCATCCTGGAATGGGATGAAGCAGGTGAACCTGCAAAACTGGTATGGTTCAGGTTGGCCAGCCGGTTGTAGCCCAAGCCAAAGTTGAAAGAGACCACGCCCGCGCTGTTACCGGCTGCAGGAATTGCTGAAACATAACCGAAATTTTTGAAATTAAAATTATTGTTGGTCATCGTTTCATTGAATCCCTGGTAAGAAGTTTCAGTATTGTTTTGGTTAACCAAACTGATGGTAGTTGAAACCTCTCCGCGCTGGTAAATTCCTATACCTGCGGGATTAATACTCAGGGAGCCAAAGTCACCTCCCAAAGCACCGAATGCGTTACCCATTGCTTTTGACCTCGCGGTGGAGCCATAATTCTGCTGTGAGAACATCAGGGCATTATCGACATATTGCGCTGAGGAGTAGGATGCTAATCCGCAGACAATGAAGAATATAAAATATAATTTTTTCATTTTGAAGAGAATTTTACTGTTTTATTTGAAAAAACATTTGCAATAGAAGTCCTATTCCAACTGCAATCTTTGATGAAAGTTTTGGTGTATTTAATAAAAGCATGCATAGGTTACCTTTGACGACCGCCACCGCCACTACTACCTGAACTACTACCTGAACTACTACCTGAACTACCGCCGGAACTACCACCGGAACTACCGCCGAATGAACTACCGCCAAATGAACTTCCGCTGCTGCTCCTGGTTCCTGAACTGGTGCCGTAAGATCCTCCGCTGCTGCTTCTGGATCCGCCATCATAGGATGGAGTGGAATAACTTCTGGATGAACCTGAAGATTCGCTTCTGCCGCTGTAGCTGCTGCTTCCGCTTGATGGCGATGATGAACTACCCACTGCACCACGTTGGAAACTGCTTGATGATGGGGTCCTTGTTGCACTGCCTGAACTGCTGCCTGAGCTGCTGCCGGAACTTTGCGGCCTGCTGTAACGGGTTGATGGTGCGTTTTCGCCTACATTACCCGGCGTGGAATATTGTCTTGATGTTCCGTTGTTATAAGTTGCCTGCGTATTCATTCTGGGCCTGTTGTAAGTAGGGGTATAGGAACTCCCGGTTGTTCCGGTCCTTGTTGAGGATCCGACCTGGTTGGTAACACCGTTACCCTGCGGATTTACTGAACCTGAACGCCGGAGATTGGAAATAGTCTCGCCCCTGTTGATACGTGTTCCCTGGGAATTGCCTGTCACCGGGATGGCTTGTTGTGAAGTCGTTACCATCCTGGTACTCTGGGAACCTGAAAGCCGTGTTGAAGAAGCGCCGGATGCACCGGATACAGATCTGGTATTTAAGGTTGAACCGCTGACATTGTTGCGTGACGACGTTCTGGTTGCTGATCCACCTGAAAGATTGCCGCTTTTCAGACTGTTCATGCCATACCTGACAGCATTTGAACCGCCTTGTTTACCGGTATGGTTTTGTTTCCCGTAATACATATTTGCGTTGGAATAGCCTCCGCCGCCATAACCATAACCGTAACCGCCCCCTCCATAACCATAATAAGGATAATCCCAGCCGTAGCCGTAATAAGGATAACCCCCACCATAACCGTAACCGTAACCGTAACCATAGCCATAGCCATAGCCATAATATGGATAACCCCCGCCATAACCGTAAGAATGATACCACGGGCTGTAATAACCGCCCCAGCCGTAGCCCATGCCCCAACCGCCATAATTGCCATAACCGCCATAATTACCATAACCGAATCCATAACTACCCCAGTACGGATCCCAAAAAGGATCGTAGAAATAGGGATCATAGAAGGTTCTGATTCTTGTTGAATAATCCATCTCTTCCCCCTGGAAATAGTTGTTGATGGTAACATGTTCCTGGCTGTCCTTATACTCCATAATGGTATCAGAATAAGCAGGTTGATCCTCAAAATAGTATGCGTTGTTGTCTTTTCTGCTGCTTTTGGGTACAACATAGTTGTTTACTACTTTACCCTTTTCATTTTCTTCGACCTGCATTGCCACCATACTCTGCTTTTCAGCATGCTTCACCTCTTTGGCTGGTTTCGGGGTTACCGGACGTACATCACCCGGAGTAAAATACAGATCATCCGAATAGGAACTGGAGGTGACCTTCGAACCTGTGGTACAGGCTCCGGCCATCAGGGCAATGGCCAATAATAGTTTCACGTTTGTTTTCATGTTTTGTTCCTCCTTATATTTAGAAATCCTTCAATTTTCCTTACTTTTGTGTGGAATATTTCATAGAAATACAAGCAAATATCATACCAAAATAGAAAAATGGCAAAAGAACTTACAACAAAAGAGGAAAATTATTCACAATGGTACAATGATCTGGTCAGCAAGGCACAACTGGCAGAAAACTCTGCCGTACGCGGCTGCATGGTAATCAAACCTTACGGATATGCAATATGGGAAAAGATGCAGGCCGCTCTGGATCAAATGTTTAAGGATACCGGACACGAAAATGCCTATTTTCCGCTGTTTATACCAAAATCTTTTTTCTCGAAAGAGGCAAGCCATGTGGAAGGTTTTGCCAAGGAATGTGCAGTTGTAACACATTACCGTTTGAAAAATGATCCCGACGGAAAAGGGATTATTGTTGATCCTGACGCAAAACTTGAAGAAGAGCTGATCATACGTCCTACTTCCGAGACAATTATTTGGAGTACTTATAAAAACTGGGTTCAATCCTACCGTGATCTTCCTATTTTGGTTAACCAGTGGGCCAACGTGGTTCGTTGGGAGATGCGTACCCGGATGTTTCTGCGTACAGCGGAATTTTTATGGCAGGAAGGTCATACAGCGCATGAGACAAAAGAGGAGGCGCTGGCCGAAACGGAACAAATGATCAATGTCTATGCCGATTTTGTTGAAAACTACATGGCCTTACCGGTACTGAAGGGAGCCAAAACTGAGCATGAAAGGTTTGCAGGGGCACTGGAAACTTATAGTATTGAAGCCCTGATGCAGGACGGCAAGGCGCTGCAGTCAGGGACGTCGCATTTCCTCGGACAAAATTTCGCCAAGGCTTTTGAAGTGCAGTTCACTTCCAGGGAAGGGAAACTGGAATACGTATGGGCAACTTCGTGGGGTGTTTCGACCCGCCTGATCGGCGCGCTGATTATGGCTCACTCCGACAACAACGGATTGATCCTTCCTCCTAAACTTGCACCAATACAGGTTGTTATCGTTCCTATCTACAAGAATTTCGAGCAATTGGCTGAGATTTCTGAAAAGGTAAAAGTGCTGGTGGATCAATTGAAACGCAAAGGTATCCGGGTCAAATACGACGACCGCGATTCGCAGCGTCCGGGCTGGAAATTTGCAGAATATGAGATGAAGGGAGTTCCCGTCCGTTTTGCCATAGGTCCCCGGGACCTGGAAAACGGTACTGTGGAGATTGCCCGCCGCGATACCCTGGAGAAAAAAGTCGTTCAGATGGAGGGAATCGACGAACTGATTGAAGGACTCTTGGTTGAAATACAGGATAGTATCTACCAGAAAGCCCTTAGATTCAGGGAAGAGAATACAACCAGTATAGATACCTGGGAGGAATTCCAAGAGCGGCTGGCTACCAAACCTGGATTTATCCTGGCGCACTGGGATGGCACCATGGAGACTGAGGCGGCTATAAAGGAAGAAACCAAGGCGACCATTCGTTGTATACCTTTTGGCACTGTGGATGAAGAGGGTAAGTGTATCTATTCCGGAAAGCCTTCCAGTCGGAGGGTACTCTTCGCACTATCGTACTAAATTTTGAAAAAAGCCGTTTCGGCTGGTGATACCATGGAAAAAAATGTGGTCGACAGGTTTCTGAAGTATGTGGGTTTCAATACCCAATCGGATGCTGCGAGCAGCAGTTCTCCAAGTACGGAGGGTCAGCTGAAATTCGGCAAGATGCTGGCTGAAGAACTGATTCGCATTGGATTGGATGAAGTTGAAGTCGACTGGAACGGTTATGTGATGGCTACTTTACCTGCCAATATGGATCGAATTGTTCCGGTTGTGGGTTTCGTGGCACACATGGATACCAGTCCGGACAGTTCCGGTAAAAATGTTCGCCCGCAAATAATCGATTCTTACCAGGGAGATGACCTGGTACTGAACTTAGAGAAAAGCTTTGTCCTTTCACCCCGTCGTTTCCCTGAAATTCTGAAGTACAAAGGAGAGCGGTTGATTGTTACAGACGGTACCTCCCTGCTGGGAGCCGATGATAAAGCAGGCGTGGCTGAGATTGTTACTGCCATGGAATGTTTGCTTGAACATCCTGAGATCAGTCATGGCAGGATTCGGATTGCTTTCACTCCCGATGAAGAGATAGGGAAAGGTGCCGACCATTTCTATGTTCCAAAATTCGGCGCCGATTTTGCTTATACCATAGACGGGGGTGAACTCGGCGAACTTCAATATGAAAACTTCAATGCGGCTTCTGCTCATATCGTCTTTCACGGGATTAATGTTCATCCGGGTTCCGCCAAAAATAAAATGAGAAATTCGATGCTGGTAGCGCATCAGTTCCTGTCTGAACTTCCCGGCAGAGAGGTGCCGGAACATACCGAGCATTACGAAGGATTCTATCATCTGATAAAATTTGAAGGGCGGGTCGACCGGACCGAAATGGAGTTTATTATCCGTGATTTTGACCGTCAGAAATTCGAAGAAAGAAAATCTGAGATGCTTAAGATGGTCGACCGGTTGAACAGTGCTTATGGTGAAACTGTAGCAGAAATTGCTGTCAATGATCAGTACTTCAACATGAAAGAGAAAATTGATCCTCAGCTTTTTATTGTTGAACTGGCCAAAGAGGCGATGCTGTCCTGCGGCATTGAACCAAAAATTGTTCCGGTACGCGGTGGAACTGACGGCTCGAGACTTTCCTACATGGGATTACCTTGTCCAAATATTTTCGCAGGAGGGCACAATTTTCACGGGCCTTACGAATACATTCCAACGCGTTCCATGGAAAGCGCCTGTCGTGTTATTGTGGCAATAGCTTCAAAAGTGGCTGAATTATAAATAATTATCGTCTCCTAAATACGTACCGGATGGTTGAACGACTGAACAGGTACATCGAATCACATCAGCTATTCACCCCAGACGATACACTGCTGGTGGGTGTCAGCGGCGGTATGGATTCTGTTGTACTCCTTGATATGCTTTACCAGGCAGGATATGCTTTTGCAGTGGCTCACTGCAACTTTAACCTGCGGGGACCGGAGTCTGAACGGGATGAGGCATTTGTCAGGGCGTTGGCAACCAAGTACGGCAAATCTATATTTTGCAAATCCTTTGATACACTGGGATATGCCTCTGAAAACGGAATTTCCGTTGAGATGGCCGCAAGGGACCTGCGCTATGCCTGGTTTGAGGAAATCCGGCATTTACATCACTTTGACCGGATTGCGGTGGCACATCACCTTGATGACCAGGCTGAGACTTTTTTTCTTAATCTGGCCAGGGGTACCGGAATCAACGGCTTAACTGGAATGAAAGCCGAAAACGGCAAAGTTGTCCGTCCGCTTTTATTTGCCACAAGAAAAGAAATTGAATTGTATGCATCCGGAAAACAGCTGGAATTCTGCGAGGACAGTTCCAACGCGCTGACAGATTTTCAACGCAACAAAATCAGACATATGGTACTGCCGTTGATGGAGGAGCTAAATCCATCGTTCAGGGAAGGTCTTCAGGAAACAATAGGCCATCTCCGGGATGCCTGGTCGATTTATAGCCAGGCAGTAGAACGGGCTAAAGAGCGGGTTGTGAGAAGGAAGCCGGCCGGTGAGATTGAACTGTCAGTCCAGGAACTCAGACTGCTTGATCCTGTTTCAACCTATCTTTTCGAAATATTAAAGCCTTATCATTTTAACAGCGATGTAGTTGCCGGGATTTTAAAATCACTTGACAGTCAGCCGGGAAAGCAATTTTTCTCACACACCCACCGTGCCGTACTTGACCGGGATGTTATCTTAATTCAGAAACAAAAAGAAATTAGTTCTAAAAGATATTACATTGACGAGTCTTGCTCAAGGCTTGAGTTTCCTGTAAGGCTGACAATGACCCTTCAAAACAGGTCAGGTTCCCTCAATTTAAAAACCTCTGCCAAAACAGCATTGGTAGACAAAGATAAACTTCAATTTCCGCTGATACTGCGCAAATGGCAGAAGGGCGACTACTTCCAGCCATTGGGAATGAGCGGGATGAAAAAACTGAGTGATTTTTTTGTGGACGAGAAATTCAGCATTCCGGATAAAGAAAACGTCTGGCTGCTGACCAACGGGGAAGAGGTTGTCTGGATCGTCGGGATCCGGCTGGATGACCGGTACAAAATTGAACCGGGAACCACGAAAATGCTGATTCTGGAAATCAGGTGAATAGCTAAAAGCTTGCAGCTATTCCTTAGATTTTTTAGCTGTATAAGAAGCTATCAGGTCACCGACCAGCCATCCCATAATCAATCCGTAGGGGAACATTGTATACCAGTTGGATGTTATCGGGCAGGTTCCGGTAGTGCAGCCTATAAATTTCCAGTACAGAAAACCGCTTAAACCACCCAGAAACATAAAAATAAAACTTATTCTTCTTTTTTTGATCCAGTTGAGCATCTGATTTTTTTTGCAAAATTAATAAAATATGCAGAAAAATAGATATGTTGTGCCAACCTGCTTCATTTACTTCTTCAAAAAAACCACGGAACTATTTTGTTGCACAATGAATCGCATTGAGCCCAGCTTATGATCCCTAGTCCCTATCAGGGGTCATAACCTTCCTTCCCGTCCTTAAAATAACGGGTGTATTTTTTCACGATTGCCTCATCGGCATTGGCCTGATAGTAGGAGACAATCTCATTTTGCAGGGTTTTTGCATCCATAACTTCGTTGTGTAACCTAAGGAATGACCAATACAGACCGAAGTTCCATGGCAGTTTGGTCTCCTTTCATCCGGCGGACAATTTCGAGTGAAAACTCCAGTGCGGTGCCAACACCTCTTCCGGTTACAATATGCCCGTCTGAGACAAACGGAGACTGAAGTACAGTGGCTCCTGTTAATTTTGATTCGACTCCGGGATAACAAACCGCTTTTCTTCCCTGCAGGAATCCCAGCGAACCCAATACCATCGGGGCTGCACAAATGGCACCTATCAGTTTCTTTTCTTCATTGAACTTTATCAATTCGCATTTCAGTCCATGGTGGTTTAGCAGATTGGTGGTTCCGGGCATTCCTCCAGGAAGAATAATCATCTCTGCATCCGCATAATCTGTTGATTCATACAGTTGGTCAGCCTGAATAGTGATGTCATGTGCACCGGTAACCTTGAGATTTCCTGTGACCGAAACGGTGATCACTTCAAGTTGTGCACGCCGGAGAACATCAATGATGCACACTGCTTCAATTTCTTCGAAACCTGCAGCGAGATGGACCAGGATTGGATTTTTCATGACAGATGAATGAAAAGTGAAACAATAGAAATCTTTTGTAGATCTTAGATCCTTAAAGGATCAAATTTACAAAAAAAAAAGCCTCCCCGAACCGGAGAGGCTTTGTGCTCATGGCAAATATTTTTAATTTACGGCACTAATGCGGGCGATGTACTTGTCGGCCAGACGACCTTCGTTGCTGTCGGCATATTTATCTTTGATCATTTGATAAGTGGAAAGCGCTTTTTCCTTGTTGCCCATCATTTCATACATTCTTCCCTGCTTGAGCAGATAGATCGGAGTAGTAAAGTTGTTGGCTTTCATTTCTGAAGCTTCAGCATAATATTTGAGCGCTTTTTCCTTGTTTCCCAACTCAGCATATGCGTCTCCGATGGCGCCTGTGGCAACGGGTTTCAGAAGCAGGTCGTCGGTTTTGAAGCTTTCCAGATAATCAATGGCCTCCTTGTATTTACCGAGATGAAGGTAAGAGATACCGGCATAATATTTGGCCAGGTTTCCGGCAGGTGTACGGCCATAATTGTCGACAATATCAAGGACTCCGGGATAGTTACCGTCGCCGTTCAATGCCAGGTTGAAAGAGTCTTTTTCAAAATATTGTTCAGCAGTAAAAATCTGCTCCTTGGCTTTAGCCTCGTGGGGAATGGTATAGAATCTGTGAGTTGCAAGCAACAGAAGGGCTAAAACAACGGCCGCTCCAAAAATTATGGAGATCAACTTCGCATTTTTTTCAAAAAAATATTCTGCCGTCGTCAATGCTTGTTCAACTTCTTTCAGATTCTCACCGGCTTTTGTCTTCTTCTCTTTGCTCATAACTTTTACTTCGCTTAAATGGATGCTTTTTTGTATGCGAGTGCAAAAATAATCGTTTTTAACAAACGAACGCAACAAATTGAAAAATATAAGCTTTAAAAATTTAGATTTGTAGTTCAAAATCTGTCAGGCATGTTTATCAGGGAGCTTTCTGTTATGAACTACAAGAATTTTGGAGAAGCCACCCTTTCTTTCTCCAGGAAACTGAACTGTTTTATCGGCAACAACGGCGTCGGTAAAACCAATCTGCTGGATGCCATCTATTACCTCTCCTTCTGCAAAAGTTATTTCAACAACCCCGATTCACAGAATGTCCGCCATTTAGAAGACTTCTTTGCCCTGCAGGGCAAATATGAAGTTGACGGCACCAATGAGGAGATCCATTGCGGATTCAAAAACGGACAGAAGAAAAAAATCCGGCGCAACAAGAAAGAGTATGAACGTTTTTCCGACCACATCGGATTGTTGCCGCTGGTGATGATTTCGCCATCTGATTCCGTACTGATCCAGGGCGGGAGTGAGGAGCGCCGCAGGTTTATGGACAGCGTCATCTCCCAGTACGACCGGACTTACCTCGAATGGCTGGTCAGGTACAGCAGGGCGCTGCAGCAGCGGAATACATTGTTGAAAGAAGTTGCAGGCCAGTCAAAAATTGATCCAGATATTTTCGCGATCTGGGATGATCAGTTAGTTCATCTGGGGCAAAAAATACACGCTAAAAGAACAGGTTTTCTGCAGGAGCTGCTTCCCGTATTTCAAAAATATTATACCCTGATCTCGGGAGGTAATGAAGTTGTTTCACTTGAATACGGTTCACAACTGAATGACCGGGAGTTTGACGTTCTTCTGGCTGAATCATTTGTCAAAGACCGGATGCTGCAGTTTACCACGACCGGTATCCACAAAGATGACCTGGAGCTGAAACTGGGCGGATATCCTATCAAACGGCTGGGTTCACAGGGACAGAACAAAACTTACCTGATCGCCCTTAAATTCGCACAGTTTGATTTTATCCGGTCATTGAACAGCATCAAACCTATCCTGTTGCTGGATGATATCTTCGACAAACTAGACAGCGGTAGGGTGGAGCAGATCGTCAAGCTGGTATCTGACGACCATTTCGGACAGATTTTCATCACCGACACCAACCGTGAACACCTCGACGGGATACTAAAGCAGGCAGGCGGCGAAGATTTCCGGATATTTGTGGTGGACAAAGGGATGATCAATGATATAATCGACAAAAGATGAGAAGAAGTGAGATCCATTCGCTGGGAAGCGCCATCAAAAGCTTCCTGAAAGAGTCGAAGTACGACAAGAAGCTGGCAGAAGTAGATGCCGTCACTTCCTGGGAGTCAATTATCGGGAAATCAATTGCCCGAGCCACCTCCAACATCTACATCCAAAATGAGACTTTGTACGTATTCCTGAGTTCCTCGATCGTCCGCAACGAGCTTTTCATGATGCGCAACGACATTATCCGGGCGTTCAACGAACATGCCGGCAGGGTGATTGTGAAGGCGATTGTGTTGAAGTGAGGTACCTTCGCTGGCGCGGTTCTGTGAACCGTGCCAAACAAACAAAATAGTCAGATTCAATAATCAGAAAATACCCCTCCGGAGTATTATTCAAAAGCCAAGTGTTGAATAACATATCATGATTCTTGGTGTTTATTGGCTTTAATCAGTTATAAACCATAAATTTGGCTAATCTGAAACAGAAACCCGAAACTAAAATGAAATTTCACAGGTACAATTGATTTTACACTTTTGAGCTAAAAAGGTGCATGAATCCAACAGATTTCGGGTGGATATGTGCTATGGATAATATTAACGAGTTGTGGTGCATTTTAAGAAACACATCCAGAGCATTTTAGAAGTCTTGAATTTTTCTGGAGAATTTTGAATTAAACCTTTCATGAATAGAAAAGATTGCTTAAGTTTGTATCCAAATGAATACAGTGGAATAAATGTTCATTATTGAGAAAACAGACGAATTTGACAAATGGCTGAGAAAACTAAAAGATTTAAGAGCCATAGCCAAAATATTGTTTCGCATTCAAAAGATTGAGAATGAGGAACACTTCGGAGACTGTGAACCTGTTGGAAATGGGATTCGAGAATTAAAGATTGACTACGCTAAAGGTTACAGAGTATATTTTAAAGAATCAGACGGTAAAATCATTATTCTACTCATTGGTGGAGATAAATCAACTCAACAGAAAGACATTGAAAAGGCAAAAGAGATTTTAAAAAGAATTAAAAAATAGAGAAATGGAAACTTCAAAA